>NZ_JAXMMF010000049.1:0-71332 GCF_034366665.1 Tabrizicola sp. | reverse complement strand
GCCGGGGCACGATGAGCGTCACCGGCCCACGAATTGCCGCGCCCGTGCCCGCAGCGCATCGACATAGGCCAGCACGTCGATCCCGACCCCGACGAACCGCGCCCCTGCGGCCTTGCAGTCCGCAAGGAAGTCGTCTTCGGTCGACAGGACTCCGGCCGCCTTGCCCGATGCGGCGATGCGGGCCAGCGCGTCCATCACAGCGGCGCGCACTTCGGGGTGGGCCGCATTGCCCAGATGCCCCATGTCGGCGGCAAGGTCGGCGGGGCCGATGAAGACGCAGTCGATGCCCGAAATGGCCAGGATCTCGTCCAGCGCCGCCAACCCCGCCCGGCTTTCGATCTGCAAGAGGAGGCAGATCTGGGCGTTGGCCGTGGCCAGATAGTCCGGCACCGCGGAAAACCGCGACGCGCGAGCCAGCGACGACCCGACCCCGCGGATGCCCTGCGGCGGATAGCGGGTCGCGGCCAGCGCGCGCCGTGCCTGATCGGCGCTTTCGATCATCGGGATCAGCAGGCTCTGCGCGCCCGCGTCCAGCGCCTGCTTGATCCGCGCCGGATCATCATCGCGCAGCCGCACGACGGGCAGGCTGGACGAAGGCTCAATCACCGCAAGCTGCGCCATCGTCGAGCGCAGGTCGTTCGGCGCATGTTCCCCGTCGATCAAAAGCCAGTCGAAACCGCAGGTCGCGGCCATCTCGGCGGCATAGGGATCAGCCATGCCAAGCCAGCAGCCATAAAGGGTCTCTCCGGCCGCAAGACGGTGTTTCAGACGGTTGGCAGGTGCGGGCATGACGAAGGCTTTCTGAAGGGTGCTGGCAAAGCATAGCTGTGCCCACGACGAATGTCAGGGGTCCGAAAAAGTTGCTTGACGTGTCTTGGATCGTTCCAGTACATGTTTGGAACGATCCAAATAAGGGGAGGGAATCATGCGCTGGGGGTTGGTCGGGGCAAGCACCATTGCCGCGCAGCACATGATCGGAGCCATCCGCGCCACCGGGGGCAAGATTGCGGCCGTGGTCAGCACCACCCGCGCCAGGGCAGATGACTTTGCCGCCAGCCACGCCATTCCCGCCGCAGGTGATCAACTTGCGCTGATTCTGGACGATGCGTCGATCGGCGCGGTCTACATCTCGTCGACCAACGAAAAGCATCACGCGCAGGCGCTGGCAGCCATAGCGGCTGGCAAGCATGTCCTGTGCGAAAAGCCCCTGGCGTTGACGGTGGCCGAGGCGGCCGGGATGATCCGGGCGGCCCATGTGGCGGGCGTGGTCTTTGCCACCAACCACCATCTGCGTTGCTCGGGCAGCCACCGGGCGATCCGTGACCTGATCCGGGGGGGCCGCATCGGCCGCGTGCTGTCGCTGCGCCTGTTCCACGCCGTCCACCTTCCGCCGAACCTGCAGGGCTGGCGGATCAACGACGCCTCTGCCGGTGGCGGGGTGATCCCGGACATCACGGTCCACGACGCCGACGTCGCGCGCTTCCTGTTGGGCGAGGACCCGGTGGCCGTGGTGGCCCAGATGGGCACCAGCGGCATGGGGCAGGGGGTCGAGGACTCGGCGATGTCGATCTGGACGATGCCCTCGGGCGCGATGGTGCAAAGCCACGAAAGCTTTACCCACCCCTTCGCGGGGTCGGGGCTTGAGGTGCACGGGGACAAGGGCTCGATATTTGCGCGGGGCGTGATGACCCAACAACCGGTTGGCGAGATCGAGCTGGTGACGGCAGCGGGCCGCGAAGTGGTGCCCTACTCCACGCACAACCTTTATGCCCAGGGAGTTGCCGATTTTCTGGCCGCCGTTGCGGGGCAGGGCGCCCCGGCAGCGTCCGGCGAGGACGGAATTGCCTCGCTTGCCGTGGCGCTGGCCGTGCGCGAAGCTGCGCGCACCGGCCAACGCCAGCTCGTGAAGGTGCCCGCATGACCAAGCTTGTTACCCCCGCCGAAGCCGTCGCCCGCATCGGCGATGGGGCGGTCGTCACCGTCTCGTCCTCCTCGGCCCTCGGCTGCCCCGACCTGGTCCTGAAGGCCCTGGGTGACCGCTTCCGCAGCGAAGGCCACCCGCGCGCGATCACCACCCTGCATCCCATCGCGGCGGGCGACATGTACGGCGTCAAGGGGATGGACTGGATCGCGCAGGACGGACTTCTCGCGCGGGTGCTGGCGGGGTCCTACCCCTCGGGCTCGTCGAACCTGCCGATGCCGGAAATTTGGCGGATGATCGTCGAGGACCGCGTTGCCGCCTACAACGTCCCCTCGGGCATCCTTTTCGACATGCACCGCGAGGCTGCGGCACGCCGTCCGGGCGTCTTGACCAAGGTCGGGATGGACACCTTCGCCGACCCGATCCGCGAGGGCTGCGCGATGAACGCGCGGGGGGCCGCCGCGCCCATCGTGCGCCGGGTGGAGTTCGGCAGCGAGACCTGGCTCCACTTCCCCAACATCCAGCCCGATGTCTGCATCCTGCGCGCGACGACGGCGGACGAGAACGGCAACCTTACCTACGAACACGAGGGCGCCTATCTGGGCGGGCTGGAGCAGGCCATCGCTGCCCGGAACAACCGGGGACTCGTCATCGCCCAGGTCTCGCGTCTCACCGCCAAAGGCAGCCTCCGCCCCCACGACGTGCGCGTCCCCGGCCATCTGGTCGACCTGATCGTCCTCGACCCCGACCAGCGCCAGACCACCGAGACGCCCTACGACCCCGCCATCTCGGGCCAGATCATGCGCCCGTGGTCGTCCTTCACCCTCGCCGAGCAGGGCATCGAAAAAGTCATCGCCCGCCGCGCCGCGATGGAGCTTCGCGGCGGGATGACGGCAAACCTCGGCTTCGGCATCAGCGCGATGGTCCCCCGCATCCTCCTCGAAGAAGGCCACCCCGAGGCCGTCACCTGGGCCATCGAACAGGGTGCCGTGGGCGGCATGCCCCTGACCGGCTTCGCCTTCGGCTGCGCCTCGAACGCCTGGGGCTACATGCCCTCACCGCAGCAATTCATCTACTTCCAGGGCGGCGGCTTCGACATGTCGTTTCTGTCCTTCATGGAGATCGACACCGACGGCAACGTCAACGTCTCCAAACTCGGCAAGAAGCCATACCTCACCGCAGGCTGTGGCGGCTTCGTCGACATCACCGCCCACGCCGGCAAGATCGTCTTCTCGGGTTGGTTCGAGGCCGGGGCAGGGGTCGCCCTCTCGCCCACCGGCCTGACCGTCACCACCCCCGGCAAGTTCTGCAAGATGGTCGACCGCGTCGAACACGTCACCTTCTCCGGCTCCCGCGCCCGCGCCACGGGGCAAGAGGTCCTCTACATCACCGAACGCTGCGTGATCCGATCCACCGACCGGGGCTTGATTGCCACCGAGATCATGCCCGGCATCGACCCCGCCCGCGACATCATCGCGGCCTCCCAAGGCCGCGTCACCATCGCCGAGAACGCCACCACCATGCCGCTGTCGCTCCTGACGGAAGGCCCGATGGGGTGGCAACCATGACCGTCCGCCTTCACATCGCAGGTCCCGTCGCCACCCTGACCCTCGACAACCCGGCCAAGCTCAACTGCTTCACCGTGGACATGCTGGCCCAACTCGCCAGCCATCTGGAAACAGTCGAAGCCGACCCCGCCCTCCGCGCCGTGATCCTCACCGGCGAGGGCGAGAAAGCCTTCTGCTCCGGCGCCGACATCAACGCCTGGGGCGGCCTGTCCCCCGCCGACTTCGCCCGCTCTTGGGTGCGCGGCGGCCACCGCATCTTCGACCGCCTCGCGCGCCTCTCCAAACCCACCATTGCCGCCCTGAACGGCCATGCCTTCGGCGGCGGCCTCGAACTCGCTGCCGCCTGCGATATCCGAGTGATCACCCCGAAAGCCACCATCGCCCTGCCCGAGGCTGGCGTTGGCATCGTCCCCGGCTGGTCCGGCAGCCAACGTCTCGCGCGCCTCATCCCGGAAGGCATCCTCAAGGAAATGGCCCTCTTCGGCCGCCGTATCCCCGCCGACCGCCTTCTCCAGTGCGGCTTCGTCGCCGAAATCGCCGAAGACCCCCGCGCCGCCGCCCAAGCCATCGCCGAAAAAGCCGCCACCCTCTCCCCCCGCGCCACGGAAATCACCAAGGCGATGATCCACGCCGGCAGGGGCGAGGACCAGGCCGCCCTGATCGAGGCCCTCGGCTCTGCCGCCATCGCCGCCAGCGAAGACCGCGAGGAGGGCGTCGCCGCCTTCCAACAGAAACGCAAACCAGAATTCCCGGGGACCTGAATGTTGGACCTGACCGTGATCCCCGCCACGAACGCGACGCTTCCCGAAGTTCGGCAGAACCTGCACCTCATCGATGGGGAGTTTACCCCGTCCCGGGCTCGCCCCGGGACCTCCACCGCAACCCACGAGGTCCCGGGTCAAGCCCGGGACGGGGTCTCCTGGTCGGAGCGCCTCTCCCCTTCCCACGGCACCGTCGTTTCACGTTCGGAAATTGGAACGATCCAAGACGCCGAGGCCGCCATCGCCGCTGCCCGCAAAGCCTTCGATGACGGGCGCTGGAGCCAACTCTCCGGCAAAGCCCGCGCCGCCGTCCTTCTGAAAGTCGCCGACCTGATCGAGGCCAACACAGACCGCATGGCCCTGCTGGAAACCCTGGAATCCGGCAAACCGATCACCCAATCGCGCGGTGAGATCAGCGGGGCCGCCGACCTCTGGCGCTATGCCGCGTCGCTGGCCCGGACGCTGCACGGCGACAGCCACAACTCGCTTGGGTCCGACATGCTCGCCGTGGTCCTGAAGGAACCCATCGGCGTCGTCAGCATCATCACGCCCTGGAACTTCCCCTTCTGGATCCTGTCCCAGAAGCTCCCCTTCGCGCTGGCCGCTGGCTGCACCTGCGTCGTCAAACCATCGGAACTAACCCCGTCGACCACCGTCATCCTCGGCGAACTCCTGCAAGAAGCGGGCCTCCCCAATGGCGTAGTGAACATCGTCCTCGGCTACGGCCAACCCGTCGGCGCGACCCTCGCCAGCCACCCGAAGGTCGACATGGTCACCTTCACAGGCTCCACCGCCGTTGGCCGGGGCATCGCCGCCGCCGCAAGCACCACCCTGAAGAAAGTCGCCCTCGAACTTGGCGGCAAGAACCCGCAGGTGATCTTCCCCGACGCCGACCTTGAGGCCGCCGCCGATGCCGTCACCTTCGGCGTGTACTTCAACGTCGGTCAGTGCTGCAATTCTGGCAGCCGGATCATCGTCCACGAGGACATCGCCGAAGCCTTCACCGCCCGAGTCGTCGCGCTCTCCCGCCAAGTCGCTTTCGGCGACCCCCTCGACCCCGCCACTCAGGTCGGTGCCATCGTCAGCCGCGAGCATGGCGCCAAGATCGACGCCTATGTCACCGCCGCAGTCAAGGCTGGGGCCACGGTCGCATTGGGCGGCAAGCCCTTGGACGTCCCCGGCCTCACGCCGCAATTCTACGAGCCGACCATCGTGACCAACGTCACCCCCGACATGGCCATCGCCCGGGAAGAGGTCTTCGGCCCGGTGCTGACCGTCCTCACCTTCCGCACCCTCGAAGAGGCCCTGCACCTCGTCAACGACGCTGACTACGGCCTGTCGGCTGGCGTGTGGAGCGAGAATATCCATACCTGCCTGACCTTCGCCCGCGCCGCACAGGCGGGCACGGTCTGGACCAACACCTGGATGGACGGCTTCCCCGAAGTCACCTTCGGCGGCGTCAAGCAATCGGGCCTGGGGCGCGAGATCGGCCGCCAGGGCCTGGATGAATTCATGGAAATCAAGTCGCTCGTCATGCGGATCGGCCGCACGCGGGCACCTTGGGTAAGACCCCGCTGAACGGCGGGAAACGAAGCGCAATACGGGAGGAAACCATGCGCCTTTTCGGAAGAACCCTGACCGCAGCCGCGGCCCTTGTGATGACCACTGGCGTCACCTTTGCCGAGGACGTCGAAGTCCTGCACTGGTGGACCTCCGGCGGTGAAGCCGCTGCCCTCAACGTCCTCAAGGACAACCTTGGCAAAGCCGGAACCGGCTGGGTCGACATGCCCGTCGCAGGCGGCGGTGGCGAGGCCGCGATGACCGCCCTTCGCGCCCGCGTCACGGCAGGCGATGCGCCTACCGCCGTGCAGATGCTGGGCTTCGACATCCTCGACTGGGCTGGTGAGGGTGCCCTCGCCGACCTGACCGCCACCGCACAGGCCGAGGGTTGGGACAAGGTCGTCCCCGCCGCCCTGCAGAAGTTCTCGACCGCGGACGGCAAGTGGGTCGCGGCCCCGGTCAACGTGCACTCGACGAACTGGGTCTGGATCAACAAGGCCGCGCTTGACGCCACTGGCCTTGGCGAGCCGAAGACCTGGGACGAGCTGGTGGCCGTCCTCGACAAGATGAAAGAGGCCGGGATCACCCCGCTGGCCCACGGCGGCCAGCCCTGGCAGGAAGCCACCGTCTTCGACGGGATCGTCCTGGGCATGGGCGGCGACCTTTACCAGAAGGCCTTCATCGACCTTGACCCCGCCGCCCTGGGCGGGCCGGAGATGGCGATGGCCTTCGACCACCTGATCAAGCTGCGCTCTTACGTCGATGACAACTTCTCGGGCCGCGACTGGAACCTCGCCTCGGCCATGGTGATCAACGGCGAAGCGGGCATGCAGATGATGGGCGACTGGGCCAAGGGTGAGTTCCTGAAGGCCGGCAAAGTTCCCGGCACCGACTTCGTCTGCATCCGCTTCCCCGGCACCCAAGGGTCGGTGACCTTCAACTCCGACCAGTTCGCAATGTTCAATCAGGCGGACCCGGCGGCTCAGGAAGCCCAGGTCGCGATGGCCAAGGCGATCATGGACCCGGTGTTCCAGTCGGCGTTCAACGTGGTGAAGGGCTCGGTCCCGGCGCGGACGGATGTGTCGAACGAGGCCTTCGACGATTGCGGCAAAAAGGGCATGGCCGACCTTGCCGAGGCCTCGACTGCAGGCACGCTTTTTGGCTCGATGGCGCATGGGCACGCAGCTCCAGCCGCGGTGAAGAACGCGACCTATGACGTGATCACCGCGGCCTTCAACGGTGAATACGCCGATGGCGCCGCAGCCGCAGCCGCGCTGGCCGAAGCCGTCGCCGCCGCGCAGTAACCGCCTGGAAGGGGGGTGGACCATCTGCCCCCCGACCCAAATTCCTTAAGCAAGGAATTTGTCAAAATCCTTACTCAAGGATTTTGGCCCCCAGAACCCACGGGAGGGACCCATGGCCACCAAGGCCGATTTCCGCACCACGCTGCAGGACTGGCTGCCGAAGCTCGTCCTCGCCCCCTCTTTCGCCGTGACGCTCCTCTTCGTCTACGGCTTCATCCTCTTCACCGTGGTCCTCTCGTTCACCGGCTCGAAGATGCTGCCCAAGTTCACCTGGGTCGGCTTCGAGAATTACCACAAGCTCTTCGCCCTTCCCGCCTGGTCCACCGCGATCACCAACATCGCGATCTTCGCCACCCTCTACATCACCATCTGCACCCTGATCGGCCTGATGCTGGCGATCTTCCTCGACCAGAAGATCCGGGGCGAGGGCATGCTGCGCCCGATCTACCTTTACCCGATGGCCCTCTCCTTCATCGTCACCGGCACCGCCTGGAAGTGGTTCCTCGACCCCGGCATCGGCCTTGAACGCATCATGCACCAATGGGGGTGGGAGTCGTTCTCCTTCACCTGGATCAAGGACGGCGAGATGGCGCTTTACACCATCGTCATCGCCGCAGTCTGGCAAACCTCGGGCTTCGTGATGGCGATGTTCCTGGCGGGTCTCCGCGGCATCGACAACGAGATCCTGAAGGCCGCGCAGATCGATGGCGCGTCGAACTGGCAGCTTTACCGCCGCATCGTCATCCCGCTTCTCCGCCCCGCGTTCCTGAGCGCCTTCGTCATCCTCTCCCACCTCGCGATCAAGTCCTACGACCTTGTCATCGCGCTGACCGGAGGCGGTCCCGGCCGTGCGACCGAAATGCCCGCAACCTTCATGTATTCCTACACCTTCACGAGGAACCAGATGGGCATCGGCGCCTCCTCCGCCGTGATCATGCTGATGACCATCGCCGCGATCATGGTCCCCTACCTTTACGCCGAGCTGAAGGAGAAGAAGTGATGTCCGCTGTCACGCAAGACACCGCTGTCTCGACCGGCCGAGTCACCCGGGCCTTTGTCTATCTGGTCCTAATCCTCTTCGCGCTCTTCTACCTTCTCCCCCTCTACGTCATGGGCGTGAACTCCCTCAAACCCCTGGCCGAGATCACCGGCGGCAACATGATGGCGCTGCCGTCGCAATGGACCCTGGACCCCTGGCGCAGCGCATGGTCCACCGCGCAGATCGGCGTCGAACCCACCGGCCTGAAACCCTATTTCATCAACTCCATCCTGATGGTCGTCCCCGCCGTTGCGATCTCCACCATCATCGGAGCGCTGAACGGCTACGTCCTGACCAAGTGGCGCTTTCGCGGCGACACATGGGTCTTCGGGCTGATGCTGTTTTCCTGCTTCATCCCGTTCCAGATCGTCCTGATCCCGATGGCGGTGGTCTTGGGCAAACTGGGGCTGGCAGGCACCGTCCCCGGCCTGATCCTCGTCCACGTCGTCTACGGGATCGGCTTCACCACGCTCTATTTCCGCAACTACTACGCCAGCTTCCCCACCGAGCTTGTCCGCGCCGCGATGATCGACGGGGCAGGGTTCTTCCGCATCTTCTGGCGCATCCTTTTGCCCGTCAGCGGCCCCATCGCCGTTGTCTCCGTCATCTGGCAATTCACCAACATCTGGAACGACTTCCTCTTCGGCGTCAGCTTCGGAGGCACCAGCCAGCCGATGACCGTGGCGCTGAACAACCTCGTCCAATCCTCGACCGGCGTGAAGGAATACAACGTCCACTTCGCGGGCGCGATCCTTGCCGCCCTTCCCACCCTCTTCGTCTACATCGTCGCAGGCCGCTACTTCGTGCGCGGGCTGATGGCGGGGTCAGTGAAGGGGTAAGGCCGACCGCCGGGCGACGGCAATCGCCCGACGGTCCTTGTTCAACCCAAGCCCGCTTTCACGACCAACAAGGGCGAACATCAGGAAGGATTACTGCATATGAGAGCCTTGTCCATCACCGCACTGATGCTGGCCACTGCCAGCCCGGCCCTCGCCGACCCCTCGGTCGAGGTCATGCACTTCTGGACCTCAGGCGGGGAGGCTGCCGCGCTGGGCGCTGTCCGCGACAAGGTCGTGGCCGAGGGCGTCACCTGGACCGACGCGCCCGTCGCTGGCGGCGGAGGCGATCAGGCCAAAACCGCGCTGCAGGCCCGCATCGCCTCGGGCAACCCGCCCGCCGCCATGTTGATGCTGGGCCAGACGATCACCGATTGGGCCGCCGAAGGGATGCTGGGCAACGTCGACGCCCTGGCCGAAGCCCAAGGCTGGGACGCCGCCCTGCCGCAGGCGGTCAAGGACTGGACCAAGATCGACGGCCACTACGTCAGCGTCCCGACCAACGTCCACCGGACCGACATGATCTGGGCCTCCAAGGCCGCCTTCGACAAGATCGGCGCGGCCTATCCGACCACCTGGGAGGAACTGAACGCCCTTGCCCCGAAGTTCGTGGAGGCCGGGATCATCCCGCTCGCCCACGGCGGGCAGGCCTGGCAGGAAGCCTACATGTTCGAAGCCGTCGCCGCCGGGGTAGGGGGCGCGGACTTCTACCGCAAAGCCCTGATCGACCTCGACGACGCCACCCTGCGCGGCCCCGAAATGGTCGCCGTCTTCACCGAAATGGCCGCCCTGCGCGGCATGGTCGACCCGAACGCCGCCGGGCGCGACTGGAACCTTGCCTCCTCGATGGTCATCAACGGCGAGGCCGCGATGCAGATCATGGGCGACTGGGCCAAGGGCGAATTCACCAACGCGGGCAAGAAGCCGGGTGACGATTACGCCTGTATCCCGGTCCCCAAGGCCAAGGGAGACGCCTTCGTCTACCTCGTCAACTCGCTCTCGCTTTTCACCCAAACCGACCCCGACCTGATCAAGGGCCAGGAGGTCCTCGCCTCGGCCATCATGGACCCCGCCGTCCAGATCGCCTTCAACCAGGCCAAGGGCGCGATCCCGGCCCGCACCGACATCGACCTGTCCGCGATGGACGCCTGCGCCCAGGCCACCTCCGTCGCCCTCAAGGCCAACGACGCCGCAGGCACCGCCCTCCCGACCTTCGCCGGAACCCACGCCGCCAACGCCGCCGTCGTGGGCGCCGCAACCGACGCCATCACCGCCTTCTTCAACTCGGACCAGACCCCCGAAGAGGCCGCAACCGCCCTTGCCGACGCCATCGCGGCGGCCCGGTAAGGCAACCGGCCCCATCCCTCCCTCCCGTGGGATGGGGCCACCAAAACATGAGGACCAAAATGGGCTTTCTCGACATCCGCAACGTCACCAAATCCTACGGGCAGGTCGAAGTCCTGCACCGCATCGACATCGCGGTCGAGGAGGGCGAGTTCCTGGTCCTCGTCGGCCCCTCGGGCTGCGGGAAATCCACGCTTCTCAACATGATCGCGGGGCTGGAAGGCATCACGGGCGGGGAGATCGCCATCAAGGGCCGGGTCGTCAACGGCGTCCACCCCTCGAAGCGCAACATCGCGATGGTGTTCCAATCCTACGCTTTGTATCCCAACATGACCGTCGGCCAGAACATGACCTTCGGCCTTGAAATGCACGGCGTCCCGAAGCCCGAACGTGACCGCGCCCTCGCCGACGTGGCGAAGCTCCTCCAAATCGAGACGCTCCTGGACCGCAAGCCCGGCCAGCTCTCCGGTGGCCAGCGCCAGCGGGTCGCGATGGGCCGGGCGCTGGTCCGCAACCCCGACGTGTTCCTTTTCGACGAACCCCTCTCCAACCTAGACGCAAAACTCCGCGTCGACATGCGGACCGAGATCAAGAAGCTGCACCAGAAGCTGCGCACCACCATCGTCTACGTCACGCACGACCAGATCGAGGCCTTGACCCTCTCCACCCGCATCGCGGTGATGAACAAGGGCCACGTCCAGCAACTTGGCACGCCCAAGGAGATCTACGACACCCCGTCGAACCTTTTCGTCGCGACCTTCATGGGCAGCCCCGCGATGAACATCGTCCCCGCGACCGTCGTCATCGAAAACGGCCACCCCCACGCCGCCATCACCGACGCCGACGGCACGCCCCGCCTCCTTCGCTTCTCCCAACCCAACCTTGCCCAGTGGGAAGGTAAACCCATCCTCCTCGGCATCCGCCCCGAGGCGATCACCGACCCCGAAGGCGCCGACCGCAAGTCCGGCAACATCGTCGCGCTGAAGAACCGCGTCACCGTCATCGAACCCGCCGGGGCTGACACCTTCGTCACCATGACCCTGTCGGGCCGCGACACCATCGCCCGGATGCGCGCCGACGCGAATGTCGCTGCGGGCCAAGTTTTCGACTTTGCGGTCAACATGGAAAAGGCCGTAGCCTTCGATCCGACAACCGAGGAACGGATCACCCCCTGAATGCAAGCAGACGTCATCATCATCGGCTCCGGCATGGGGGGCGCGACGCTTGCCGCCGCCCTTGCGCCCACGGGCCGCCGCATCCTGATCCTGGAACGCGGCGATTACCTGCGCGACTCGCCCGAGGCCCGCGACCCCGCCGCCATCTTCCAGCGCGGCCATTTCAAGCCGAACGAGACCTGGCGCGACATCACCGGCGAGCCCCTCCACCCCGGCAACTACGCCTATGTCGGCGGCAACACCAAGTTCTACGGCGCCGTCCTCCTTCGCTACCGGGCCGAGGATTTCGCTCCCCTTCGCCACATCGAAGGCACAACCCCCGGCTGGCCCTTCGCTTACGAAGACCTCGAACCCTGGTACTCCCAGGCCGAAACCCTGTACCGCGTCCGGGGCGACGTCGCGAACGACCCGTCTGAGCCCCCGCACTCCGCCCCCTATCACTTCCCCCCCGTCCCCGACGAGCCCGACATCCAACGCCTCCGCGCAGCGTTCCAAGCCCAAGGCCTCCACGTCTCCGCCCTCCCGCTAGGCGTGGACATCGACGCCTGGCTCAAGCGCGCCCGCACCGGCTGGGACGCCTTCCCCTGCACCACCGGGGCCAAATCCGACGCCGAAAGCTGCGCCTTGGCCGAAGCGCTGAAACACCCCAACGTCACCCTGCAAACCAACACCAAAGTCACCCGCCTCCTCTCCGACGCCCGCCGCATCACTGGCGTCGAGGTTGAACGCTTCGGCACCCGCGAAACCCTCACCGCCCCCCTTGTCGTCCTCGCGGCCGGAGCAATCCTCTCCTCCGCCCTCCTCCTCGCCAGCGCCAACGACCACCACCCCACCGGGCTTGCCAACCGCTCCGACCAGGTCGGCCGCAACTTCATGAACCACAACCTCACCGGAATGGTGGCCTACAACCCCTTCCGCCGGAACCGCACCACTTACGAGAAAACCATCCAGATCAACGACTTCTACCTGACCGGCGGCCCACGGGGAGAACCACTCGGCAACATCCAGATGCTCGGCCGCATCACCGGCCCGATCCTTGCGGGCGAGGCGGGCCTTCCCCTCTGGCTTTCCCACCACATCGCGGACCACTCGATTCACATCATGGCCATGTCCGAGGACCTGCCCGACCCAAATTCCCGCGTCCTGTGGCGCAACGGCGAAGTTGTCCTGGACTGGCGCAAGACCAACACCAAAGCCCACGACCTCCTTGTCCAGCGTCTCAAGCAGGCAATGAGGAAAGCGGGTTGGCCCATCACCCTCTCACGAGGCTTCCCCAAATCCAAACCCAGCCACCAATGCGGCACCAACCGCATGGGCGCGGACCCAGGCGCGTCTGTCGTGGACCCCAATCTGAAAGCCCACGACCTCGACAACCTCTACATCGTCGACGCCTCGGTTCTGCCGACCTCCGCCGCCGTGAACCCCTCGCTCACCATCGCCGCCCTTGCGCTTCGTGCAGGGGACCACATCGCCAAGGCCCACACATGACCCCCCTCGCCCTTGTCACCGGAGGCCAGCAAGGCATCGGCCTCGGCATCGCGGAAGCCCTTGCGAAACAAGGCTTCCGCCTCGCCATCGCCTCCCGCTCCGCGCCCGAGGACCCTGCCGTCCGGACCGCTCTGCAAACCCTCCCACAGGCGCGCTACTACCAGCACGACCTTTCGAATGTCGCCGCCATCCCGGCACTTCTGGACCAGATCGAAGCCCTTCAGGGACCCCTCGACGCCCTGATCCAGAACGCCGGAGTTGCGGCAAAGGTCCGGGGCGACATGCTGGACGTCACGCCGGAAAACTTCGACTGGATCATGGGCATCAACCTGCGCGGCGCCTTCTTTCTGGCCCAGCAGATCGCCCATCGCATGCTGGCCACGACCAGCCCGCACTACCGGTCCATCACCTTCGTCACCTCCGTCTCGGCCCGGATGGCCAGCCCGGAACGCGCCGACTACTGCATCTCCAAGGCCGCCGCCGCGATGGCCGCCCAGACCCTCGCCCTGCGCCTCGCCCCGCACGGCATCGGCGTCTTCGAACTGCGTCCCGGCATTATCGAGACCGGCATGACAGCAGCCGTCAAAGACAAGTACGACGCCCGCATCGCCCAAGGCCTTGTCCCCGCAGGCCGCTGGGGCCAACCCTCCGACATCGGCCAGGCCGTGATCCCCCTCGTCACCGGCCAGATGGCCTTCGCCATCGGCGCGGTGATCCCCGTCGATGGCGGGCTCTCCATCGAAAGACTGTAAGATGACCGAAGGCTACGACTACATCATCATCGGTGGCGGCAGCGCTGGCTGCGTCCTTGCCGCCCGCCTGTCGGAAAACCCCGTCGCAAAGGTCCTCCTCCTCGAAGCCGGAGGCCGCGACCGCCACCCGTTCTACCACCTGCCCGCCGGTTTCGCGAAAATGACCAAGGGCATCGGAAGCTGGGGCTGGCAGACCGTCCCGCAGCGCCATATGCGCGGCATGCAGATCCGCTATACTCAGGCCAAGGTGATCGGCGGCGGTTCCTCGATCAATGCCCAGCTTTACACCCGCGGCAACGCCCAGGACTACGACGACTGGCGCCAGATGGGCTGCGCGGGCTGGGGGTATGACGATGTGCTGCCCTACTTCCGCAAGTCCGAACACAACGACAGCTTTGAAAACCGCTTTCACGGGAAAGACGGCCCCCTCGGAGTCAGCCAGCCCCGCGCGCCCCTGCCGATCTGCGAGGCCTTCTTCGCCGCCGGGGCCGAGATCGGCATACCGCGCAACCGCGACTTCACCGGCGAGACCCAGGACGGCCTCGGCTACTACCAGCTGACCCAACGCTGGTACCGCCGCTCCTCCACATCAACCGCCTTCCTGAAACCTGCACTCAATCGCCCAAACCTGACCGTGAAGACCGGCCAGCAGGTCCTGCGGATCGTCGTTGAAAAGGGCAGGGCGGTCGGCGTCCAGACGACCGAGGCCACCCACCGCGCCAGCACCGAGGTCATCCTCTCCTCCGGCGCCATCGGTTCCCCCCGCCTTCTCCAACTCTCCGGCATCGGCCCCGCCGACGACCTCCAACGCCTCGGCATTCCTGTCGTCCTCGACCGCCCGCAGGTGGGCGCGAACCTGCAAGACCACCTCGACCTCTTCGTCATCGCCGAATGCACCGGCCCGCACACCTACGACCGCTACGCCAAACCGCACTGGTCGGCGCTGGCGGGCCTCCAATACCTCCTGACCCGCAAGGGTCCCGTCGCCTCCTCCCTCTTCGAGACGGGGGGCTTCTGGTACGCCGACCCCTCCGCCCGCAGCCCCGACATCCAGTTCCACCTCGGCCTCGGCTCGGGGATCGAGGCTGGCGTCGCCGCCATGCCCCAGGGCGGCGTCACGCTCAACTCCGCCTTCCTGAGGCCCCGCAGCCGGGGCACCGTCAGGCTCGCCAGCGCAGACCCGAACGCCGCCCCGCTGATCGACCCGAACTACTGGGAAGACCCCTACGACCGCGAGATGTCGATCAAAGGCCTCAAACTCGCGCAGGAAATCATGCGCCAACCAGCGCTGAAACCCTTCGTCCTCGCCGAACGCCTCCCCGGACCCGACATCAAGACCGACGAAGACTACTTCAACTACGCCGTCAGGAACGCCAAGACCGACCACCACCCCGCCGGCACCTGCCGCATGGGCGCGGACATGGAGGCCGTCGTCGACCCGCAGCTAAGGTTCAACGGCATCGAAAACCTCCGCATCGTCGACGCCTCGGTCATGCCCACCGTCGTCTCCTCGAACACCAACGCCGCCACCATCATGATCGCCGAAAAAGCCGCCGATCTCATCAAGGAAGCCGCGAAATGATCCGCCACATCGTCCTTCTCAAAGCCCGCCCCGAGGTCTCCGAAGCCCACATCGCGTCGATCTTCGCCGACCTTCACGCCCTGAGCCTCCCCGGCATCGTTGCCATCCACTCCGGCCGCAGCGAAAGCCCCGAGAAAATCGAACGCGGCTACATGCATGGCTTCACCGTCGACTTCAGCAACTGGCAGGCACTCGCCGCCTACCAAGCCCACCCCGACCACAAACGCGTTGGCGCCGCCCTTGTCGCCGCAGCCGAAGGCGGGATCGACGGCATCCTCGTCTTCGATCTGCCCGTCGCAGGCACCGCCGCATGACCACCTCGCCCCCAATGCCTTTCACATTGGCCCATATATCCTCGGGGGGTTTGGGGGGCGAAGCGCCCCCAACTCCGAGGAGGAGGCGAAGCCCGACGACGAGACAAAAGCCTTGCGCGTCAGCGCTCAATCTGAAAACCGCCCGGAAGGCCCTCACATGCTGACCCTCCCCACCGCCGACGCCCGCCTGGAGCCCTTCCGCCTTACCGGCACACCGCTCACGCCCCGCGCCCCCCGCACACCGCTGACCAGAACCGCCTTCGCCGCCGCCCACATCGTCTCCGACCCCCTGCGCGAACGATCCCCCTGGGATACCCGCCCCGCTGTCGACTGGGACGCCACGCTGAACTTCCGCCAACAGCTCTGGGACCAGGGCCTCCACCTCGCCGAAGCGATGGACACCGCCCAACGCGGCATGGGCGTGGACTGGCCCACCGCCCTCGACCTCATCCAGCGCACCCTGCGTGCAGCAAAGGCCCACCCGATGCGGCCCCGCGTCGCCTGCGGGGCAGGGACCGACCACATGCCTCTCAGCGACCTCACCACCCCCGACGCCATCCTGGCAGCCTACACCACCCAGGCCGAGGCGATCGAGGCCGCAGGCGGACAGTTGATCGTGATGGCCTCCCGCGCCTTCCCGGCGATGAACGCCACGGAAGACACCTACCACCAGGTCTACCGCCGCCTCCTCGACGGCGCGAAGGACCCGGTCATCCTGCATTGGCTGGGCGACATGTTCGACCCGGCGCTTGCCGGCTATTGGGGCAGCCTGGACGTCGCCCGCGCCTCCGACTTCGTCCTGTCGCTCATCGCCGAGAACCCTGCGAAGGTTGATGGCATCAAGATCTCCCTCCTCGACCAGGCGCACGAAGAACAGTTCCGCGCCCGTCTTCCCGCCGGGGTCCGCCTCTACACCGGCGACGACTTCAATTACGCCCCCCTGATCGAGGGCGACGGCACCCGCCACTCCCACGCGCTTCTCGGCATCTTCGCCGCCATCGCCCCGGCGGCATCGCAGGCTCTCGAAGCCCTGGCCGAAGGCGACCATCAGACCTACCACCGCCTCCTCGCCCCCACTGTCCCTCTCAGCCGCGAGATCTTTCGCGCGCCCACCCGCTTCTACAAAGCCGGCATCGCCTTCCTCAGCTGGCTGAACGGCCACCAGACCCACTTCATCATGCCCGCGGGTTTTCAATCCAGCCGAGACATCACCCACTACGCCCAGGTCTTCCGCCTGGCGGACCAAGCAGGCTTGCTTTCCCGCCCCGATCTGGCAGAAGCGCGGATGAAGACGCTCCTCGCCCTCCACGGGATCGACCAGGACTGATGGACAAACGGCCGACGATCATCGACGTGGCGACGCTGGCTGGCGTCTCCAAGTCGACCGTCAGCCTGGTCCTGCAGCAAAGCCCGCTGGTGAAAGCGGAAACCCGCGACGAGGTCCGCCGCGCAATGGCCCAGCTGGGCTATGTCTACAACCGCGCTGCCGCCAACCTGCGCTCGTCCAATGCCGGGCTGATCGGCGTCGTCATCAACGATCTGAGAAACCCGTTCTTCACCGAATTCGCCACATCGCTGCAGATGGCGCTCTCGGCCCGGGGCTATGCGACCGTTCTGGCCAACACCGACGAAGACCCCAAGCTGCAGGCCCAGGTCGTCGGCGCGATGCTGGAACACGGGGTCGCGGCGCTGATCGTCTCCCCCGCCTACGGCGACGAGGCCGCCTTCGACGCCATCGCCCGCGCCAATGTGCCCACACTGCAGGTGCTGCGCCAGGTCGTGCCCAGTGACCGCTTCCCTTTCGCCGCCCCGGATTACCCGACTGGCAGCCGCCTTGCCACGGAACACCTGATCGCCCAGGGCGCACGGCGCATCGCCTTCGTCGGTGGGTTCGAAGGCCGCGCCGTGACGCAACTTCGGATGTCCGGCTACCTTGCCACCCTGGCCGCAAGCGGCCTCACGCCCCTCCACCTTCCCGGCCGCCCCGGCCGCGCCTTCGGGCGTGAGGTCGCCCTCCGTCTGGCCGAAGAGCACCCCACCGTTGACGCCGTCCTGTGCTTCAACGACCTCACCGCGCTTGGCCTCCTGACCGGCTGCACCGAACTTGGCCGCGCCATCGGCCAAAGTCTGAAGATCGTCGGCTTCGACGACATCGAGGACTGCGCCCAGGTCTATCCCGCGCTGTCTTCGGTGCGCTGCGACATCGCCGGGTTCGGGCGACAGATGGCGGAAACCGTGCTGAACTGGTTGGAAAACGACCATCGCCCGCCGCCGGAAACCGTTACACCGGTCACGTTGATCCCCCGCGCGTCGAGCCTTTGATGATCCCAAAGTCGAATATTCCGGACCCCGCCCGCTTTCTTCGCAGCCTCTTCGACCGCGCCGTCGAGGTCGCCGACCCGATGCGCTCGCTGGCCGGGTTCCTGCCGGAAAAACCCAAGGGCCGCGTCCTTGTCATCGGCGCGGGCAAAGCCTCCGCCCGCATGGCCGAAGCGGTCGAGGCTGCCTGGGGTCCCTGCGACGGCCTTGTCATCACCCGCTACGGCTACGGGCGTCCCTGCCAGGGCATCGAGATCATCGAGGCCGCCCATCCGGTTCCCGATCAGGCCGGGGTCGATGCGACCCAGCGCATCCTGCAGCTTCTGGACGGCCTCACCGAAGATGACTTCGTCCTGGCCCTGGTCTCTGGCGGGGCGTCGGCGCTGCTTTGTGGCCCCGCGCAGGGCATGACTCTGGCCGAAAAGCAGCAGGTGAACGCGGCGCTTCTTGCCTCGGGCGCGCCCATCGTGGCGATGAACACAGTCCGAAAGCACCTGTCCCAAGTCAAAGGCGGCCAGCTTTCGGCCGCCTCCTACCCGGCCAGACTGCTAGCGCTGATGATCTCGGACGTGCCCGGCGACGATCCTGCGTTCATCGGCTCGGGCCCCACCGTGGGCGACGCCACCACCCCCGACGACGTGCGTGCGATCCTCGACCGCTGGGCGATCCCGGTCCCACCGTCAGCCCGCGCGGTCCTCGATCATTCTGGCGTCGTTCCGCCGGGCGACCCGCGGTTGTCGCGCACCGAAAACGTGATCTATGCCGCCCCCGCCCAGTCGCTTGCCGCCGCCGCCGACCTCGCAGCCCCGCTGGCCGACGTCCGCACCCTTGGCGACCGGATCGAGGGTGAGGCGCGCGATGTCGCCCGCGACCAGGCCGCAATGGCCAGGGACATCGCGGCCAGCCTCAAGTCAGGGGACCGGCCTGTCCTCCTTCTTTCTGGCGGTGAGCTGACCGTCACCCGCACCGGCGACGGGGTAGGGGGACCGAACGCCGAGTTCTGCCTGGCGCTTGCCCTGGCCTTGAACGGCCACCCGCAGATTTACGCCCTTGCCTGCGACACCGACGGCGTCGATGGGGCGGCCGAAGTCGCAGGCGCGCTGGTCTCACCCCGGACGCTGCAAACCCCCGGCGCGGCCGAGGCGCTGGCCCGCAACGACGCCCACAGCTGGTTCGCCAAGGTTGGCTCCCAGGTTGTCACGGGCCCGACGCTGACCAACGTCAACGACTTCCGCGCGATCCTGATCCTGCCGCCGGAGTGACCCTTCAGGCAGTGCGCAACGCAACCATGACCTCCGCAAGGAAGCCATGGATCTGCATGGGGGGTCAGACTTTGGCCGCGCTGGACACGGCCCGCGCCCTTTACGCCTTCGGCGGCTCTTTCGACGCCCGGACCCGATCGGGCGGCAAGGTGATCCGCACTGCCAGGCCCCCCAGCAGCGCGCTGTCCTCCAGCGCCAGCGTCGCCCCATAGGCCTGCAAGAGGTCGCTTGCGATGGCCAGGCCAAGTCCGGTTCCCGGCTTCGAAGTGTCCAGCCGCGCGCCTGGCCGCATGGCCTCGACCCGGTCGGCCTCGGGGATGCCGGGGCCGTCATCCTCGATCAGCACCTCGATGCCCGTCGGCACTTTGTGGGCGGTCAGGGCCATTTCCGACCGGCACCATTTCAGCGCATTGTCCAGAAGGTTGCCCAGGACTTCCTCGACGTCCTGCGCGTCCATCCGGATCGTCAGGCCGGGGTCGCAGGCGATGCGGAAGCCTTTCCCCTCTCGTTCGGCCATCATGCCGAACATCCGGCTGAACCGGCCCAGCGAATGGCTGAGGTCGGTCCGCGTCTGCGTCGCCTCGCCGGAATTCGCCGCCCGAAGCCGCGCCAATGACCGGCTCAGCTGGGCATCCACCCGGTCCAGTGCCTCCAGCGCCTTGTCCATGTCATGCGAGCCCTCGGCCAGGACCGAGAGTTCGTTGCGCAGAATCGCGCTTGGCGTCTTCAGGGCATGGGCAAGGTCCGCCGCCTGCCGGCGCGACCGGCTGATGATCTCGCGGTTGCGGGCCAGAAGCCCGTTGATGTCGGCAACCAGCGGGGCGACTTCCTCTGGGTAATCGGCCTCGCTCAGTTCTTCGTCCTTGTCCCAGCGTTGGGCGACGTCACGGCGCAGGCGGTCCAGCGGGCGCACGATCGAGGCTGTCTGCACCAGCACACTGGCCAGGCCGATCACCGCGACCAGCGCGAAGGCCACCACCAGGCTGCGCCGCGTCTCAAGCCGTTCGGCGTTCAGTTCGGCCTGCGTCTCGGCCACGGCGACTGTCCAGGTGCTGCCATCCTCCAGCGTGATCAGCTGCTGGGCCAGCCGCACCTCTTCGACGTCCGGGTTGGCGACGGACAGGATGTTCAGCGCCGAACCGGCATCGAGCTGACCCCCATCGACCGGACCCGGCAATGTCGCGTCCAGCAGTGAGGCCGAGGTGAAGAGCTGCCCGTCCGGCCCGGTGACCTGCCAGTAGCGTCCGGAAAACGGCGTCTGATAGGCCGGATCGAACAGAAGCTCAGCCAACTGCCCCGGGTCTTCCGAGACCGAGTTCAGCGCGACCACGATCTGCGTGTGGCGGTCGACCAGCGCCCGGTCAAAGCGCAAAAGGACGCGCTGGTTCAGGAAGGAATACAATAGCAGGGTGCCTAAGGTCAGCGAGACCAGCGCCGCAATGCCGCCGCTGATCCACGCCCGTTTGCGCAAGGACAGCATCAGGGGCCGTCGATCATGTATCCGCGGCCGCGCATGGTCTGGATCAGTTCGGGCCCCAGCTTCTTGCGCAGCCGGTTTATGAAGACTGCGATGGTGTTGGAATCGCGGTCGCCGTCATATTCGTAGATATGTTCGGACAGTTCGGTGCGCGAGATCAGCCGCCCCGCGTTGTGGATCAGATAGGTCAGCACCGCGACCTCCTGCGAGGTCAGGTCCACGGGCACGCCCTCCACTGTCGCCCGCCCGTGGCGAGTGTCGAACACCACGCCGTCGCGTTCAAACAGCGGATTGGTCCGCCCCGAGCTGCGCCGCAGCGCCGCGCGGACACGGGCCGCCAGTTCCGGCAGATGGAACGGCTTGGTCAGGTAATCGTCCGCGCCGGCATCCAGGCCATCGACCCGGTCGGACCAGCCATCCCGCGCCGTCAGGATCAGAACCGGCGTCGTGATTCCCGTCCCGCGCCATTCCTTCAGGATCGAAATCCCGTCCCGGATCGGCAGGCCGATATCGAGGATGATCATGTCATAGGGTTCGGTCGATCCCAGAAAGCCGGCCTCCTGGCCGTCATGGGCAACGTCGACGATACGCCCCTCGGCCGAGAGGAGGCGCTTGATCTGGTCGCAGAGGACCACTTCGTCTTCAGCCAGCAGAATTCTCATGGGTCAGGGATTACAGGCAAATCTGGCAACAATTATGGCGACGATCAGTTCTTTCCGCCACCGTTACCACCGCCACCGCCGCTGTTACCACCGCCGCCGCCGTTACCACCGCCGCCGCCGTTACCGCCGCCGTTGCCGCCACCGTTGCCGCCGTTGCCGCCCGACCCGCCACCCGTCGAGCCTGCGCCCTTGGCTTTGTCGGACTTGTTCTTGGCAGCCTTGTCCTTGTCCTTGTCCTTGCCCTTGCCACCCTCGGCAGCTGCGGCCAGGTCGCGACCGATGGCAGAGTTCTTGCCGACCTGCTCGCCCGTGCGGGCATTGATGATGACGCTGATCACGGCGCCATCCGGCTTTTTCAGGACGATCCGGTAGAACACATCCTCGACCGCGAAGGCGCGCGCTTCGATCGGCTCGCCACCGGTGGATTTCGCGACGGATTCGATCACCCGCTTGAGGCTGATCAGGTCCCCCGACCGCGCGGCCTGGCGTAATTCTGCCGCGTCCAGCTCGCGCACTGTGGCGGCAAGGCTGGGACTCGCCAGGGCGAGGAGCGACGCAAGAGCTATGGTGCGGGCCAGTTTCATGACGCCGATCTAGCAGATTCGACGTGAACTGAAAATGAATGGGTGGTTCTCTCCGAGTTAAACGCCGGTGGTGTCTAGTCGTCTCATGGACCTGCGACTCGGGTTCGGCCCGGTCGACTCTGCCCAGCAGGTCGCTCCCATTGAATAGAGGTAAGAGATGAAGAAGACGTCCCTGCAATTCCTGAAGGCGTGCTCGCTTTCGGTGGCTCTTCTGGGGTCGGTCGCCATCGTCGCAGCGGTCTCGATGCCCGATGTGGCATTCGCAAAGTCGGGCAATGACAACGGCGGCGGCAACGGCGGCGGAAACGGAAACGGCGGCGGCAATGGCGGCGGCAACGGAAACGGCGGCGGCAACTCGGACAAGTCGGGTGGCAACAGCAAGTCCGACAAGTCCGACCGGGGCAACAAGTCCGACAAGGCGGACAAGAAGAAGTCCGACAGCGCCAAGGCAAAGGAAAAGACCAAGGAAAAGACCAAGGCCAAGGCAAAGGCAAAGCCGAAGAAGAAGGACCTTGCCGAAGAGCTGGGCGTCCATCCGTCCGAACTGGGCGCGCTGAACGCTGCCCATGCCAACGAGAACGCGTTCAAGAACGCCGCGCCGAATTCGCGCGTCGGCCGGATCGCCGCCTACCGCGATTCCGTGCTGGCCGGTGAGGCCCTGGCCGAGGAACTTGCGGTCAAGGAAGCCGAACTGGCGGCACTGGATGAACCCACCCGCGCCTCGGACGTGGTCAAGACCGAGCTCGATCTTGCGGTGGAAGAGACGGACACCGCAGCGGGCGCCGTCACGGATCTGGAAACCCAGCTTGCCAACACAGATCCGGCCGATACCGCCACTGTCGACGCGATCAACGCCGAGCTTGCCGAGGCCCGCGCCACTTTGACCGCCGCCGAAACGGCGGAGGCCGATCTTCAGGCCGAGTACGACAATGCCGTCGCCTATGAAACAGTCGACGCCGAAATCGACGCGTTGACCCAGAAGATCGAGGATCAGCCCGCACTGGAGACTTCGCTCCTGGAGGCTGCGGCGAACAAGGAAGTGACCCCCGAGGTCGAGGCTGCGGTCAAGAAACTGCTCGGCCTCGCACCCTGATCTCAACCCGCAGACTGCAAACGGCCGGCGTTTCGCCGGCCGTTTTGCATTTCAGAACACGGCGCAAGCAATTGCGGTCCTGGTAGGCAGCATTCCAGCAAAGAAGAAAGGCCACCCGGAAACCGGGTGGCCTTCGCTTTGCAACGGAGAAGAGGGAACCTCAGGCGGCGAATGCCCGAGACGCAATCCGGTCAAGGGCGGCGACGACGTCCTCGACCGGCGGGAACCGCTTCAGATCCGCGGGGAACATGCTGCCCGAGGATTTCTGGCGTTTCTGAAGCGGCTGGCCATCAAAGGCCCGCAGGTCGGCAGTCAGGTACAGGCGATTTTCCTCGGTCGACGAACGCAGCATGACTTCCCCCACAGATACACTGGTCGTTCGCTCTTGCCGGCGGATTGCGACTCATCTTGGAATCACTTTGCCAAATCCATGTTTAATGTGTCGCGAACCTGGCGTTCATCTTCGGTTCATCTTCATCCGGCCCGCATTCCGCCACGCGGGCGCCCAAATCCGCGGCGTCTGCCCGGTCGTCAGGCGGCTGGCTGCCCCGTCAGAGGCCGCTGGCCTGCCGTGCGGGCTGGACTTCCTGATACGGCTGTCCGTCGCGCCGTCCCAGTCCGGCTCGCCCGAAACCATGATGAAGTTGCGCGATGTCGCAGCCATCTGATACCGGCGCAGCAGCCGCAGTCCGTCCCGACCTTCACGCCGGACCTGCGCCGGATGGGAGAAGCGTCTTGCAGCGGACCGACGTTCTGATTGTGGGTGGCGGGCTGGCGGGCCTTTCGCTGGCGGATCACCTGCAGTCCCAAGGCCGGGATTGGCTGCTTGTCGAAGCGCATGAGGCTTGTGGCGGCAGGATCCGATCCTCCGTGCTGGCCGGCGCGCCCTTTGATGTCGGCCCGGCCTGGTTCTGGCCGGGGCAACCCCGGATCGAGGCACTGATCCGCCGCTTTGGCCTGCAGGTCTTTGACCAGTTCAGCCAGGGGGACCGCCTGTTCCAGGACTCCACTGGCGCGGTTTACCGCAACCGCGGCCATGCCTCGATGGAAGGGTCGTTGCGGGTTGCAGGCGGGATGGGGCAACTCGTGACGGCCCTTCTGCGCGCGCTTCCGGGCGACAGGGTGATGACTGGCACGGCGATTGCCGCCCTGCGCCAGACCGACGGCCGCATCGTCGCGCGCTCGGCCAAGGGGCAGATCGAAGCCCGTCGCGTTGTGCTTGCGGTGCCGCCGCGCATTGCCGCCGAAACGATCCGTTTCACGCCCGCACTTCGTGAGGGTGCCATACAGGCGGCCCTTGCAATCCCGACCTGGATGGCAGGGCAGGCCAAGTTTGTTGCGGTCTATGATCGCCCATATTGGCGGGAGGCCGGGTTTTCCGGCGACGCCATCAGCCAGAAGGGCCCGCTGGTGGAAATCCACGATGCCTCGCCGTCAGTCGGCGGGCCTTTTGCGCTTTTCGGCTTCGTAGGCTGGCCACCGGACATTCGGGCGCAGCATCGCGCCGAGACGATCACCCAGGCCGTCGCGCAGGTGCAGGCCATGTTCGGTCCCGCCCTAGGCCGTCCGCTGGCAACAGAGATGACGGATTGGGCCCAGGTCGCGACCATAGCCACCCGGCGCGACTGGGCAGGACCCGCCGGTCACCCCGCCTTCGGCCGTCCTCCAGAACTGAGGGACCTTTGGGAGGGGGGGCTGCATTTCGGCTCGACCGAAACGGCGGAAGGCTTCGGCGGCTATCTGGAAGGGGCGCTGGAGGCGTCGGACCAGGTGATGAGGTCGATCTGACCCGGCCATGTCGTCCCTCTCTTGCCGGCATGACCTGCGCAGAGCCGGTGGCGCAGCGGTCGGTGATCCCCAGGGGCGGCAAGGTGCAGCAGACGGTGCTTGGGTTGCGGCTTGTTCACGCCTTCCGCAAAAGGAACGGCATCAGCTTGTCGCTGGCCCGTGCAAGGCTCACTCGCCAGGATGGAGGTCGCAGTCCCAGCCACTGGCAACGCGGTCCGGGAATGGTTCGACCAAGTGGCCGCGTTGCAGATGCACCTTGGCCCGCGAAGCCAGCGTGATCGCAAATCCCAAACCCGCGATTGCCATTTCCAGGGCGACATTGGATCTGTCGGTCGTCAGCCCACGCGCAAGCGGGAGGTCGGTCAGGCCATGATACTGCGCAAAGGCCTCCCGGTGTTCCTGTCGGCCAGGAACATGGATCAAGGGCCAACGCACAGGATCGGCGGGGCGGCCAGACGGGGTCGGTCCGTGCCGAAAGGATCGCGGGCAGACCATGACCAGGTCCTCTTCTCTCAGGCTGCGCCCGACCAAAGGCTGGTTGGCATGGCGCGGAGTGATCCAGATCGTGGCGCGGACAGTCACACCCACTTCGGGAAAGGCCTCGCGGAAGGCGCGCAGCCGGGGCTGTAGCCAGTTGAGCAAGACGAGGGCGGCGGGAAAGGGCCGGGGCCACCATCCCGCAGCTGCCGTGGGAGGTGGTGCGTCACCCTTACGCGCCGATGGAGATCCTGTCGGCCGACCAGATGCAGGACCTGCAGGACACCTCGCTCCGCATTCTGTCCAAAAGCGCAAGGTCCGGCGGGCCTGCGTTCACGCAAGCAATACAGGGACGTGATCCCAAAGGATTCCACGTCATGCGTTGGAGAGCAGGACCCTGGAAAGCGGGGTGCGGAGGGATTGCTGGCCGACAAGCGCCGCCAGACTGGTTGCCTCGGCAAGGAAAAGGCGCGCGGCGGGTTGGCGGTCGACAAAGCCCTCGGTCACGCCCAAAGCGCGGGCGGCCCGCGTGGTGACCAGCGGCAAGTGGGCGCCAAAGGGCGGGTCAAGGTGCAGGGCCGGGACGGCGGTTGCAAGCGTCAGCAGCGGGTCGTGGCGGCCCAGCGGGTAGAAGGCATCCTGAACATTGTCGGTGCCAAGGCAAGTGGTGATCCCGGCCGCGGCGGCCTCGGCAAGACGAGTGATACCGCGTCGGTCGGGCGTTCCTGCGCCGCGCGATTGCAGGTAAAGGTTGGTCGTGGGCAGGGCGCACAGCCCGATCCCGGCGCGGGTCAGGTCGTCCAGCAGCCGGTCCAGCCCGGTGCCGGTCCGGTTCATCAGGCTGATGGCGTGGCCGCAGAGGACTGGCCCCTGAAAGCGCGTCTGAAGTGCCGTTGCGGCAATCAGCTCCAACCCGTCAAGATCGGGGTCCTGGCCCTCGTCCACATGGAAATCCAGCCGCAGGCCACGGGCTTCGGCCTGTTGGAATATCTGCGCCAGCCCCTTTTCCCGTTCGGAGTGGTGCAAGATCCAGGCACCCAGAACGCCGCCGTCGCGCGCGACCTGGCCTGCGATGCGGGCGGCACTGGCAGGGTCGGCGAAGGTGTCGATGTCGGGCAGGCAAGAGAGGTCCAGCGTGATCCGGTCGGCCCAGTCCTGTGCCACTTCGGCCAGGACATGCCAGGCGCGGGGGGTGGCAGCAGGGTCGGATTCGTGCCCCCAGTCGACATGGCTGCGGGCGTGGGAGACACCGGCTGCGACCAGTTCTGCCAGCGCGGTATTGGCGCGGGCGCGGAGGTCGCCGTCGCTCCAGTTCGCCTTGTCGGCCTGTTGTGCATGGATCGCGGCCATGAGATCGCCACCGACATCGGGCAGGCGGGGCCGGGTGAAGGCCTTGTCCAGATGCAGATGCGGCTCGACAAGGGGCGGCAACAGGATGCGGCCTGCGCCGTTCACCACCCTTGCGTCGGAAGGTGGTGAACGGGTCAGACCGATGACCTGATCGCCAAGGATCAGAAGGTCGCCACGTTGCAGATCGCCGTCTGCGCAGCCGCCAAAGCGGTCGGGGTTGGCCAGCAGGCTGCGTGGAACGGCAATCTTGCGAAGAAGGACGGGCATGGCCTAGCCGAAGCGCGCGAAGACGGCGACGACGCGCGCGAGGTTTCGCGCCGCGTTGGTCAGAAGCGCCTCGTCCTTCTCGGCCGTGGCCGCGGCCGCGTTGCCGATGGCGCCTTTCGGGTTCAGGTCGCCCAGCAGCCAGCCGGGGCGAAGCGGTGCCGCCCCGAGGCCGAGGGCGGGGTGGACCTCTTGCAAGTGAAGATGGGACGAGCCGAAATCTTCGGCCAGCTCCGTGCGGACGATGGCCTGCACCGGAAGCGCCAGAACGGTCAGCACGGGGTCGATCAGCGGCAGGGCGCGGGTCAGGACTGCCAGCGTCGGGTCCCGGTCGACCGACAGGGGCAGGTGCGGCCCGTGCTGCTCGATGGCTCCGGTGGGCAGGATCGCCACCCCCTGCGCGCGGTCCAGCGCCGCGAAGTCGGGGGCGGTCAGGTCGGCCCCCTGTCCGATATGGCCCATGACTGTCTCCTACAGCGGACTGCGCGCGATCCAGGCGCGGACACGGTCAAGATAGCGGCGGCGGGCGGTGTCGGTCTGGGTGTCCATGTCGTGCAGGCCCAGCCAGAAAGTCCGCGTCCGCGGTTGGGTGCAAAAGCGCAGTCCACGCAGGATGATCGTGCGGCCGGGCGCGCCGAAAAGGAAGGTCCAGAGCCACCAGGGCAAGCCAAGCGCGGTGATGACGCCGATCTGGCGCACCTTGGTCAGCGCGGGTCGCATGGGCTGGGTCGGCGCCGACAAGGTGAAGGTGATGCCGGGCCGCCAGACCCGGTCCAACCAGCCTTTCAGGATCGCGGGCTGGGAACACCACCAGGTCTGATAGACGAAGATCCGCGCCACGGCCCACTGCAGGGCTTCGATATGGGGCTGAAGGTCGGAGGGCGGAGGCTCGCCATCGTTGTAGATACGGCGTTGCTCGGTCGACATCGCCGGGTTGAAGCTTTCGGCGCAACGGTCGATCAGTCTGACCTCGTGGCCCTTATCCCGGGCGGTGCTGACCGCGGTAGAGCACAGCGCGGTATTGAATCTTTCGGGCACCGGATGGGCGTGGATGAAGAGAAGGCGCATCAGGCGGGGCTTTCGATCCTGACCAGGCGGCGCAGCGTATGCAGCGCGACGGTGGTCACGATCACCGCTCTGCCGATCAGGGTCAAGCGGCCGGGCTTCTCGCCGATCACGGCCCAGACGAGGAGGGGGCAAAGGATGACTTCCAGAAGGGTGGTCATCGCGACTTCGGGGGCGGGCAGGTAGCGTGGC
This sequence comes from Tabrizicola sp., assembly GCF_034366665.1. Taxonomy (GTDB): domain Bacteria; phylum Pseudomonadota; class Alphaproteobacteria; order Rhodobacterales; family Rhodobacteraceae; genus Tabrizicola. Next base: position 43,155 of record NZ_JAXMMF010000049.1, on the reverse strand, counting down.
CCAAGGATCAAAAGCCCCACGGCTCTCAGCAGGATGACTGCGCCGGACAGCAGGATCAGAAGCATCAGGGCAGAGCTGGCCGGCACGAAATCGGCGAAGGGCAGGGCCGGAATACCGCCCCGGATTGATCCCGACGCCAGGTGCGTCAGCATGTTGCGGTGGCCGGTGGTGCGCTGCGTGACGTAATCGCCGGCGATGGTGATGGCATTGAACAGGGGGGAACCCGTCGCCAAGCCGCCGACCGTGACCCAGGCTGCCCGAGGCGATGATCAGTCCCCCCGCGAAGACCAGCGCGGTGGCAAGTGCAGTGGTGCGGTCGATCCGTTCCTCCAGCAGGACAAAGGACAGGATAGCGGCCAGGAACGGGGCGACGGCAAGGACCAGAAGTGCATTGGCGGCCGAGGTGTGCTGCATGGCCGAGCACCACGACAGCATCCCGACCGCGTTCAGCCCGATGATCAGCAGGCCCTTTCGGTCGAACCATTCGCCCCGTGCCGGCAGGGTCCGGGGGGCCAGAAGCAGGTTGCCCAGAAGCAGGATCACGCCTGACAGAAGGCCCCGCCAGACGGCCAGCGCCAGCATGTCGCCGCCGATCGGTCGCATCACCAGAGCATCGGGGACGAAGATCATCACGCCAGCCAGCGTCAAAAGGATGCCGAAGGCCTGTGGATTGCGGTCGGCCAGAGCGGTCATGTGTCTGTGCCGAACAACTTTCGCAGGACGTCGTGGAACCAGGCGGCCTGACGCGCGTCATGCCGTGCCATAAGCGCATCCCGTTCTGCTTTGCTCTGTGCACCGGGCTTGCCATAGGCCGCCCATTCGTTCGCTTGCCAGCGGCGGAGGCCCTCGATCGTGGCTTCGGGATGGAACTGGAGGCCGTGTCGCCATTGCGAAAGGCCTGGTTGTGTCAGAAAGGGCTGCAGGCCAGATGCACCGCGCCCTCGGGAATGGCGAAGGTGTGAAACTGCGCCTGGGTCATGTGCTGGGTTTCAGGCAGGAAATCGCCGCCCTGAGGCGTGGGTGAGATCGGGTAATGGCCGAGTTCATGCACTGGCTAAGTATAGGGGCCGACCTCGGCCCCAAGGACACGGGCGATCTGCTGGAACCCCCTGGCAGAGCCCCAAAAGCGGCACCCCTTGGGCCAAGCAGGCGCGCATCCAGTCGACCTCGTCGCGCAGGAACGGATGCTTGTCATCCTCGAACACCTTGAAGGGACCACCATAGACGACCGGCCCCGCCATATCCGGCCCCGGCAGCCCCAGCCTGTCCCCCTTGAAGGGGCGCGAGAAAACCGGATCGAACCCGTTCTGAACGGCGAACGTCACCACCCGGTCGTCTGGCGGGGCATGTGTCTCTCCATTCGGACGCAGGCCGAGATTGGTGCGGTCCGGCCCCGGTTTGGCTAAAGGAAATCGGGGGCGTGACACTCGGTTCATTCTGGCAGTGAAAGGCCGAAGCCACAGTCGTACTGGACGGATCGCTTTTGTGAGACATGCCATGTGTCCCCTCATTCCCGCCTCCCATCGCGCCCCTGTTGGCCCGCTATGCCCACGGCGTCGAAGTTCCAGCCTGCGCGCGGATCATTCGCACCTCGGGACAGCTGGGCCTTTCGGCCGATGGCCATGTGCCCCCACCGGGACTGAGCAGGCCGCCATCTGCCTTTCCAACATACGCGCCATCCTGGCCGAGGGTGGCGTGGGCATCGACAATATCTGCCACATCTCGGCCTGGCTGACCGATGGTGCCCACCTTCCCGCCTACATGGCTGCACCCGATGCCTTCCTTGGCGGGTCTGCCGTGTTGCCGGCATCCGCCTTGCTTCTTGTTGCCAGGTTTTCGCGGCCGAAGTTCAAGGTCGAAATCGAAGTCTGGGCCGCTTCGGACTGAAAGCCCGGTCACGGACGATGCGCTTTGCTGTCGCCATGCGGGGCTGCAGGTGCCCGAAGGGCTTTCCCTCTGCTGTCGCCCTGAACGCTTTGGCTGTGGATACTGAAGAGGGCGGCCTGCGCTTCGCGAGGCCAAGTGCTGCCCAAGGGCGTGATCCAGGACTGTGGCACCGTCCTGCGGTCAACCGGAGTGTCGGAAGATGGCCTGTCCGGCTTTCGCATGCTGGACGTCTACTCAGGCGCAAATTGCTCTGCCATCCTGGACCGCGTGCGTGTATGACCCATCGGTCGCCGGCGCTTCGGATTTCGCAGCGAACGGTACGACCGCCCGCGTCCCAACGATGAAGACCCAATGCAAAGCAGCCAGCATCAGTCCGAAAAGCAGCGTGGCGATCAGGGCAACCAGCCCTGGCGGTTGAGCGTTGCCCCGATGATGGACTGGACCGACCGGCATTGCCGCGTCTTTCATCGCCAGATGACCCGGCGGGCGATGCTTTATACCGAAATGGTCACTGCCCCCGCCATCGTCCACGGCCCCAAGCCGCGCCTGCTGGATTACTCTGCGATGGAACACCCCGTCGCCCTGCAGCTTGGCGGTTCGGACCCGCGCGAGTTGGCCGAGGCGGTGCGCATTGCGGGACCGTGGGCCTATGACGAGATCAACCTGAACTGCGGCTGCCCCTCGGACCGTGTGCAGTCCGGTTGCTTCGGCGCGGTGCTGATGGAGCGGCCGGCCCTTGTCGCCGACTGCGTCCGCGCGATGCGCGGCGAGACGGAGGCCCCCGTCACGGTGAAGTGCCGGATCGGCGTCGATGATCAGGACCCCGAGACGGTGCTGCCCGCCTTCATCGAGACGATTGCCGGGGCAGGGGTGCGCCACGTCATCATTCATGCCCGCAAGGCCTGGCTGCAGGGCCTTTCCCCGAAGGAAAACCGCGAGATCCCGCCTCTCGACCATGACCTGGTGCTGCGGATGAAGCAGCGGTTCCCCGACCTCACGATCTGCATCAACGGCGGCATCACGACGCTGGATCAGGCCCGCGACCTGCTTGCCCTGGGCCTTGACGGAGTGATGATCGGCCGTGCGGCCTATCATGACCCGGCCTCGGTCCTGATCGGGGCCGACGCGCTTTGGGGCGACGGCCATGCGCCGGACGCCGTCGCCGTGGTCGACGCCATGCGCCCCTACATCGCGGATCACCTTGCCCAGGGCGGCAGGTTACACCAGATCACCCGGCACATGCTGGGTCTCTTCACGGGCAAACCCGGCGCCAGGGGGTGGCGCCGGGTTCTGTCCGAAAACGCCTCGCGTCCGGGCGCGGGGCTTGACGTGATCGACCGCGCCCTGGCCGAGCTTCAGGCCACCGCCGCCGCCTGACGCGACCGCACCAGCCGCGACAGGGCCAGCACCAGCACGCCGCACAAGGCAATCGCCCCCAGCATCGGCACGGCGGTCCCGTCGAAGAACGGCCCCACGGCCACGATCATCAGACCACCCGCCAGCATCTGCAACGTGCCGCCCAGAGACGAGGCAAGCCCCGCGATGTCGCCATGTTCGTCCAGCGCCATCACCATCGCCGTCGGGATGATCAGCCCCAGGCAGGCATTGGCCAGAAAGAGCCCGACCATGCACAGCCACAGGCTGACGAACCCAGCCAGCGCGAGCGCAAACAGCACCACCGCAAAGACCGCGAACCCGGCCGAGGCCCAGGCCATCACCTTGGGCGCGCCATGCCGCAAACCCAGGGGACCCGCGACCTGCGAGGCTCCGAAAAAGCCGATCGCATTGACCGCAAAGGCCAGCGAGAACCCGGTGGGCGACAGCCCGAAGGTCCCGGTGTAGACGAAGCTTGCGCTGGCGATGAAGACGAAGAAGCTCGCCATCCCGAAGCCGCCCAGGAAGGTCAGCCCCATGAACAAGGGGTCGGTGAACAGGACCCGCGCGCCTCGCCGCATTGCCGCAAGGTTGAAGGGCTGCCGGTCCGCCTCGTGCAGCGTCTCGGGCTGGAACAGCGCCAGGATCGTCAGGCTTGCCACCGCCGCCACGACCAGCGCGCCGAAGATCCAGCGCCAGTCGGCGACCGCCATCAACCCGGACCCCGCCAAGGGTGCCAGCATGGGCGAGACCGAGATCACCATCATCACCGCCGCCATCAGCCGTGTGGCTGCGTGCCCGGTGTAAAGGTCGCGAATGATCGCGCGGGGCACCACCATCAGCGCGGCCCCGCCCAAACCCTGGATCGCCCGGCCGACCAGCAGCCATTCCACCGTCGGCGCAAAGGTGCAGACCAGCGAGCCGATGATGAAAACGCCAATCCCGGCATAAAGCGGAGGCTTGCGCCCCGACCGGTCGGCCCAGGGACCGTAGATCAGCTGCGCCAGGCCAAAGGCGATGAAATAGGCGACGATGGTGCCCTGCATCCCCTGCACCGTCGTGCCAAGGGCCGCCCCGATCTCGGGCATCGCGGGCAGATACATGTCGATGGCAAAGGGCCCGATCGACGACAACAACCCCAGCACCAGCGCGGGGCGCAGAATACGCTCAGACATTTGGAAACCTGTTGAAAATCGTTTTCGGTGGCGGGGGAGTGGACCCCGGCAAACCTGTTGGAAGCGCTCCATACCATTCGGTATCCACTTCGACCAGTCCTTTTCCGCACTGGCCTCCCGCCAACCTCCGGGCTATGTCCAAGGGCCGAAGCCAGAAGGTGCCCCATGCCCGAACTCGCCGATCTTCTTCCCATGCTCGCCGTCCTTCTGGTGATCGGAGCCTTCGCGGGCGTGGTCGGAGGCCTGCTTGGCGTCGGTGGTGGGATCGTGCTGGTCCCGGCCTTCTTCTACGCCTTCGGCCACCTTGGCTACGGAGGCGACCAGCTGATGCAGGTCTGTGTGGCCACGTCGATGGCCACCATCGTCATCACCTCGCTGCGGTCGGTCTCGGCGCACAACAAGAGGGGCGCGGTCGACTGGGAGGTGCTGAAGACCTGGGGCCCGGCCCTTGTGATCGCCGCTGCGGTGGGCACCTTCGTGGCCGGCAAGGTCTCGTCGATGACCCTGCAAGCGGTGTTCGGGGCGCTTGCGGGCCTTGCCGGCCTGTGGATGGCTTTTGGCCGCGACGCCTGGCGGCTCGGCGACAAGATGCCCGGCCAGCCTGTCCGCAGCCTGCTGGCGGGGGCAGTCGGCTTCTTTTCCGCCATGATGGGCATCGGTGGCGGCACTTTCGGAGTGCCGCTGATGACGCTCTACGGCCTGCCGATCCACCGCGCCGTCGCCACCGCCTCGGGCTTTGGGGTCCTGATCGCCGTGCCCTCGGTCCTGGGCTTCCTGCTGCTCCCGGTCGCGGACGCGCCCCCCTATACCATCGGCGCCGTCAACCTTCCCGCTTTCCTTGTCGTCATCGGCACGACGCTCATGACCACGCCGTTGGGCGTGCGCCTCGCCCATGCGATGAACCCCAAACCCCTGAAGCGCGCCTTTGCCGTCTTCCTGACGCTGGTCGCGCTGAACATGCTGCGCAAGGTCCTTGGATGGTAGCGACGGGCTGGCAGAAGATCGGTCCGCACCCGGCCATCCGCGCCTGGGCCGATGCCGCCCATACCGCTGCCCTGGACGTTCTTGCCACCAGTGCAGAACCCTGGCGCTGCGGCGGCACCTGGTTTGTCGGCGTGGACGCCCTTCCGAACGCACCTGACGGCTGCATCCGCGGCACGCCCTTTCCCTGGGAGGCCCTGCCGCTGCACCCAAAGCCGCTGCATCAGGCCCAGCTCTCGGTCATAAAACCCGGCTACCCTCAACCCTCGCCGGACGAAACCCCCTCCGCCTTCGCCTTCCGCCGTGACCGGGACGCCGCCCACCTGGACGGCCTTCTCCCCATCGGCCCCGACAAACGACGCATGGTCAAGGAGCCCCACGCCTGGATTCTCGGTCTGCCGTTGAACGACACCACGGCTTCGCCCCTCACCGTCTGGGAGGGCAGTCACGAAATCCTGCGCAAGGCCCTCCTCGCCGCCCTGGAACCGCACCCGTCCGAAACCTGGGGGGATATCGACATGACCGACGCCTATCAGGCCGCCCGGAAGACGGTCTTCGCCACCTGCCGCCGGATCGAACTCCCCGCCCGACCGGGGGAAGCCACGCTTCTCCACCGCCTCACCCTCCACGGTGTCGCCCCGTGGAAACCGCAGGACGATGCCCCGCCCGAAGGCCGGATGATCGCCTACCTCCGCCCGCAGCGTCCCACGGTCAAGGCCTGGCTGACCCAGCCCTGACTTCATCTGTCCACAAATATCCTGGGGGTTTGGGGGTGAAACCCCCATTCGAAGCCAAGCGGGCGCAGTCCCGCGCAGGCGCCCTGAAGACTCTGCGCCGCAAGGCGCTCCGCTTTGCTAGCGCTCTAGCCGGGCCAGCCGCCCGCCACGGCGCTTTGCCAGACGGGGCGCGCGCTCGGGCAGTTCGGCCATGACCAGGGCCCGCTCTTCATGCGTCATGCGCGACCAGCCGGAAATCTCGTCGATCGAGCGAAAGCAGCCGACGCAGATCCGCTCCTCGGGGTGGACGACGCACAGCTTCACGCAAGGGCTGGCGATCTCGTCGCGCTTCCAGACATCGTCCTTCAAGCTTCACCCCGCCCCATATGCGCCATCCGGTCCAGCGCGCCTTGCAGGATATAGCCCGCAGCGACCTGGTCGATCACCTCTTTCCGACGCTTTCGCGACGTATCCGCCTCCAGGAGTGCCCTTTCTGCCGCAACCGTCGACAACCGCTCGTCCCAGTAGCAGATCGGCAGCGCCGTCAGCTTCTCCAGGTTCCGCGCAAAGGCCTGAGTCGCCTGCACCCGCGGGCCGATCGAGCCGTCCATGTTCAACGGCAGGCCCAGCACGATCCCCGTGGCCCCACGGGCGTCCAGCAGCGTCAGCAGCTTTGTCGCGTCCAGCGTGAACTTCTCGCGCCGGATCACCTCGATCGGTGTTGCCACCTGACGGCGCAGGTCCGACACCGCCACGCCGATGGTCTTGTCGCCAAGGTCCAGCCCGGCAATGGCCCGGTTCGGGGGCAGGGCGGCCAGGAACGCCTCGACCGTGGCGCAAATCACGGGCTCAGCCCCGTTTCGACCGCGGCAAGCCGCAGGAATGACAGCTCGGCCGGGCGTCCCTGGAACCGCTCTTTCGCCTCGTCGTAGATCGTCTGCGCTTCGGGCAGCCGTTCCAGGATCGCCAGGGACCGGATCAGCCGGTTCCAGTCCTCGACATCGCCGCCTTCGGTCGCCAGCCGGTCCGAAAGCTGCGCCACCATGCCCTCGATCATCGCCTGCCGCTCTTCGGGCGTCATCTCGGCCGCAGCGGCCACGTCGCCCGCAGTCGGACCCGAGCCTGCAGGCAGGGCATAGTTCACCCCGGCCAGTTCGGCGACCTGACCGATCCGCTCGCGGATCGATCCGGTCCAGGGGGCTGCGGGATCGCCGCCTTCGGCCAAGGGACGCCAGAACTGGAAGGCCTTGTCAAAGCGGCCACCCTGCAGAAACATCTCGCCCACCAGATAGCGTGCCAGTTCGTTCTCCATGTCGCGCCGCAGGGCATCGACCAGCTGGGCTTCCGCCTCGGGCGAGACATAGCCCTGCGCCTCGGCCACCAGCGCCAAAGCCAGGTTTGCGTGGTCGTTCGACCCGGCCGTGTCGCCCTGCAACGCCAGGAGACGCTCTTGCACCCTGACGGCTTGCTGCATCTCGCCCGCTTCGAAATGCTGCTGGAACCGGGCGCGCAAGGCGTCAAGGTCGGTCACTGCCGCAAGGTCAGTCGCAAGCGCAGCATCAAGGACGGCGTCCCTTGTGCGCCCCTGGGTCGCCAGCTCGGCCTCTTGCGAGGGGCGAGCCCTGATCCCGTCGTCCAGCCCGGCCAGCCGCGGCTCCAGCGCCATGTCGGGATAGCCGGGCGCGCCCAGCCCCCAATAGGCGGCCACGCCTCCCGGCACGACCACGGCGACGATCAGCGCCACGATGGCGGCCGTCGGGGTCCGGCCGGTGGCCACCCGCCCGGCCAGGCGCACCTTGTCCGCGTCGATCACCCGCTTGCCGACTTCGGCGCGCAGACGATCGGCTTCTGCCGGTCCGATGGTCCCGCGCGCCAGATCCCGCTCGATCTCGGCCAGCTGGTCGCGGTAGACGGCCATGTCCGCCTCGCCGCTGTTGCTTGGGGCAGGGACCCGGCGCAGGGCTGCGATCAGCACATAGGCGACCACGGCTGCCAGCCCGACCGCCACTGCCCAGAACACTCCCGCTGTCATGCTGTCCGTCACTCCACCCACGTTTGCCCGCCCGACATAGTGTTTCCCGACCCGCCAAGAAAGGGGCATTCGGCCGCATCGGGGGCTGCCGCGGGGCCGCAGAGACTGCCCCCCGGCGCATGCCTTGGCAGAATGTCGCATTTTTCCCGATTGTGCCGCAGTGGGGTGTGGCTATATCCCACAACCGTTCCAAGACATCACAGCCGGGCTGTCCGGCGCAATCCGTCCGACAAGAGGCCCCGATGAAGCGCTATTCGGTCTTTGCCATCGCCCGTGAAGCCGCCCGTTACCACATGGGGTGGGAACGCGCCTGGGCCTCGCCCGAGCCGAAAGCGTCCTACGACGCGATCATCGTCGGCGCCGGGGGTCACGGGTTGGCCACGGCCTACTACCTTGGCAAGAATTACGGCATCACCAATGTCGCGATCATCGAGAAGGGCTGGCTGGGCGGTGGCAACACCGGCCGCAACACCACGATCATCCGCTCGAACTACCTGCAGGACCCCTCGGCCGCGATCTACGAAAAGGCCCGCAGCCTGTATGAGACGCTCAGCCAAGATCTGAACTACAACGTCATGTTCAGCCCCCGCGGCCTGCTGATGCTGGGCCAGACCCACCACGAGGTGCGCGGCTACCTGCGCACTGTCCATGCCAACGCGCTCCAGGGCGTGCAGACCGAATGGATCAGCCCGCAGCGGGTGAAGGAGCTGGTCCCGATCATCAACATCGACGGCCCGCGCTACCCGATCCTTGGCGCCTTGTATCAGGCCCGCGGCGGCACCGCCCGGCACGACGCTGTGGCCTGGGGCTATGCCCGGGCCTGCAGCGCAATGGGCATGCACGTCATCCAGAACTGCGAAGTCAAAGGGGTGCGGTCCGAAAACGGCCAGGTCACCGGCATCGACACCACCCGTGGCTTCATCGGCTGCAAGAAGCTTGGCATGGTTGTCGCCGGTCACTCGGGCCAGCTGGCCGAGATGGCGGGCTTCCGCCTGCCGATCGAGGCCGTGGCGCTGCAGGCCCTGGTGTCCGAGCCGATCAAGCCCTGCATGGACGTCGTCGTGATGGCCAACACCGTCCACGGCTACATGTCGCAATCCGACAAGGGCGAGATGGTGATCGGCGGCGGCACCGACGGGTTCAACAACTACACCCAGCGCGGCAGCTTCCACCACATCGAGGAAACCCTCCGCGCCCTCGTGGAAACCTTCCCGATGATCAGCCGTCTGAAGATGCTGCGGCAATGGGGCGGCATCGTCGACATGACCGGCGACCGCTCGCCCCTGATCTCGAAGACGCCCTTGGGCAACTGCTTCATCAACTGCGGCTGGGGCACCGGCGGGTTCAAGGCGATCCCCGGCTCGGGCTGGGCGATGGCCGAACTGATGGCCAAGGGCGAACCCGGCCCGCTGGCAGAAGATTTCAGCATGTGGCGCTTCAAGGAAGGCCAGTTCATCGACGAATCCGTCGCCGCGGGGGTGGCGCACTGATGACCCAGGATCGGCAACTCCCTGCCGATCTTTGCGCGCTGCGGAACCTGTGGTCCCGCACCGGCGTTTCCTTGCCAGATCAACTGTGCATGGAGATGCTCCAATGGCTGACAACGACACGACCAAAACCTACGTCCGCGACACCCGCACCACCGAAACCTCTGGCGCCAGCATGGCTCTCATCGTCGGCGGTCTTGTCGTCGCGGTGGGCTTCATCCTGTGGCTTGTCTTCGGCAACGGCGACGGCGCTGTCGTCGACAACACGCCCGGCGCTGACACGACCAACGTCACCGTCGAGCCGACCCAGCCTGCCGACAGCACGACCAACGTCACCATCGACGCGGACGAACCCGCAGTCGAGCCTGTCACCCCGGCCGAGCCGGCCCCGGCCGCCCCGGTCGAAACCGCTCCGGCCGAGCCTGCCCCGGTCGAACCGGCAGCACCGGCAACCAACCCGTAATTCGGGCCTTCCGGGCGCGCGCCCAACGGTGCGCGCCCTGACCCGGCCAGGGGCGCGGCCATGATCCGCGACCTTGGCCCCTTTACCCCGCGCCGGGCGCACAAGCTGGATACAGCGATCCTCGCGATGCTGCTGAACGGCGTCCACGACCGCCACAAGGGGCGGGTCTTTGTCCTGCAGGTCGGTTCTGGCACCGGCGAAACCGGACTTCCCTTCCTGCAGCGGTTTCGCGACGACGGCTGGTCCGGCCTTCTGATCGAACCCCAGCCGGTCAGTTTCGCCCGCCTGGAAGACGTCCATGCCGCCAGCGAGCGTGTGGCCGTTCTGAACCTCGGCATTTCCGACGTTCCTGCAACCCTGCCGCTTTATTCCCTTGCGCCCGAGGCTGAAGCTCGCAGCCGTCGCGGGCTGCGTCGCCGGGCTTCGCTGATCCGCGACCGGATCGCCCCGGCGGGTACGCCCGACGACCTCTTGATCACCACCGAAGTTCCCTTCCTGCGCCTGGACACCGTCCTGCAGGAACTGGGCGTCAAGGCCGCACAGCTTGTCGCGATCAACGCCGGCGGCCACGAGGCGCAGGTGCTGCAAAGCTTCGATCTTGCGGCGCTCGCGCCCTCGCTTGTCCTGGTCCATCCCACGCAAGGCACGTCTTCCGAAGACGACTGCATCGCGCAGCTGACCGCTGCCAACCTTTTGCCCTTCCGCGTTGCCGACTGGCTGGTGGGCCTCGCGCCCGACCGCCTGTCGATCCCGTTGGAAGAACTGCTCACCTTCTTCCGCAAGGGCCTTGGCGCCCCTCAGGACGACGAAGAATGACCCCGCCAGAATTGGGAAGACCCTCATGCTGATCCTTGAATGTCCCTACTGCGGCGTAAAGGCCGACGAGACCGAGCTTTCGCCCGGCTACGAGGCGCACCTGAAGCGCTTCGGCCCCGGTGCCAGCCCCGAGGAGTTCGAGGCCTACATGTTCGCCCGCAAGAACCCAAAGGGCGTCCACTTCGAACGCTGGCGCCACAGCTACGGCTGCGGCAAGTGGTTCCTGGCCGCCCGCTGCACCGCCACGTTGGAGGTCTTCGGGACCTACCCCGCTCAGGTCTCCGAACCCCCCGCCGACATCATCGCAAAGATCCAGGCCCGCCGCCCCGGCTGGCAGCCTGATGGAAAGGCCCCGAAATGAGCACGCGTCTCGCCAAGGGCGGCCGGTTGATCAACCGCACCGCGCCCGTCGAATTTTCCTTCAACGGCAAGCGTTTGAAGGGCTATCAGGGCGACACGCTCGCCGCTGGCCTTCTGGCCAACGACCAGATGCTTGTCGGCCGCAGCTTCAAGTATCACCGCCCGCGCGGCATCGTCGCCTCGGGACCCGAGGAACCGAACGCGCTGGTGAACCTCGGGGCAGGATCGCGGCTGGAACCGAACCAGCGCACGACGACGACCGAGCTGTTCGATGGCCTTGAATCCACCAGCCAGAACCACTGGCCCAGCTTGGAATTCGACGTCGGCGTCGTGAACAACTACGCCGCCCGCTTCATGCCCGCGGGCTTCTACTACAAGACCTTCATCCACCCGCGCCCGGCCTGGAAGCACATCTTCGAACCCTTCATCCGCCGCGCCGCAGGCTTGGGCAAAGCGCCCACCGAAGGCGACGCCGACCGCTATGAGCAGGCCTACGCCTTCTGTGACGTGCTGGTCGTCGGGGCAGGGGTTGCCGGTCTGAAAGCCGCGAAAGCCGCCGCCGACGCAGGTAAGCGCGTCATCCTTCTTGAACAGCAGCCGGTCCTCGGCGGCCGCGCCCCCGTCGACGATACCGAGGTTGACGGCAAACCCGTCGACGCCTGGATTTCGGCCATCGAGGCCGACCTCATGGCCCGCGACAACGTGACGATCCGCACCCGCACCTGCGGTTTCGGGGTCTATGACCACGGCTATGTCCTTGCCGACGAACGCGTCGCCGACCACACGCCGGGAGACGGCCGCCCAAAGCACCGCCTCTGGCGCATCCGCACGGGCAAGATCATCACCGCCACGGGCGCGATCGAACGGCCATTGTCCTTTGCCGGAAACGACATCCCCGGCGTGATGCTCGCCGCCGCCGTCCGCGACTACGTCGTGAACTACGCCGTCTCGCCCGGTGACCGCACCGTCGTCGTCACCAACAACGACAGCGCCTACCAGACTGCGCTGGCCCTCAAAGCCGCAGGCCTCGACGTCCCCGCGATCCTCGACGCCCGCGAAAAGGCTGACGGAGCGCTGCCTCAAGCCGCCCGTGCCGCAGGCATCCGCGTCCTGACCGGCAAGGCCATCGCCAAGGTCAAAGGTGGCAAGCGCGTCACCGGCGTGGCCGTCTGCGCCCAGGCCGGCGAAGGCTCCGTCCAGGAAGAAATCGCCTGTGAGGCCGTCGCCATGTCCGGCGGCTGGTCCCCCGTCGTCCACCTGTGGAGCCATTGCGGCGGCAAGCTGACCTGGGACGAGACCCTCTCGGCCTTCATCCCCGACCCCGCCCGCCCGCCACTGAACCACGATGGCAGCGCAATGGTGGAAGTTGTCGGCTCCGCTGCCGGGGACCTCACCCTCACCGGCGTACCCGTTTCGATCCCGCCCGTCTGGGTCATGCCGCAAGGCGCTCCGATCCAGCTGCGCAGCAAAATGTGGCTCGACTACCAGAACGACGTGAAGGTCAGTGACGTCCAGCTCGCCAGCCGCGAGGGCTATGTCTCGGTCGAACACACCAAGCGCTACACCACGCTGGGTATGGCGACCGATCAGGGAAAACTCAGCAACATCAACGGACTCGCCGTGCTTGCTGACAGTTTGGGTCAAGAGATCCCGCAGGTCGGCACCACCACCTTCCGCCCGCCCTACACGCCCGTCACCATCGGCGCGCTGGCAGGCGAAAGCCGGGGCGAGATCTTCCAGCCCCTCCGCATGACCCCCATGCACGCCCAGCACGAAGCCGCCGGGGCCTACTTCGAACCCGTCGGCCTCTGGCGCCGCCCCTACTGCTTCCCGCGCGCTGGCGAGACGCACGAACAGGCCGTCCACCGCGAGGTGCTGAACACCCGCCAGAACCTCGGCCTCCTCGACGCCTCGACCCTGGGCAAGATCATCGTCAAGGGGCCGGATGCAGGGCGCTTCCTCGACATGCTCTACACCGGCGTCATGTCCACGCTGCCCATCGGCAAATGCCGCTACGGCCTGATGTGCAACGAACAGGGCTTCCTTAGCGATGACGGCGTCGTCGCCCGCATCGACGAGGACACCTGGCTTTGCCACACCACCTCTGGCGGGGCCGACCGCATCCACGCCTGGATGGAGGACTGGCTGCAGTGCGAATGGTGGGACTGGAAGGTCTACACCGCCAACGTGACCGAGCAATACGCCCAAGTCGCCATCGTCGGCCCGAACGCGAGGAAACTGCTGCAAGTCCTTGGCGGCATGGATGTTTCCAAGGAAACGCTCCCCTTCATGCAATGGGCAGACGGCACGCTTGCAGGCTTCCCGGTCCGGGTCTACCGGATCAGCTTTTCGGGCGAACTTTCCTACGAAATCGCCGTCCCCGCCAGCCACGGCGCGGCCTTCTGGAAGGCCTGCACCGAAGCTGGCAAGGCCCTGGGTGCGATGCCCTACGGCACGGAATGTCTGCACATCATGCGGGCCGAGAAGGGCTTCATCATGATCGGGGACGAAACCGACGGGACCGTGATCCCGCAAGACCTGTGCCTGGACTGGGCGATTTCCAAGAAGAAAACCGACTACCTTGGCAAACGCGGCCAGGAACGCACCTTCCTTGCCAGCCCCGACCGCTGGAAGCTGGTGGGCTTCGACACTCTGGACGGCTCGGTCGTCCCGGACGGTGCCTACATCATCGCCGACGGCGTCAACGGCAACGGCCAGCGCAACGTGCAGGGTCGCGTCACCTCGACCTACTACTCGCCCACCCTCAAGCGCGGCATCGCGATGGGGCTTCTGAAGCACGGCCCCACCCGCATGGGCGAGATCGTGGAGTTCAACACCGCCGCAGGCGGCACCGTGAAGGCCCGTGTCCGCGACACGATGTTCTTCGACAAGGATGGGGAGAAGCAGAATGTCTAACCCGGTCAGCGCCCTGAATGGCGCCAGCTTCCAGGGCTTCGCTGCGATCCGCGAGATCGGCCCCCTTGGCATGATCACCCTGCGCGCCAAGGGCGTGAAGGCGCTGGAGAAGGCGGTGAAAGCCGTCACCGGCACCAAACTGCCCGCAACCCGGCGGATCGAGGTCAATGGCGACAAGGCCTGCGGCTGGATGAGCCCGGACGAATACCTGCTGGTCGTTCCCTATGCCGAGGTCACTGCAGCCCTGGCGTCCCTTGCCAAGGCGTTGGCGGGTGAACACCACCTTGCCGTCGACGTCTCGGACGCCCGCGCGATCTTCCGGGTCGAGGGCGACAAGGCCGCCGACGTGCTGCGCAAGCTGTCCCCGGTGGACTTCGAAGCGCTGGAACCCGGCGAGTTGCGCCGCACCCGCGCCGCCCAGGTCGCCGCGGCGATGTGGCAGCAGGATAACGGCTACACTGTCGTCTGCTTCCGCTCGGTCGCCGGCTATGTGATGGGGCTTCTGACCCATTCCGCCCAGCCGGGCAGCGAGCTTTGACCGGCGCGCCACAGCGTTGACAGCGGTGCGGCGACGGCTCTCTTGACGGGGCTGTCGCCGTTCGCTTCACTGGGCCCTGGTAGCCCGGACGAGTGATCGCATGACCCTTCGCAGCCTTGTGTTTTCTGCCGTCCTTGTTGCGTTTCCCTCGGTCCTGCAGGCCCTTACCCTGGAGTGCAGCATCACCCGCTCCAACGCCGGGGGCGGCTATATCACCGACGTCTACATCCTGCAGCATGATGCGGACAGCGGGCGGGCGATCGTCTCGGATGGGCTGATCCTGTATTTCAACGACGAGCAGCCGATGACAGCCCAGGTGTCCGAGGATACGGCAAAGAAGCTGGTCCTGACCTGGAGAGTCCGGATGACGAACCGCACGGGCCAGACCGCCAACATGCAGTTCCGCGCGTCCTTCTTCAAAGCCGACAAGACTTTGGTCGTCCGCGCCTCGCCGGGAGGCGACTACACCAACAGCTTCGAGGGGCGCGGTCGCTGCACGCCGGTCTGACCCGCCCTTGGCGGTCTTCGGGAACCTCTTTCCCCGCACAACCGTTCTCTTGATGCCGCTTGGCCTTGACCTTCCCGCGTCGAGACCTCTTATTCGTCGCAAGCAATCAACAGGAGTATTCCAATGGCCTTCACCCTTCCCGATCTGCCCTATGCCCACGACGCGCTCGCTTCGCTTGGCATGTCGAAGGAGACGCTGGAGTATCACCACGACCTCCATCACAAGGCCTATGTCGACAACGGCAACAAGCTGATCGCCGGCACCGAGTGGGAGAACAAATCCGTCGAGGACATCATCCGCGGCACCTACCAGGCCGGTGCGGTTGCCCAGAACGGCATTTTCAACAACGCCTCGCAGCACTGGAACCACGCCCAGTTCTGGACCTGGATGGCTCCGGGTGAAAACAAGGGTATGCCGGGTGCGCTGGAAAAGGCGCTGACCGACAGCTTCGGGTCGGTCCAGAAGTTCAAGGACGATTTCTCTGCCGCCGGTGCGGGCCAGTTCGGCTCGGGCTGGGCCTGGCTGGTCAAGGACAAGGACGGCAGCCTCAAGGTCACCAAGACCGAAAACGGCGTGAACCCGCTCTGCTTCGGCCAGACGGCCCTTCTGGGTTGCGACGTGTGGGAGCACAGCTACTACATCGACTTCCGCAACAAGCGTCCGGCTTACCTGACCAACTTCCTGGACAAGCTGGTGAACTGGGAAGCCGTCGCTGCGGCGCTGTAAGTCACCGCACAGTCAGGCAAAACGGCCCGCAGAGCGATCTGCGGGCCGCTTTCAGTTCCGGCCCGCCGCAAAGCTGGCCTGCAGCGCCGCATCAAGTTCGGCGGGGTTGGCGACCAGCCGGAACAGCCCGCGCACGGACGGGTCGGCGAAGCCCTCGTCGACGACGTGGTCGATCAGGGCCAGCAGGGGCTGCCAGTAGCCGTCGACGCTGACCAGGAAAATCGGCTTTCGGTGCAACCCGATCTGCGCCCAGGTCAGGACCTCGAAAAACTCATCCAGCGACCCCGCGCCCCCCGGCAGCACCACCACGGCGTCCGAGTTCATGAACATCACCTTCTTGCGCTCGTGCATGTCCTCGGTCACGACCATCGCCGCGCGGTCGCGTTCGCTCCGCTCGCGCCCCAGAAGGTGGATCGGGATCACGCCCAGCATCGGAGCCCCTGCCGCCCCGGCCGCTGTCGCCACTTCGCCCATCAGGCCCACATCTCCGGCCCCGTAAACCAGCCGCCAGCCGTTGCGAGCCAGCATCGCGCCGGTCTCGCGGGCTGCGGTCGCATGGGCTGGGTTCCGGCCCGGACGCGAGCCGCAGAAGACGCAGACAGAACGAAGGGTCATGGCATGGCCTGAAAACAGTTGCTTTGCCCCGTCATATAGAGATTCCTGATCACAAGAAACGCAAAGCGGCGCGAACCGCCGAAGGGGAGACGCGGATGTCGGCATTCGGGGCCTTGGGCCGGGGAACGCGGCTGGGTGTGGTGGCACTGGCCGCGGCGCTGCTGGCCGGGGCAGGGTGGTTCGGCTGGCAAGCCTTCCGGCCCGTGCCCGCGTCCGTCGCCCTTACCGATCCCTCTGCAACCGCACCGGCTGCATCCGAACCGGCCGCTACCGCACCCGCCGCCCCCGAAACCGCCGGTTCTGAACCGGCTTCGACCGATCCCGAATCCGATGCGCCCGTCACTGATACGCCCGTCACTGAAACGCCCGTCACTGAAAAGACAGTGACCGAAGCGCCCGTGACTGAAGCGCCCGAGGCCGGGCAGCCCGCCACCGAGGTTTCAGCCGAACCTGCACCCGAAGCCGCCGCACCCGAAGCCGCCCCTCCCGCCGCGCCGGTGATCGACACCTGGCGCGTCGCCGGGGACGGGTCGGCCGTCGTCTCGGGGAACGCAGCGCCGGGGGCGACCGTGTCGGTCGTGGTGGGTGACACCGTTGTCGCCAGTGGTCAGGCCACCGCGTCGGGCGATTTCGCCATTCTCTTCACGCTGCCACCCAATCCCGCGCCCAGTCTGATGTGGCTGTCCATGGGTCTTGCAGATCAGCCCCCGGTCCTGTCGGAGCAGATGGTGGCGCTTGGTCCCATCGCCGGGCCCACCGCCGAGACCGTCGCCGAAGCAACCTCGGAAACCGATGGCGCAGCCGAAGAGACGGCCGCAGCAGCGTCTGATGCGCCTCCGGCCCTGCTTCTTTCCGACGACGGTGCCGTTGTCCTGCAGGAACCAGCCCGCCCCGAGACCGCGCTGTCGACCACCGTGATGATCGACACCATCACCTACACGCCAGAAGGGGAGGTGCAGGTCGGCGGACGCGGTGCGCCCGGGTCGGGTTTGCGGATCTACCTCGACAATGCCGAAAAGCTGACCCTGCAAATCCCCGAGACGGGCCTGTGGAGCACGGCGCTTCCCGACACCGCGCCCGGGGTCTACTCCCTGCGGGTCGATCAGCTGGACGCAGCGGGCAAGGTGACCTCGCGCTTCGAGACGCCCTTCAAGCGTGAGACGCTGGAGGCGCTTGCCGAAGTGCAGGGCGCTGCCCCGGAACCGGGAAGCTCCGAACGCGCCACCCCCGAACCCGCGTTGCAGGAGACTGCCGCCACCGCAGCCCCGGCCCAGCCCGCGATGCCCGAGGACCCCGAAGCCGACCCGGCCGAGATCGCCGCGCTGGACCCGTCCGCCACCACCCCCCAGACCCCCGAGGCCCCCCAGACCCCCGAGGCCCCCGCAGCCGCCCAGGCCGATGCCCCGGCCGCCGCTGCGTCCCCGGTGACCGTCACGGTGCAGCCCGGCTTCACCCTTTGGGGGATCGCGCAGGAACGCTACGGCGATGGGGTTCTGTATGTGCAGGTGTTCGAGGCGAACAGGGACAAGATCAAGGACCCGAACCTGATCTACCCCGGTCAGGTCTTCTCGGTCCCCGAAACCGCCAACGAGACCGCCAGCCCACCCTGAGGCTTGTGCGTGCACGCAGCCAGCACCTCGGGATGATCCGAACAGCAATCGTTCAGGACATAGGATATCGTCTGGCCGATCCCCGCCGGATCGACGCTGTAAAAGACGTTCCGCGCCACCTTGCGCGACCGCAACAGGCCCGCCTGCTCCAGCGCGGACAGGTGGAACGACAGGCGCGGTGCCGCGATGCCCAGCGTCTCGGCGATCTGGCCCGCAGCCATGCCGTCTTCGCCCTGCGGGGTCAGCAGGCGGATCAGGTCAAGCCGGGTCTCGTGAGCCAGTGCCGAAAGGGCGGCGAGGGCTTTACTTCGATCCATCGTTCAACTATTCAAGAAGCCTTGAATTGACATTACCCCAAGCACGACCGCCGCGCAACGCCGTTGGCGGGCCAGGACACCCGATGCGCCGTACCACCTCGACCGTGACTTCCGCCGACGCCAGCACCGCCCGCGCTCCGGCCATGACCACCATCCGCCGGGTGGCACCCTACCTCTGGCCCGAGGGGCAGGCCTGGGTGAAGCGCCGCGTGGTGCTGGCCCTTCTGTTCCTGGTCGCGGCAAAGCTGGTTTCGGTCTCGACCCCGTACCTATACAAGCTGGCCGTCGACAGCCTGTCGAACGAGGCGGGATCGGACCCGCGCGCGCTGATCGGCCTTGGCGCGGTGGGGCTGGTTGTGGCTTACGGCCTTGCCCGGCTTGGCGCAGTGGTCTTCGGAGAACTGCGTGATGCCGTGTTCGTCCGCGTCGGCCAGCGTGCGATCCGCCGCCTGGCGATCGAGACCTTCACCCACATCCACCAGCTCTCTTTGCGCTACCACATCACCCGCAAGACCGGCGGTCTGTCCCGGATCATCGAGCGCGGGGTGAAGGGCGTCGATTTCCTGTTGCGCTTCATGCTGTTGTCCATCGGGCCGCTGATCCTGGAACTGACGATGGTCGCGGTGATCTTCGCCCTGGTCTTCGGCTGGCAATACGCTGCCGTCGTCGTTGTCACCATCGCGCTTTATGTCTGGTTCACCTTCACCGTCACCGAATGGCGCGTGAAGCTGCGGCGCGAGATGAACGACCAGGACACCGACGCCAACCAGAAGGCCATCGACAGCCTTCTGAACTACGAAACCGTCAAGTATTTCAACGCCGAACAGCGCGAGGCCGACCGCTATGACGGCGCGATGCGGCAGTATGAAACCGCCGCCGTCAAGACCGGCCTGTCGCTGTCGTTCCTGAACATGGGCCAGGCGACCCTGATCACCACCGGCCTGGTCATCGTCATGGGGATGAGCGCCCTGGGCGTCCGTGCGGGCACTTTGACCGTGGGCGATTTCGTCATGGTCAACGCCTACATGATCCAGATCACCATGCCGTTGAACTTCCTTGGCACCGTCTACCGCGAGATCCGGCAGGCCCTTGTCGACATGGGCGAGATGTTCGGTCTCTTGGGCCAGCCCGCTGAAATCGTTGATGCCCCTGACGCCAAACCGCTGGAGGTCACTGCGGGCGAGATCACCTTCGACAACGTCCACTTCGGCTATGAACCGACGCGGGAAATCCTGAAAG
Organism: Tabrizicola sp.; assembly: GCF_034366665.1. Lineage (GTDB taxonomy): Bacteria > Pseudomonadota > Alphaproteobacteria > Rhodobacterales > Rhodobacteraceae > Tabrizicola. Next base: position 23,395 of record NZ_JAXMMF010000049.1, on the reverse strand, counting down.
GCGTGACGTTCACGCTGAAGCCCGGCCAGAAGCTGGCGCTGGTGGGACACTCTGGCAGCGGCAAGTCCACCATCGGGCGGCTGCTGTTCCGCTTTTATGACGTGACGTCGGGCGCGGTTCGGATCGACGGGCAGGACCTGCGCGACGTGACGCAGACCTCGCTTCACGCCAAGATCGGGGTCGTGCCGCAGGACACCGTCCTGTTCAACGACACGATCCGCTACAACATCGCCTACGGCAAGGCCAACGCCACGGAAGCCGAGATCGTCGCCGCCGCCCGCGCCGCGCGTATCCATGACTTCGTGTCGCGGCTTCCCGAGGGGTATGAGACCAAGGTCGGCGAACGCGGGCTGAAGCTTTCGGGCGGCGAAAAGCAGCGCGTCGGCATTGCGCGGACGCTTCTGAAAAACCCGCCGATCCTGATCCTGGACGAGGCGACCTCCGCTCTGGACACCCAGACCGAACGGTCCATCCAGGAAAGCCTGGCCGAGATGGGGCAGGGCCGCAGCGTCATCACCATCGCGCACCGGCTGTCCACCATCGCCGACGCCGACCAGATCCTGGTGCTGGAAGAGGGAAAGGTGATCGAACGCGGCACCCACGACGCACTTCTGGACCTTGGCGGCGTCTATCACGCCATGTGGCAGCGCCAGGTGATGGAGGGCGAAATCGAGGTCGAAGACGGCGCGCTGGGCCTTGCTGCAGACGTGACCCCAGCGGCACGTGTCGCGGCGGGGTCCTGACCGCTCTCGGGCCCGTGAAGCCCGCAAGATGACAGGCTTTTTCCTTTGACCATCCGGTCAGGCTTCAGCATTCTGCCGCCACCCTTCGGGAGGGAGCGATGCTTCTGCGGCGTCTCGGATTTGGCCTGATCCTTTGGCTGTGCGGCGTCACCGTCGCACTGGCTGAAAAGCGCGTGGCTCTTCTGATCGCCGCCGACGACTACCAGTCGATCCGCCCGCTGGAGAACCCGTCCAACGACGCCCGCGCCCTGGAAACGGTTCTGGAAAACCTGGATTTCCAGGTGTTTGTCGAGACCAACCGCGACCTCAAGCGCACCCGCCGCGCGCTGGAAGACTTCAAGGAAGACGCCGCCGCGGCTGACGTGGCGCTTCTGTTCTTCGCAGGCCACGGAGTTGCCATCGACGGGGTGAACTACCTTCTGCCCACCGACGCCGACGCCTCCTCGGCCGCCAGGCTTGCCGAGACCTCGCTGCCTTTGTCCGAGGCGCAAGCGGTGATCCAGTCCGTCGCCCCCGTCGCCATCATCCTGCTTGACGCGTGCCGCGACGACCCGTTTGCGGGTGGCGGAACCGAGGGGCGCGGTGCCGCCGCTCTGGACGACGACCCGCCCACCGCCCCGAAACCTACCCCCGGCCTTGGTCGCATCGGCCGCGCCGACGGCGTTCTTTTCGCCTTCGCCGCCGCCCCTGGCGAGACCGCCTCGGACGGCGACGGCACGAATTCGCCCTTCACCTCGGCCCTGGTCCGCCACTTCGCCACCGCCGGGGTCGAACTGCGCACGGCGCTTACGCTTGTCCAGCAGGACGTCTACGACCGCAGCCGCGGCAAGCAGCTGCCCTACATCGAATCCGGCTTGCCCGAGCTTGTCTTCATCACCGGCCAGGGCGCGCTTCCCGAACGCGACCAGCTGCTCATCGCGATGGCCAACCTGACCCCCGACATCCGGGCCGAGGTTGAAACCCTTGCCACCGCCCGCAACCTGCCGCTTGCGCCGCTGTACGCCGCTCTCTTGTCCGCTGACCTCGACGCCCAGACGCCCGAGGAACGCGCCGCAATGCTGGCCGAGGCCGCGCAATCCTACGAAAGCTTCCAGTCCGAGCTGCAGAAGTTCCAGTCCGACGACCCCCGTGTCGCCACCTTGCGGGCCCAGGCCGAAGAACAGCTGACCCTGGGTGCCTTCGACGCCGCCCGGTCGCTTCTGACCGATGCGGCGGAAATCGACGCCACCGCCCGCACCACGATCAAGGAGACGTTCCTGTCCCGCACCCTGTCGGAAGCGGCGACCCACATGCTGAACGCCAACGCGGCCAAGACGGACCTGCGCTACGATCTTGCCATCTCGGACCTGACGAAAGCCGCCGCCCTTTATGCCGAGGTCTCTGCCGACATTGACCGCGAGGCGCAGTTTTCCTATGTCACGACGCTGACATCGCTGGGCGAGTTGCACTTGGTCGCTGGCAATACCGAGGCCGCCTGGTCGGCTTACAACACCCGCGCGACCTTTGCGCAGGCACGGATCGAGGCCGATCCGACCGATGTCGAATGGGTCCGGGAACTGGTCTGGTCGCTGAATGACCTTGGCATGGTGCTGCAACAGCAGGGCTACCTCAAGGAAGCCGAAACCGCCTATGCCAGCGCGCTTGAATTCTCGCAGTGGCAGGCCGACCAGATGCCCGACGACGTCGACCTGATGCGCGACCGGCAGGTGGCGGTGAACCGCGTGGGGTCGATCCGCCTGGCCCGCCGCAACGCCCAGGGCGCGCTTGACGCCCATGTCGAGGCGCTGGGGATCGCCCAGACCCTGCTTGACAGCGACCCGACCAATGTCACTTACCGGATGGACATCTCGTACACCCAGGAACGCATCGGCGACGCCAAGCTGGATCTGGGCGACAAAGAGGGTGCCAAAGCCGCCTTCCAGACCGCGCTGGCGATATCGGAGGGCCTGGTCGCCGACTACCCCGGCGACACGGTGATCCGCCGCAACCTGTCGGTCAGCTATGAACGCATCGGCGACATGCTGGTCGACGAAGGCGACTACCCGGCCGCGCTGGACACCTACGGCAAGGCCCTGACCATCCGCGAGGAACTGGCCGCCCTCGACCCCGACAACAAGCCGCGCCAGCGCGACCTTGCGATCAACTTTGACCGCATCGGCGATGTGCAGCGCTTCCTTGGGGACACCGACTCGGCGCTTTTGGCGCATCAGGCGGCCTTGTCGATCCGGCAGAACCTGGCGGCTCTTGATCCGACGAACATGGTCTGGCAGCAGGACCTGCTGGTCAGCCTGGACCGGATGGGCGACCTGCATTTCGCCGCGAACGACTTTGTCGCCGCGCTTGAGGCGCAGGAAACCGCCCGCGCCATCGCCGAAAACATCGTCGCGCTGATCCCGGACGAGCCGACCCGGCAGGCCGACCTTGGCCTTGCCCTGCAGAAGATCTCGGACATCAAGGCCGCAATGGGCGACAGCCTGGGCGCGCGCGAGACACTGCAATCCGCCCTGACGCTGCGGCTTGCCGTCGCCGATGCCGACCCGCTCCCGCGCTTTCAGCGTGATGCCGCACTTTCCCTCAGCGCGATGGCTGAACTGGACCTGGCCGAGGGCGACCCTGCCGCCGCCGAGCCGCTGATCGCCGATGCCGTCGCGCGCCAGACCCTGCTTGCGGGCGCGGCCCCAGGCGACACGCTGGCCTTGCGCGACCTCTCCATCGCGCAGAACATCCACGCCTCGACCCTGATGCAGCTTGGCCGCAACAGCGAGGCGGTTGCCGTGGCGACGGCCTCGCTGGAGACCGCCGACCGGCTTTTGCAGCTGGGACCCGAGGTGACCGACCACATGCATGACCGGCTGGTGACGCTGAACCGGCTGGGCGATGCGCAGGCGGCACTTGGCGACAACAAGGCCGCCGGGCAGACGTTCAAGGCGATGGTGGACCAGGGCAACGCTCTGCTGGACGTCGACCCCTACAGCACCGCCTGGGCCAATGACCTGGCCCTGGCGCTGGAACGGCTGGGCGACGCGCAAAGTGCCACAGGAGACGTCGCCGCCGCGCTGAAAAGCCACCAGGACGCGCTTGCCTTGCGCGACTGGCTGGTGGCGCAGGACCCGTCCAACCCGCTGTGGTATCGCAACCTTGCGCTCAGCCAGGCCAGCGTCGCCACCGCGCTGAAGGACCGCAATGACTTTGAAACCGCGCTGACGCACCAGGAAGAGTCGCTGCGCATCATGCGCGACCTTGCCGCCGCCTATCCGGACGATCCCTGGTACAAGATCGACGTCGTTCGCGCCCTGGACCAGACGGCGCTTCTGTTGCAAGACCCCACGGCCGAGAACCAGGAGGCGCTGACGATCCTGCAAGAGATGCAGTCTGCGGGCACGCTGCCGCAGGGATATGACGCCTGGATCACCGGGTTCCGCAAAGCGCTGGGCCTGCCTACGGACTTCTGACCGCCGCCCGGACGGGGCAGGGCTTGGCAATGTGCGGGCTTTGCCTGTAAGACGGGGAAAACGAAAGCAGAGGCAACGGCGTTGAGCAATCCCGACAGCTTCATCGAAGAAGTCACCGAAGAGGTGCGCCGCGACCGTTTGTTCCGGCTGTTCCGCCAATACGGCTGGGTCGGCGTGGTCCTGATTCTGGGCCTTGTCGGTGGCACGGCCTGGACCGAATGGTCGAACTCGCGCGAGACCGCCCGGGCCGAGGCTTTCGGCAACGCCCTGATCGACGCGCTTGACCAGGGTACGCCCGAAGAACGCCGCGAGGCGCTGGCCGCCGTGCCGTCGGCGACCGAACAGACGGCCGTCCTGCAGCTGATCCTTGCCTCTGACCCCGACGAGGACAAAGCCACGACGCTGGCCGCGCTTGACAAGGTGGCGGCGGACACCACGCTTGCCGTTCCCTACCGCGACCTTGCCACGCTGCGCCGCGTGCTGGTGGCCGGGACCGACCAGCCCTTGGCCGAGCGGCGGACCGCCCTGCAAGGCATCGCGGCCCCAGGGCGTCCCTACCGCGCGCTGGCCGAGGAACAGCTGGCCTACCTTCTGATCGAAGAGGGAAAGCCGGACGAGGCGATCGCCGCCCTGACCTCCCTGATGCAGGATCAAGAGGCTTCGGCCTCGCTTCGGGCGCGGCTGGCGCAGGTCGTCACCGCGCTGGGCGGCACCTTGCCCGAAACCGCGGGCGGCTGAGACACGGGATGGAAAGATCGGAAATGTCGATTCAGGTGGCAGGCATGAAGGTCAGGCAGATGGGCGGCAGGCTGGTGACCGGGATCGGTCTGCTGGCCCTTCTGGCGGCCTGCGGGCAGCGCGAAGTGATCCTTTCGGGCGAACGCTTCCCGGTCCGCGCCGACCTGGCGGCCTCGGTCCCGGTCGAGGGCCAACCGGCCCCGACGGCCCCCGCTGCCCCAGAGAACCTGAGCGTCGCCATTTCGCTGGGACCGCAGACCGGCGGTGACTGGACCCACCGCGCCGGCAACGCGCGTCACCTGATGCCGCATGCCGCGCTGTCGGCCACACCGCAGCGTGTCTGGTCGGCCAACATCGGTTCCGGCTCCAACCGCAAGAACCGCATTTCGGTCGCCCCCGTCGTCGCCGACGGGCGCATCTACACCATCGACTCCGGCACCGGCGTGACCGCCACCTCTACCAGTGGAGGCACACTCTGGTCCACCGACCTGACCGCCAGCTTCGACAAGGGCGGCGGCCAGTCCTCGGGCGGCCTTGCCACTGCAGGGGGCCGGGTCTACGCCACCACCGGCTACGGCGAGCTTGTCGCCCTGGACGCAGCCTCTGGTGCGGTGATCTGGCGCCAGCGTGTCGATGCGCCGATCAGCGGCGCACCCGCCACGGACGGAGAAGCCGTCTACGTCTCGGGCCGCGATGGGTCCGCCTGGGCGATCAATGCGGCCGACGGCAAGGTGATCTGGCAGGTCATCGGCACCCCCGGCAAGACCGCCTATGTCGGCTCTGCCGCCCCCACCATCGGCGACCGGGCGGTGATCTTCCCCTCGGCTGCGGGTGACCTGATGGCCGTCCTGAAGATCGGCGGCGGCACCAAGGTCTGGCAATCCTCGCTGGCCGGCAAGCGCCTTGGCCGCGCCTATGCCCTGACCGCGGACGTCACCGGAGACGCCGTCATCGCCGGCAAGACCATCTTCGCCGGGACCGGCAACGGCCGCACTGTCGCCATGTCCGCCTCCTCGGGCGAACGGATCTGGTCTGCTGGTGAGGGCGCTCTCGGCCCCGTCGCCGTTGCGGGTGGCTCGCTCTTCCTGGTGAACGACGAAGCCAAACTCGTGCGCCTTGATGCGAGCACGGGCGAGGTGATCTGGGCCGTCGAGATGCCCTATTTCACCAACGACAAGCCCAAGCGCCGCAAGGGCATCTTCGCCCATTACGGGCCGGTCCTGGCGGGTGGGCGCATCATGGTCGTCTCCTCCGACGGCCTGCTGCGCGCCTTCGACCCCACGGACGGCACGCTGGCCTACACCGCCGAAATCCCCGGCGGAGCGGCCGCGCAACCCGCCGTCGCGGGCGGCACGATGTATGTCGTTGGCGGCAACGGGCAACTTCACGCTTTCCGCTAGGGGCCATCCCGTGTATGGCAACCGCTTCGCCATTGCCGGACCTAGACCATGACCTTTACCCTCGCCATCGTGGGACGCCCCAATGTGGGCAAGTCGACGCTCTTCAACCGCCTCGTGGGCCGCAAGCTTGCGCTGGTCGACGACCAGCCCGGCGTGACCCGCGACCTGCGCGAGGGTGATGCCAAGCTTTTCGACATGCGCTTCACCGTGATCGACACGGCCGGGCTTGAGGAAGTCACCGACGACAGCCTTCAGGGCCGGATGCGCCGCCTGACCGAACGCGCGGTTGAGATGGCCGACGCCTGCCTCTTCGTCATCGACGGCCGGGTCGGCGTCACCCCAACCGATGAAGTCTTCGCCGACATCCTGCGCAAGAAGAACGCCCGCGTCTTCCTTGCCGTCAACAAGGCCGAAGGCAAGGCCGGTGATGCCGGCGCTTTGGAGGCCTACTCCCTGGGCCTTGGCGAACCGATCCGCATCTCTGCCGAACACGGCGAGGGGATGGATGACCTCTACCGCGAGCTGAAACCCCTCGAAGGCGAATTCGCCGAGCGTGAGGCCGAGAACGCCCCCGAAGTCGACATCGATCTTTCCGAAGCCGACGCCGAACTTGAGGCGGACGAGACCGCCCATTACCCGACGGCAAAGAAACCGCTGCAGATCGCCGTGATTGGCCGCCCGAACGCCGGAAAATCGACGCTGATCAACAAGATCCTTGGCTACGACCGCCTGCTCACAGGCCCCGAGGCCGGAATTACTCGCGACGCGATCTCGGTCCGCGCCGAATGGCAGGGCACCCCGATCCGCATCTTCGACACCGCGGGCATGCGCAAGAAGGCCCGGATCACCGAAAAGCTGGAAAAACTCAGCGTTTCTGACGGCATCCGCGCCGTGCGCTTTGCCGAAGTGGTCGTCGTCCTTCTGGACGTCGAAATCCCGTTCGAGGTGCAGGATCTCCGCATCGCCGACTTCGCCGAGACCGAAGGCCGCGCTGTCGTGGTCGCAGTCAACAAGTGGGACCTGGAAGACGAAAAGCAGGAAAAGCTGCCCGAGCTGAAAGAGATGTTCGACCGCCTTCTGCCGCAGCTGCGCGGCGCGCCGCTGATCACCGTCAGCGCCAAGACCGGACGGGGCCTTGACCGCCTGCACGACGCGATCCGCAAGGCGCATGACGTCTGGAACCGCCGCATCCCGACCGCCAAGCTGAACTCCTGGCTTGGCGCGATGACCGAGGCGCACCCGCCGCCAGCCCCCGGCGGCCACCGGATCAAGCTGCGCTACATGACGCAGGCCAAGACCCGGCCGCCTGGCTTCATGATCAAGTGCTCACGCCCCGACGAGCTTCCGGAAAGCTACCGGCGCTATCTGGTCAACGGGTTGCGCGACCATTTCGACATGCCGGGCACACCGATCCGGGTGTTCCTGCGCAGCCAGGGCAACGAGAATCCGTGGAAGGACCGCAAGTTCCACACGCCGTCGCGCCTGCGCAAGCACAAGGAAAAGAACACCGGGCAGTAAGCCCAAGAATTTTAAGTAAAATTCTTGTCAAATTCCTTACTCAAGGAATTTGGCTCCGCTATGCGCGCCGCCAGAACCAGACTGCCGCCGCCAACACCACCGCACCGATCCCCAGCGCCGCGCCAGCGACATAGGTCCCAGCGCCCCAGTTCGCCACTGCCACGCCAATCAGCGCCCAGCCAATCGTCAGCGAGTAGACCGGCATGCGGGGCCGCCGAGACTGGATCAACGGCGCCAGGATCAGGATGACGCCCAGCATGTCATAGGCAGCCTCCTCGTTCCCGGCGTAGCCGTAACCCGCCAGAAGCACCCCGGTCGACACCAGCGAGGCCGCCGTCAGCCAGCCCGCAAAGATCGCCAGCGGAGCGGACAGCAACCAGCGGTCCGGCTCGGTCGGGGCCTGCAGAAAGGCCGTGATCGCAGCTGCCGCCATCACCAGGATCACCGCCGTCGCCCAGATCGGGCTTGCCCCGGCAATCGCCAGCCAAACCGTCCCCAGCAGCAGCGCCACCGTCAGCGCAGGCCGCACCCGGACCCAGGCCGGATCGTCCTTCCGCTTCCACAGCCCATATCCCGCGTGGAGGATGAGCCACAGATAGATCACCGACCAGATCGCAAAGGCATAGCCCGCCGGCTGGATGGCCGGGCGGACAATTTCGACCGGGAACTGGCCGGGCCGATATCCGGTGAAAGGCGGCGTGATGAAGGGCGCCACGGCGAATGCGATGGTGGCCAGGAACAGGATCAGCGCAAGCGGTCGGGACATTCCGGCCTCCATGAAAAACAACAGGGTAGGGGGAACCCGCGACCCTTCCATCGGCTCCTGCGTCAGACCAGCACGCCCTCGGCCGTGATCCGGGTCTTGCCGCCAAGATAGGGCACCAGCGCCGCAGGCAAAGTCACCGAGCCATCGGCCTCCTGTCCGTTCTCCAGGACCGCGATCAGGCAGCGCCCCACCGCCAGGCCCGAGCCGTTCAGCGTCGCCACGAACTCGGGCTTGCCGCCTGCATTTTCGGAACGGGCAGGACGATAGCGCGCATTCATCCGCCGCGCCTGGAACTGGCCGCAGGTGGACACCGAGGAAATCTCGCGGAAGGTGTTCTGCCCCGGCAGCCAGACCTCAAGATCATGCGTCTTCTGCGCGCCGAATCCCATGTCGCCGGTGCAAAGGACGATGGTGCGGTAGGGCAGGCCCAGCCGCTCCAGCACGGCCTCGGCGCATTTGGTCATGCGGTCGTGTTCGGCCAAAGCGGTTTCCGGCGTGCAGATCGTCACCATCTCGACCTTCTCGAACTGGTGCTGGCGCAGCATGCCCGTGGTATCCTTGCCCGCCGACCCTGCCTCGGACCGGAAGCAATGCGTGTGCGCCGTCAGGCGCAGCGGCAGCGCGCCCTCGTCCAGGATATCCCCCGCGACCGAGTTGGTCAGCGTCACCTCTGACGTCGGGATCAGCCACCAACCATTCGTCGTCTGATAGCTGTCCTCGGCAAATTTCGGCAGCTGGTTGGTGCCGTACATGGCGTCTTCCTTGACCAGGACCGGGGTCCAGGTCTCGGCCAGCCCATGCTCCGAGGTGTGCAGGTCCAGCATGAACTGCGCCAGCGCCCGATGCACCCGAGCCACCGCACCGCGCAGCACGACAAAGCGGCTGCCCGAAAGCTTGGCTGCAGTCTGAAAATCCAACCCGCCCTTCGCAGCCGGAATATCGAAATGTTCCAACGGCTTGAAGTCCAAGACACGGGGCGAGCCCCAGCGCCGGATTTCCACGTTCCCGCTTTCGTCCGGGCCCTCGGGGACCTCGTCCAGCGGCAGGTTCGCGATCCGCATCAAGGCATCGCGAAGCCGGGCATCCTCGGCCCCGGCTTCCTCGGTCAGCCGCGCGCCCTCGGCCTTCTTCTCGGCCACCAGCGCGCGTAGCCGTTCAAACTCGGCATTATCCCCGCGCGCCTTCGCTGCACCCACGTCCTTCGACGCCGCATTCTGCGCCGCCGCGGCCGTCTCTGCCGCCAGGATCTTCGCCCGCCGCGCCTCGTCGATGGTCAGCAAATCCGCCGACAGCGGCGCCAGCCCCCGACGCGACAGCGCCGCATCGAAGGCAGCCGGGTTCTCGCGGATGAAGCGGATATCGTGCATGGCAGACCTCAGTGGATTGGTACGCTGGCGCTTATGCCCGATATCGCGGCAGGGGGGAAGCCGTCGCCCCAGACGCGAACCGCGCGCCCCCTCTGGCAAAGCGCCGCGAAAGGCCTTACATCAGCCGACAATCCCAAAGGGGGGCGGCAAGACCGACCCTCCGACCCCGCAGGAAAGGATGCCCATGTTCGTCACGCCCGCTTTCGCCCAGGACGCCGCAGCCGCGCCCGGAGGTGCCGCCGTCTTCGCGCAGTTCCTGCCGATTATCCTGATCTTCGTGATCTTCTACTTCCTGCTGATCCGTCCGCAGCAGAAGAAGATGAAGGAACACCGCGCCATGGTCGAGGCGCTGCGCCGCGGCGATCAGGTCGTGACCTCGGGCGGGATCGTCGCCAAGGTCTCGAAGGTCCAGGAAGACGGCATGGTCGAGGTCGAGATCGCCGATGGCGTCAAGGTCAAGGTCCTGAAGCACACCATCACGACCGTCCTGAACAAGACCGAACCGGCAACGAACTAGGTCCGAAATCATGGAATCGATGGCGCTGTGGAAGCGCGTTCTCATCCTGTTGGTTTGCGGCTGGGGCATCCTGGCAGCAGTCCCGAATCTTTTCTACGCGCAGGTCGAACGCCACAATGACGCCGCTGCCGCCATCGAGGCCGCCGGGGGCTCCGCGACACCCGAACAACAGGCCGCCCTGGCCGAATGGCCGGGCTTCCTGCCCTCGGCCCTGATGAACCTTGGCCTTGACTTGCGGGGCGGGGCGCATCTTCTGGCTGAAGTCCAGGTCGCGGACGTTTACAAAACCCGTATCGACGCCCTCTGGCCCGAAGTGCGCGATGCGCTTCGCGACTTGCGCGACCAGGTTGGTGCGGTGCGCCGCGCCCCCTCGCCAGAGGATATGCTGCGGGTCACCGTCTCGAACCCCGAAGGCATGCCTGCGGCGATCGAGGCCGTCCGCGCCCTTGGCTCCAGCGTCGTCACGCTGACCGGGGTCGGGGAAAGCACCATCGACGTAACCTCGGAAGGCAACGACATCGTCGTCCAGCTGTCGGAAGCCGAAAAGCAGGCCACCGACCAGCGCACGATCCAGCAGTCGCTGGAAATCATCCGCCGCCGGGTGGACGAGGCCGGAACCCGGGAACCCACAATCCAGCGCCAGGGCACCGACCGCATCCTGATCCAGGTCCCCGGCATCGGCTCGGCGCAGGAGCTTAAGGCCCTGATCGGGCAGACCGCCCAGCTTACCTTCAACGCCGTCATCAGCCGGACGACGGACGCCGGCGCGGAACCGGGTCCGCGCAACGTGCTGCTCCCCTCGATGGACGAAGAGGGGGTCTATTACATTGTCGAACAAACGCCCGTCGTTTCGGGCGAGGATCTGGTGGATGCCCAGCCCTCGTTCGACCAGAACGGCCAGCCCGCCGTCAGCTTCCGCTTCGACACGACCGGCGCACGCGCTTTCGGCGACTACACCGCCGCCAATATCGGGGCGCCCTTCGCCATCATCCTGGATGACGAGGTGATCTCGGCCCCGGTGATCCAAAGCCACATCCCCGGCGGCTCGGGCATCATCACCGGCAACTTCGACGTCGACGAATCGACGCGCCTTGCCGTCCTGTTGCGCGCGGGTGCGCTTCCAGCCGAGATGACCTTCCTGGAAGAACGCACCATCGGCCCGGAACTTGGGCAGGATTCGATCGACGCCGGCAAGATTGCCGCGATGGTCGCCGGCGGCGCGGTCATGATCTACATGGTCGCAAGCTACGGTCTCTTCGGCCTCTTCGCCAACATCGCCCTTGCGATCAACATGGCGCTGATATTTGCTGCACTTTCCGCGGTTGGCGGGACACTGACCCTGCCGGGCATCGCGGGCATCGTTCTGACCATCGGGATGGCCGTCGACGCAAACGTTCTGGTATTCGAACGCATCCGCGAGGAATTGCGCCTGAACAAAAGTCCAGGCCGGGCCGTGGAACTGGGCTACGAACGGGCGCTGTCGGCGATCATTGACGCCAACATCACGACCTTCATCACCGCGGCCGTCCTGTTCACCGTCGGCGCAGGCCCCGTCCGCGGCTTTGCGATCACCCTTGGCATCGGCATCATCACCTCGGTCTTCACGGCCATCTACGTGACCCGGTTGATCGTCGAATTCTGGTTCCGCGTGCGCAAGCCCGCGACCATCACGGTATAAGGCGAAGATCATGGCCTGGCGTTTCCGACTTGCCCCCGAAAAGACCAACATCGACTTCTTCAAGAACCAGTGGCTGACCTTTGGCGGCTCGATGCTGCTGACGGTGGTCGCCATCGTCGCCTGGGCAGTCATGGGTCTCAACTTCGGCATCGACTTCCGCGGCGGCACCACGATCCGGACCGAAGCGACGCAGCCCGTCGACGTCGGTGCCTACCGCTCTGCGCTTGATGGCCTTGATCTTGGTGACGTCGCGATCACCGAGGTTTTCGACCCTGCCTTCGCCGCAGACCAGCATGTCGCCCAGGTGCGCATCGCGCCGGTCGATGGCGTCGAATCCATCACCCCCGAGATCATCGCCGAGGTCGAAGCCCGCTTGCAGGCGCTGGATCCGTCGATCACCTTTCCATCGGTCGAATCCGTCGGGCCAAAAGTCTCGGGAGAGTTGATCTGGAAAGCGGTCACCGCGATGGTTGCCGCCAGCCTCGGCATCGCGGTCTACATCTGGCTGCGCTTCGAATGGCAGTACGCGCTGGGCGGGATCATCGCGCTGATCCATGACATCTTCATCACCATCGGCGTCTTCGCGATCTTCCAGCTCAAGTTCGACCTGACCATCATCGCGGCCCTGCTGACGATCCTCGGGTATTCGATCAACGACACTGTTGTCGTGTTCGACCGCTTGCGCGAAAACCTGCTGAAGTACAAGACGATGCCGCTGAAAGACGTGATGAACCTTTCGGTCAACGAAACGCTCAGCCGGACGCTGATGACCTCGGTGACCACGCTGGTTGCCCTGGGCGCGATGCTGGTCTTTGGCGGCGACGTGATCCGCGGCTTTGCGTTCGCGATCTTCCTTGGCGTCGTGCTTGGCACCTATTCGTCGATCTTCGTCGCAAAGAACCTGGTCCTGTTCATCGGTCTCGACCGGGGCGACAAGCCGAAGAAATCGGACAAGAGCGAATTTGCCAACGTCGATGCGTAAGGCGGCCTGATGCGGCTCACCGAAGTCACCTACGGCACGGCCAAGGCGATCGAGGGTTACGGCCCCGGCTTTTTCCGCGTGGCCGGGCACATCTTTCGTGGCCCCTGCCTCATCACCCCCTGGGACGCCGGCCCCTGGGGTGGCTACAATGATACCGCCGCGCCCCTGTCCCTCGTCGACAAGATCGACGTCCTTTTTGTCGGCACCGGCGCCAACGTGGCCCACGTCCCGCCTGCGTTCCGCGCGGCCTTGGAAGGGCAGGGGATCGGGGTCGAGGTGATGGCCTCCCCCACCGCCGCCCGAACCTACAACGTCCTTCTCGGCGAAGGCCGCCGCGTCGCCGTCGCGCTGATCCCGGTCGAATAGGGCGAGCTGTACCCCACGCACCGGGTCCAGCTTTCATACTGGCCCAAATATCCCCGCCGGAGGCTCCGACCGCAGCACAGCAGAAGGCCGGTGGGAGTGACCTCCCACCGGCCGATCACATGGTTAAGCTATCCTGAACGCCCACGCGCAACCCCTTGGAATTGCAGGAACGCCCAGACTCGTCCTGCGTGGACAGGCTTACCCCGCCGCGATCTGCCGGGCCTTCTGGACCAGCACTTCCGCCTGACGGATCGAGGCGTAGTCGATCAGCCGCCCGTCCAGCGAGACGGCCCCCTTGCCCTCGGCAGCCGCCTGCTCCATCGCCGCCAGAATCCGTTGCGCCCGGGTAACCTCGGCCTCCGACGGGCTCATCACCTCATTGGCCAGCGCGATCTGGCTGGGATGGATCGCCCACTTCCCCTCGCACCCCAAGACCGCCGCCCGCTTCGCCGCCGCCCGGTAGCCGTCCGGGTCCGAAAAGTCGCCGAACGGCCCATCCACCGGCCGCAGCCCATTCGCCCGCGCCGCCACCACCATCCGGGCCAGCGCATAGTGCCACATATCGCCCCAATGGACCTGGCGAGAGCCGTCCTCCAGCTTGTCGGTCAGCACCGAATAATCCGGGTTCACCCCCCCGATGATCGTCGTCCGCGCCCGGGTCGAGGCCGCATAATCCGCCACCCCGAAATGCAGCGACTCGTTCCGCTTCGACGCCCCCGCGATCTCGGTGACGTTCTGCATCCCCAGCGCCGTCTCGATGATATGCTCGAACCCGATCCGCTTTTTGTAGCCCTTCGCGTCCTCGATCTGCGTGACCATCATGTCGACCGCATAGACGTCCGCCGCGGTGCCGACCTTCGGGATCATGATCAGGTCCAGCCGCTCACCCGCCTGCTCGACCACATCCACCACGTCGCGATACATGAAATGGGTGTCGAGGCCATTGATCCGCACCGACATGGTTTTCTTGCCCCAGTCGAGCTCGTTCAGCGCCTTGATGATGTTCTTGCGCGCCTGCGCCTTGTCGTCCGGCGCGACGGCGTCTTCCAGGTCCAGGAAGATCACATCCGCATCCGACGCGGCGGCCTTCTCGAACATCTGGGGGGCGCTGCCCGGAACGGCCAGCTCGCTGCGGTTCAGGCGCGCGGGGGCCTGCGTGATGACGTGGAAAGACATGTTGGGCTCCTAAGTCAGGAGCTGCACCCGCCTTACCCATCGGCGATGCCAGCCCCCCGCGTCAAGCCCGAAAATGCATCACATTTCGCCACGCGAGGCGCGATTGGCGTAGAAAAACGCAATCGCCTGTGCCCGGTTCTTCACCGAAAGCTTCTCGAACAGGTTCGACAGGTGAAACTTCACCGTGTTTTCGCTGATCTCCAGATCGCGCGACAGTTCCCGGTTGGTCAGTCCCTTCGACAGGGCCTCCAGCAGCGTCCGCTCTCTTGGCGACAGCGATTCAATCGGGTCCTGCTTCAACCCCCGCACGTCGAGGAATGGAAACACCATCTGCCCCTTCGCCACGGCAGCACAGGTCTCCAACAGCCGCTCCACCGATTCGGAGCGTGAGACGAACCCCGCCGCCCCCGCCGCCATCGCCTTCCGGGGGACGTCCCCGGTATCCTCGGCATAGACCACCAGCCGCGGTGCGTTCGCCTGTGCACGCAAGACGTCGATCAGCCGCGCGCCGCCAAGCGCCGGCAGGTTCCAGTCGATCACCCCCACCTGCACCGGCATGCGCATCACCATGCCCAGGAATCCCTCGGCCGTCGCCGCCGTGGCGACCAAGGAGAATCGGCGATCCTTCTCGAAGATCTCGGACATCGCGGTCAGCATCAGCGGATTGGAGTCCGCCAGCATCAACGTTACCGCTACCACCTTCTGTTGATCGTCCCAAAGCGCCATCAAACCGCCTCACCCTACCCGTTCGGGTGGGTTCTGGTTGGTATACAACCGTATTCCCACCGGTATGGATAGGGATAACCCCACCCAAATAGATATCCAAAAGCAGGATATAGGAATGTTGTTACATTTGTCGACTGCCGCTTTCCTGTGCAGCAAGGACCAACGTCCACGGCAGACCCCGCGACCTTTCTTCCGCTGCACCCGGAAGCGTCGCAGGTCCCGCCCCGACGACGGTCCAGACGCATAGGCCTTGGGAGGGGCGCCGCATGACCGACACCGAACTTTTTCCGCAACTTGTCATACCCGAGACTTTGGCCGCTGGCCCTGGTCCTGGCAACACCGACGCGCGGGTTCTGGCGGCCTTTGCCCAGGCGGGCATCGCCGACCACATGCAGGCCGACGTCCTGCGCGGCATGATCGAATGCAAGCACATGCTGCGCAAGGTCTGGGGCACCAAGAACACCTACACCTTCGGCGTCGCCGGCACGGGGTGGAGCGGGCTTGACGCCCTCTTCTCTGCCATCCTGCCGGGCGACACTGTGGTCTGCTTCGTGAACGGAACCTTCAGCGGCATCGACGCCCTGACCGTCCGCACCCGGGCCGCAACGCGGGAGGACCTGAAGGCGAACTCCCTCGACCCCAAGCCCGCCAGCGCCACCGTCATCCAGGTCCCGCACGGCCAGTCGGTCACCGCCGACATCATCGAAACGGCCCTCGCCGAACACAAACCCACCTGGGCCACGATGGCGCATTGGGAAACCGGCTCGGGCCGGATCAACGACATCCGTGGCTTCTCCGACGCCTGCGTCAAGCACAACGTGATGGGCCTTGTCGACGCCGTCTCCTCCCTCGGGATCGAGGATTTCGCCATCGACGACTTCCCCGGCGTGGTCGGCTGGGCCTCTTGCCCGCAGAAGGGTGTCCTTTGCCTGCCGCTGACCTACGCCCCCGTCAGCTTCACCGACCGATACATCGCCCACCTGCGCGAGAACGGCTGCTACTCCTACGTCCACAACCCGATCTTCGAGGCCCGCCACTGGGGCATCGTTGACGGCAAGGACACCGCCGCGGGCAGCTACCACCGCACCCACTCCGGTTACGCCGTCGCCGCCTTTCACGAGGCACTGCGGATCAACCTCCAGCACGGCCGCGCGCAAAAGGCCGCCGACTACGCCCACCACGAGGCCGCTTTGCGGTCTGCTGTGCAGGCGCTGGGGTGTGAGGTCACGTCCAACATGACCAGCCTCGTCGTGCTGAACCTGCCCGGCGCCTTGGCGGGCCGCGAAAAGGAACTGGTGGCCTCGGCCCGTGCCAAGGGCTTTGGCATCTGGCCGACCCTGTCGGAACCCGTTCAGGTCCGCATCGGCATTCTGAACCAGCTGAGTGAGGCCGCGATCACCGAGATCGTCACCCGCTTCGCCAACGAGATGAACGCGATGGGCGCCAACGTCGATGTGGGCAAGGCGCTGAAGGCGCTGGAAACCCACTACGCCGCCGCCATCGCTGCCGAATAACGGGAGGAACCAATGGACATCCACGAATATCAGGCCAAGGAAATCCTTGCCAAATTCGGCGTCGCCGTGCCTGCGGGCGCGCTCGCCTACAGCCCCGAACAGGCTGCTTACCGGGCGCGCGAGCTGGGGGGCGACCGCTGGATCGTCAAGGCCCAGGTCCACGCCGGGGGCCGCGGCAAGGCCGGTGGCGTCAAGCTTTGCAACTCGGAAGGCGAGATCCACGAGGCAAGCGAATCCATGTTCGGCCGCAAGATCGTGACGCATCAGACCGGCGCCGAAGGCAAGGGCATCTACCGCGTCTATGTCGAGGCCGCCGTCGCCTTCAACCGCGAGATCTACCTTGGCTTCGTTCTTGACCGTTCCTCGCAGCGGGTGATGATCGTGGCGTCGTCTGAAGGCGGGATGGAGATCGAGGAAATCTCGGCCTCGCGCCCCGATTCGATCGTCCGCTCCACCGTCGAACCCGCCGTCGGCCTGCAAGAATTCCAGGCGCGTGAGATTGCCTACAAGCTTGGCATCCCCGCCGCGCTGACCCAGCAGATGGTCCGCACCCTGCAGGGCTGCTACCGCGCCTTCCGCGACCTTGACGCGACGATGGTGGAAATCAACCCGCTGGTCGTGACCGCCGACAACCGCATCCTCGCGCTCGATGCGAAGATGACCTTCGACACCAACGCCCTCTTCCGCCACCCCCAGATCGCCGAGCTTCGCGACAAGTCGCAGGAGGACCCCCGCGAAAGCCGCGCCGCCGACCGGGGCCTCGCCTACATCGGCCTTTCGGGCAACATCGGCTGCATCGTGAACGGCGCGGGCTTGGCGATGGCGACGATGGACACGATCAAGCTGGCCGGGGGTGAGCCCGCCAACTTCCTCGACATCGGTGGCGGTGCCACGCCCGAGCGTGTGGCCAAGGCCTTCCGTCTCGTCATGTCCGACAAGAACGTGCAGGCGGTCCTTGTGAACATCTTCGCCGGGATCAACCGCTGCGACTGGGTGGCCGAAGGCGTCGTCCAGGCCCTGCGCGCCGAACCCGTGGACGTGCCCGTCATCGTCCGCCTGTCCGGCACCAACGTCGAGGAAGGCCAGAAGATCCTCGCGCAATCCGGCCTGCCGATCATCCGCGCCAACACGCTGATGGAAGCCGCCGAGCGCGCCGTGATCGCCTGGAAGAACGACCGCAAGCAAATGATGAGGGCCGTGTAATGAGCATCTTTCTCGACCGTTCCAGCCGCGTCGTCGTGCAGGGCATCACGGGCCGCATGGCGCAGTTCCACACCAAGGAAATGCTCGACTACGGAACGCAAGTCGTCGCGGGCGTGGTCCCCGGCAAGGGTGGCGAAACCGTCATGGGCATCCCGGTCTTCAACACGATGAAAGAGGCCGTCGCCGCCACCTCTTGCGACACCTCGCTCGTCTTCGTGCCACCGCCCTTTGCTGCCGACAGCATCATGGAAGCCGCCGACGGGGGCATCCGCTACTGCGTCTGCATCACCGACGGCATCCCGGCGCAGGACATGATCCGGGTGAAGCGCTACATGATGCGCTACCCCCGCGAACGCCGCATGGTCCTGACGGGGCCGAACTGCGCCGGCACCATCAGCCCCGGCAAGGCGCTTCTGGGCATCATGCCCGGCCACATCTACCTGCAGGGCAACGTCGGCATCGTCAGCCGCTCGGGCACCCTTGGCTATGAGGCCGCCCAGCAGCTGAAGGACCGCGGCATCGGCATCTCGACTTCCGTCGGTATCGGCGGCGACCCGATCAACGGCTCTTCTTTCCGCGACATCCTGGAGCGGTTCGAGACCGACCCCGACACCCACATCGTCTGCATGATCGGCGAAATCGGCGGGCCACAAGAGGCCGAAGCCGCCGAATACATCCAGAACCACATGACCAAACCGGTCATCGCCTACATCGCGGGCCTGACCGCCCCCAAAGGCCGCACGATGGGCCACGCGGGCGCGATCATCTCGGCCTTCGGCGAAAGCGCGTCGGAAAAGGTGGAAATCCTCACCGCCGCCGGTGTGACCGTGGCCGAGAACCCCTCGGTCATCGGCGAAACCGTGGCCCGCGTCATGGCCAAGCGCGCCGCGTGATGGGGGAGGGGAGGATGCAAAAGCCCAAGGTCCTGGTCACGCGCCGCTGGCCTGCCGCTGTCGAGGCGCAGATGGCCGCCAATTTCGACGTCGACCTGAACAGCGCCGACAAACCGCTGTCTCAGGACGACTTCCGCGACGCGATGACCCGCTACGATGCCATCCTCCCCACCGTCACCGACAAGCTTCCGGCGGCTGTCTTCGAGACCAGCCCCCGGACCAGGATCCTTGCGAACTACGGCGTCGGCTTCGCCCACATCGACACCAACGCCGCCAAGGACCGGGGAATCGCCGTCACCAACACCCCCGACGTGCTCTCCGAATGCACAGCCGACATCGCGATGACCCTCCTCCTCATGACCGCCCGCCGGGCAGGGGAAGGGGAGCGCGAGCTCCGCGAAGGCCGCTGGACCGGATGGCGCCCGACCCACCTGATCGGCACCAAGGTCTCGGGCGCGACCCTTGGCATCATCGGCTTCGGCCGCATCGGCCAGGCCATGGCCCAACGCGCGCACTTCGGTTTCGGGATGAAGATCATCGTCCAGAACCGCTCCCCGGTCCCGGCCGAAGTCCTCGCCCGCTACAACGCCACCCAGGTCCCCACCGTCGAGGACCTCCTGCCGCAAGCCGACTTCGTCTCGCTTCACTGCCCCGGCGGCACCGCCAACCGCCACCTCATCAACGCCCGCCGCCTTGACCTGATGAAGCCCTCGGCCTTCCTCATCAACACCGCGCGGGGTGAGGTCATCGACGAACACGCCCTCGCGCAATCCTTGTGGTTCGGCACCATCGCCGGCGCAGGCCTCGACGTCTTCGAACGCGAACCCCAAGTCCCCGACGCCCTTCTGAACGCCGACAACCTCGTCCTCCTCCCCCACCTCGGCTCGGCCACGCGGGAAACGCGTGAGGCAATGGGCTTCCGCGTCCTCGAAAATCTGACCGCCTTCTTCGACGGCCGCGCCCCCCGCGACAGGGTGGCCTGATGTCCGCCGTCCCGCAGCTTGCCGACGCAGCCGAAGACGGCGACGATTATACCGCCGCCCTCCGCCAGGACCTCCGCCGTCTTTGGACCAACGTCATCCAGCGCCGCGCGCCCGAGGTGCTTTACGCGGCAATGACGCCAGCGGCACATCTGCCCTCGCCCGAGGCAGCAGTGCCGTTGATGCAGGCTGTGAACATCTGGTTCCAACTGACCAGGATCATTGACGAAAACGCCGCCATGCGCAGCCGCCGCATGACCGAAGCCGCCGAAGGCCCCGCAGCCGTCGAAGGCTCTTTCGCCTCCGCCCTGTCCGCCCTCGATCCGTCAATGACTCGTGAGGATTTCGCCCAGCTGTCCACCCGCCTTTCGGTCGGCCCCACGCTCACCGCCCACCCGACCGAGGCGAAACGCGTCACGGTCCTGGAAATCCACCGCCGCATCTACCGGCTTCTCGTCTCGCTCGAAACGCAGCGCTGGACCCCGCGCGAACGCGACGACATCCTGGCCGACATCGAATCCGAGATCGACCTTCTCTGGATGACCGGAAAGTTGCGCATCGAACGCCCGCGTCTTGCGGACGAGATCGAATGGGGCCTGCAATTCTTCCGCGACGCCCTCTACGACGCCATCCCGCAGCTCTTCGACCGCTTCACCGCCGCCGCCACCGACCGCTTTGGCGAGGGCCTCGCCATCACCCCCTGCGTCCGCTTCCACTCCTGGATCGGCGGCGACCGCGATGGCAACCCGAACGTCACCACCGAGACGACCAAAGACGCACTCGACGGCTCCCGCCGCGCAATCCTGGAACGCTACATCGACGCCGCCCGCCTTGCCGCCGCACGGATCAGCATCACCACCCGGATCACGCCGCTTCCCCCCGCGCTGGACGACCGCATCCGTGCGATCCTCGGCCTCCGCGCCACCGACCTTGCCTCCCGCAACCCGGGAGAGGTCTTCCGTCAGGCCCTGACCGCCATCGCCGACCGGCTGCAGGCCACGCGCGACGGGGCAGGGGGCTACCCCTCGGTCAGCCATTTCCTGGCCGACCTCCGCAGCCTTGAAGACGCCCTCCACGCCCTGCGCGCCGACCGCCTTGCCGCCCGGTACATCACGCCCTTGCGCTGGCAGGCCCAGGTCTTCGGCTTCCGCACCCACACCCTTGACGTCCGGCAGAACTCCACCGTCACCACCGCGGTCATCGCGGAACTGTGGTCGCTGACCGCCCCGGCCCCCGCCTACGGCACCCCCGACTGGTCCCGCCGCCTGCGTGAGGACCTCTCGCGCCCCGACCTGACCCACGCCGACCGCGCCCGCCTGTCACCTGAGGCAAAGGAACTCCTCGACCTCCTCGCCCTCATGCGCCAGGCCCGCATGTCCGAGGACCCCGAGGCGATCGGCCCCTTCATCCTGTCGATGACCCGCACCGCCGACGACATCCTCGGCATCTACCTCCTCGCCCGCCACGCAGGCTTCGGGGCCGAGAAGCTGGACCTGCAAGTCGTCCCCCTGTTCGAGACCATCGACGACCTCCGCCGCGCGCCGGAAGTCTTCGACGCGGTCCTTCAGGTCCCGCTGGCCGAACGCAGCCTCCGCACCCGCGACGGCACCGTGGAAGTGATGCTCGGCTACTCCGACAGCAACAAGGACGGCGGCTTCCTTTGCTCCACCTGGGAACTGGACAAGGCGCAACGCCGCCTGACCCAAAGCCTCGCCCGCCACCGCCTGCGCCCTGTCTTCTTCCACGGACGCGGCGGATCGGTCAGCCGCGGCGGAGCCCCCACCGGCCGCGCCATCGCCGCCCAGCCCGTCGGCACCGTGCAGGGCCGGTTGCGCCTGACTGAACAGGGCGAGGTCGTCTCCTCGAAATACGCCAACCGGGGCACCGCCGTCGGCAACCTGGAGCTTCTAGCGTCCTCGGTCCTGTCGCACCTTCCGGTCCGCGTGCAACCCGCCGCCGATCCCGAACACATCGACGCGCTTGAGGCCCTCGCCGGGCTGTCGCAGACCGCCTACGTCAACCTCCTCGGGATGCCCGGCTTCCTCGACTACTTCCAGCAGGCGAGCCCCGTCGAGGAACTGGCGATGCTCAAGATCGGCTCCCGCCCCGCCCGCCGCTTCGGGGCGCGCAGCTTGGGCGACCTCAGGGCGATCCCCTGGGTCTTCGCCTGGTCGCAGAACCGTCACATGATCACCGGCTGGTACGGCTTCGGATCGGCGCTCCGCTCGTTCCGTCAGGTGCGCGGCCCCAATGCCGACCGCCTCCTCGCCGACATGTTCGCCCGCCATCCCCTTTTCCGCCTGATGGTGGACGAGGTGGAAAAATCCCTGATGCTGACCGACATGGGAATAGCCGAAGCTTATGCCTCGCTCGTCGAGGACCCCGCCATCCGCGCCCCGATCCTCGGCCGCATCCAGGCCGAACACTCTGCCGCTCTTGCAAGCCTCCGCGACATCACCGGCACCGCGCTTGGCCACCGTTTCCCCAAGATGCAATCCCGTTGCGAGGACCTGCGCCCGCAGTTGGACCGCCTGAACCGCCTGCAGATCGACCTTCTCCGCCAATCCCGGCAGGGCTCCGGCGGCACCACCGTCCCCCTCATGCAATCGATGACCTGCATCGCCTCCGGCCTTGGCTGGACCGGCTGACCCATAGGAGCACACCCATGAATGCCCCCCACCGCGACACCGGTTTTTTCACCGAACCCCTGTCCTCGCGCGACCCCGAGCTGTTCGGGGCGGTGACCCAGGAACTTGGCCGCCAGCGCCACGAGATCGAGCTGATCGCCTCGGAAAACATCGTCTCCCGCGCCGTGATGGAAGCCCAAGGCTCCATCATGACCAACAAATATGCCGAAGGCTACCCGGGCAAGCGCTACTACGGCGGCTGCCAATACGTTGATATCGCGGAAAACCTGGCCATCGACCGCGCGAAGCAACTGTTCAACTGCGGCTTCGCCAACGTCCAGCCGAACTCGGGTTCCCAGGCGAACCAGGGCGTGTTCCAGGCGCTGCTGAAGCCCGGCGACACCATCCTGGGCATGTCCCTCGACGCCGGTGGCCACCTGACCCACGGCGCCGCGCCGAACCAGTCCGGCAAATGGTTCCATGCCGTGCAATACGGGGTCCGCAAGCAGGACCTGACGCTGGACTACGACCAGGTCCAGGCCTTGGCGACCGAGCACAAGCCGAAGATGATCATCGCCGGCGGCTCGGCCATCCCGCGCATCATCGATTTCGCGAAAATGCGCGAGATTGCGGATTCGGTCGGCGCCTACCTCCTCGTCGACATGGCGCACTTCGCGGGCCTCGTCGCGGCGGGCCTCTACCCCAGCCCCTTCCCGCACGCCCATGTCGCCACCACCACGACGCACAAG
>NZ_JAXMMF010000048.1:0-10696 GCF_034366665.1 Tabrizicola sp. | reverse complement strand
AATTCGGTCAGGTGCAGGACGTTGGCGTCCTTCACCCGCATTTCCGTGCGGATGCGGTCGAAGCGGCGGGCGCGGGTTTTCAGGTCGGCAACGCGGATGATGTCGTCATAGGCCAGCGCGCCGAAGAGCGAGGCGGAGATCACCGAGCCGTTGCGGATCGCCAGCGCATCGAAGTCGGCGGCGATGACGCGGCGGGCGGCGATCTCGGCGGCGGCCATGACTTCGTCGGACGAGGCGATGCCGTCGCCGGGGACCATCTTTTCCGACACCGCCAGCGCGCGGTGGGTCGAGGTGATCAGGGTGGTGCGGTCGGGCGTCACGAAGCCACGGATGATGGAACGCCCGGCCTCCATCATCTCGGCCGTGATCATGATGTCGACGTCGCCGGGGGCGGGCATCAGGGAGAAGACGGGGACAGGCTCGCCGGGCCTCTGCGGGGCCATCTCGACGTAATAGACGGTCGCGCCTGTGCGCTGCGACACGCCCGCGACCGAAGTCGTCTGCGCGGCATAGCCTCGCGCGCGGGCCACGTCCTCGATCCACCCGGTAAGGACCCCGCCGCCCTGGCCGCCGACGGCGAGGATCGCCAGCTTGATGATCCCGGACAGGCGCGGGTCGGCCTGTTTGGACCCGAATTCCGAGCCGATGGTTTCGTGCAGCGTCATGCCGTGCCCTCGAACGTCAGCCGTCGCGCGGCGCGGCGGGATTGCAGCCAGCCGATCACGTGGGTGCGGAAGGCGGCCATCTTCGCCTCCCATTTCGACGGGTTGTGGACCACGTCGGCGCGGTAGAAGGACGGGCAAAGGACGGCGGCATCGGCCACCTCGCCGCAGTTGCCGCAGCCGACGCAGCTTTGGTCGATGCTGGCGACGGGGTCGTCGCGCAGGGGGTCGTCGAGTTTCTTCAGGGACAGCGACGGGCAGCCGGACAGGCGGATGCAGGCGTGGTCGCCGGTGCAGACGTCTTCGTCGACGCCGAAGCGGGGGGCCTCGACGCGGCGGCCTTCCTTGATGGCTTTGGCGGCGAGGGGCTTTTCGCGGCGCTGCTTGTTCAACATGCATTCGGACGAGGCGACGATGACCTTGGGGCCGGGGGTATCGGTGGTCAGCGCCTCGCGCAGCACATCGCGCATGTGGCCGACGTCGTAGGTGCGGTCGACCTGGCGGACCCAGTCGATGCCGATGCCCTTGAGCGCCTTCGCAATGGGATGCTTCGTTGCTTTCGACGGGTTGTCGGCGCGGCTGGACATGACGTCCTGCCCCCCGGTCGCGGCGGAGTAGTAGTTGTCGACGATCACCGCCACGCCGTCGGACTTGTTGAAGGCCATGTTGGTGAAGCTGGAGGAAAGGCCGTTGTGCCAGAACCCGCCGTCCCCGATGATCGACACCGGGCGGCGTTCCCCGCCCCCGTCGAAGGCCGCGTTGGCGGCGGGGCCGAGGCCGTAGCCCATCGTCGCCCCGCCGATCTCGAACGGAGGAAGTGCTGCGAAAAGGTGGCAGCCGATGTCGGCAGAAATCTGCAGCTTGCCGGTTTCCTTCTGAACCAGCTTCATCGCGGCGAAGATCGGGCGTTCCGGGCAGCCGGTGCAGAAGCCGGGGGGGCGGATCGGGACGGTCTTGGTCAGGTCGGGGATCTGCGGCTTGTCCTCGTTCGGGGCGCGGACCATCGCAGGCAGCATCTGCGGCGCGGCCTCTTTCAGGAACGCGGCGATCCCGTCCAGCATCACCTGCCCGGTGTATTCCCCCGCCATCGGCAGGATGCCCTTGCCGCGCAGCTTGACGCTGGACCCCGCACGGTAAAGGAAGGTCGTCAGCTGCTGTTCGATGAACTCGGGCTGGCCTTCCTCGATCACCAGGACCTGGTCCTTGCCCTCGCAGAACTCCAGGAATTCGGAGGAGAGGAGGGGGTAGGTGACGTTCAGCACGTAAAGCGGGACCTGGGAGCTGCCCCAGATGTCGGCGAGGCCGAGGCGTTGCAGCGCGCGGATGACGCCGTTGTACATCCCACCTTGCAGGACCAGACCGACGGGGGCGGTCGCAGGCCCGAACACCTCGTTCAACTGACGCTCGCGGATGAACTTTTCGGCGGCGGGCCAGCGGACTTTGATCTTGTCCTGTTCGTGCATGTAGGACATCGGCGGCAGCACGACGCGGGCGAAGTCCGACTGGGGGTTCGACAGGGCGTCCTTGACCGAAAGCTTCGGCCGCTGGTTGTCGCGGGTCTGGAAGCTGCCGGTGACATGGCAGGACCGGATGCGGACCATCAGCATGACCGGGGTGTTCGACGCCTCGCTAAGCTCGAACCCGTCCTGCACCGCCTTGGTGATGCAAGGCAGGTTGGGGCGCGGGTCCAGAAGCCAGAATTGCGACTTCATCGCGAAGGCGTGGCTGCGCTCCTGCATGATGCTGGAGCCTTCGCCGTAATCCTCGCCCACGATGACCAGCGCACCGCCGTTTACCCCCGACGAGGCCAGGTTTGCCAACGCGTCCGAAGCGACGTTCACGCCGACGGAGCCCTTGAAGGTCACCGCCCCCCGGATCGGGTAATGGACGCTGGCCGCCAGCATCGCCGCAGCCGCTGCCTCATTCGCGTTGGCCTCGAAGCGGATGCCAAGCTCGGCCATCAGGTCCTCGGCATCGGCGAGGACGTCCATAAGGTGACTGATCGGAGCGCCCTGATAGCCGCCGACATAGCCGACGCCGTTCTCCAGAAGCGCCTTGGTGATGGCAAGGATGCCTTCGCCGGTGAAGGTATCCCCGTCACCCTTGCGCAGGTGCTCGACCTCTGCCTTGAAGGACCGCTCGGCCATGCTGGTTCCTTACTTCTCGGGGGCCGTGTTCGACCAAAGGATCGGCCCGCCATCCTTTTCATATGCCATCCCGCCGGGGAACGAGATCGCCTCAAGCTGCAGGCCCCAGGGGGCGGAGAAATACAGGATCGACTGCCCAGCGGCGGGGCCTTCCGACACCGGGATCGGCCCCATGTTCACCTTCAGCCCCTTGTCCTTGAGGTAGGCCGCCACGGCGTCGATGTCGTCGACGTAGAAGGCGATGTGGTGCCCGCCGATGTCGCTGTTGCGGGCGGTGACGGTCTTCTGGTCGGGCGCGGTGTAGTGGAACAACTCGATGTTCGAGCCAAAGCCGCAGCGCATGAGCGTGATCTCTTCGATCACCGCGCGCGGGTCGACGTCGAGGACGTCCTGCATGAACGTGCCGGTGTCATCGCGGAACGGGCCGAAGGACATCGCCTTCTGGCAGGCAAGGACGTCGGTGAAAAAGGCCTCGGCCTGGGCCAGGTCGGGGACGGTGATGCCGATGTGGTTCACCCCCCGGACGCCGGGCATGGTGTCCGCCAGGGCCGGCGAAGCGGCAAGAAGGGTAAGGGCGAAAAGGCTTTTCATGGCTGGCACCTGGTTTTGGGGGGAAGGCCGTCAGATCTCGTGCTTGCGGATGTTGGTCAGCATCTTCTGCAGCGTGCCCACGAACGCGCGGCGTTCGTCTGCCGGGATGCCGCGGAACATGCGGTCGTGCGCCTCGGCCATGCGGGGCCAGAGGGTCTGGAACCGGGCGCGGCCGGCTTCGGTGATGAAGACGCGGGTGGCGCGGCTGTCGGTGGCGTCGGATTCGCGGCGGATCAGGCCTTCGGCGGCAAGCTGGTCCAGGGCGCGCGAGAGGGTGGACTGTTCCACCACGGAAAAGACGGCGAGTTCGCGGATCAGCGGGCCTTCGATCACCGACAGGACCGCCAGCGCCCGCATCTTTGGGGTGGTGAGGCCGAGGTCGGCCATCTCGTCCCGCAAGCTGGCGTTATAGCGGCCCATGATCCGGTTCATCAGATAGGGCGCGTAGTTCGTGAGGCCGATCTCACCCAGCTGCGGCAGAGTCTCGGGCGGCTTTTCCGGGGGCGACTGGTCGGTCATGCGCCCAGCCTTTTCGCCGCAAGAAAGCCCGAGCCGCCGCCAAGGCCGGGGCCGGGGTGCGTACTGGCGCCGATGTGATGGAAGCCGCGCAGCAGATTGGTGCCGTTCGTCGAATGGGCGTAGGGGCGGAAGATGAAGAACTGGTCGATGGTGCAAAGCCCGCCGTAAGGATCGCCGCCGACGAGGTTGACGTTCATCCGTTCCAGATCGGCCGGGGAATACGCGCGGCGGGCTAGTTTGATGGCGTCGAAGTCCTTGATGTGGCTTTTCAGTATGGCTTCGATCCGGTCCGCGAAGGCTTCGCGGGTGGCCTCGGTCCAGGTGCCATCGGTGGGGATCTGGCCCGCTGCATCGCCTTTGACCACGCGGGGCGCGTCGGGGATCTGCAGCCACAGGATCGCTTTGCCCTCAGGCACACGCGAGGGGTCAAGCCGGTGCGGCTGGCCGACGCAGATCGTGGGGGTGGCGGGCAGCATCCCGCGTTCCGCCTCGTTCGAGGCCTTGGAGACGGAGTCGATCCCGTCGGCAAGATGGATCAGCGCCACATCGTCGAGGCCTGGCGTCAGCCATTCCGGGGGGCGGTCCAGCGCATAGTGCAGCTGGAAGTTCCCGCGTCCGTGGCGGAAGGTGCGGGCGGCGGCCTTGTCTTCGGGCAGGTTCACGTCGCGCAGAAGGCGGTCCTGCAACTGGGCGGGCGCGACCGAGGCAAGGACGGACCCGCAGGCGATTTCCTCGCCCGAGGCCAGCGCCACGCCCCGCACGCGGCCATCCTTCACAAGGATGCGGTCCACGTCCGCCCCGCAACGAATTTCGCCGCCCTTTTCCTCGATCAGCGCCTTGAAGGCGGCCACCCCTGCACCAGAGCCACCCTTGACGATGGGCGCCCCTGCGGCCTCCAGCGCGAAGGCGATGACCTTGCCCATCTGGCCAGAGTAGGTGCTTTCCGGGGTCAGGCCACAGTGCAGGACCCAGGGCGCATACAGCGCCTGGACGGCGGGGGAGGTGTAGGTCGTCTCCAGCCAACTGCGCGCCGGAACCAGCGCTTTGCCGAACCATGCGGCAAGGCCGCGCAGGCCGCGTTTGCGAACCTGGCCCCAGAGGAGTTTCGCCGTCGGCCAGGACCAGAGCGACCCGCCAAGGAGGGCGAAGAGGAAGGGCGCGTCGGCCTCGACCCCGCCGACATCGCGGGCATGGGCGTCGCCGTCGCCTGCCGCCAGCGCGTTCATCGTGGCGATGTTCTTGGCGCGGTCCGTGGTCAGCACCAAGGCCTCGCCGGTCGGGCGCAGCACCGCCGTCGGGTGCGGCGTGTGGCAGTAGTCGAAGCCGTGCCGGGCGAGGTGGGGGCCAAGCGCGGCCCCCGCCGGTGAGGTCATGAAGAGGACCCAGGTCGCGGCCATCACGTCATGGCGGAAACCGGGGAGGGTGATCTCCTCGGTTCGAAGGCAGCCGCCGGGGACCGCCTCGCGTTCGAGGAGAAGCACGCGCTGGCCCTTGAGCGAAAGCATCGCCCCGGCGACCAGCGCGTTGATCCCGCTGCCGATGATGACGTGATCGGGCCGCATCTTACGACTTCGGCACCAGCGCCAGCGCGCGGATGGGCGAGCCGGTGCCCTGCTTGATCTTCAACGGTGCGGCAATCAGGATCGCGCCCTTGGCCGGCAGCTTGTCCAGGTTCGCCAGCGACGCCAGCCCGAAGCAGTTGTTCTTGTGCAGAAGGTTGTGCGCCGGGAAGGGTGGGGTCATCCCCCCTGCCTGACCGGCATCGGTGCCGATGCACTGGCTGCCCCAGCCGACGATGCCCTTGGACAGAAGATACTCGATCACCTCGGCGGTCGGGCCGGGGGTGTGGGGGCCGGTCTCGTTGGCATTCAGAAAAAGGTTTTCATCATGCGCCCGCTGGTCCCAGTCCGATCGCAGCACGACCCACTCGCCCGCATTGATCGCGCCGTGCTTGGCCTCCCAGGCTTTCACATGGTCGATGGTCAAGAGGAAGTCGGGGTTCGCGCCACATTCGGCGCTGAAATCCAGCACGTTTACCGGGGCGACCAGCCGCTGCACGTCCAGCGTATCGGTGTAGCCATCGGCATAGTCCTTGCCGGTGATCCAGTGGTGCGGCGCGTCGAAATGGGTGCCCGAATGCTCGCCCAGTTCCAGCCAGTTCCAGGCCCAGAACGGCCCGTCCTTGTCATATTCGCTGATCCGGTGGATCTTGATCGGCGGGGTGTCCTTGGCAAAATCCGGCGGCAGCTTCAGCAGCGGCGTCTCTGGGCCAAGCACGCCCGAGCAGTCCACCACTTCGATCCCGCCACTGGCGAGCATCCCCGCCAAAAATTGCAGCACGTTTGCTGAAGTCATCATTCTCTCCCTGTTGGCCGGACTTGCCCGGCAAAGCCCTGCCGGGTGTCGCCCCGGTCATCTTGGAATCATGCTAGACAGATTTAAATGCATTTGCAAATATCCCTGCGACAATCTGGCGGGGAAAGCATGGCCGAGACCTTCGATGCAGTCCTGATCGGGGCGGGCCACAACACGCTGGCCGCCGCGCTGCATCTGGCCACGAAGGGCTGGCGTGTCGCCGTGTTCGAGCAGGCCGCATCGGCAGGCGGGGCGGTCAAGACCGGGGAGTATACGCTGCCGGGCTTTCGCCACGACTGGGCGGCGATGAACCTGTCGCTATTCGCAGGAAGCCCGTTTTTCAAGGCCTACGGCGCCGAACTGGCGCGCCACGGCTGCGAGTTTGTGCCGGTGGATCGGCCGTTTTCGTCGTCCTTCCCGGACGGGACCTGGGCGGGTGTCTCGACCCTGGGCGACGAGACGCTGGCCGCGTTCCGGGCGCTGTCACCGCAGGATGCCGAGACCTGGACGAACCTGACCAGCCGCTTCGGGGCCGAGGCCCCGCATCTTTTCGGCCTTCTCGGGTCCGAGATGAAACTCCGTGCGCTTGCATATTTCATGTTCAAAACGTTTCGCGCCAAGGGCTTGGGTGGCACGCTGGACATGGGCCGTTTTCTGTTGTCCTCGCCCCGCGCCTGGCTGGAGGAGACGTTTGCGCATCCCCACATCCGCGCGCTCTTGGCGGCCTGGGGGATGCACCTCGACTTTGCGCCCGACATCGCGGGCGGGGCGATGTTTCCCTACCTGGAAGGGATGGCCGGTCAGGCCTTCGGGATGGTCATCGGCAAGGGTGGGGCGGATACCATCGTCAAGGCGCTGGTCTCGGCGATCACCGCGCGGGGGGGCGTGGTCGAGACCGGGGCATCCGTCAGCCGCATCCTGCGCGAGGGTGGACGAGCCACGGGGATCGAACTGGCGGACGGTCGCCGGGTCATGGCCTCCCGCGCGGTGATTGCCGGCACCTCGCCAAAGGGGCTGCGGAAGCTGACCGGGGACACTGCGCCGGCCTTCGACACGGCGATGGACACCTTCCGCCATGCGCCCGGGACGATGATGATCCATCTGGCGCTGGAGGCCCTGCCGGACTGGCGCGCGGGGACGCAACTGAAGCGGTTTGCCTACGTCCACCTTGCGCCCAGCCTTGACCAGATGGCCCGGACCTACAGCCAAGCGCTGGCGGGGCTTTTGCCGGACGAGCCGATTCTGGTTGTCGGGCAACCGACGGTCTTCGATCCCAGCCGCGCGCCAGAGGGCAAACATGCGCTGTGGCTTCAGGTCCGCATGGCTCCGGGGACCATCTCGGGCGATGCCAAGGGCGAGATTGCGGCGACTGACTGGACCCAGGCAGCCGAGCCCTTCGCCGACCGCGCGCTTGCGATCCTGGAGGCGCATGCCCCCGGCACTCGGGCCAAGATCCTGGGCCGCCGCATCGTCACACCGCTGGAGCTGGAGGCCGACAACCCCAACCTCGTCGGTGGCGACCAGGTCTGTGGCAGCCACCATCTGGCGCAGCACTTCCTTTACCGCCCCGCACGCGGCCATGCCGACGGCTCGACCCCCATTGCCAACCTGCACCTCACCGGGGCGGCCGTCTGGCCCGGCGCGGGGACTGGTGCGGGGCCCGGATTCCTTCTGGCGCGGAAACTCGCCGGGAACTGACCACCAACCAAGAAACCAACAGGGAAAACGACCATGAACCTTAACCGCCGGAGCCTTCTGAAGCTCTCTGCCGCCACGATGGCCGCAGGCAGCATCGGCCTGCCGTCCTTTGCGCAAGCCATCGACGAGCTGGTCATCGCCTACAACGTCAACCTGCCGTCCTGGGACCCGACCGTCGGCCCCAGCGCGGTGAACCCGACGATCCAGGGCCTGTATCAGTCGGTCTTCGACCAGTACATCCTGCAGCAGCCCGACCTGTCACCGGCGCCGGGCCTCTTGACCGAATGGGGCTGGAACGAGGACCGGACCAAGGTCGTGATGAAGGTGCGCGAAGGCGTGACCTGGCACGATGGCAGCCCCTTCACCGCCGAGGATGTGGCCTGGTCTCTGGCCCGCGCCGCCAACCCGGAAACCGGCAACCCGATCAACTTCGTCTGGGGCACGCTGGCGAACTTCGCGGTCGACGGGAACACCGTCACGGCCGACGTCAAGCAGTTCGACCCGACGATCTTCAAGTGGATGTACTTCCTGACCGGCTACGTCCTGCCCAAGGCCTATTTCGAAAAGGTCGGCCCCGAAGGCTTCGAGGCCGCGCCCATCGGTACCGGCCCCTACATGGTGGAAAAGTTCGAGCGCAACGCGTTCGTGCGCCTGAAGGCCAACGCCAACTACTGGGGCGGCAAGCCCGACTTTGACACCGTGACGATCAAGTTCGTCCCCGACGCCGCCGCCCGCGTGGCCGAAGTGGAATCAGGCAACTCCCACGTCACGTTGGAGATGCCGTATGAGGAATACGACCGTCTGAAGGGTGGCCCGCTGGCCGGGGTTGCGGCACCTATCAGCGACATCGGGATGATCTTCCTGAACGACATCGAGGTGATGACCGACCCGAACGTGCGGATGGCCGCCGCGCACGCCATCGACAAGCAGGCGATCATCGACCGGCTTCTGTCGGGCTATGGCGTCAAGATCGACACGCTGCAGACGCCGGAATACAGCGCCTATGACGCGTCGATCGTGGTGCCTTACGACGAGGCGAAGGCGATCGAGCTGCTGGCCGCCAGCGGCTTTGGCCCCGACAACCCGGTGAAGTTCAAGATCCAGACCACCAAGGGCTTCAAGCCCAAGGATTACGAGATGATCCAGGCCATTGTCGGCCTGTGGCGCAAGGTCGGGATCGAGGCCGAGATCGAGGTCTACGAGATCGCCAAGCACTACGAACTGCGCGCCGCCGACCAGCTGGCCCCCGCGGCGTTCTACAACTGGGGCAACTCGGTGGGCGATCCGACGACCTCGACCGGGTTCGCGATGTTCGGGCCAAGCCCGCATTCGGTCTGGGATGGCGAGGACCTGATCAACATGATCGGCCCCCTGTGGGGCGAGCCGGACGAGGCCAAGCGGATCGAGGGCTGGAAGGCGGTGGACAAGTACATCGCCGACAACGCGCTGGTGATCCCGCTGCTGCAATATGTCCAGCCGATCCTGCACGCGCCCGGCGTGGTGGTGACGCCGCATGCTTCGGGCTCGCTCTTGCCGCATCTGATGAAGCGGGCGTAAGGGACCAACCCCGGGGGGCTTCGCGCCCCCCGGACCCCCCGCGGGATGTTTTTGGACAGATGAAAGCGGGGCAGTCTGCCCCATCCGGGGCCCATGCCGTTTCTTCGCATACTTCTTGTCAGACTTCTGACCACCGCCATCACCCTGGCCGGTGTCGCTGTGATCGTGTTCTTCGTGATCAGGGTTGTCCCCGGCAATCCCATCGCGATGATGCTGCCCCCGGGCGCGACCGAGGACGACATCGCGCGGCTTTCGGCGCTGTATGGCCTCGACAAGCCGCTGATCACCCAGTTCGGCATCTGGGTGGCGGGGGTGCTGCAGGGCGACTTCGGCACCTCGATCACCACGCGCCAGCCGGTGCTGGACCTGGTCCTGGGGCGGTTACCTGCGACGCTGGAGCTGTCGATCATGGCACTGGTCATGGCCTGTCTTCTGGGCGGAGCCGCGGCGCTGACCGGGACGCGGTTCCGTGGCGGTCGGACGGAAGGCGCCATCGACGTGGCGAACGGCATGGCGCTGTCGGTGCCGGATTTCCTGTGGGGGCTGGTGCTGATCCTGCAGTTCGGGGTGCTGTGGCCGGTGTTCCACATCTCGGGCCGGGTCACGCCCAGTCTGGACCTGCCGTTCGCCACCAACTTCTACCTCTTTGAAAGCCTGATCCGCCTGCGCTTTGACCTTTGGGCCGACATCGTCGCGCATATGTTCATGCCGGCGCTGGCGTTGGCGATCCCCTTGGCGGCGATCATCGGGCAGCTTCTCAAGCAAAGCCTCAAAGAGACGATGAACCTGGACTATGTCACCCTGGCCCGCACCAAGGGCTATGGCGAAACGCGTGTGATCCTGCGCGAGGCCTTGCGCAATGCCGCCCTGCCGACGCTGACGCTGGTGGGCGTGCAGTTCACCTTCCTGATCGGCGGGACGGTGATCATCGAACGGCTCTTTTCCTACGAAGGCCTTGGCAACATGGCCATCGACGCGGTGATCAACCGCGACCTGCCGCTGATCCAGGGCATCGTGATCCTGTTCGCGGTGATCTTTACCGGAGTGAACCTGATCGTCGACCTGCTTTATACCGTCCTGAACCCAAGGCTGCGGCATGGCTGAGGCAAAGGCAATCGACGGCCGTTCGCTGGTCCGCCGCCGGGCGGGGCTGCGGTTGTGGCTTTC
>NZ_JAXMMF010000047.1:0-20176 GCF_034366665.1 Tabrizicola sp. | reverse complement strand
GCAGACCGGGGATATGATGCTGACTGGTTCAGAGACGCGTTGAAAGACAAGGGGATACGGCCCTGCATCCCGGGCCGGAAGTCGCGCGGCAAGCCTATCAAGCACGACAAGCGCCGCTACAAACGCCGCAACAGGATTGAGATCATGTTCGGACGGCTGAAGGATTGGCGACGCGTCGCAACCCGCTACGACAGGTGCCCGAACGTCTTCCTCTCCGCCGTAGCCCTCGCCGCAACCGTCATATTCTGGCTATGACCGGATAACGAGTCCTGACCCTAGGAAGGGTGGTTACAGGCCATGCAGCCAGGCCATCCGCTTGGCCAGATCTGGGGCCCCGAAGGCCAGCGATCCCATCACGACGGTCTCGGCCCCCGCCGCACGCAGCAGTGGAACCGTGGTGTCGCGAATACCGCCGTCCGCAGCCAGGACGATCCGTCGCCCGGTTGCAGCAATCAGACGCGCCGCCTCTTGCAGGCGGCTTGTGGCGGCGGGATTCAGGCCCTGGCCCTTCACCCCGATCGCCGTGCCAAGAAGGGTCAGCATGTCCAGTCGGTCAAGCCAGGGCGCTGCTTCGGCCACCGGGGTTTCCACCCGCAGGACCATTCCGGCTTTCAGACCATGCTCCGCGATCCGGTCCAGGCCTTGGGCTGCGTTGGCGTTTTCGACATGCAGGCTGATCAGGTCGGCCCCGGCCTCGGCGAACTGGTCGATCTGGGACAGAAGGACTGCATCCGAGACCATGAGATGCACATGGATCGGCAGTGCGGTGATGTCTCGCATCCGGGCGACGAGGTCGGGGAAGAACAGGAAGGCCGGGGCGAAGTAGCCGTCGGCCACGTCGATGTGCAGGATATCGGCATGGGGTGTGATGCGGGTTAGATCGTCGGCAAGGCGGATCAGGTCGGCGGACCACATTGAATATTCCGCCAGCAGCCGGTTGCGCGGCAGGGCGGTCAGCCAGTCGGCGGCGGGGCGGGGCATGTCAGATCTCCTTCAGGAATTGGTGCATGGCCGTGGCAAGGGCTGCGAGGTGCGCGGGCTTGTCGCGGCCCTTGGGCGGCAGGTGGATCAGGCGGGCCTGCGGGATCAGGCGGGCCAGGGCTTCGGCATGGGCGAGGGGGTGGATGGCGTCTTCGGCGGTCGCGCAGATGAGGGTCGGGATTGACAGGGCGTTCAGGTCAGCGGGTGAGATGCCCGGGCCGTCGGCGGAAATGGCGGCCAGAAGGCGCGCGGTCTGGTCTTGCGGCGCGCGGGTGAAAAAGCCTTTCAGCGAGGCAAGGTTGTCCGGGGCCTCCGTCGCGAGGCGCCGGGCTGTGGCACTGTCGGCAAAGACCGCCTGCGCCTTGTCGGTGGGGAGGCGGGCCAGCAGATCGCCGACCTCGGCGTTCGGTGCCATGTTGGGCGGGGCGGCGTCAGTGACCCAGGCGGGGCGCACCAGCACCAGCGCGCGGACAAGGTCGGGGCGCGTGACGGCAAGGCGTGTGGCGATGGCAGCGCCCATCGAGATGCCGCCGAGCACGACGGGACCACCAAGGGTTTCGGCCAGGGCGGCGACGTGACCCGCAAAGCTGGCGATGGAGGGGTTTGGGTCCATCTCCGACGCCCCGTGACCCGGACATTCGACACAAGCCCAGCGTTGCGGGGCCGCGCCCGCCATCGCCTCGGCCACCTGCCGCGCATCGCCGCATAATCCATGCTGGAACACCAGCGCCGGGCCGTCGCTGCCTGCGGCGTGGATGGCAAGGCGGAGGCCTGTGCGTTGAAGCCAGCCGGTCTGCGTCATAGCCGGGCCAGGAAGGCGGCGACGCCGGGGGCTTGCTCGGCGGTAAGGCCGTGGGTGACCAGATCGCCATCGAACCCTGCAGACCGCAGGCGGTTCAGAAAATGCGGGAAGTCGACGACTCCCGTTCCCGCCGCCACAAAGCCCCCCGCCGGGTCGCGGTCCTTGGCATGGGCCATCGTGATACGGTCGGCCAGCAGATCGACCGCGTGCGAGAGGATGTCGCGTTGTTCGGCCAAGGGGGCCACCTCGAACAGGTTCGCGGGGTCCAGCACGATGGCCAGCGCGGGGCTTAGCAGGCTGTCGATCAGGCGGCGGGCCTTTGTCGCGCCGTCGATCACGTTGGCAAGCTCGGGTTCGATCCCCAGCTTGATGCCCTTCGGTTCGGCCAGGGCGCAGGCCTTGCTCATCTCGTCCAAGAGATCGCGCCAGGCCTCGGGCGAGGCGTTGTCGGGATGGTGCTGCCACTGGTCCTGGGCATCGCGGGTGCCGGTGCAAAGGGTGACCATCCCGGTGCCCATAGCGGCGGCGTGGTCGATCAGCACCCCCAGCCGCCGCAACCCGGTGGAGCGGACGGCGGGGTCGGGATGGATCATGTTGTAGGTGCCGGAGACGGCGGCAATCGCCAGGCCCGAGGTCGCGCTGGCCTGCGCCACTGCGGCGGCCTGGTCCTGGGTCAGCGCATCGGGCATCGCGGGCAGGCCGGAGCAGGCCATGTTGTATTGCACGGTCCTATAACCCGCCGCGCGTGCGGCCTGCAGCACCGTCAGCGGGTCGGTCCCGGCAAAGGTCTTGGCGAAGATCCCCAGTCTCATAGCGCGCCCGACACGTCGGCAAGCTTGACCGGTTTCCCGCTGCGGGCCGACTGCGCAATCGCCACCATCGCACGGACCGAGGCGATGCCGTCCTCCAGATCAGCACCATACTGCGGCGCGCCGGTCAGGACGGTGTCGGCAAAGCCCTCCAGCTGGCGGCGGTAGAAATGCCCGTCGGCCCCGAGGACGCGGTGGGTGGAGCCGTCGGCTTCGTGGAAGATGTCGACTTCGGATGACTTGTAATACCAGGGGTTGTAGGTCTTGCCCAGGATCGAGCCCTGCTCGCCATAGATCTGGAAGCCCTCGTGCCAGTCCATCCGCACGGCGACGGTCAGGTCCAGATGGCCAAGCGTGCCCCCGGCAAACTCGACATCAACGAACCAGCAGCGGATGCCTGCGCGGTTCAGGAGGCGGGCGTCGACGGCGGTGATCTCCCCCGCAAAGAAGCGTGCGGTGTCGACGAGGTGGCTGCCATGCGCCAGCATGTAGTAACGGTCAAGGTCGGCCTTGGGGTTTTCGGACGGCTTCCGGGCGTTCTTTGACGTCACGATCAGGGGCTGCACCGCGTCGGTCATGGCGTAGCGGTGGGTGTTGTCGCAGTACCAGGTCTTGAGCGCCACCATCTGGCCCATCGGCCCGTCGATGAAGCTCTTTGCGGCCTGCAGCCCCGCGTCGAACCGTTTCATATGGCCGACCTGCAGGACCTTGCCGCTGGCCTTCACCGCCGCGCGCAGCGACTCGGCCTCTTCGATCCCGGTGGCCAAAGGCTTTTCGCAAAGGACATGCTTGCCCGCCTGCAACGCCCGCAAGGCGGCGGGAACGTGGAACGGGTCGGAGGTAGCGATGACCACGGCCTCAAGGTCTGGGTCCGCCAGCATCGCGTCATAGTCGGCGTAGGTGCGGGTGGGCGCATGCGTGGCGGCCATCCGGTCGCGCAGGTCATCGGCGACATCGCAGATCGCGTAAAGCTCGGCGTTCCGGGCCTTGGTGCAGGATTCGAAATGCGCGGCCTGGGCGATGGGGCCGCAGCCAAGGACACCCACACGCAGAAGTCTTTGGTCTTTGGTGGGCATCTCAGGCTCCTTCAGGGTTCAGAACGGCGGCAATCTCGGCCAAGGTGGAGTTTCCTTCCATCGGCCCAAGCCTGCCCACGGCCAGCGCCCCGGCCGCATTGGCCTGGGCCAGCGCCTGGGCCAAGGGCTGACCAGCGGCCAGAAGGGTGACGAAGGTCGCGCAGAAGCAGTCGCCCGCGCCGGTTGGGTCGACCACGGTGACGGGATGGGCGGGCAGGGCCAAGGTTCCGCTGGCATCGCGCCCGATACAGCCCTGATCGCCGCGTTTCAAGACAACGGCCCGCGCGCCTTGGGCCAGAAGCCGGGCGGACCAGTTGTCGAACGTCTGACCCGGAAACAGAAGGTCGGCATCGGCGTCCGAGGGCAGGACATAGGCCGCCATCGCCATGATCCGGGTCACCGCGTCCAGATAGCCCCGGTCGGTCATCAGCTCGGTCCGGATGTTCGGGTCGATGGAAATCGCGACGCCCCGCGCATGCAGGCGTTCGCAGGCGTCAACCGCCGCTGCGCGCATCGCCGCCCCGCCCAGCATGGACCCGGAGATGTGCAGAACCGTGATCCCCGCCGCCAGAAAGCCCGCCTCGATCGCGTCGCCCGAGGGCAGATGCGCCGCCGCGGAGTGCTCCATGTTGAAGACGAAGTCCCGGCTGCTGTCGCTGTTGTAGCTGACATGCGCGGTTCCGGTCGGCACGCCGGGGATGACCCGGATCAACCCGGTATCCACCCCGTCAGCCTTGAGTCGCTGCAAAAGGACCGTGCCGAAGGCATCGTCCCCCACCGCCCCGGCAAAGACCGCCCGCCCGCCAAGACCGCCAGCAATCCTCGCCGCCTGGTCTATGAAAATCCCGGGCGCGCCGCTGGGGAACGGGCCGACATAAGGGGCCGCGCGCAGGTGGCGGTGGTCCTTTTCGGTGCAGACAAACTCGACCAGCAGCTCACCGACACTGCCGATGCAGACGCCGGACATGGCTTAGCCGCCAACCATCAGCTTGACGACCTCGTCATGCGTGGTGTCCGCGATCCGCCGCTCGCCCGCCTGCACACCGCGCCGCAGGACGACGATCCGGTCGGCGACGGCAAAGATGTCCTGCAGGTTGTGGCTGATGAAGATCACCCCGCGCCCCTGCGCCTTCAGCTGGTGGATCAGCTGGATGACCTTGCGCTGTTCGGGCACGCCAAGCGCCGCCGTGGGTTCGTCCATGATCAGGATCTGCGCGTTCCAGTAGACCGCCCGCCCGATCGCCACTGCCTGCCGCTGCCCGCCCGAGAAGTTGGACACGGGCGCATCAAGGCGGGACACATGAAAATCCAAAAGCGCCATCGTGGACTTCGCCGCCTCGGCCATCTTCGCCCGATCCAGCACCGGCAGGAAGCCGAAAGCCCTCCGCATCGGCTCACGCCCAAGGAAGATGTTGGCCCCGATGGTCAGGTTGTCGGCGAGTGCCAGGTCCTGGTAGATCGTCTCGATCCCCTGATCCCGCGCCTCTTGCGGCGAGGCAAAGCTGACCGGCTTGCCCTTCAGGAAAATCTCCCCGCCCGAGGGCGCATAGACCCCCGAGATCGCCTTGATCAGCGTGGTCTTGCCCGCGCCGTTGTCGCCCGCAAGCGCCACGACTTCGCCCGCGTGAACCTTCATCGACAGATCGCTCAGGGCCTGGACCGGGCCGAAGTTCTTCGACAGGTGGCGAACCTCAAGGAGCGTTTCAGCCGGGCTCATGTCATTCACTCTGCCGCCCTCCGCTGAACCGTCGTTGCGCCTGGTCGATCAGGACCGAGATGATGATGACCACGCCCACGCTGATGAACTGCCAGAACGGGGCCACGTTGATGAAGACCAGGCCATACTGGATGACCGCAATCACAAGTGCGCCCGCGACGGTGCCCAGAATGGTCCCCGATCCGCCAAAGAGGCTGGCCCCGCCGATGACCACGGCGGCGACCGAGTCGAGGAGGAGCGGCTCGCCCGCCTGCGCCGCTCCGGCGGTGAAGCGGGCGGCGTAAAGGACGCCAGCAAGTCCCGCGCACATGCCCGACAGGATGTAAAGCCGCAGCAGGTGCCACTTGATGTTGATGCCCGCCCGCCGCGCGGCCTGGGCGTTGGCACCGATGGCATAGTTGTGCTGGCCGAATTTCGTATGGCTGAGAATGTAGTGCATGATCAGCACAAAGATCGCCGTCACGATGACGATATAGGGCACACCGTGGAACCGGCCGTTGCCAAGGGCGGCGAAGACCTCGTTCTTCACCGGAACCGTGGTCCCGCCCGCCAGAAGGAACGCGACCCCGCGGGCGACGCCGAACATGCCCAGCGTGCCGATGAAGGGGGGGACCTTCAGGAAGGCCACCAGCGCCCCGTTGACCAGCCCGGGTATCGCCGCGACCAGCACGGCCACCAGTGTGCCGAACAGGACCGCCATCCCCAGCCCCGTGGTGGGTGAAGCCCAGTTGATCACATGCGCCGCGACCACCGCCGCCAGCCCCATGATGAAGCCCATCGACAGGTCGATCCCGCCCGAGATGATGACGAAGGTCTGCCCCGTAGCAAGCAGCAGGGGGGCCACCGCGAAGATGGCGATGGACTGGATGTTGAACGGGTTGAACAGGAACGTCCCCCCGAACGAGACGCGCGACCACACCTCGAAGCCAAGGATCAGGAAGGCCAGGAACAGCCAGGCCCGCAGATCGGCAACCCGTTGCAGAAAGGTGCGCGCCTTGTCGGCGTGGTCGGCCTGCGGTGCGACGTGGAGGGGAGATGAGGTCATCAGGTCTATTGTCCTGTCCTGAAGCGTCTTGCGGAGCCGCAGCTTCCGCGCAGGAACCGACGGCCCCCCGTGGGGGAGCCGCCAGTCATTGCAAGCAGCCGGTCAGACGGGCTGCGTCAAACCCCGATCACTCGGAATAGATGTACTTGGCAACTTCGGGGTCGTCGATGTTCGAGGCGTCCATGATCGTGAAGCCGGTCCCGATGCTGACCGGGATCGAGTTGCCGGTCAGATGGGCAAAGGCGGACACGAGGCCGAAATAGCCGATCTCGGCGGGGTGCTGCGCGATGGCCACGTCGACAAGGCCGGTCTTGATGTTGTCCACGATCGAGCCGGGCGCGTCGAAGGCCACGACCTTGATGTTGCCGGTCTGCCCGGCCTGCTGCACGCCGTTGCCCGCGCCCAGGGCCGAGAAGAGGTTTGCGCCGAACACGCCCTTCAGATCAGCCTCGCGGGCAAAGACGCCCTGAAGCTGCGATGCGGCCTTGTTGGCGTCGTTGTCGTTGAACTGGGTTTCCAGCACGACAACGTTCGGGAACTCCTCGGCCATCGCGGTCTTGAAGCCTGCCTCGCGCTGGTCGGTAGTGGAAATGCCCGGCTTGACGTTCGAGACATAGACCTTGCCTGCGCCGCCGATGGCTGCCGCAAGGGCGCGCGCCGCCATCTTGCCGCCCAGGATGTTGTCCGAGGCGATGTAGGCCAGCGGGAAATCGGCATCGCCCGCGCCGGTCTGGTACATGCCGGTGCCGATGAACGTGTCGACGGTGATCACCGGGATTCCGGCATCATGCGCCTTGCGCAGCGGCTCGATCAGCTGGGTGGTGTCGGTCGGAGCGATCAGGATCGCGCTTGGCGCACGGGCGATGACGGCGTCCAGCACCGGCACCTGGGTGACCGGGT
This sequence comes from Tabrizicola sp., assembly GCF_034366665.1. GTDB lineage: Bacteria > Pseudomonadota > Alphaproteobacteria > Rhodobacterales > Rhodobacteraceae > Tabrizicola. The sequence goes on along the minus strand of NZ_JAXMMF010000047.1, from coordinate 12,846 downwards.
TGAAGTCCGGTGCGCCCTGGAACACCAGCTCGACGCCCAGAGCGTCGGCTGCGGCCTGCGCGCCCTTGTTCATGGTAATGTAGAACGCGTCCGTGGTCAGACCCGGGATAAGCGCGATGGTGAATTTCTTGTCCTGCGCCTTGGCCACTGAGGCTGCGGCGACGGTCAGTGGCAATGCAGAAGCAGCGCCCAAAAACTTACGACGGTCCATTTTCATTCCTCCCTGAATGCCCGGAGGACAGACCCATCAAGGGGCGCCCCGGATCGCTGGCTCGCCCCTCGCGGGCGCTTTCAGCCATACCGATAACACGCCGCGTCTGCCGCTGCGTCAAGAGCAATTTTTTGCTGCAACTATTTTCTTGGGCCTTTTGGCGGTCAGGCGCCGTGGACCAGGGACTCGAGCAACGCCTCTGCCGTGCGCGTGTCGGTGATCAGTGCGGTGATCAGCCGCGACCGGGCCGCGCCCAGGATCGAGGTGAGCTTGGCCTCTCCCACCGCAAGGCCGATCACCAGCGGCGTCGCCCGCAACTGCTGCGCTGAAACCGCGATCATCTGGCCTTCGCCGCGCCAGTCCAGCACCTGCCCGTCACGGGTGAAATAGTGCCGGACCACGTCCCCTGCGGCGTTGGCCAGGGCTGGTTCGACCGGGGCCGCCCCGCCGCTGACGGCCCGCTCCAACCCGTAGGGCTGGCCGATGCCCACGACGGCGGCGTCGATCCTGTCCCACAGCCCGACTGAGTCTTGAACCGAGGAATCGGCAAGGAAGAAGGCCAGCGCTTCGGGGTCCGGCAGATAGGGGGCGTGGATGAAATGCGGCACCCCGCCCGTCACTTCCGCGGCGCGGCGCGCGAACTCGTTGCTTTGGAAATGCTGGGCATGCTGCTGCATCCCGCCGGTCGAGGGCACCACCAGCACCCCCGGCATCGGCGGCAGGCCCGCCTCGATCACCGCCGAGACGGTCCGCCCCCAGCCGATCATCAACACCTCCCCGGCCCGCAGGTCCGCCGCCGTCAGCATCCGCGACAGAGGCACCGCCAGCGCCCCGCTGACCGGCGCATCCACCACCTCGACCTGGGCCAGCCCCAGCTTGCGCGCCAGTTCCAGCCCCAGCTCGTCGGGCGCATAGATATCGCGCACCTCGATCCGCACGATGCCCTCGGCCCGCGCCCGCTGCAAAAGCCGCGAGATCGTGGCCGTCGACAGCCCAAGCTGCTTGGCGATCTGCACCTGGCTCATCTCGCCAAGGTAATGCATCTTTGCGACGGTATGCAGCATCACCCGGCTTTCGCCGATGACCGTTCCTCCGCCCGGGTTGACCGGAGTTGTGGTGGAAACTGACAGGTTGCAATTCCTTTCTGCAAGGTGTTACACACACCCCACATCGCTTATCCCGCAATACGTCACGTCAGGCAACTGGCAAGAGGGCCTGGCGACCGACGTGTCCGAAAAATCTCTGGAGAGACCACAATGCCCGCCATGACCACCGCCGAACGCCGCGGGTATCAGCAGATCTGCGGGGATGACGGGGCGATGATGGTGATCGCCTGCGATCAGCGCGGGGGGATGCGGACCCTGCTGGCCAAGACACCCGAGGATCAGGCGAAGATCGGCAACGACGTGCTTGGCCTGACCAAGATGGACATCACCGCCCACCTGGCGCGTCATGCAGGGTGTGTGCTGGTCGATCCCCTTTGCGCCGTGCCGGGATTGGTGGATCAGGGCGTCTTGCACCGGTCCACCGGGCTTCTGATCGGGCTTGATGCGTCCGGGTTCGACTTGACGCCGGAAGGCTACCGGATTTCCAACATGGTGCCCGGCATCACCGCCCGCCGCGTGCGCGAGCTGGGCGGGACGGGTGCCAAGATCATGATCTATCTGCGCTCGGACACCCCTGCCGCCAATACCGCCAACATGGCCACCCTGCGCGACGTGATCGCCGATTTCGCTGCCGAGGACCTGCTCTTGGTCGTCGAATTCCTGACCTATGCGCTGCCTGGCGAAGCGCCGGAAGCCTACGCCGCCAAGATCCCGTCACTGATCGAGGGCGGGTCGAAGCTGTGCCTTGATGCGGGGTCCAAGGTGCTGAAGATCCCTTACCCGGGAACGCCGCAGGCCTGCGCCAACATCACCGCCATGTGTGGCGACGTGCCTTGGGCGGTGCTGTCCGCCGGGGTGGACCACGCGACGTTCCTGGGGCAGGTTGAAACCTCGATGGCCAATGGCGCGTCGGGGGTGATTGCCGGGCGGTCCTTGTGGAAGGACTGCATCAGCCTGGACCGCGCGGTGACGAAAGAGCGGCTGGAGACGATCGCCGTTCCCCGCCTGCGCGAGATCCAGGCGGTGATCGCGCGGCACTTCAGGGTATAGACATGGCATCGGCCATCGGGATCGACATCGGCGGAACCCGTCTGCGTGCTGCCCGGATCAGGGACGGTGTGATCGAAGCCCGCGCCACTGCGCCAAGCTCGCCCGACCCGCACGTGGTCCTGGGCCGTGTTCTGGATCTGGTGGCCCAAGTCCGGACCGACGACGTCACGGCCCTTGGCATCGGCGTACCGGGTCAAGTCCACGCCCATACCCGTCGCGTGCTGTCGGGCGGATAAGTGAACCTCTCCGCCTTCGACTTCGCGGTCGAGGTCGAAGCCGCGACCGGCCTGCCGGTGACAATCGAGAACGATGCGACAATGGCTCTTCTGGGCGAGGCCGCGCATGGCGCCGCGAAAGGCCTGCAGAATGTGGTGATGCTGACCATTGGCACCGGGATCGGCGGCGCCATTCTGGACGGTGGCCGGGTGCTGCGCGGCAGTGGGTCGGCCGGACAACTGGGCCATATCTGCGTCGATCCGGCCGGGCGTCCTTGTGTCTGTGGCCGCATCGGCTGCGTCGAGACGGTCAGCTCTGGCACCGCTTTTGCCACCCACCTGGCCGAAGCGGGCCTGCCCGCAGGCACGCGGGCCGAGGATCTGCTGGCGCGCAGCGACGCCCCCGCCCGCGCCGTGATCGCCGCATGGGCCACGCCCCTTCGCGCGGCCATCGACAGCCTGATCGCCACCTGCAACCCCGATTGCGTGGTCATCGGGGGTGGAGCCGGGGCAGGGGCCTTCGCCGCGCTGGACACCGTGCCTGCGCGCGGCGTCTGGTACAGCGCCCCGGTCGTCGCCGCGACGCTGGGTGACGACGCTGGAGTGATCGGGGCCGCCTGCGCCGCCATCGCCGCCCGGCCCGCCAAGCGCGTGGTCCTGATCAACGGCGTGCCCGCCTCGGGCAAATCCTCGGTCGCGCGCGGCCTGTCGGATGCGACGGGCTGGCCGATCCTGACGCTGGACACGATCAAGAACCCGTTCCTCGTCACGCTTCCGCCGGGAGACCGGCTTTTCAACCGCACGCTGGGTCGCGCCAGTTATGCCGCGATCTTCGATCTGGTCGCCGATGCGCCTGCCGGTAGCGCGTTCATCCTGGATGCGTGGTTCGGGTTTCAGCCCCTCGATGTGCTGCAGGCTGGCCTTGCCCGGGCCGGGGTCACCGATCTGGCCGAGGTCTGGTGCCAAGCGCCGCCGCAGACCGTGGGCGACCGGTACACCGCCCGTCTGGCATCGCGCCCCGCGGGCCACCCCGGCGCGGACTATGTGCCCGAACTGATCGCCCTTGCCGCACGCGCGATACCGACCGGCCTTGCCCCTTGCCACACCGTCGACACCACACAAGCGGTCGACATTCCCGTCCTGACCGACTGGCTGAAGGATCTCTGGGGCAACCGGACCCTTTGACCCGGCGAGATGGCAGTCGCCGCCGTCGCACTGACGCTATGGCCCCGAAAACGCTTGATGTTCTGAACAGGAAATAAGCAGACTTTGCAGGACTGCTGAAACAACGCGCAGACGCGCCTTATTCCTGGTCAATCCGCCACCCGACCGTTGCACCGCCACGACGCGGATGATCTTCGACGCCAATGACCCGGCGACTGTCCATCATCGTCGTTGAAAAGGACCGTGACCGGGCCGTCATGATCGTTGATGGCCTCCGCGAGGCTGGCGACCACGACGTCCTGGTCATCGCCGACGAGCTTGGCCTGGCCCGCCGGATTTCCGAGCGCAATCCCGACCTGGTCCTGATCGACGCCGGCAACCCGTCACGCGATGCGATCGAGGAACTCACGCTGGCAAGCGCCCCCTTGCAGCGCCCCGTGGCGATGTTCGTCGATGAAAGTGATGGCGCGCTGACCCAGGCGGCGATCGAGGCGGGCGTCTCGGCCTATGTCGTCGCCGGCTTGTCTGCCAACCGCATCAAGCCGGTCCTCGACGCCGCCATCGCGCGCTTTCATCTGATGCAGAAGATGCGGGTGGAACTGGCCGAAACCCGGCGCGCGCTGGAAGAGCGCAAGGTGATAGACCGGGCCAAGGGCATCGTGATGCGGGCCAAGGGGATCGGCGAGGACGAGGCCTATGCGCTGATGCGCAAGGCCGCGATGGATCAGGGCCGGAAGCTGGCCGAGGTTGCTCAGGCCTTGGTTACCGCGGCGGAGCTGTTGAAATGACGGTGACGCTGCGTCTGGGCTTCCTGCCGCTGGTCGATGCGGCGCCGCTGATCATCGCCGAGGCGCTGGGCTTTGCCGAGGAAGAGGGGCTGGCCCTGGACCTTGTGGCCGCGCCAAGCTGGTCGGCCTTGCGGGACCTGCTGGCGTTTGGCGAGGTCACGGCGGCGCAGATGCTGGCGCCGGTGCCCGTGGCCCTTGCCTTGGGTCTGGGCAGCCCCGCGCGGTTCGATGTGCTGTCGGTCCTGAACCTGAACGGCAATGCGATTGGGGTCTCCACGGGCCTGGCGGCACGGATGCGCGACCATGATTTCGCGCTTTGCAATGCGCGCGACGCGGGGGTGGCGCTGCTGGCGGCAGCCGGGCAGAGGCTGCGGATCGGGGTGCCTTTCGCCTTTTCGATGCACACCGAACTGGTGCGGTACTGGCTGGAAGGGCTTGGGCCGACGCTGCCCGCAAGCCTGCAGATCGTGACCGTGCCGCCGCCGCTGATGCCGGACGCGCTTGCGGCCGGGGAAGTCGACGCCTTCTGTGTGGGCGAGCCGCGGGGCTCGGTCGCCGTGGACCGTGGGGCAGGGGTCCTCTTGCTGCCGACCAGCGCGATCTGGGCGGCGGCTCCGGAAAAGGTGCTGGCGGCGCGGGCAGGCTGGGCCGAGGCCGAACCCGACCTTGCCGGGCGCCTGATCCGGGCGCTTTGGCGGGCCGGGCGCTGGCTTGGAAATCCCGCGAACCTGACCGTCGCGGGCGAGGTTCTGGCCACCCGGCTTGGCGTCCCGGCCGACCTGATCGAGCGCAGCCTGACCGGGCGTCTGGTCATCAACTTGGACGGGGCCGAACGTGTCGTGCCGGGGTTCCTGCGGTTCGATGGCGCGGCGACGGGCTTTCCCTGGCGCAGTCAGGCGGCCTGGATCGGTGCGCGGCTGGCACGGCGGCATGGGTTGAACCCGATGCAGGCGCAGATCCTTGCGGCAGGGGTCTTCCGCAGCGACCTCTACCGGCTGCACCTTGGCCCGGCGGGGGCCGACCTGCCGGCCGCAAGCGCCAAGGTCGAAGGATCGCTGGCGCAGCCAACCCCGGTCGCATCCTCGCGCGGCAAGCTGATTCTGCCGCCCGACCAGTTTTATGATGCCCAAGTCTTCGACCCGGGCCTGGTGGGATGATCAATTCTTAGGCGCTGCGCTGCGGCATTGCCAAGTTCTTCCTGTCTTGGGGCTTGCCGCGCACCTTGCCGATTGACGCCGCGTTGCAGCGTGGCATCCTGAACCCAAGCGCCGAGGCAACGACGTCTCAACCGCGCCATCCCAGACATCGGGAAAGCCGAGCAATGCCGCTTGGGTCCATCGTCTTCATGACGAAGGGTCCGGCGGCTTTTTCCATTTCAACGCCCCGTCCCGGGCCAGAAGGAACCACGCCATGACACGTCTTTCCGCGCTTCTGTTGTCGACCGCCCTCTGCCTGCCCGCCCATGCCCAGACCCCGGGCATCGAGAAGGAAGAGCTGACGCTTGGCTTTATCAAGCTGACCGACATGGCCCCGCTGGCGATTGCCAAGGAGAAGGGCTTTTTCGAGGACGAGGGCCTGTCGGTGACGCTGGTGGCGCAGTCGAACTGGAAGGTGCTCTTGGATGGCGTCGTCTCGGGCGAACTTGACGGCGCGCATATGCTGGCCGGGCAGCCGATCGCGGCTTCGATCGGCTACGGGACCAAGGCCGCGCTGGTCACCCCGTTCTCGATGGACCTGAACGGCAATGCGATCACCGTGTCGAACGCGGTGTGGGAGGAGATGAAGCCCAACGTCCCAATGGCGGACGGCAAGCCCGTGCATCCGATCAAGGCCGATGCCTTGAAGCCGGTGATCGAAGCCTATGCCGATGCGGGTACTCCGTTCAATCTGGGCATGGTGTTCCCGGTGTCGACCCACAATTACGAACTGCGCTACTGGCTGGCAGCAGGCGGAATCAACCCGGGGCTTTATTCGCCCGATGACGTATCGGGCCAGATCGGCGGCGATGTGCTCATCAGCGTGACGCCGCCGCCGCAGATGCCGGCAACGCTGGAGGCGGGCACGATCCTTGGCTACGCGGTGGGTGAGCCGTGGAACCAGGCGGCGGTGGCGAAGGGGATCGGTGTGCCGGTGATCACCGACGCCGACATCTGGAAGAACAACCCGGAGAAGGTGTTCGGCCTGACGGCTGAGTTTGTCGAACAAAACCCGCAGACCACGCTTGCCCTGACCAAGGCCTTGATCCGCGCGGCGATGTGGCTTGACGAAGGCGACAACGTCAACCGCGCCGAAGCGGTCGAGATATTGGCGCGGTCCGAATACGTCGGTGCCGATGCGGCGGTCATCGCCAACAGCATGACTGGCACTTTCGAGTTCGAGCCCGGCGACAAGCGGCCCGCGCCCGACTTCAACGTCTTCTTCCGCTACAACGCGACTTTCCCCTATTACTCGGACGCGGTCTGGACCCTGACCCAGATGCGCCGCTGGGGGCAGATCGCGGAACCCCAGACCGACGCCTGGTATGACGAAACGGCAAAGTCGGTCTACAAGCCCGACATCTACAAGCTGGCCGCCGAGGCGCTGATCGCCGAGGGCAAGGCCACGGCGGAGATGTTCGACTTCGACGCCGATGGCTACCGTGAGCCGACCTCGGATTTCATCGACGGGGTGACCTACGAAGGCAAGGCTCCGAACGCCTATATCGACAGCCTGGTGATCGGGCTGAAGGGCGACCAGACGGTCGTCGGCGGCGAAGTGACGAACTGAGGGCCGCGCGGATGACCATGCTTGACCCCGCCGCCTTGCCGGAAGAGCCCGCACCGCTGCGCGCCGAACGGAGCGCCCGGCTTTCGACGCTGATCTCCCGCTGCGACCCGTGGTTCAGGGTGCTTGGGCTGGCCTGGCTGACGCCCCTGTGGCGGATGCTGGCGGGCGAGAACCCGAAGGGCCAGCTCAAGGACCTTTGGCGGCTGGCAATTGTGCCGCTGCTGGCGATCCTTGCGTTCCTGGCGCTGTGGGCCTGGGCCGCGCCAAAGGTCCAGACCTCGCTGGGGGCAATCCCCGGCCCGGTGCAGGTCTGGGAACAGGCGGGTGTCCTGCACGCCGATGCTCTGGCCGAACGGCAGAAGGAGGTCGCCTTCTACGCCGCGCAGGCCGAAAAGAACGCAGCCCTGGTGGCCGAGGGCAAGGCGGACGAGGTGAAGGACCGGACCTACACCGGCAAGCCGACCTATTACGACCAGATCTTCACATCGATTCAGACCGTGTTCTTCGGCTTCCTGCTGGCGACGCTGGTGGCGGTGCCCTTGGGGATCGTCTCGGGCATGTCGGCGACGGCGAATGCGGCGATCAACCCTCTGGTGCAGATCTTCAAGCCGGTCTCGCCCCTGGCCTGGCTGCCCATTGTCACGATGGTCGTCTCGGCGGTCTATGTCGGGGACGGCGGCATGTCGAAAAGCTTTGTGATCTCGGCGGTGACGGTGACGCTCTGTTCGCTCTGGCCGACGCTGATCAACACGGCGCTGGGGGTGGCGAGCATCGACAAGGACCTGGTGAACGTGGGCCGGGTGCTGAAGCTTTCGACCTGGACCAAGATCACCCGGCTGGTTCTGCCATCGGCGCTGCCGCTGATCTTCACGGGCCTGCGGCTGTCGTTGGGCGTGGGCTGGATGGTTCTGATCGCGGCTGAGATGCTGGCGCAGAACCCTGGCCTCGGCAAGTTCGTCTGGGACGAGTTCCAGAACGGGTCAGAGCAGTCCCTGGCCCGGATCATGGTGGCGGTCCTGACCATCGGGATCATCGGCTTCCTTCTGGACCGGGTGATGTTCGCCCTCCAGCAGGCCTTCACCTTCAGCGGAAAGCGGTGAGCGGGATGGGTATTCTTGAACTGAAGGGCGTCTCGAAGGGCTATGGCAAGACACCGGTCCTGAAGCGGCTGGACCTGTCGGTCAAAGAGGGCGAGTTCCTGGCAGTGTTGGGGTTTTCCGGCACCGGCAAGACCACGCTGATCAACCTTCTCGCCGGGCTGGAACTGCCCGATCAGGGCGAAGTCCTGTTCCGGGGTGCGCCCGTGACCGGGCCGGGTCCAGAGCGGGGGCTGGTGTTCCAGTCCTATGCGCTGATGCCCTGGCTTACGGTGGCGGGCAACATCGCGCTGGCGGTGGATGCGGTGTCGAAGGGGTCGAAATCCGACCGCGCGGCGCTGGTGTCGAAGTATGTCGGAATGGTCGGTCTGGGCCACGCCGCCGACCGGCGTCCGGCCGAACTCTCGGGCGGGATGCGTCAGCGCGTCGCGGTGGCAAGGGCCTTGGCGATGCAGCCGGAGGTGTTGCTGATGGACGAGCCCCTGTCGGCGCTGGATGCGCTGACCCGGGCCAATGTGGCGACCGAGATCGAGGCGATCTGGGCTGCCGAAAAGCGAACGGTCGTTCTGATAACCAACGACGTCGACGAGGCGCTGGTTCTGGCCGACCGCATCCTGTGTCTGAACCCGGACGGAACTTTGGGGGCGGCTTTCCAGGTCGACCTGCCGCGCCCGCGCGACCGGGGCGAGATGAACGATGATCCGGCGTTCAAGACACTGCGGGCCGACGTGACGGCTTACCTCATGGACGTCGGCATCAAGGGCAAGGTCGAGGGGACGCGCCTCTTGCCAGCCGTCACCCCGCGCCACGCCCTGCCGCGCGCTTATGCCGAGGCGGCGAAAAGCTTTACCGACGACCGCTACTTGCAGTTTTCGCAGCTGCACAAGGTCTATGCGACGCCCAAAGGCCCGCTGACCGTGGTCAAGGACTTCAACCTGACGCTCAAGAAGGGCGAGTTCGTGTCGCTGATCGGCCATTCAGGCTGTGGCAAGTCCACCGTTCTGACCATGGCGGCAGGGCTGAACGACATCTCCAAGGGTGCGATCAAGCTGGACGGTGTCCACGTCGAAGGGGCCGACCCGGAACGCGCGGTGGTCTTCCAGTCGCCCAGCCTTTTCCCCTGGCTGACCGCGCGCGAGAACGTGGCGATCGGGGTGGACCGGGTCTACCCCAAGGCCACCCAGGCCGAACGGCAGGATGTGGTGGAATACTACCTGGAGCGGGTGGGTCTGGCCGACGCCATGCACAAGCCCGCCGCCGAGATGTCGAACGGGATGAAGCAACGCGTCGGCATCGCGCGGGCCTTTGCCCTGTCGCCGAAGCTTCTCCTCCTCGATGAACCCTTCGGGATGCTGGACAGCCTGACCCGGTGGGAGCTGCAGGAAGTGCTGATGGAGGTCTGGTCGCGCACCCAAGTCACTGCGATCTGCGTCACGCATGACGTGGACGAGGCGATCCTGCTGGCCGACCGTGTGGTGATGATGACCAATGGACCCGAGGCGACCATCGGCAGGATCACCGAGGTGAAACTCCCCCGCCCCCGCACCCGCCGGGCGCTGCTGGATCACCCCGACTACTGGCAGTACCGCGCCGAGGTTCTGGGCTTTCTGGAGGAATACGAGCACGGCCACAAGAAGAAGGAGGCTGCGTGATGCGGTTGGTCATCATCGGGGCCGGGATGGCCAGTGGGCGGATGCTGGAGCAGCTGTTCGAGGCGGGGTTTCAGGGCAAGGTCACCCTCTTCAACGGCGAGCCGCGGGGGAACTACAACCGGCTGATGCTGTCGCCGGTCCTGTCGGGCGAAAAGACCTATGCTGAGATCGTGACGCATGACGACGCCTGGTATGCGGCGCATGGCGTGGACTGCCGGTTTGGCGAACATGTGACGAAGATCGACCGCGAGCGGAAGGTTGTGGTCTCGAAGGGCGGTGAGACGCCTTACGACGCCCTGGTGATCGCGACCGGGTCGGCCCCGTTCATCATTCCGGTGGTTGGCAAGGAATTGCCGGGGGTCTGCACCTACCGCGATCTGGAAGACACCAACGCGATGATTGCGGTGTCGAAACCCGGTGCGAAGGCGGTGGTTGTCGGTGGTGGCCTCTTGGGTCTGGAAGCGGCGGCTGGCATGGCGGCGCGGGGGGCGGAGGTCACGGTCATCCACCTGATGGGCCACCTGATGGAACGTCAGCTGGATCCGTCAGCCGGGTATCTACTGCAAAAGGACCTGGAGCGGCGGGGCATCCGCATCCATTGCAAGGGCGCGACGAAGGCGATCCTGGGCACGGATCGGGTCGAGGCGGTGCTTTTGGAGGATGGCACGGTCTACGAGGCCGATCTGGTGTGCATGGCCGTGGGCATCCGGCCCGAGGTGCGGGTTGCGACGGACGCGCATCTGGAAATCGGGCGCGGGGTGGTGGTCAACGATCAGATGCAGACCAGCGACCCGGCAATCTATGCGCTGGGGGAGTGTGTCGAGCATGCGGGTCAGCTCTTCGGGCTGGTGGCCCCGCTGTACGATCAGGCCAAGGTGCTGGCGGCGACGCTGATGGGCGTCGAGGCGGCGTTCAAGCCGGTCCAGACGGCGACCAAGCTGAAGGTCACGGGCGTGGACCTGTTCAGCGCGGGCGACTTTGCCGATGCTCCGGGCCGCGAGGACATCGTGTTCCGCGATCCGGGCCGGGGGGTCTACAAGCGGCTGGTGCTGGAGGGCGAACGTCTGATCGGCGCGGTGATGTATGGCGATACTGCCGACGGGGCGTGGTTCTTCGACAAGATCAAGTCGGGCGAGGATGTCAGCGCCCTGCGCGAGACGCTGATCTTTGGCCCGGCGTTCCAGGGGGGGGCCCAGGCGGACCCTCTGGCAGCCGTTGCAGCCTTGCCGCCTGAGGCGGAGATCTGTGGCTGCAACGGCGTCTGCAAATCGAAGATCACGGCGGCAGTGGCCGGGGGCGCGGTGACGCTGGACGCAGTGCGCGTCCTGACCAAGGCGAGTGCGTCCTGTGGCACCTGCACGGGGCTGGTGGAAAAGGTCATGGCGCTGACGCTGGGCGACAGCTTCACCGCCAACGCCAATCCACCGATGTGCAAATGCACCGACCACACGCACGAGGACGTGCGGCGGCTGATCAAGGCGCAGGGTCTGAAGTCCATTCCGGCGGTGATGCAGGAGCTGGGCTGGAAGACGGTGGGGGGCTGCGCAAGCTGCCGTCCGGCACTGAATTACTATCTGATCTCGGACTGGCCGCTGGACTACGTCGATGACCGGCAAAGCCGCTTCGTCAACGAGCGCAACCACGCCAACATCCAGAAGGACGGGACCTATTCCGTCGTGCCGCGGATGTGGGGCGGGGTCACGACCTCGGCCGAGCTGCGGGCGATTGCCGATGCGGCGGATCGGTATGCCGTGCCGATGATCAAGGTCACGGGGGGCCAGCGGATCGACCTTCTGGGGGTGAAGAAGGAAGACCTGCCCGCGATCTGGGCGGATTTCAATCAGGCGGGCATGGTCAGCGGCCATGCCTATGCCAAGGGTCTGCGCACGGTGAAGACCTGTGTCGGGTCCGAGTTCTGCCGCTTTGGCACGCAGGATTCCACAGGTCTGGGGATCAAGCTGGAGAAACTCCTCTGGGGATCATGGACGCCGGCCAAGGTCAAGCTGGGCGTGTCGGGCTGCCCCAGGAACTGCGCCGAGGCGACGTGCAAGGATATTGGCGTCGTCTGTGTCGACTCGGGCTACCAGATCAGCGTGGCCGGGGCGGCGGGGATGGACGTGAAGGAGACCGAGCTTCTGGTCACCGTCCCGACCGAGGAGGAGGCGATGGAGGTCATCGCGGCCTTCGTCCAGCTTTACCGCGAAAACGCGCGCTATCTGCACCGGATCTACAAATGGGTGGCGAAGGTCGGCCTTGACTGGTGCAAGGACCAGATCGCGGACCCTGAGAACCGCCGCGCGCTGCACGACCGCTTCATGCAAAGCCAGTCGGTCTATCAGACCGATCCCTGGGCCGAACTGGCAGAGCGCCCAGCCGATTGGGCCCCCGTTGCCGATCTGACCCTGAGGGCCGCCGAATGACCATGATGATCGACATCGCCGCCCTGGACGACATCCCCCGGCAAGGTGCCCGGGTGGTGAAGACCGACGTCGGATGCGTCGCGGTGTTCCGCACCGCCGACGACCAGGTCTTTGCGATCGAGTACCGCTGCCCGCACAAGGGCGGGCCTTTGTCCGAAGGGATCGTCCACGGCACGCAAGTCACCTGCCCGCTGCATGCCTGGGTCTTCGACCTTGCGACCGGCCAGGCGCAGGGCGCGGACGACGGGCAGGTCCGGACCTATCCGGCGCGCACGGAAGGTGGGCGGGTGTTTCTGGATGCAAGCTTCCTGCAGCGGCGGTCTGCGGCATGACCGGGCCCCACCCCCACCCCCCCCCCCCCCCGGGGGGGGGGGGGG
>NZ_JAXMMF010000046.1:0-21943 GCF_034366665.1 Tabrizicola sp. | reverse complement strand
CACGCGGGCCAAGCCCTGCATCTGGTTCTCCGGCTTCTGGAGTCAGGGCGACGGAGCGTCGTTCGAAGGATATCTCAGCCACGCCAAGGGCGCGGCCGCGCGCATCCGGGACTACGCCCCGAGCGACGCGACGCTGCACGGCATTGCCGACCGGCTGCAGGCCATCCAGCGGCGGAACTTCTACCAGCTCGCCGCCGAGATCAGCCATCGTGGGCGCTACTACCACGAATACACCATGGCCGTTGACGTCACGCGCGACAGTCCGACCTGGCAGCCGCCCACCGAGGACGCCGAAGAGATCGTGACCAAGGCGCTGCGTGATCTGGCCCGCTGGCTCTACCGCCAGCTTGAGGCTGAATACGACCACCTGACCTCGGACGAGGCCATCGAGGAGGGGATCATCGTCAACGAGTACACCTTCACCGAAGCCGGGCGGCTGTTCGGGTGAGAGCGCACGGTTGAAAACTGTCAGAAAACCGTATATGTTTCTGACAAAGGAGCGATCATGGAGCGCATGGCCGAAAGCATTATGAATGTTGCGACGACGTTGCCGGAGGGAGTGCCCTTGGCAGCGAAGGGGCTCCTGCACCTCGGCTCGCGCGCGGCGGTCGATCAGACGCTGTCGCGTCTGGCCGCGCGCGGCGAGTTGATCCGTGCGGGACGCGGCATCTACATGAGGCCCGTCCAGACACGCTTTGGTCCGCGCAGTCCGTCGGCTGAACAGGCGATTGAAGCGCTCGCTGTGCAGCGGGGTGAGACGATCGTCCCGAGCGGTGCTGCTGCGGCAAACGCTCTGGGCCTCACGACACAGGTGCCGGTCAAGTCGGTTTACCTCACTTCCGGTCGAAGCCGTGTGCTGAACCTTGGCCGGCAAGCGGTCGAACTGCGTCATGCGCCGCGCTGGCAGTTGGCCCTTGGGAGCAAGACCTCGGGCCAGGCCGTCCGTGCGCTGGCATGGCTCGGGCCGGATGAGGCTCCCAAGGCCCTGCAAATCCTGCGATCCAAGCTTACGGAGACGGCAAAGACTGAGCTGATGTCCGCCGCGCCGCAGTTCCCGACTTGGCTGGCACGATTGATCGGAGAGATGGTCCATGGCTGAGGCATTCATGCGCCTCAGCGCCAAGGACCGGCTGGACGCCATTGGTGTCGCAGCCGATCTTGTTGGCCAGCCGTCTGCGACCGGTCAGCCTGCTCGCGCGATCGCTTCGACCAGGACTGCCTTCGTTACTCCCTGTGCATGGCCCTGAAGAATCTGAAATCCCTCTGACACCAACAACTTGCCTGTGAGGGCATCAACCAGCGCAGGATTCATTTTCTCGGCGACTGCGAGCGCTTCCCGGCAAGCATCAGGAAATCTGGAGCAGGCTTCAACGACGTAGTCGGTGCCAAGTGCATGGGCGACGGCGGCGATGTCGAACATGTCCCGGGGCTGGAGGTGTGAACCGCGGAAGACTACCTTCTTGGCTAGGATTTCGGCTGGCGTCTCGAGTTTGACGCGTCGTCCGCGGATATCGGTAATGACATACGGTTCTTGGGTGACTGGGTCGCAGCAGATGAAGTCGATCTCGCCGACGCCATTGAACACGATCTTCAAGGCGCGCGTGCCATCGGTTTCATAGTCGCTCGGTGCGAGTTCGAGATTGTATCCTTGCGTCTCAGGGTTCAAATACGGGAGATACTGGGCATCGTCGATAAAGAGATCGATGTCGTGGCTTTCGCGATGCTTGATTTGGAGCATGAGAGCCGTTCCGCCCCCAAAGCTCCAGTTGGACATGCCGATACCCTGACCGTTGGCTTGGTCAACGATCGCCATAGCCACATCAAAAAGCTCGGGCCAGCGGCTTGGCTGCGGGACGTTCATTCAGATCGCGAGCGGGAGCTTGTATCCGGCGAGCTCGGAGAATTTTTTTGCGACCACGATGACTGCGTCCTTGCTAACACCCATCTCGTCGATAAACGACTGCTGCAGTTTGGGGGACACTTCGGACAGGAAGGCGAACACGCTGCAATCGAAGGCATCGACGCTCTTGCTGTCGGCGATTTTTTCGGCCAGCTGGGTAGCCGTCACCTGCACGCCGTAGGGCGCGCTGACTGTCGACATCACTTTCGCTGCGACCGAGGCCATTGCATCATCTCTGTGAGGTAACTTCTCGCGTAATGTAGTCGATGGGCATCAACAAAGCAATAAAGCCCCGCTTTACCTGGGCTTCCTAGGTCTCACGCGCCACTGCCGGTCTCCGGTTTCACGAAATCTTCCGGCACCATGATCCGATAGCGCGGGTGGATCTTGCCGCCTTGAACCAAGGCTCGGTCGCCGCTGCCGAGATCAAATGCCTGCGGGTCGATCCTTTTGCGCCAAGGATGATTGTGACGGTCGGCAAAGACGAAGAACAGGCGCTTGACCTTGATCTTGCGGCAAGCCTCGAGGAGGTCGGAAAGCAGTTTCGGGCGCAGGGTTGTCAGGCTCTCGAAAGCCATGTCGAGCGTGTGGAAACTCTCATGGTCGGGCAACTCGTCCATGGCCTCCAGGATCGCGCGCTCCGGCGTCGACATCGTGAGACCCCAGTCCCACGGCTGGCCGGTCGTCATGCCTTCGATCAAGCCCAGTTTCGGGTCGGCAAACAAGGATCGGGGGCGGGTTCTTATCGGGGCATCCATCGGCAGTTTCGCCAGCCAATTGGGGATACTGACCCCATAGACCCAAACTGGAGCGCTTTCGCCGAGGCGCAGATAGTGGGCATGTCCCTGTTCGCCGAGCGCCGTGGTGCCGCCAACATGCAGGTCATGACCCATGATATGCTGCGTGGAGAGGATGCAGGTCTTCCAGTCGATGCTGTTCGACGTCGGGGGGGCTGCGGTTCTGGGGAGTGGGCGGCGGAATACGCCTCGGGTGATGCGGTCGAGCCAGCCGCGCTTCACATAGTCACGGAAGCTCTCATAGGCGATGCCTTGGGAGACGAGCCACGCGGCATCGACCAGATACCCGGCGGGCACGGCATCAAGCAGCTTCTTCAGATTCTGTGACCTTACGGCGTCCATGATGCCTAAAGTGACATATTTTTAAAGAGAGCACCATGGATTTCTTTGACGGAAGCGACACTTTAGCGTTTCGGACGCTCCAAAGTCAGAATTTCCAAAGAACTGAGGGTAGCCCTAATTGATGGGAGATTTGAATGCGCGGGGATAAGGGACGGCTATAGGTTTGCGGTGGTTGCCGAAGGTCGCAGCGGTGTACCTCTCGGAGAGCCGCCGCGACCAGACCGTGGTCCTTCGGACAGAAGCTTGACCGAGGCTGATGTCCCTAAGCGCCCCTGCCAACCTATAGGTTGGCAACTACGCTCGGTTTGCCAAGCCACGGTATCGTTCTCAATAGCGATTGCCTTGTCCTACAATAGCTTGCGGGCCCGCAGTGGAGCCCGACAAGACGTGTTCGACTACATCGAGTTCTTCTACAACCCGCCGCGCAAACACGTTAGGAACGGCATGCTGTCACCGATCGCCTTCGAACAGCAGCAGAAACTGAAACTGCAAGGAGTCTAGCAAACTAGGGGCTGTTCACTGACCCTAAGAACCTCGTCCCGTTGTCAAACCCGCTATGGACTGCGCAAGGGAGTCACGGTCCAGCCCGAAGTGGTGATAGAGGTCGCCGATTGTGCCAGTCTGGCCGAAATGCTCGACCCCGTGTGACACTGTCTTGTGCCCGCCGACCGACCCTAGCCAGGCCAAAGTGGCCGGGTGTCCGTCAATGGCCGTGACCAGCAGACAATCTCGTGGCAGGTCCGCCAACAATGTCTCAATGTGGCTGCGTGCCGCCCGGTTACCACGTGCGCGGGCGCGCTGTGCGGCCGTCCAGCCCGCGTTCAGCCGATCGGCCGAGGTAACGGCCAGCACCCCCACATCGCGGCGGTGTTCGCCGATGATGCCCGCTGCCGCAATAGCCTCAGGCGCTACAGCCCCCTGATAGGCGATCACTGACTGGCAATTTGGTCCGGGCTTTCGCAGCCAGTAAGCTCCGTCGATGGCTCCTTGCAAGAAGGCGTTGTCGTGGCGCTTGCCCGGCTGTTCGAGCGGGTTTGTCGTCAACCGCAGATAGACCGACCCGCCTGTTTTGTCGCGCAGCCAGGTGCGTTCGTCCGGGTCGCCATCGCCGTCGCGTTGAAGGTAGTCGAAGGCCCATTCCATGATCACCGCCAATTCATCGGCAAAGGCCGGTTCAAACGCCGCCAAACCATCCTGCGACATGCCGGTCAAGGGTGTCCCGATGGACTGATGCGCGCCGCCTTCGGGCGCCAGTGTAACGCCCGACGGGGTGCCGATGATGATGAAGCGGGCATCCTGATAGCAGGCATAATTCAGGGCATCGAGGCCCCGATGCACAAAGGGGTCATAGACTGTGCCGATGGGGAACAGCCGCTTGCCGAATAGGCTGTGTGACAGGCCCGCCGCCCCCAGCAGCAAGAACAGGTTCATCTCGGCGATGCCCAGTTCGATATGCTGTCCCTCGGGCGCAAACTCCCACTTCGCGGTCGAGGGGATGCGGTGCTCAATGAAGGCATCGGCCTGCGGCTGACGCGCAAACAACTTGCGCCGGTTGACCCAGGGGCCGAGGCTGGTGGTTCCCGTTACGTCAGGCGAGGTGGTAACGATCCGCGCGGCCAACGCAGAGGAGCTCTTGGAAAGATCGTCGAGGATCTTGCCGAAGGCAGCCTGGGTCGAGATCTCGCGGCCAGTATCGACGATGATCTTCGGCACGGCAATGCGGTCGTCGTGATAGCGGCGGCTGCCATTTGCAAAAAACGGCACACGCGAGAGGAAACTGCGCAGGGCGGTCGGGTCTTGGACGGTGGCCATCGGCTCCCACTCCTGGCCCTGCGGCACGCCCATGTGCCTTTGCCATGACGCAAACTGAGTGGGGTTCATCAGCCCGCCGTGGTTGTCCTTGTGGCCGGCAATCGGGGTGCCCCAGCCCTTGATCGTATAGGCGAGAAAGCAGGTCGGCCGGTCGTGGGTGACGGCGTCAAACGCCTCGGCCATGGTCTGCACGCAGTTGCCGCCAAGGTTTTCCATCAGCGCTGCCAATCCTGCGTCGTCGCGCCGGTCGATCAGCGCCGACACATCGCCCTGATCGCCCAGATCCTCCATCAGCCGCTTGCGCCAGACGGCCCCGCCCATAAAGGTCAGCGCGGCGTATTGCTGGTTCGGGCAGCGGTCGATCCAGTCGCGCAGGGCGCTGCCTCCCGGCTCGGCAAAAGCCGCGCGTTGCAGGGCGCCGTATTTGACCCGCACCACATCCCAGCCGAAGGCGTCGAAGATCTGCTCGATCCGCGCAAACAGCCCTTCACGCACGATCCCGTCCAGCGACTGGCGGTTGTAGTCGATGATCCACCAGCAGTTTCTCAGATCGTTCTTCCAGCCCTCTTGCAGCGTCTCATAGACGTTGCCTTCGTCCATCTCGGCATCACCGACCAACGCCACCATGCGGCCCAAAGGCAGATCGCCGCCCCAGTCCTTGGCGGCGATATAGTCCTGCACGATCGACGCAAACGACGTGATCGCGACGCCAAGGCCGACCGATCCGGTAGAGAAATCGACATCATCCACGTCCTTGGTCCGGCTGGGGTAGCTTTGCACCCCACCGAAACCGCGGAAATTCTCCATCTTTTCGCGGGTCTGGTTGCCCATCAGATACTGGATGGCGTGAAAGAGCGGCGAGGCATGGGGTTTGACCGCGACCCGGTCTTGTGGCCGCAGCGCGTGGAAATAGAGCGCTGTCAGGATCGACACCATCGAGGCCGACGACGCCTGATGCCCGCCGACCTTGATCCCGTCTACCTTGGGCCGGATGTGATTGGCGTGATGGATCATCCAGTGCGACAACCACAGCAAGCGCTGTTCAATGGTTTTCAGATGGGGAAAATCAGGCATCGGCAACTCCTTTAGGCAAGAATATCGCAGTCCTTGGGCGAGATACCTGCATTTTACCTGTCTTTTCGCACTCCGATTGCTCATATTCGGCGTCAAATTGACAAGGGGCGCTGATTTTCGGCGTATATCATGTGAAACTGGATCAGATCGACCACCGAATTCTGAAAGAACTGCAGGCAGATGCGCGCATCTCACATCAGGAACTGAGCGAGCGTGTCGGCCTGTCGCCCTCACCCTGTGCGCGGCGCATCCGTCGGCTAGAGGCCGACGGCTTCATCACCGGCTACAGCGCCGTGGTGGACGAGGTACGCATGGGCTTTGGCTTCAGTGTCTTCGTCTCTGTCAAGCTGGATCAGCAGGTGGACCGCAAACTTGTCGAGTTCGAGCGTGAGGTCAAACTCTGCCCCGAAGTTGTGGAGTGTTGGCTGATGACCGGCAGCTTCGACTATCTACTTCGAATTTCGGTTGCCGACCTGAACGACTTCGAGCACTTTTTGACTGGACGTCTAACGAAGATCGGCGGAGTCGCTTCGATTGAGTCTTCAATACCTATCCGATGGGTAAAGCGGCAATCCGCGCGGATCAGCTGAGCTTAGGACGAGACTCCAGACGCAATCAAGTCCACCAGATGACTGATCAGATCGCCCGCAAGAAGATAGCCTAGACCTGTTCACCTAGCAGCCCGGAGAGAGCCGCGTTGATCTGCGGCATGTAATCAGGCTCGATGGCGAAAAGACCAAGATGGCCTGCCTTGCCTTCGATCACGGTCAGGCGGGCACCGGGGATCAATGCTGCCTCTGCGATGCAGGTGGTCACAGGGAAAATCTGGTCTGACGATATCGGCATCAGCAGCACCTTCGACTTCACCTTCGCGTAGGCGGCCTTTGCATCGCCGCCCGCAATGCCACCCACATCGGCGCGTTGCCATTTGCTGACCTGTGCCAGCAGGTTGTTGGCATCCATCGGCGCGAAATAGCCGGTCATGAAATCGGTCAGAAAGGCATCCAGAGACGCATGGCCCAAGGGTTCCCACCCCTTGCGGTCTAGAAAATCAGGGCACCAAGCAAGGTTTGTCCAGTAAAGCGCGTGCTGGCGCAGTGGCACTGCCATGTCGGCAGCGGCATAGGCTCCGCCGTTGAAGCCTGGAGCAGAGGTCAGGATGTCCTGCACGATCTTGCCTATGACCACGGCATGGGGGCGCGTGGTGCCAACCCCCGCCAAGGCCGCAACACGCTGTGCAAAACCGGGGTAACGGCAGGCCCATTCCAGCGCCTGCCCCGCCCCCATCGACCCGCCGAACACCAGCGCCAGATGATCGAGGCCAAACGCCTCTGTCACCAGCCGGTGCTGTGCGTTGACGTCATCTCCCATTGACACTGCGGGAAAGGCCGCCCCCCCTTGCGCCGCAGAGTTAGAGGGCGATGTGGACAGGCCTGATCCCAACTGATTTGCCAGAATGATGAAATACTTCGATGGGTCCAGCGCATGGCCCGCGCCTATGTAAATCTGCTCCATGATCTTGGTGGTGCCCGTGTACCAGGTGGTGACCAGCACTGCGTTGTCCTTGGCCGCGTTCAGCGTGCCTTGGGTGGCGTAGGCAATTTGCGCGTCCTTCAGCACCTGCCCCGAGGTCAGGGTGAAATCGCCAAGGCTGTGCAGATGAAACGGACCGTGGTTTTCCTGTGAATAGTAATCACTCATTGTTGCCATCTCCTCAGGTTGCAAATTTCTCAGGCCACAAGGCGGCCTTGGTGGTATAGCCGCAAGCAGTCTTGCGGCACGTCAAAACGCACGATTGCCCCGACCGTTTCGGCCCCTGCTACGGCACGGATGCGCAACGACGCGTCGCCGACCGACAAGGCCAGCACCTGATCGGCACCTTCAAACCAAATGCGCGTCACGGTGCCTGCCAGGGGGCCACCCGCAACCGCATGCTCCGGGCGAAAGGCCAGTGTCAGATCTGTGGTAGGCAGGTCCGCGGGGGCTGTGCGGGACAGGCCGGCGCCGGGGACAAGCACCCGGTCACCCTCGCGCACGGCGGGCAAAAAGTTCATCGCTGGGCTGCCGATAAAGGTCCCAACATGGGTGGTGGCAGGGCGTTCAAACAGCTCTTGCGGAGTGCCCGCCTGTATCACCTCACCGTGGTTCATCACGACAACTGTATCGGCAAAGGTCAGCGCCTCGTTCTGGTCATGCGTGACCAGCACCATAGTCAGGCGAAACTCGCGGTTGATGTCCTTCAGGATCTTGCGCAGCTCGAACTTCATCTGCGGGTCGATCACCGTCAGCGGTTCGTCCAGCAGCACCGCTGAAACATCTTCGCGCACCAGCCCGCGGCCCAGCGAGATCAGTTGTTTCTGATCTGCCGTAAGCGCCACGGCGCGGCTGTTCAGATGCCGCGACAGGCCCAGCCGCTCGGCAATCGCCTCGACCCGCGCCTTGATGCGGGGGGTGGGCACGCGGCGGCACACCAACGGGAAGGCCAGATTTTCGCCCACCGTCATCGACCGGTAGATCACCGGCACCTGAAACACCTGCGCGATATTCCGCGCGCCGGTGTCTTTATCAGTCACATCCTGCCCGTCAAACAGGACCCGGCCCTCAGACGGCTTCAATAGGCCCGAGATGATATTGAGCATGGTGGATTTGCCACAACCAGATGGCCCGAGCAGCGCATAGGTGCCGCCATCGCGCCAGGTCATGTCCAGCGGTTTCAGCGCATTTGTTCCGTTGCCGTAGGAGTGGGCCAGTTTGGCCAGACGAATTTCTGCCATGTCAGACCCCTGCCCTTTGCCCGTCTGCGCCAAAGACTAATCCTTTGTGCAGATCAAGATGCACGCCCACCACATCACCGGGGCTTCGCAGCACGACGCTTTTTTCCTGCATCACCAGGTCAAGGCCGTTCAACGACAGGTGGGTCAGCGTTTCAGACCCGGTGACTTCGGTAAGCGTGACCCGCGCCTGATGCGGCCCGCCCGCGCGGATATCGCTTGCGCGCAGGCCCAGCGTGTAGGCACCCGACGGCAGAGTAATTGCCTGCTGGCCAAGCGCGCCGAAATCGGCAACGCCGTTCTGGTGAAATGGGATCGGGTTGATCGGCGGGTCGTTCACGACCCTGGCGGCGGTCAGGCTGGCCGGGTTGGCAAAGACATCACGCGGGCTGCCCGATTGCACGATGCGACCGTCCGCCAGCAGCACGATCTGGTCGCCCATCTGCAAGGCCTCACGCGGATCGGTCGAGGCGTAAAGCACCACTGTGCCCGTCTCTACTGCCAAGAGGTCAACCAGATCTTTGCGAAACGCCTCGCGCAGATTGTAATCAAGGTTCACAAACGGCTCGTCTAACAGAAGGACCGGGGCCTTTTTCACCAGCGCGCGGGCGATCGCCACACGCTGTTGCTGGCCACCTGACAGCGCCGAGGGGCGGCGGTCCACCATCGCGGCAAGACCCACGCGCGCTAGGGCCGCCTCGGCGCGGGCGGCGGCGTCGGCCTTGGCCACACCCGCGCGCACCAGGGGGAAGGCCACATTGTCGCGCACGTTCAGATGTGGATAGTTGATGAATTGCTGCGTCACCATCGCCACCGGGCGCTTCCAGGGCGGCAGGCGCGTCCAACCCGTGCCGTCCAGCAAGATCTGGCCCCTGTCCGGCGCAATCAGCCCCGCAATCGCGCGCATCAGCGTGGTCTTGCCCGCCCCAGTGCGGCCCAGAATGGTGGTCAGCGTGCCGGGCTGAAAGCTGGCGTTAATGGCGGCTAGATGCGCCACGCCCCCCACCAGCAGCTCAAGATCTGTGATCTTCAGCATCAGCGCACCGCCCCGGCCAAGCCGCCCTTTGACAGGAACCGCTCTACCACAAACGCCAGCACAACCAGCGGCGCGATGGATACCAGCGCCGCCGCCGACAGCGACCACCACGGCGTCACCGATGAATTCAGCGACACGATGGCCACTGGCAAAAGCTGCGTCTCGGTAAAGGTCAGCGTGAAGGCAAAGAAAAAGTCATTCCAGCCAAAGATGATGCAGAACATCCCGGCCACCACCAACCCCGGCAGAGCATTGGGCAGGATCACCCGCCAGAAGGTGGTGATCGGATTGCAGCCATCCATCCACGCCATCTCATCCAGCCCACGCGGCACGCCGTTGAAGAAATCGACCATGACCCACACGGCAATCGGCATCAGCAGCGCCACATAAACGAGGATCAACCCCGGCAGACTATCCAGCAGGCCAAGCGAGCGCAGCATCAGGAAAAAGGGAATGGCCAGCACGATAGGTGGCATGATTCGCTGGCTGATGAAGAAGAAGGTAATGTCGCTGTTGCGCATCCACAGAAACCGGAAGGTGAACCGCGACAGCGCATAGGCGGCCAGTGTGCCAAGCGTGATGCTGATCACGCTGGCCGAAAGGGTAACGACGAGGGAATTGTAGAACGGCTTCACCACATTGATACCGCCCACCCCGCCGAAAAGCGACTGCCAGCCCTGCAAGGATGGTTCATACTGCACCCACGGGATCCATGTCGCCCCGCCGGTCACGCCATTGGCGGATTTGAAACTGGTGGTCAGCGCCCAGAGGAACGGGAACACGACAAAGGCCGACCACAGCGCGATCGCCAGATATTTCAGCGCCAGATACAGGGTTTTCATGCCGCGTCCTTTACCAATGCGCGCACCAGAAGCTTGGCAATCACCGTCAGCGCCACGATCATGATGATCAGGTAGGTCAGCGACAGCGCCGCCGAATAACCGATCTGGAAATCCCGCATCCCCCGAATGTAGATGTAATAGCTGGATGTTTCGGTACTGGTGCCCGGCCCGCCAGATGTCAGCACATAGACCGTTTCCATGATCTTTGACGCCTCGATCAGGCGGATCAGGATGGCCCCCACCGAAATCGCGCCCAGCATCGGAAAGGTTACTGAAAAGAACGTCCGCACAGGCCCCGCACCATCAATCTTTGCAGCGAGATATGGCTCGTTCGGCAAGGACAAAAGCCCCGCCAGCAGCAGCAGAAACATGAACGGCGTCCATTGCCAGACCTCGACAATCACCACCGCCGCAAAGGCCCAGCCTGCGCTGGAGAGCCAAGGTGCGGCGCCGATGCCGAGACTTTCCAGAATGGGGTTCAGCGGCCCGAGGCTTTCATGAAAGATTGTGCGCCACAGCACCGACATGACGACGGGCGTGGTCATCATCGGGATCAGGAACAACACCCGGAACAGCCGCCGCGCGGCTAGGTCGCGCCAGACCATCAGTGCCAGCGCAAAGCCAAGGACATACTGGATCAGCACCGTGGTGACCGAGAGCAGCGTCAATCGCCCGAGAGCCTGCCAATAGCGGGCGTCCTCCCACAGGCGGCCATAGTTCTCGCCGCCGATCCAGTTCAAGCCGGGGTTATACACATCCCAGGAGGAAAAGCTGACGCGGATGGTGAACAGAAGCGGGAAAAGGATGATCGCCACCAGCACCAGAAGGCCGGGCAGAAGGAACAGGTATTTCTGGCGGTACATCGGCGTGCGGTCCTTTTTGGTTTCGGATCGGCTTGGTTGCCGTCACTAAAGCCGCCCCACCCAACCCTCCGCCCCAAAGGCGGGAGGGAGAAGCGGGATCTGCAAAGCTGTCTTGCGACGCATCCGGCAAGACGTGCCACGTCAGTGCAGGGGCCTCCCCCATGGGGAGGCGATGGGGGTGGGGGGGGCTGCAACAGCCCCCCTTTGATCACTTGTCTTCCAGTGCCACCACGTTTGCATAGGCGGCTTTCACCTTGTCCTTGCCAATCCGGTCCACGATTGCGGTCCATTCGGCGGCCACACCATCCAGCGCCTCTTGCGCCGTGGCCTCGCCCGATTGCGCCCGTGCCACACCTGCAGCCAGCGACGACATGAACTCGCCCACCCCCGGCACGCGCAGGTCGAACACCTGATTGGGGGCGCTGTCCACCGCCTTCAGCGTGTCGGCATAGGTGGTGGCAACGGCAGCATCCCAGCCAAGGTCGTTCTGATAGAACGCCGGGTCGAAATGTTCGGCCCGGTACGGGTTCACGCCAAAGCGGCCGATTTGCAGGTCAGCCATGGTGTTCGCCTCGTTGGAAAAGAAGCACAGATAGTCGAATGCCATATCCTGATTGGGGCTTGCCGCGGCCACTGCAGACGACCAGCCCCAGGTGACATAGGATACCTGATTTGGCGTCTCGAACGTATCCCACGCGCCGGTGGTGCGGTTCCAGACCTCTTTCGCGCCCGGCAAGGGTGCTGCGGCCACCTTGTTGCGGATCGGGCTGTCAGCCTGCATGGCCTGAATGAAAGCATCGTCCCATGAATAGGACATCAATGTCTGCCCGCCACCGAACGAAAAGATCTCATCCCCCAGACCGAAAGACGTGCCACCGGGCGGCATCGACGCCTGTGCCGCCACGAACAGTTCCAGCCCGCGCACCCAGCCGGGGGTGTTGATCAGGGGCGTCATGGTTTCCAGATCAAAGAAGAAACCACCCTTCACGTCGGGGTGCTTGGCATAGGCCGCAACACGGCTGATGAAGGCGGAAAACATCAGGTCGTCGCGCTTGGTCACTTCGGCAGTGCCGAAGTTCGGCGCACCGTCGCCGTCAAAGTCGAAATCGTTGAAGACGGCGGCGACCTCGTTATATTCCTCCCATGTTGCAGGCACGGTCAGATCGCGGCCAGTGGCCTCTTTGAACTTCGCCTGCATATCCGGGTTTGCGAACACATCGCTGCGGTACTTCAGATAATGGCGGTCGCCGTCCATCGGGTATTGCAACAGCTTGCCATCCACAAGCGACACGCCACGGTAGGTGTCGGTCACAGATTTCATCCCCGATGTTTCCTGATATGCCGCAGGCACTTCGGCAAAAAACGGACTGAAATCCCCCAGCCACAGCGAGGCATGGAACAGCACGTCATACGCCGCCTGCTGTGTCTGGAACGGAATCATGATCCGCTGGAACAGATCGCCGAACGGCACGTGCACCACGTTGACGGTGGCCCCGGTCAGTTCCTGAAACTGCTGAGCGTGCAGCGCTGTCGGCTCGCCGATCACCGGGATGGCATGGGTGATGATGTTCAGCGTGCGCCCGGTGTAGTCCTTGGCATCAATCGCTTCGAAGGAACAGGTGCCCGGCACATCGGCCTTGATGCCGTATTTGGTGTAATCCTCAGCCATTGCCGTGCTGGCAATCAGGCTCAGGGCCGTCGTTGCGGCAAACGCGCCGCGCAGCGTTGTCTTGGTCATGGTTTCCTCCCGAAAGATCATGTTTATTGCAAGGGAAGCGGACGGTCAGGGGACCAGAACCGCACGTCCCTTGATCTTGCCGTGGTGCAGGTCTTGCAGTGCCTGATTTGCTTCGCTGAGTTTGTAGTGCTTGGTCGCCAGTTCCACCAAACCGCGGTCAGCCAGCGCCATCAATTCGGTCAGTTCGGCCCAGGTGCCGACAAGATTGCCGATAATGTTTCGCTCGGTAGAGATCAGGTCAACGGTGGGAATATTGATGTTTTCGCCGTATCCCACGATGTAATAGCTGCCGTTGGCTCGGGTCATGTCGAGCCCCTTCTTCGTGGTGCCTTTTTCGCCCACGAAGTCGATCACTGCCTCGGCTCCCTTGCCGCCAGTCAGCGCCAGCACGGCGTCAACCTCGTCACCGTCAGCCTTGACCAGATGATCGGCCCCGCCTTCACCTGCCAGCTTCAGCGACACATCGGAAATATCAACGACGATGATCCGCGCTGCACACATGGCGCGCAGAACCTGCACACCGATGTGGCCCAGACCGCCCGCGCCGATGACAACCGCCGTCTGGTCGGGCAGCAACACTTGCGCGGCTTTCTTGGCTGCGCGGTAGGCCGTCAGTCCGGCGTCGGCATAAGGGGCCACGTCCTTGGGGGCCAGCGTCTTGGGCAAGGCTACAAGATTGCGCGACGATGTCAGCAGCGCCTCGGCATAGCCGCCGTTGCTGTCCAGCCCCGGAAACTTGCCGTCACCGTGCATGTCATGGCCACGGCGGCAGGCAAGACAAGTGCCACCCGTGACCTTCGGGTGCACGATGACCGGATCGCCAATCTTGAAGCCTTCAACCTCAGGGCCGATTTCTTCGACCCAGCCTGCGTTCTCATGCCCCATAATGAGCGGCAGCAGCTTATCGCCGGTGGGGTCGGTGATCGGCATCCACACGCCTTCAACGATATGAAGATCGGTGCGGCACACACCGGCCCCGCCGATGCGAACAATTACATCTGTCGATTTTGCAATCTTGGGATCCGGCACGTCCTGCAACGTCACCCAGTTTGGCGCGGTCAAAGCCATGTCGTATTTGTGAAGAACCTGCGCCTTCATGGGGTGACCTTTCCTGTTTTCCGCCCGGTCGGGCATTATGGTTGCCGGGTCCACAAAGCAGCCTTCTCTCAGCCTGGCAAATCAAAGGCTGCCCCCCTGCAGAAGCGTTCAAAGTCTGGACAGATCAGCCCCGAAGCGTGGGTTCTCTGAACAGGGTCCAGGCGGTTCAGGGCCATGGCGGACAGGCTGCGGCGACAGCATCCGGCCACAGCATCCGGCCACTGTGCAGAATCTGGACAGTGACCTGCGAATCGGTTGGCGCGTTGACAAACCGGCGCTGACCACTACACCGAAAGCAGGGTCAGCCTGGGGAGGAGGACCGAAAATGTCACACCAAAGCCCGGCGCTGTCGCGCGCGCGTATTATGCTGGAATCGCAAGGGCGGTTTCCGGGCGGCGCATTGCCGGGTGATATCTCTGATAGCTGGCTGCGCAGTCTTGGGCTCGGCCTTGATCCGCTGGCGCGTAGCGAGGATCTGGTGCTGACGGACACAGCCTTTCGCGCCAGCCGCGCGGACCACGCCGACCTGATCCATTTCGCCCGGCCAGAACTGGAATTGCTGTTCGACCAGATCGCCGGGTCAAATTTCATGATCGCGCTTGGATCGCCCGATGGGGTGGTGCTGGACACGCTGACCGACGGGCAGTTCGCCGATACCGATGCCGGGCGGGCGGTCATTGCGGGGTCGGTCTGGACGGAAGCGGCACGCGGCACCAACGCTTTGGGTCTGTGCATCATCAACCGCGCACCGACGCAGATTTACGGTGGCGAACATTTCCTGCGCGCGCATGGCGATGTCAGCTGCATTTCGGCCCCGATCTTTGACGGGCGGGGTGGTCTGGCGGGGGTGCTGGATGCGTCATCGGGGTCCACGATCCGGCAGCAACATACGGCGGCGCTGGTGCAGATGTCGGCCAGCAACATCGAAAACAGCCTGATCCGCGCCACACATGACCGGCTGATCGTGCTGCAGTTCCACCCACGGCCAGAGTATCTGGGCACGCTGTCGGTGGGCATGCTGGTGCTGGATGAGGACTTTCGGATCCATGCCGTGAACCGGCGGGGCGAGATGTTTCTGACCGGGTTCAAGAACCAGCTGTCCGAACGGTTTGACCGGCTGTTTGACCGGCAGTTCGAGGATATTGCACAGCGCCTGCTGCAGGGCGAAACCCTGCGCCTGCGTGACAGGATGGGGTCGGGCGTGTCGATGCGCTGCGTGGCCAACCGCGCCAGCTTCGCGCTGGCGGGGCGCCTAAGCCCGGTGGTGCCGATGCGCGCCGAACCTGTGGCCGTCCCAGACCGCGACCCCGACCCGTTCCGCGACATCGTGCTGGATGACCCTGCCCTGCGCCGCGCGCTGTCCGGCCTGCCGGATGCGGCGCGCAAAGCCCAGCCAATCTGCCTGATCGGGCAAAGCGGTACGGGCAAAGAAACCTATGCCCGCATTGCCCATGCCATCGCCCGGAAGGGCAAGCCGTTCGTGGCCGTGGATGCAGCCACTTTGAATGCCGCGCAGGCAGTCACCACACTGCTGGGACAGACGGAAAGCACGGGCCTTTTGGCCGAGGCGGCAGGGGGCAGCCTGTATCTTGGGGACATGACGGTCCTGCCCGGACCCTTGCAGATGGTCATCGCGCGGCTGCTGGAACAGGGCGAGTATCGCCATCCGGTGACCGGCGCGCTCGTGCGGCCCGACGTCCTGTTCTTGCTCGGCGCGACCACTGCCCCGGCTGCTGCTGACCTTGCACCACAACTGCGCTATGCAGCGATGGGGACGGCGATTACCCTGCCATTGTTGAACGAGCGCAGTGATCTGGCCGCGCTGGCATTGCGCTTTGCGCGGGCAGCACGCGCGGATGCCACGCTTGGCCCAAGGGTCGCAGACCTGCTGGCGGCACATGATTGGCCGGGCAACCTGCGCGAATTGCGGGCGGCGATGGCGCAGGCCGCGGGGCGGCGGCAAAGCGGGCCTGTGCAAATGGCGGATTTCGCGGGCCTGCTGGTCAACAGGTCAATCCCTGCCATTCAGCATGCCTGCGCCAGTTGTGAAGGCGTGCAGTGGAAGGCCGATCAGTGCCTTGCCGTGCGGGCCGCCGTGCGCCGCCACGACGGCAACGTCACCCGTGCGGCGCAGGAACTTGGCATGTCGCGCACCACGGTCTACAAGCACATTGGTGCTGCGGACTGACGGGCGCCTGCTGGCTACAGATCATACATGACATTGATGCGCGCCACATATTTGCTGGTTCCCGCGCCCAGCCGTGCGCCTGCATGCAGCACCGACGCCCGGTTCTGCCCGTGGCGGAAAAACAGGGCCCGTCCGGTGTGGGGGGTGATGGTGGCCCCGGCTTCGCCCTTGTCGTAAAGCACGGTTTCGCCGCCGATGATGCCATCTTCGGCACCGTTCAGGTACAGCAGCATCGTCAGCATGGAATGGGTGCCGCGCCATTGCACCATTCCCGTACCGTCAGTCGAAAGCCCGAATCCCGGCCAGTCGCCATCGGTGTGCAGGTTGAATTCATCCCCGATGTCGTAGCGGTACATGTTGATCCGCTGGCTAAGGCGCGGTGACAGCGCGCGCCCTTCAAGCGTGGCGGGAAGCAAGGGTTTCAAGCGGCGGTGCAGTTCTGCCATCGCCGCCTCGGGCGCAATCCAGTGCACGGTCTTGTTGCGGCGCATGCCCGGCGGGGTCTGAATGCCGGGGGCGGCATCGCGGTAGCCCAGACTTTCGGTCAGGTCGATGAACCGCGCGGCCTCGGCGCGGGTGATCACGTCTTCCATCAGAAAGGCCAGCTTTTCACCCAATGGCACGGCGTCAAGCCGTGTTTCGGGTGCGTCGGCTGGGTCCAGCAGGCCCGGCGCGTCACAGGCCCAGATCGGCGTGCCCTCTTCAAAACCGCCTTCGGGCAAGGTGCCGGTCAAGCGGGCGACAACGCGGAAATCAACGGCAAGCTGGGTCATGATGTCGGGAACTTTCGGGGCATGAGGCGGGAAGATCGGGCGGATGGAAGGGGATATCCCCATCCATCCGTTTTGTTTGGGATCAGACCCAATCAGCCGGCAGATAGACAAAGCCGCTGTCCTTGGCCTTGAATTTGCCAAAGCCGGGGAAGTTGACATGGGTGAACGCCGTCAGGATACCATCGGCGGCTGCCATATCCAAGAGTTTGCGGCGCGACTGCGCCGCAAGGGTGGCATCGGTATCAAACCCGAATCCGGCTTCAGGCACCGCCGTGTGGATGGCGATGTTGTGCAGCGTGTCGCCCATGATCATCATCTGCTGATCACCACTGGCAATGTGCAGCACCGAATGACCCATCGTGTGGCCGGGCGCATGCTTCAGCGTCAGGCCGGGGAACACCTCACTTTCGGCCACTTGCCGCGTGCGGTCGGCATAGGCGCCAAGCGTGCGACGGGCGGATTCGAACAGGCCCTTGGCACTGTCGGGCGCTTGGGCAAGGATCGCGTCATCGCCCCAGAACTTCAGCTCGGCTTCGTGGACGACGATCTCGGCATTCGGGAAGACCGCCTTGCCGTCCGCGTCCACCAGCCCTTCGGCGTGATCGGGGTGCGCGTGGGTAAGGATCACCCCGTCGATCTGGTCGGGCGTGATGCCAACGGCGGCCAGGTTTGCCAGCGTGTTGCCAAGGCCGGGGCCGAACAGCTGTGCGCCCCCAAGACCTGCATCGACCAGATAGGTACCGGTTTCGGTGTTCACGACAAAGGTGTTGATCGGGGTTTCCAGCGTGAAATCCTGCCCGACCGATTCCAGAATAGCGGCCATATTGGAGGGATCGACGCCCGAGAAGTAATCGGGGCTCAGCGCCAGAACGCCGTCCAAAAGCGCTGTCACCTCAGTAGTGCCCACTTTGACACGGTGAAAGCTGGGCAGGGTCACACCAAGCGGCGCGCGGGCAAAAGCGGGGAGTGCGGCACTTGTGCCAAAGGCGGCGCCCATCAGGGCGAAGGAGCGACGTGACAACATCAGATACCCTTTCATATATCAAATAACGGCGGATTTCCGTGGGTCGTAATCGGATGTCTCCGCCGGGCCTTTAGCGCAGTTTGGCACAACGAGTATGACCTGATCAGCGAATGCAATGAACAGGCACTGTGCGCTTTTCTGTGATTGAATAATGACCAGCGAATATTCAGCAACAATATCAATGTGAAGCAGCAATGCAACGCGCTGCATTCTGACCGTTGTCATCCCGAAGTGTGAATAGTGGTGGATCGCCTCGATGCCCTTTTTGCGGCCATATTCATTGTTTTTGTGGACGCCAAAGGGCGTTTGCAACGACACCGTATTCTAGACCTTGATGAGACACTGCCCTGCCTTTACCCGGACGGCCACGCGCAGGCCACGACTGATAGTGCGGGTTCACAGCGCGCCAATCAGGCCATGGTCGCTGCCATTGGCGATACGGCTCGCATTATGGTCGGTGTCAAAGGGGATGAGCACGCCCACTGGGCCGAATGCCTCTTCGCGGGCCACGCGCATATCGTTGATCACATCAGCATAGACTGCCGGGGCGATGTCGAAGCCGCCGTCCTGCCCTGTGATCGTGGCAGCTGCGCCACCAGTAATCAACTTGGCCCCGTCCAATTTCGCCACGTCGAAGAACGCCCGCACCCGGCCAAACTGCTGTGGTGTGATGGTCGGCCCCAAGTGTTTCGCCGGGCACAAGTGCCTCGGCCACGCGCTTTACCGCCGTCACGAACGTCGGATACTCTGCGCGCCGCATAAAATGCCGCGTGCCCGCCTAACAGACCTGCCCTGCATTCAGAGTGAAATTTTTCACCGCCCCGGTCGCGGCAATGTCAGGGTAGGCATCGGCAAAGATGAAGTTGGCCGATTTTTCCACAGGTCCAGCGTCAGGGGGATGATCTGATCAGCCGCGATTTACCTGCCGACGCGGTCCAAGCCGACAGGCCCGGTAAGGGCCATGTTGGTGTAGACTTCCAATCGCATGTGCCGAAAATCAGCTTTTGATGAACCCGACCAACACCCCATTTGACGCTGAATCTGCATAGGTGCACCACGCACACAACCCTTTCTCTCGATGAAGATGTCCTGCTTTTAGCCAAGGCAATCGCGGGTCAACAGGGGTGCTACTTTTGGTAAGGTGGTTTCCGGGTTTGCGCGGCGTTCCTTGCAACGACCTGTCTCCCGGGCCAAACGCAAGGGCATCCCACTGCTGGCATCACATCTCGACATCGAGTACATCTAACAGAGCACAGTTGCCGCTCGTCTGAGATGCTCGATCACCTGTTCCCGTCGATCCACTTCGACATGAGCCCCTTGTCGCGGAAGCATTCCTCTGGAACGGCGCGCCGCTTGATGCGCGCGAGCTTCTCCGCAAAGGCCACCTGCTTCGAGGTCGGCAGCCTGTCCATGTCAGATACCGGCTTAAGCAGGGCCTGAGCCTCGATCCAGGCGCTGAGCGACCGGCGGTCCTGCTGAACTTCCCACGGAAGGAGCGTCTGGTTGCGCAGGGCGAGCGAGCGCGCATAGGCGATCTGCTTGGGCGTCGCGGGCAGGGCGTATGTGGTGCTGTCCATCGGGAAACTCCCTTTCTGGCTTGGCCCCCAATATAGAACATAACAGGAACAAAATCAAGCCAAGCGTCCGGGACGCGTCGGCTCGAGAGGAAGAGGGGGGCCGGGGAAGATTAGGCCTGAGGGTGCCCGAGAGAGGGTGTCCGGGGCTGGTCCTGTCCCTCATTCCGGAGTTCCCCGATGACCTATCTCGCTGCTGTTGCGCCTCTCGTTCCTGTTCCATCTCGCGATCCCGCGCCCGCGATCCTCGCCGTCGCCGAGGCGCTGCAGCCCGATCTCGCCCAGGGCTTCCAGATCGACGCGCTGCGTCTGCGCCTTGAGATGGAGCGCGCCTTTGGCGGCTCCGATGCCGACGGCGCCTGGGACTGGAAGCTTGCCTACGAGGCGGGCGAGGTGGCGCTGGTCCTCTTCCTGCGGAAGTTCGGCCGTGCGCTGCTCGCCCGGGCGGGCTCGCCTGCCGCGCTGCTGCCGATCCTTGCCAGAGTGTCCGGCCTTTTGCCGACCCATACGCGACGCTCGGAGGAGATGGAGCGGTTTCAGCAGTTCTCGACGCCGCTGCCCATGGGGCTGGCGGCACTGGCGGCGGCACAGATCACCGCGCGCGATCTGGTGCTGGAGCCATCGGCCGGGACCGGGCTTCTGGCGATCCTCGTCGAAATCGTGGGCGGTAGCCTGATGCTCAATGAGCTGGCCGATACGCGCGCCGATCTTCTGCGCCACCTTTTCCCTGGGCGACCCGTCACCAGTTTTGATGCCGCACAGATCGACGATCATCTGGACGCAGGCCTTCGCCCGAGCGTCATCCTGATGAACCCGCCGTTTTCGGTTGTGGCGAATGTCGATGCCGGACGACCGAGGCGACAGCGCGGCATCTGCGCTCGACGCTTGCGCGCCTCGTGCCCGGCGGGCGAGGGTGCTGCCGCTCGGCTCGTCGTCGAGTCCCGGGCCGGGTCTGCCAACCTCGCGGAAACCGCCGCCTTCATGGATGACCAGAAGCGCATCCTGATCTTCTCGGACGCAGGCGGCACCGGGCGCAGCTATCACGCGGATCTCGGGGCCAGGAACCAGCGCCTGCGCGTTCACTACCTGCTGGAGCCCGGCTGGAAGGCCGATGCAGCGATCCAGGGCCTCGGCCGCACCAACCGGACCAATCAGGCGCAACCGCCGCTGTTCCGACCGGTGGCCACGGATGTGAAGGCGGAGAAGCGGTTCCTCTCCACCATCGCACGCCGGCTCGACACGCTTGGTGCCATCACGCGCGGCCAGCGCCAGACGGGCGGGCAGGGGCTGTTCCGGCCCGAGGACAATCTCGAGTCCCCCTACGCCCGCGATGCGCTTCGCCAGCTTTACCGCCGCATCTATCGCGGCGATTTGGCGGGCTGCTCGCTCGGGGCCTTCGAGGATGCGACGGGGCTCAGCCTGACCGATGACAACGGGCTGAAGGACGATCTGCCCCCGATCACCACCTTCCTCAATCGCCTGCTAGCGCTGACGATTGACATGCAGGCCGTGCTCTTCTCGGCCTTCGAGGAATTGCTCGACCAACGGATCGAAGGTGCCATCGCTGCCGGGGTCTACGACCTCGGGCTCGAGACGCTGCGCGCCGAGAGCTTCCGCGTCACGGACGCCCGGGTGATCTACACCCATCCCGGCTCCAGCGCCGAAACCCAGCTCCTTACCATCGCGGAAAAGCGGCGCAACACGCCGACTTCACTCGCGGATGCGCTCGACTGGCTCGCGGACCCGAAGGCGCGACTTCTGGTCAACAGCCGGTCGGGCCGTGCCGCGGTGCAGGTGCCCGCCACCAGCCTGATGCTGGATGATGGCACCATCGAACCCCGCCTGCGGCTGATCCGTCCGACCGAGGCCAGCAATGTGCCCGCCAATATCATGGAGGACACCCACTGGCTAGAAGCCGACCGCGCGGCCTTCAGCGCCGCCTGGACCGCGGACCTGGCCGACATTCCGGAGTTTTCGGAAGCCACGCTGCACATCGTTGCAGGCCTCCTGCTGCCAATCTGGAAGCAGCTCCCCCAGGACGAGACCCGCGTCTATCGGCTGCAGACTGACGACGGCCAACGCATCATCGGCCGCAGGGTATCGCCCACTTG
>NZ_JAXMMF010000045.1:0-6022 GCF_034366665.1 Tabrizicola sp. | reverse complement strand
ACCTTTGTCGCCCCAGCGCTTCCATCGGTTGTAGAGGGTCTTCGCCGGGCCATACTCCTTGGGCGCATCGGACCAGCGCAAGCCATTGCGATTGATGAAGATAATGCCACTCAGAACGCGACGATCATCGACGCGCGGCTTGCCATGGCTCTTGGGAAAGAAGGGCTGCAGCCGCGCCATCTGTGCCTCGGTCAGCCAGAAAAGGTTGCTTATCGTTCAGTCTCCTTGCAGAGGCTGAATCACGCTGCCAGCGCAAGATCAATGGGTCCTGACCCTAAAGTTCATGTAAGCCTTCCAATTCCTAATCTCCCCTGACATCAAGCGCGGCAGCAGGAGGTCGTGGGTCTGGGCGAGGGTGCGGGATTCGTTCACATTGGCAAGTATCTTGTCGAACAACGGCGAAACTGCGTTCTCGAATGCCTCCAGAATCTCCGGACTGGGCTTTGGCAGTGTAAGTGCCTCGAAGGTTTGCCGCGTGATGGTTGAAAAGACCGAGCCATGCGCCATCGCCTGCAACTGACTCACCGTGTTCTGTGCTATCGGATATGTCGCCCAGTTCCCGACGGCCCCCACTCCCTGCAATCCGTAGCAAGACTGGTTGAACGTCATTTCGCGCCCGGTGACTTCCAAGTTGCCTACCGTTCGGCGCGCTGAAATGATTGTTGTGACCTTCGGGACAAGCCTTGCGGAACTTCCGGCCAGGCCGGTTTCAGTGATGGTCTTTTCAATATTCGTCACGAACACGCTTCCCGGGGCGGGCGTGTCTGTCACTGAGAACCAAGGAACCGGCCCATCCCAGAATGCCGGATTCGAGGTTTTCGGAGTCCCACCGCCGACGATCGCAAAGAAATCACTGAGCGGCTTGTCTTCCCACCCCTCCGGCTTACCCTCACCATCTAGGCGGTCGGGGAAGAGGGACCATTGGTCGGGGGAGAGGTAGGGGGCGCGGCCTTCCATCTTGGCTCGGGTGGGGCCGAAGTCGACGAACCAGTCGCGGAACAGCGCCCGCGCCATCGCTTCCAGCGTGGCGTTCAACTTCCGGTTCAACTCGATCTTGCGCTCTATAGGCGTGATGATTGAAAGTGCCAAATCCTG
Organism: Tabrizicola sp.; assembly: GCF_034366665.1. Taxonomy (GTDB): domain Bacteria; phylum Pseudomonadota; class Alphaproteobacteria; order Rhodobacterales; family Rhodobacteraceae; genus Tabrizicola. Next base: position 4,927 of record NZ_JAXMMF010000045.1, on the reverse strand, counting down.
AGCCTTAAGCGGCGGAACACGAACTGGCTGCTTTGCGAGGCGCGTTACATAAATGTGCTTGATGGTAGAGCCTTCAGCTTCACTCAACATTCGTTGGTGATTTCGCGGCTCCTCCAGGACGAGTTTCAAGAAGGTCGGTCGAATGGATGGGTTCGGCTGCAGCACCGCAACTGACTGGTTCACGCAGACGTCTGGTCGGTCAACTATCGCAATTCGGCCACGCGTCCCGTCTTTTGTGACTAGAACGTCACCGATGTTGGGTCGGCTTTTGTCGGTCAGCTTTTCGACAAAGGCCGCACGAGAGGTTCGACGCGCCTGTTCATACAAAATGCGGCCATCATTTATGTCTTTGGCCGTGACCATGTATGGGCCTTCGGATGTCGTCGGCATCGGATTGGTGAAGCCATAGGTCGCCCTTGTCAGGAAATGATCTAGCGGCGCTTCAACCCAAGTTTCGTCGCTCATGCCAAACCCGCCAGCCGCGCCCGTATGGTCGCCGTCAGGGCCTGGGCCTCGGCGAACTGCGCCTCCAGCTTTTCCTACAAGGCACTAAACCGCTCGGCAAACGGTGTCTCGTCCTCTTCCGCCGCCTCGGCCCCCACATAACGGCCCGGGGTCAGGACGTGGCCGTGGGACCGGATTTCCTCAAGGTTCGCCGATTTGCAGAAGCCCGGCACGTCGGCGTACCCCTCTCCCAGCCGCCAGGCGTGGTAGGTTTCGGCGATTTGGGCGATGTCAGCATCGGAAAACTCCTTCCGGGTACGGTCCACCATGAAGCCCAGCTTGCGGGCGTCGATGAACAGCACCTCGCCGCGCCGATCGCGCAGCTTGCGGTTGCGAGCGATGCCGTTCGACTTGTCCTTCGCCAAAAACCACAGGCAGGCAGGGATCTGGGTGGAATAAAACAACTGCCCAGGCAGGGCGATCATGCAATCCACCGCCTCACCCTCGATCATCGCGCGGCGCATCTCGCCCTCGCCCGATTGGGTCGAGGACATGGAGCCATTGGCGAGAACCACACCGGCTGTGCCCGAAGGCGCCAGATGGTGCAGGATGTGCTGAAGCCACGCAAAGTTGGCGTTGCCCGCGGGCGGGATGTCGTATTTCCAGCGCGCATCCTCACGCAGCCGCTCACCGCCCCAATCCGAGATGTTGAAGGGCGGGTTGGCGAGGATCACATCCGCGCACAGGTCTGGGAGTTCGTTCTTGTGGAAGGTGCCTTCAGAGTTCCACTTGATGTCGGCGTCGATCCCGCGCACGGCTAGGTTCATCTTGCACAGCCGCCATGTGGTGTAGTTCGACTCCTGCCCGTAGATGGCGATGTCGCCTAGACGGCCGCCGTGTGCCTCGACGAACTTTTCCGACTACACGAAACATGCCGCCCGACCCGCAGCAGGGGTCATAGACGCGGCCTTTGTAGGGCTCCAGCATCTCGACCATGGTGCGCACGACCGAGCGGGGCGTGTAGAACTCGCCCCCGCGCTTGCCCTCGCTGCCCGCGAACTGGCCGAGGAAATACTCGTAGACACGCCCCAGAAGGTCGCGCGCCTTGTCCTTCCCCTCACCCAGCGCGATGCCAGAGATCAGGTCGATCAACTCGCCCAGCATGACGGCGTTCAGCGCGGGGCGGCCGTAGTCCTTCGGCAGGACGCCCTTGAGGGACGGATTGACCTTCTCGATGGCGATCATCGCCTCGTCGATCAGGCGCCCGATGGCAGGTTGCTTGGCATTTGCATGCAGATGGGACCAACGGGCCTCCGGTGGCACCCAGAAGATGTTGTCGGCAAGGTATTCGTCGGGATCCTCTGCGCCTTCTGGGTATTCGGAGAGGAGCGCCTGGCGCTTTAGTTCGAACCCGTCCGAGATGTGCTTGAGGAAGATGAGGCCCAGGGCGACGTGCTTGTAGTCCGAAGGCTCCATGTTGCCGCGCAGCTTATCGGCGGTCTTGAAGAGGGTGGCCTCAATGCCAAGGTCGGAGCCGTTGTCGATTGATTCCATACCTGAAAAAATCCTTGAAGTTCGGTCGCCGGAGGGTAGCCGAGACGCAGACCAAAATCCACATAGTGGCAAGCTAGCGGCGAGCACATTTCAGCCTCGTTCGCCGTGATTGCGAACGGCAATTAACTTAGGGACTATTTTGGTGGGTGCTGTCGATCCGACAGAAAGCGCCGAGAGCGCAGAGGGAGAATAGTCTGCCGGCGATTCTCTTGACTCAAACGACGTTTCTGCGTCCGTGTGCATGGACCCGCCAGGTACCTGCTGAGAGTGGTGCCTGCCGTTCGAAATGGAAATGCAACATGCCGTCAAGTTGCAAACCGTCAAATTGCAACCTGTCAGATTGCCGTGATACGCGCCGTAGATCCTATCAGGATGAAGGCTGCGAAGCGCAGGTGGCAGCAATTTGACGTGATGTCTTCCTGGGAGCGAGCACTGCCAAGGTTGTCGCCGCCTCGCCGATGGTTGGGATGCGCAGCCCAATTCCAAACGTTGGCAGAAACCTACGTGGCTATCGGGTCACTCTCGTGCCAGACGATGCGCCAGCCTAAGGTGTCATCCCAATGTTCCCTCCGTCTAGACATCTCCGCGACGCAGCATTTACTGTGCCCAAGAGAAGATCGCAGTGCGCCACGAAAGGTGGATGCTAAGGGGGATCCAAAACACAAACGAAAGTCTATGTTGTTGTTTTTAAATCGTTAAAATAAGATTTGTGGTGCCCAGAGCCGGAATCGAACCAGCGACACGCGGATTTTCAATCCGCTGCTCTACCAACTGAGCTATCTGGGCACCGTTTGGTGGGCGGGTGATACCCAAGCGGCGGGGGGCTGTCCAGAGGGAAAACGTCCCTCAATGCGGCTTCGGCGGGGGGGCGTCGGGCTCTTGCTCGTCAGCCTCTTCCTCGGTCTCGGCAGGGATGCGGTAGCTTTCGGTCAGCCAGCGGCCAAGGTCCACATCGGCGCAGCGCCGCGAGCAGAACGGACGGTAATCGGCGGCGGTGGGCTTGCCACAGATCGGGCAGCTCATGGCAGGCCCCCTGGCAAAAGGTCGGACAGGGGCAGGCGGTCACGCTTGCGGGTCATCTCGTAAAGGCCCAGCGTGGTCCAGCCCGCCAGGTTCGCCTCGCCATCGGTCTTGAAGGCCGCTTTCAGCACCTGGTCCAGGATGTGCCTGTCGCGCTTTGGCATCGGGGCGAAGTCCACGACGACCTGACCGCCAAGGCCGCGCAGACGCAACTGGCGCGGCAGGTCGCGGGCGGCGGCGATGTTGGCTTTCAGGGCGGCGGCAGGTGAGGTATCGGGCCCGGTGTTCACGTCGACCGAGACCAGCGCGCGGGTCGGCTCGATCATCATGTGACCGCCGGCGTCCAGCGTGACCTGCGCGGTCCGCAGCGCATCCAGCATCTCGGACACGCCGTGGCGTTCAAAGCTTTCCGGGTCGGTGTCGGCGTCGTCCACGGCGGGGTCCAGCCAATCGCGGAACGCCAGGTCATGTGCTGTGGGGCCGTCGACAAGCAGTTCGGGCGGACCAGACGTGTCGGCCAGCACCGCTTCGGCCAGGCCACGCATCGCCGTGATATCCTCGGCGATGGCCTGGTCCTCGGCCTCCAGGCAGCCAGAGCGCAGGATCAGGCCCAGACGCTCACTTGCGCCGGCCATCCCGGTCTGCGCGAGGTCGGAAAGCTCTGCCCGCCGATCATCATCCTTGATCTTGCGCGAGATGTTCAGGCCCGGCGCGTCAGGCGTGATGATCGCGAAGCGGGACTTGAAGAGCAGGCGCGAGGTGACTGGGATCGCCTTGCCAGGTTCCGCCGGACCGGTGACCTGGACCAGAAGCCGCTGTCCCGGGGCCACGCCCGAGATCTGTCGAAGAAAACCCGAGGCCCCGTCGGGCAGCTTGACGAAGATGCCACCCTGGCCCTTGACCGGGCGGTCGGCCACGGCGCGGTAGATCGCCCCCGGGATCGCCACATCGCCCAGGGGGTCGATGGCAAGCTCTTCCAACTGCCCGTCGACCAGCAAGGCCGCCGCCTGACGACCGTCAATCTCGTCCAGAACCAGCAAACGGCCCTTCATTCCTGCCTCCAGACCGGGTAGCCGATCGCTGTCAAAAGGGCCGCCGTCTCGGCCACGGGCAAGCCCATGATGCCGGTGAACGAGCCCGAAATCCACGGGATGAACGCCCCCGCCAGACCTTGAATTCCGTAGCCGCCCGCCTTGCCCTGCCATTCGTTGCTGGCGAGATAGGCGTTCAGCTCGGCATCCGACAGGCGCTTCATTTTCACCGTGCTGAGGGATTCGCGCACCAGAACCCGGTCGCCACGCCGCACGGCAAGACCGGTGATAACCTGATGGCGCCGCCCGCCAAGCGCCGTCAGGAACGCGGCCGCTTCGCCCGCGTTCGCCGGTTTGCCCAGGATGCGGCGGCCAATGGCGACTGTGGTGTCCGCGCAAAGCACCACGTCCTCGGGCCCCGCCGGGACCGCGCGGGCCTTTTCCTCGGCCAGCCGCAGGCAATAGGGCCGCGGAAGTTCACCCTTGCGGGGGTCCTCGTCGATGTCGGGGGGCAGGATCAGGTCTGGCACGATCCCAAGCTGCACCAGCAATTCCTTGCGGCGCGGGCTGCCCGATCCCAGAATGAAACGCAATTTACTTGAAACGATAGTTGATGCGGCCCTTCGACAGGTCGTAGGGGGTCATTTCGACCTGCACCTTGTCGCCGGCCAGAACGCGGATGCGGTTCTTGCGCATCTTGCCTGCCATCACCGCGATCAACTCATGGCCGTTCTCGAGTTCGACCCTGAATGTCGCGTTCGGCAGGAGTTCCTTCACGACACCGGGGAATTCGAGAATGTCTTCCTTGGCCATGGTCTCTCCATTGCAGATGGGCCCGCAGGTTGGTCCCCGCAGGCTTCCGGGGGGCGATATGCCCC
>NZ_JAXMMF010000044.1:0-33204 GCF_034366665.1 Tabrizicola sp. | reverse complement strand
CAATGCGATGGCATAGGGCTGCGGTTGCGAAGGGTCGAAGGTGATGCGCAGCGCAAGACACGGTGTGTCATGCGTGATCGTGCAGACGGGAGTCGCGGTGAACTCCCAAGCCGAAGCAGGGGCTGCAACAAGACAAAGGGCGATCAGCATGCGCATGGTCGGTGAGATGGTCCGGAATAGTGTGGCGTCAAGCAAGCCGTTGCAGAAGCGCTTGCGCGGCAGCTGGATTCGCGACCTTGTGCCCCGAGATGACGAAGGCGAAGACCTCGCGCTCCTTGGCGATCCGGCGCAGTCGGGTGGCCCAGCGGTCAAGCTCGTCCTTCGGGTAGCCCTGGGGCGCGCCCTCGCGGGTGCCCATCAGGCGGATGTAGGCGAAGGGGGCCGTATCGGCGTCGATCTCGGGATGGGGGCCGTCCGTTGCCCGGACGATGGCGATCTTGCGGTCCGACAGCAGGGCGGCAAAGGCGGGGGAGCGGAAGCTGTCGTGCCGCGCCTCGATGGCATGGCGCAGGGGAAGGCCGTTCAGGCTGTCAGGCAAAAGGTCAAGGAAGCCAGCCAGGTCGGCGCAGTCGAAGACCCGGGTCGGCGGCAGCTGCCAGTTGATCGGACCAAGCTTCGGCCCCAACTCCTCCAGCCCTGACCCCAGGAACCGGCGGACCTGATCGCCCGTCTCGGCCAGCTTCCGGCGGGTGGAGACATAGCGCGGGGCCTTCAGGGTGAAGACAAAGCTCTCGGGCGCATGGCGCGCCCACTTGCGGAAGGTGGCGGGGACCTGGGTGCGGTAGAAGGTGCCGTTGACCTCGATCGCGGTCAGCGCCCGGGCGGCAAAGCGCAGCTCGTCGGCCTGGCGCAGATCATCCGGGAAGAAGGTCCCGCGCCAGGGATCGAAGGTCCAGCCGCCGACTCCGATGCGGATGGGGTGGGGCATGAGGTCTCCTGCATTGGTGTTGAGGGATCAACGCCGGTCGGCGGCACCTGTTCCCTTGCGCGTTAACCGCACTGCAATTCCTTCCAGCGAAACTGCCGGAAAGAGCGGAGGTGCCGATGGACCCGGTGGACGAATTCGCGCGGCTGAAGGCCGAGATCCGGCGGTTGCAGGACCGTGCCGATGCTTTGCGCGACGGTTTCCTGAAGCCGGGCGCGCGGCTGCGGTCGAACCGGTACGAGATCACGGTCAAGCGCCAGAAGCGGCGGATGTTCAACAAGGACCGCCTGCCTCAGGCCGTGCTGGCCGACCCTCGCTACTGGGAGGAAAGGGAGAGCGAGGTTGTTACCTGCCGCGCCCTGACCTCCACCCTGACCGGCTCCAAGGCCGAAGACATCGTCCTGATCGAATGACCCGTAGGGTGGGCGATATCGCCCACCCTACGCCCGGAACCCCCTTGAAAGGGCAGCCCATGCCGAACTATCGCCGCTTGCGCGTTCCCGGTGCCACCTGGTTCTTCACCGTCAACCTGGCCGAACGGGGCGGGACGGCACTGACCGACCGCATCGACCTTCTGCGCGAAGCCTACCGCGTCACCGCGGCCGAACAGCCGATCCGGTGCGAGGCGATGGTGGTCCTTCCGGACCATATCCACGCCGTCTGGACGCTGCCGCCCGGGGATGCCGACTTTTCCCGCCGCTGGCAGAAGATCAAGGGACGCTTCACCCACGCTTCTGGCTTGCGCGGCGCGCAGTCGCCCAGCATGGCGGAAAAGCGGGAGGCCGGTCTCTGGCAACGGCGGTTCTGGGAGCACATGATCCGCGACCCCGACGAGGAACGCCGTGCCATCGCCTATTGCCTCAGCGATCCGGTCCGGCATGGCCTGGTCGCCCAGGTAGAGGACTGGCCGTTTTCGACGCTTCACCGCGATCTGCGGACGAAGGTGGGCGAATCGCCCACCCTACGGGCTGTGGCGTAAGCGGGCTGATCGGCCGTTCACCCTACGGCTCTGCCTGCAAAGGGCAACAGGCCCCCAGACTTATGCGGTGCTGCATCGTGCAAATTGAACTATCTGCCGGCAGGTCCTGCCGGGACTTCGCCGCCAACTAGCCTGGTCCTGAAGTAGGGTGGGCGATTCGCCCACCTTCCGATCATCGGTACGCCTACCGCCCCCGGCGGGAGCGTTTGCCGCCCCGCTGCCCCGCCCGTCCTGCAGTCGACCGTCCCGCCATCTTGACCGCCTCTTCCACTGCTTCCTCGATCACCTCCTGCCGGGCGAAGGGGTCGTCGGCGACAGCCAGTTCCACCGCCTCCAGCCGCTTGACCTCGTCGCGCAGGCGGGCGGCTTCCTCGAACTCCAGGTTCTCAGCCGCCTTGCGCATCTGAAGGCGCAGCGCGTCGAGGTGGGCCGCAAGGTTCTTGCCGACCATCGGCTTGTCGATCTTGGTGGTGATCCGCGCCTGGTCGGTGTCGCCCTCCCAGGTCCCGAACAGGACATCCTCGACGTTCTTCTTTACCGTTTCCGGCGTGATGCCGTGCTTGATGTTGTAGGCGATCTGCTTTTCGCGGCGGCGGTTCGTCTCGCCGATGGCGCGTTCCATCGACCCCGTCATCCGGTCGGCATACATGATCACCCGGCCTTCACTGTTCCGCGCGGCCCGGCCGATCGTCTGGATCAGGCTGGTTTCCGAGCGCAAGAAGCCCTCCTTGTCCGCGTCCAGGATCGCCACCAGCCCGCATTCCGGAATGTCCAAACCTTCGCGCAAGAGGTTGATGCCGACCAGCACGTCAAAGGCCCCAAGCCGCAGATCGCGCAGGATTTCAATGCGTTCGATGGTGTCGATGTCAGAGTGCATGTAGCGCACCCGGATGCCCTGTTCGTGGAGGTAGTCGGTCAGGTCCTCGGCCATGCGCTTGGTCAGGACCGTCGCGAGGGTCCGAAGGCCACGGGCGGCGACCTTTCGAATCTCGTCAAGAAGGTCGTCGACCTGCATTTCCACTGGCCGGATTTCGACCTGGGGGTCGATCAGGCCCGTGGGGCGGATGACCTGTTCGGTGAAGACGCCCCCCGTTTGCTCCATCTCCCACGCCGCGGGGGTGGCAGAGACGAAGACGCTTTGCGGGCGCATCGCGTCCCATTCCTCGAACTTCAGGGGGCGGTTGTCCATGCAGCTGGGCAAGCGGAAGCCGTGCTCGGCCAGGGTCATCTTGCGCCGGAAGTCGCCCTTGTACATGCCGCCGATCTGCGGGACGGAGACGTGGGATTCGTCTGCGAAAACAATGGCATTGTCGGGGATGAATTCGAACAGCGTCGGCGGTGGCTCGCCCGGCGCGCGCCCCGTCAGGTAGCGGGAGTAGTTCTCGATCCCGGCGCACGACCCGGTCGCCTCCAGCATTTCCAGGTCAAAGTTGGTGCGCTGCTCCAGACGCTGCGCTTCCAGCAGTTTGCCCTCGCCAGTCAGCTGTTTCAGGCGGTGGAACAGCTCATCCTTGATGCCTTTGGTGGCCTGCGCCAGCGTCGGACGCGGGGTGACGTAGTGGGAGTTCGCGTAGATGCGGATCTGCTGGAAGCTGTCGGTCTTGGCACCGGTCAGCGGGTCGAATTCGGTGATCGACTCCAACTCCTCGCCGAAGAAGCTGAACCGCCAAGCGCGGTCTTCCAGGTGGGCGGGCCAGATTTCCAGGCTGTCACCCCGCACCCGGAAAGCGCCGCGCTGGAAGGCGGTCTCCAGGCGGCGGTATTGCTGGGCCACCAGTTCCGCCATCACCTTGCGCTGGTCGTACATCTGGCCGACGACAAGGTCCTGGGTCATCGCCGAGTAGGTCTCGACCGACCCGATGCCGTAGATGCACGAGACCGAGGCCACGATGATCACATCGTCGCGTTCCAGCAGCGCCCGGGTGGCCGAGTGGCGCATCCGGTCGATCTGTTCGTTGATCTGGGATTCCTTCTCGATATAGGTGTCGGTGCGGGCGACATAGGCTTCGGGCTGGTAATAGTCGTAGTAGCTGACGAAGTATTCGACGGCATTCTCGGGAAAGAACCCCTTGAATTCGCCGTAGAGTTGCGCGGCGAGCGTCTTGTTCGGCGCAAGGATGATGGCGGGACGCTGGGTTTCCTCGATCACCTTGGCCATCGTGAAGGTCTTGCCCGTCCCCGTCGCCCCCAGCAGGACCTGGTCGCGGTCGCCCGCCAGAACCCCGGCGGTCAACTCGCGGATCGCTGTCGGCTGGTCGCCTGCGGGCTGGAACGGGGTCGACAGCACGAAGCGACGCCCGCCTTCCAGCTTGGGCTTGGTCAGGACATCGGGCCGCTCGGTCAGGGCATTGCTGTTGTTGTGCGGCATCGTTCGCCTCTCGGGGAGTCGGGGGAGAGACAGATTTGATCCGTTTTTGTTCCAGTTCAAGCGGTGATCCGGCGTCATGGGGCGAAACCGTTGCCGAAAGCGGGGCAAGCGGCTAAGGCTCGGCCCACCAGAGGTGAGTGATGGCAGACAAGATCGATACGCGGGCCGTGGGGCTGGATGTGGGGCTGGCGTTCATCCGCTGGCTGACCGGGGCCGAGAACCTGCACTACGGGCTGTGGACCGGGCTGGAGGTGACGGCAGGCAACCTGCGGGCCGCGCAGGACGCCTATACGGTCAAGCTGTTCGGCTATCTGCCCGCAGGCCCGTTGCGCATCCTGGACATCGGCGGTGGCGCGGGCGAGACGGCGAAGAAGCTGTTGGCCCTGGGGCACAGCGTCGATATTGTCGTCCCCTCGGCCTTCCTGGCCGCGCGGTGCCGCGAGACGGCGCAAGGGGCCACCGTCCACGAATGCACCTTCGAGGCGTTCAAAGGTCAGGGTCCCTATGACCTGTGCCTTTTCTCGGAAAGCTTCCAGTACATCCCCCTGTCCGAAAGCCTGCCGAAATGCGCGCGGCTTGTGGGCCCGGGCGGGCAGGTGCTGATTGCCGACTGCTTCCGGACCGAGGCCTATCAGGGCCGGCAAGCCATCGGCCCGCAGCCGGGCGGCGGGCATCAGCTGACGGCGTTTCGGGCGGCGGTCGACGCATCGGCCTTCACCGTCGCTGCCGAAGAAGAAATCACCGACGCCGTCGCCCCGTCGATCGACCTGGAACAACGCCTGTTTCACGTCCTCGGTCACGGTGTGACACGCGTATCCGACGAGATTCGCGGCAAGCGGCCCAAGGCGCATTGGGCGCTGGGCAAGGCCATCGGCCTCTTTCTGTCCCGCAAGCGGCGCGACAACCTGATGCAGCGGCTGACCGGCACCACCCGCACCTCCGAGGCGTTCCGGCGCTACAACAACTATCGGATCATCCGGCTGCAGCAGCGCCAGCCTTAAAATTTCCGCCCACGAATACAACTTTAGGTTGATTTGCCCGGCGACTTGCGCAAGACTGACTCTGCAAGCAGCAACTGAAGCTGTCGGTCGGCGTCGACCCTACCCCACACCTCCCAGACGCCGACCGACAGTCCTTTCAGATGCTGGCTTTTCTGCCGCTTGCGCTTTGCCCAAAGCATTGAGATATACGGGTGACGTTCGGAGGATTCCAATGCGCGCCCGCATCTACCAGCCCGCCAAGACCGCGATGCAGTCCGGCTCTGCCAAGACCCACCAGTGGGTGCTGGAATATGCGCCCGCCTCGGAACGCGAGGTTGATCCGCTGATGGGCTGGACCTCGTCCAGCGATACCCAGTCCCAGGTGCGTCTGAAGTTCGAGACCCGCGCCGCGGCCGAGGCTTATGCGGCCGAAAAGGGCATCGCCTATGACTTGGTCGAACCGAAACCCCGCAAGCCGGTGATCCGCGCCCGCGGCTATGGCGAGAATTTCGCCACCGACCGCAAGGGCGCCTGGACGCACTGACCGCTACTTCAGGATGTCCGATCCGATCCAGATCGTGTCGCCAGCCTTGAAGACGTAGTCGGAGCGGACGAAGCTGCCGTCCTCGGCGAAAAGGGTGACAAGCCCGTCCTTTACCTCATAGCGCCCAGCCTCAGAGTGTTCCGACCCACTGGAGAACCCGCTGCCGTTGTCGAACGTCGCCGAGGCCCCGGCATAGGCGCCATAGACCCAGGTGCCGTCAAGATTGTAGGTGGTGTCAGTCATCCGCGTGACCCCACCCGACATCCCGATGCCCGGGGTGAAACCCGTGGCGAAGATGGTCGAGATCACGCCGTTGATCTTTGTGCCATCGGCCAGAAGGTCGATGGGGTCCATCCGGCGATCCCCCTTCAGGAACGTGTCGTCCGAGACCTCGAAGCTTTCCACCTCTTCCGAGGCGTAGTGCAGCGTCAGGGTATCGCCGTCCAGGCTGTAGCTGCCCCAGTCCATGTCGCCCTGCGCCAGCAGCTCTGCCCGGTCGAAGGGCACGGTGCCAGTCGGAGGCGTCCCGTCGTAGAAGGTGCCGTCGGGGTAGAAGGTCAGCCAGTGGTGGTCGATCTGCATCTGCATCATGCCGTCGATCCCCATCATCCACCAGTTGCTCGTGCCCCACCAGACGCCCGCAAGGTCGCCTGGAACCGGCGGTGGCATCAGAGGCTCTGCGCCTTCCGAGACAAACCGCGCGCCTTCCAGCATGGGAACAACGTCGCGCTGGAAGACGGTCATGGCCGGAGGGATGTCGTCGGGGTCAGAAGCTGGCGCAGTGAAGGCAACGAGTTCCATACGGCCGAAAAGCTGCACGGCGAACAGGATCTGCAGATCGCCGTCGACGGTCTGGCCCAGGATCGCGCCCGGACGGCCCTTCAGGTTGAAGACCTCGGGCGGTACGATCTGGGTGATCTTCGGCGGCTCGGTCTCGTCGGGATCGACGAAGCGTCGCGTCTGCTGGCCAAGCCAGGTATCCACCCTGCCACCGGTCAGGGTCCCCGCCGTGACGCGGATCGCGCAGAACTCGCATTCGTCGTCGGGCAGTTCGGATCGCAAGGTCAGGATGCCATCATTCGTCCCCCCGCTGACCCAGCCCTTCGGCAGATCGAAGATCAGGTTCCCGTGCTGACGCGTTTCAGCCGCAAGCGGGGTACCAAGAAGGCAGATGGCAATCAGGACAAACGCGCGCATATGACCCTCCGGATGGGACATAAAGTGCACGACGCAACCGCCGCGGTAGTGGGGAAAACCATGCCGCATGCCGACCGGCGGAGTTTTGCTTGTGTCTTGCCAAGTCGCGCGGCAGGAAAGCGGCGGAGGGACCAGAATGCCGATCATGATCACCGAAGAACACCCACTGACCCCGGACCTGGAGCTGCTGTTCCAGCGGCACACGGCGGACATGCACGCGGATACGCCGCCCGAATCGATCCACATGATGGACAAGGGGGCGCTGGCCGCGCCCGGCATCCGGTTCTTCGTGCTGCGCGACGCGGGCGAGGCCCTGGCGATGGGGGCCTTCAAACGGATCGACGCGACCCATGCCGAGATCAAATCGATGCATGTCCTGGCCGAGGCACGGGGCCGCGGCTTGTCAAAGGCGATGCTGGACCATCTGGTCGCCAAGGCGCGGGCGGACGGGTTCACGCGGTTGTCGCTGGAGACCGGGGTGCAGCCCACTTTCGTCGCGGCGCGGGCGCTTTATGCCCGGGCGGGGTTTCAGGACTGCCCGCCCTTCGAAGGCTACTGGGACGATCCGAACTCGGTCTTCATGACAAAGGTGCTTGCCTGATCTTTTTCCCTGTCGCAAAAGCAGGGGGTGCGGGCTCATAGCTCAACTGGATAGAGCAAGGACCTTCTAAGTCCGAGGTTGGGGGTTCGAGTCCTCCTGGGCCCGCCATGTCATCCGACACCGCCATTTTCCAGAACAGGGAGCCGTCCTCGTGGCATCGAGCCACTCGGACGGCGTTGCCACGGATGGTGGTCAGGTGATCGAGCTTGGCGCCCCTCCTTCAAACCGGTTGCCGTGGCGGTAGTCGCAGGGCGCTTCCTGCATCTGCAGGTGCAGGCCCGTTCCGGTGTAAGGATGCGCGCGGGCGACGTCCTCGTCGAAGTCGATCCCAAGGCCGGGGGCTTCGGGCGGGATGATGTAGCCGTCCTCCCACTTGATCGAGTTCTTGATCAGCTTCTGGTGGAAGGCGCCGCCGGTTTCGATCGTCTCGGCGATCAGCAGGTTCGGGATCGAGGCGGCGAAGTGGACGTTGGCGGCCCATTCCACGGGGCCAGCGTAAAGGTGGGGGGCCATCTCGGCGTTGAAAATCTCGGCCATCGCGGCGATTTTCTTGGCCTCCCAGATGCCACCGACGCGACCCAAGGCGGGCTGCAGGATCTTGACGCCCCCGGCGCGGAGGAGGGTGCCAAACTCGGCCTTGGTTGTCATGCGTTCGCCGGTCGCAAGGGGGACGCGGACGGATTTGGCGACCTCGGCGAATTCCAGAAGGTTGTCGGGCGGGATCGGCTCTTCGTACCAAAGCGGGTTGTAGGGTTCCAACTCGCGGCCCATGCGGATCGCGCCGGGGGTGGTGAACTGGCCGTGGGTCCCGAACAGAAGGTCGACGCGGTCGCCCACCGCCGCGCGGATCGCTTTGCAGAAGGCGACGCTGCGGGTGATGTCGGACATCGCCGGTTCATGCCCGCCGCGAATGGTGTAGGGGCCCGCGGGGTCGAATTTGACGGCGGTGAAGCCAAGATTCATGAAGCGAACGGCGGCCTCGGCGGCGGCGTCGGGGTCAACCCAGAACTCGGCCGATTCCTGGCCGGGCTCGGGGTAAAGGTAGGTGTAGCTGCGGATGCGGTCGTTCATCTTGCCGCCCAACAGCGCATGGACGGGGCGGTTGCGCGCCTTGCCAAGGATGTCCCAGCAGGCGATCTCAAGCCCCGAGAAGGCGCCCATCACGGTGGGGTCCGGGCGCTGGGTGAAGCCGGCAGAATAGGCGCGGCGGAACATCAGCTCGATGTTCTCGGGGTTTTCGCCCTGCATGTGGCGTTCGAAGACATCTTCGATCACTGCGCGCATCGCCTTGGGGCCGACAGTCGAGGCGTAGCATTCGCCGTAGCCCACGATGCCGGTGTCGGTGGTCAGCTTGGGGAAGATCCAGTAGCGCCCGCCCCAGCCCGGGAACGGCGGCGCGACGACGAAGATTTCAAGGTCCTTGAGTTTCATGCGCCGCGCCCTTTGTCTGGCCAAGGCCCCTGGGGTCACACCCGGTGCCGCGTGGGATACCTTCGTGCAGGGAAAGCTAGTGGCGGATTGCCGGGCATGGTCGCCGGAAACCGACCTGAGTCTGACGCAAAGCTGCTATTCCAGGATGCCAAGGCAAAGCCGCGCCAGCAGATCGGCCAGCCGGGCGGGCATGGCAAGAAAGGGCGAATGGCCGGACGGAAGGCTGTGGCGGCAGTCCTGGGGCACATGCGCAGCCATCTGACGCTGATACTCCGGCGGAATGGTCTGGTCGTTTTCGCAGACAATGTAGTGGCGCGGCAGGGGTTCGGCCTTTGTGGGCCAGAGCGGGGTCTGCTGCGGCAGGACGGGCTGCGGGCAAAGCTGCGCCGTGGCCCAGGCGGCAAGGTCGGGCGGGCAGTCCTGGTAGAAGGCGGCGGGGGCCAGGGCGGGGTCGATGGTGAAGCTCTGCCTGTCCTCGGCCAGGCGGATCGCGGGCATCAGCGGTTGCGATGGCCCGGCGCGACGCATGTCGGCAAGGCTTAGGCCTGCGGCGGGCAGATAGGCGCACAGGTAGATCAGGCCGCGGAAGCGGTCCGGCGCAGCCTCGGCCGCGGCGGTCATCGCATAGCCACCAGCTGAGTGGCCGACGAGGATGGTGTCAGGGCTGGCGGCGGCAAGGATGGCCCGGACATAGTCGTCAAGGGTCGTCGGGCTGCCGTCACGGCCAGGCAGGTCGATGGCGCGGGCGGAGAGGCCGCGCTGATGAAGCTCGGGCAGGAGGCGGTCGAAGCACCAGGCACCGTGGCAGGTGCCGTGGATCAAAAGCAGCTCAGTCATGGGCAATCCGGGTCAGGAAAGAGGTCAGCGCCTCGGCAAAGGCGTCGGGGTGGGTCAGCATCGACAGGTGGCCACCGCCGCGCAGGATGTGGAAGCCAGAGCCTGCGACAAGATCGGCCAGTTCGCGCTGCATGTCGGCGGGGCATTTGCGATCCTCCGACCCGGCAAGGACCAGAGTCGGCAGGCGCAGCGTGGCGGTGGTCTGGTAGAAATCCGCCGTGGCGGTGGCGGCAGCGACGCCCTGCCAGCCTTCGGGGCGGGTGCGTGCCAGCATGACCCTGACCGCGTCCAGGGCCGGAGAGACCCTCCAGCGCGGCCCCAGAAGGGCGGCGCATTCCGCCTCAAGGTCCGGCCCCTGCTCGGCAAGGCTGGCCAGCCTGGCCTGCCAGAGCGTGGGGTTGCCGAACCGCGTGGCGCTGCCGGTCAGCACCAGAGCGCGCACCAGGTCCAGCCGCTTGACCGCCAGCCCCTGCGCGACAAGTCCGCCCTCGCCCAGCCCGACCACGACCGCATCCTTCAGCGCGAAATGGGTCATCAGCCGTTCGACGTCGCGGATCAGGCTGCCCATGCCATAGGGAGGGGGCGGCGCATCCGAGGCCCCGTGGCCGCGCAGGTCCAGCCGCAGCACCCGGTGGTGCACAAGTGCGGGCATCAGCGCCTCCCAGACCCGCAGGTCCAGGCCGAGGCCGTGGATCAGCACCACTGGCGACGCACCCTCCGGCCCGGAAAGGTCGGCATTCAGTCGCAGGTCCTCCAGCCAGACCAGGGTCACGCAGACCGCTCCAGCACCGTGGCGAAGATCGCCGGATCGACGTTGCCGCCAGTGGCGACGGCGATGACCGTGTCAGGCAGACCTTCGCCGAACAGCGCTGCGGCCAGGGCGACGGCCCCGCCCGGTTCCAGCACGATGCGCAGGTGGGTGAAGGCCAGCGCCATCGCTTGCAGGGCCTGGGCGTCGCTGACCACGGCGCCCGGACCGGCCAGGCGGCCAAGGATCGGGAAGGTCAATTCTCCGGGCGACGGCGTCAGGATCGCGTCGCAGATCGAGCCGCTGAGCGCCGGGTTCCGTTGCCGTGCCCCAACGGCAAGCGACCGGGCCATGTCGTCGAAGCCCACAGGCTCGGCCGTACGGACCTGAAGGCCGGTGGCCCGCGCCTGTAGGGCAAGGGCGATGCCAGAGGAGAGCCCGCCCCCGCCGCAGCAGACGAAGACGGGGGCCTGGGTGATACCCGCCTCGGCAGCCTGTTGGGCAAGTTCCAGTCCCACGGTCCCCTGCCCGGCGATGACCTGCGGGTCGTCATAGGGCTTGACCAACGTCAGGCCCCGGTCCGCGGAAAGCCGCGCGCCGATGGCGTCCCGGTCTTCGGTGGCACGGTCGTAAAGCACCACCTCGGCCCCATAGGCGCGGGTGTTGGCGATCTTCACGCCCGGCGCGTCCGAGGGCATCAGGATCACGCAAGGCGCGCCGTGGGCGGCTGCCGCATAGGCCACCCCCTGCGCATGGTTGCCCGAAGAATAGCCGATCACGCCGCGCTTGCGGGCTTCGGGGGACAGGGCCGAGACAGCGGACCAGCCGCCGCGCGCCTTGAAGCTGCCGGTGATCTGCAGACATTCGGCCTTGACGAACACCCGTCTGCCGACCAGCCGGTCCAGCAGCGGCGCATTCAACAGCGGGGTGTGGCGGACATGGCCCGCCATCCGCGCGGCGGCGGCTTCGATCATGTCCAGGTTCATGCCAGCCTCGTGAGGAAACCCAGGACCAGCGCCACGGATTCGGCCTCATCCAGGAAGGGGATGTGGGCGCGGTCGGGGACCTCGGCAACGGTCATGTCGGGGCGGTGGGCACGCATCTTCGCCACAGTCTCGGGCGTCAGAAGATCCGAGTTCGCGCCCCGGATCAGGGCCAGGGGCAGACCGGCCAAGGCGTCGAACAGCGGCCAGAGGTCAACGGGAGGGCCGTCGAACGCCGCCAGGAACGCATCACGCAGGGCGGGGTCGTAGGGGATGCGCAGGCCCTCGGGCGTCTCGACGGCAAGCTTCCGGGCTTCCTCCAGCCAGCGCGACATCGGCACGTCCCGGAAACCGGGGGTGCGGGACAGGCGTTCGGCATAGCCCTCGATCGTGCGGCCCGCCGGGTTGCGGCCGACGTAGTCGAAGATGCGGGTCAGCCCATCGCGAGCGATCTCTGGCCCCACATCGTTCAGGCACAGGCCCAGCACCCGGTCCCGTGCGGTGGCCCCAAGCACCATGCCGATCAGCCCACCGCGCGATGTACCAAGGATTGCCGCCTGCGGAACCCCGAGGTGGTCAAGGAGCGCAAGCGCATCCTTAGCCTCTTGTGCGACGGTGTAGGTCGCAGGGCCGGTCCAGTCGCTGGCCCCGCGCCCACGGTAGTCCATCCGGATCAGGCGCAGCGGCGGCAGGTGCGGGACTAGGTAGTCGAAGTCGGCCATGCTGCGGGTCAGGCCCGGCAGGCACAGAAGCGGCTGGCCTGTGCCCTCGTCACTGTAGGCAAGCCAGGCGCCGTCCGGGGCGCGGAAGCGGGAAATCTGGGTCATGCCGTCAAGGTGGCACGCGGCGGGGGCGGGCGGAAGGGGCTGTCTGCGGCCTTTGGCCCGCGGCGCTTGTCCCTGCGGCCCCGGCAGACTAAACCCATGCCCGGAAGTGGTGAGGCGAGGCGGATGGCAGACACATCAGCGGTCGAGGATCGGCCGAAGTCGAAACAGGTGGGGGCGCTGCGGGGTCTGGTGCCGTTCCTCTGGCCCTACCGGGGCCTGCTTGGGCTGGCGCTGATGGCGCTGATCCTGACCGCCTCGGTCAGCCTGATCCTGCCTTTGGCCGTGCGCCGGGTGGTCGACGGGTTCAACGACGCCAACGCCGCCCTACTGGACCAGTATTTTGGCGCCGCCCTGATCATCGCGGCCTTGCTCGCGGTCGGGACCGGTCTGCGCTACTATCTGGTCACCCGGCTGGGTGAGCGCGTTGTGGCCGACATCCGCCGCGCGCTGTTCGACCGCGTCCTTGGCATGTCGCCCGCCTTCTTCGAGCGTATCCTGACCGGCGAGGTCCTGAGCCGCATCACCACCGACACCACGCTGATCCTTTCGGTGATCGGGTCCTCGGTCTCGGTCGCGTTGCGCAACGTGCTGATCCTCATTGGCGGGCTGGTGCTGCTGTTCCTGACCTCGGCCAAGCTGACCGGGCTGGTGCTGCTGATCGTGCCCGCAATCATCGTGCCGATCGTGGTCCTGGGCCGCCGCTTGCGGGTGCTGTCGCGCGAAAACCAGGACTGGATCGCCGCCTCGTCCGGGTCGGCGTCCGAGGCGCTGTCCTCGGTCCAGACAGTGCAGGCCTTCACCCATGAGGGTGCCACGCGCGGCCAGTTCGCCGAAGTGACCGAGAAAAGCTTCGCCTCGGCCAAGACGCGGATCAAGACGCGGGCGGTGATGACGGTGATCGTGATCTTCCTGACCTTCGCCGGGATCGTCGGCGTCCTTTGGGTCGGGGCGCGGGACGTGCGGGCGGACCAGATGTCGGTGGGCGCGCTGATCCAGTTCGTGATCTATGCGGTGATGGTCGCCGGGTCCGTGGGGGCCCTGTCGGAAATCTGGGGCGAGTTGCAGCGGGCCGCCGGCGCGACCGAGCGGCTGGTGGAACTGCTGGGCACCGAGGATTCGGTGCAGGACCCGGTGCGCCCCGTCGCCCTGCCCCGTCCGGTGCGTGGCGAGATCGCGTTTCAGGACGTGACCTTCCGCTATCCGGCGCGCCCCGAGACTTCGGCGCTGAACGGGATCAGCCTGCATGTGAAGCCTGGTGAAACGGTCGCTTTGGTCGGGCCTTCGGGCGCGGGCAAGACCACGATCCTGCAGCTGCTGATGCGCTTTTATGACCCGCAATCGGGCCGCATCACGCTGGACGGCTTGGCCCTGACCGACATGGCGCGCGCCGATTTCCGCCAGGCCATCGCCCTGGTGCCGCAGGACCCGGTGATCTTCGCCACTTCGGCGCGCGAGAATATCCGCTTCGGCCGTCTGGATGCCACCGACGCCGAGGTCGAGGCCGCCGCCCGCGCCGCCGCCGCGCATGACTTTCTGACCGCCCTGCCGCAGGGCTATGACAGCTATCTGGGCGAACGCGGGGTGATGCTGTCGGGCGGGCAGAAGCAGCGGGTGGCCATTGCCCGCGCCATCCTGCGCGACGCGCCGATCCTCTTGCTGGACGAAGCCACCAGTGCCTTGGACGCGGAAAGCGAACGCCTCGTGCAGGCTGCGGTGGAAAAGCTGGCCGAGGGGCGGACGACGCTGGTCGTGGCGCACCGGCTGGCCACGGTAAAGCGCGCCGACCGCATCGTCGTCTTCGACCAGGGCCGGATCGTGGCACTTGGGACCCATGACCAACTGGTTGCGGAGGATGGCCTGTACGCCCGCCTTGCGCGGCTCCAGTTCACCGACGGTTCCACCTGACGTCACGTCCCGGCAGCAGGGGTCGGGACAATCTGACTTCACAAATGCGTTTGTGATCCCCATGTTCGTCCGAAGCCTGCGCGATAAGCGGGCACGAAGGGGAGGAAAAGATGACCACTTTCGCCACAGCCGCGGACCTGAAGGCCATTGAAGCCGAAATGCCCTGGGCCGATCGCGGCCAGGCCAGGTCGATGTATGAATACCTCAGCCGCGCCAAGGCCGCCCACGGCGCTCGCCCCGCGATCAGCTACCAGCTGCTGTCAGGGCCCGAGACCAGGAAGCTGACCCTCACCTGGGCCGAATTGCACGCCAAGGTCACCCAGGCCGCGAACCTGTTCCGCAGCCTGGGTGTCGGCGAAACGGACGTGGTCGCCTTCATCATGCCGAACGCGCTTGAGACGGCGATCGCCCTTCTCGGCGGCGCGGTCGCGGGCATCGTCAACCCGATCAACCCGCTCTTGGAGCCGGAAAAGATCAGCGCCATCCTGCGAGAGACAAATGCCAAGGTCGTCGTCACCCTGAAGGCCTTCCCCAAGACCGACCTGCCGCAAAAGGTGTCCGAGGCGGTGCAGTACGCCCCGAACGTCAAGACCGTGCTGGAGGTTGACCTCGTGCCCTATCTGTCGGGCCTGAAGAAGGTCATCGTCCCTTGGGTCCGGCCGAAGAACCCACCGCAGCACACCGCTAACATCAAGGACTTCGGGGCCGAACTGGCACGGATGCCCTCTGACAAGCTGACCTTCTCCGATACGCTGGAAGACCGCGTTGCAGCCTATTTCCACACTGGCGGGACCACGGGCATGCCCAAGGTCGCGCAGCACAAGGTTTCAGGCATGGTCTACAACGGCTGGCTCGGCTCGACGCTGTTGTTCAAGCCCACCGATGTCGTGATGTGCCCGCTGCCCCTGTTCCACGTCTTCGCCTGCTATCCGATCCTGATGTCGATGATCGGCTCGGGCGCGCATGTGGTCTTCCCGACCCCCCAGGGCTATCGCGGCGAGGGCGTCTTCGACAACTTCTGGAAGCTGATCGAACGCTACAAGGTGACCTACATGATCACCGTGCCCACAGCCCTTGCCGCGCTGATGCAGCGCCCGGTCAATGCCGACATCTCCAGCCTGAGAAGCGCCTTCTCCGGCTCTTCCCCGCTGCCGATCGAGCTTTACAATCGCTTCAAGAAGGAAACCGGCATCGAGATCATCGAAGGCTACGGCCTGACCGAGGCGACCTGCCTTGTCTCGATCAACCCGCCCGAGGGTGCGAAGAAAATCGGCTCGGTCGGCCTGATGTTCCCCTATTGCAACGTGCGCATCCTGACCAAGCAGGGCGCGACCGAGTTCCGCGAATGTGCCGTCGACGAGGTGGGCGAGATCTGCATCTCGAACCCCGGAGTCTTCGAAGGCTCGACCTATACCGAGGCTGACAAGAACCGCGAGCTTTTCGCCGAGGGCAGCTTCCTGCGCACAGGCGACCTGGGCCGGATCGACGCCGACGGCTATCTCTACATCACCGGGCGGGCCAAGGACCTGATCATCCGCGGCGGCCACAATATCGACCCGGCGATCATCGAAGAGGCCTTGATGGGCCACGAGGCGGTGGGTTTTGTCGGCGCGATCGGGCAACCCGATGCCCATGCCGGTGAACTTCCCTGCGCCTATGTCGAGCTGGTCAAGGGGTCCTCGGCCACGGTGGACGACCTGATGGCCTATGCCTCAAAACACATCAGCGAACGGGCGGCTTTGCCCAAGCATCTGGAAATCCTGCCGGAATTGCCGAAGACCGCCGTGGGCAAGGTCTTCAAGCCCGACCTGCGCCGGATGGCGATCACCCGGACCTTCGACGCGGCCCTGGCCGAGGCTGGGGTCCCCGCCCGGGTGGCCGCTGTGGTCGAGGACAAGAAGCGCGGGCTGGTCGCACAGCTGCAGAAGGCCGCTCCGGTCGAGGATGCGGCGGTGCAGTCGGTGCTGGGCCAGTTCTCGAACCCGTGGGAGTGGGCCGCCTGAAGCCGCAACAGGGCACACACTGTCGCCCGGATAACTGCAAGTTTCATTTGCCTGAATCGCGCAGTGGCGCGAAGACAGGCGCGAAGGGATCGTTTCAAGGGATCGGAATATGAACTTTCGTTGGAGTCTGGCGGCATTGTTCGCAGCGTCTGTGGGCGGCGCAAACGCGCAGGAAAGCGAAGTGCTGTTTTCGCACAAGCATTGGCAGGTCTCCGTCGTCGGCTGGGATGACGGATCTATCGGCTGCGTGGCCGAAGTGACGGCCCCCGGCGAAAGCTTCTCGGTCTGGACCTTCCCGGACGGCGCGGTCCAGCTGCAGTTCTACTCCAGCGCCTGGTCCTTCGGCGAAGGCGAGACCGCCGATCTGGGTGTCCAGATCGACCGTCGCGCGCCGTGGAACCTGACGGGCGCCGAACTTTACCAGAACTCGGTCCTGTTCTACCTGCCCGACGACCAGGCGGGGGTGAACTTCATCAGCGAGGTTGCCCGCGGCAACCGGCTGTTCCTGCGCGATGCCGACGGGGCGGATGTGCAGAATTACTCGCTCGCCGGCTCCAGCGCCTCGATCGGCGCGCTGATCGAATGCGGCGAGGTGATCACCGATCCGACGCCGGGCAATCCGTTCAACTAGGCTAAAGCTGGTCGGTGTCCATCCAGATGGTCACCGGCCCGTCGTTCACCAGGCTGACCGCCATATCCGCCCCGAACCGGCCGTTCGCAACGGGAACGCCTTCCTTTTCAAGCGCTTGGGCGAAGTGACGATACAGCCGCTCACCCTCGACCGGGGGTGCGGCGGTGGAAAAGCCCGGTCGGTTGCCGCGCAGGTCAGCCGCCAGGGTGAACTGGCTGACCACCAGGACCGAGCCGCCAATTTCGCGGACCGACAGGTTCATCTTGCCCTGCTCGTCCTTGAAGATGCGCAACTTGGCGACCTTGGCGGCCAGTCTATCCGCCTGCACTTCGCTGTCGCCGGCCATTGCGCAGACAAGGATCAGCAGGCCCTTGCCGGTCTGGCCGACAAGCTCTTCACCAACATGGACCTGCGCCTCGGTGACCCTTTGCAGGACCGCCCTCACAGCTCGGCGGCCCAGGGCGGATTGGCGCCTGCGCGCGAGACAGTGACCGCCGCCGCGCGGGTTCCCAGCGTGAGGGCCGCCGTCAGGGTCGCGTCGGGAATGGCGGTAATCCCGGCCTTGGTCAGCGCCCCCGCCTGATGCAGGGCCGCCAGGACGCCGGCATTGAACGTGTCGCCTGCGCCCACGGTATCGACGACCGTAACCCTTTGTGCTGCAACAGAGATATCCTGAGTGGCCGTGACCGCCCGCGCCCCGTTCGCGCCTTCGGTGATGAAAACGACCTTCGGTCCGCGGGCCAGAATTCCCCGGGCCAACGCAGTCAGGTCGCCCTGCCCTTCCAGCCAGTGCAGGTCCTCGTCCGACAGCTTGACGATGTCCGCGCGGGCGATCATCCGCTCGATCCGGGCGCGGTATTCGGCCTCTTTCCCGGCAATGAAACCGGGGCGGATGTTGGGGTCGATCATGGTGACGCGAGTGCCGGATTCCCGGGCCTGGAGCGCCTCATAGGTGCTGGCGGCGGGGTCGTTCACCAGGCTGATGCCCCCCAGAAACAGCGTCGAAATGCTGTCCGGAAGCGTGGGCAGCTGGTCCTTGGACAGCATGCGACCCGCGGTCGCCTCGTCGTAGAACGCATAGGTCGCCTGTCCGTTCACCAGCTTGACGAAGGCCACCGTTGTCGGCCGGTCCGACCGCGCCAGATAGCGGGTGTCGACCTTCGATGCGGCCAGCGTGTCGGCCAGGATTTCCCCCAGCATATCATTGGAAACGCCCGAGAAAAACGCTGATGGTGCACCAAGTCTTCCCAGCGCGATCGCCGTGTTGAACACGGCTCCTCCGGCGTAAGGGGCGAAGCAGGACTCCCCCTCGGTCGAGGTCCGGGGGAGCATGTCGATCAGGGCTTCGCCGCAGCTGAGAATCATGTCTGGTCCCCCTTGTTTGGTTACTGTTAGCGCAAACAGGTCAGGCGGAGAAGAAGGGTGTCAGGTTGGTGCGGATGCGGTCGAGTGGGGTAGTCCCGGAGGTGTCGGGAACGAAGGGCTGTCCGGTGATCTTCTCGAAGGCGTCGATGTAGACCTGAGCAGTTTTCTCGATCATTTCCAAGGGGATATCCGGGATCTGGTCCTTGTAGGGATCGCAGCGCGCCACGACCCAGGAGCGGATGACATCCTTGTCGAAACTTGGGGGCCGGGTGCCAGATTTCAGAGCGTTTTCATAGCCTTCCGCGATCCAGTAGCGACTGGAATCGGGGGTGTGAATCTCGTCGGCCAGAAGGATGTTGCCCTCGGCATCAGTGCCGAACTCGTATTTGGTGTCTACAAGGATAAGCCCTTGTTTTTGCGCCATTTCCTGACCCCTGGCGAACAGGGCCAGGGCTTTGGCGCTGACTTCGTCCCACTGGGCCTTGGTTAACAGGCCGGACTGCAGGATTTCGGCAGCGGTCAGGGGCTCATCATGACCACCGTCGAAGGCTTTCGACGTAGGGGTGATGATGGCTTTGGGCAGCAGTTCGTTGTCCCGCAGACCGTCCGGCAGGGTGTGGCCGTACATCGTCCGCGCCCCGGCCTTGTACTGCGTCAGGATCGAGGTCGAGGTGGTGCCCGCAAGGTAGCCGCGGACCACGACTTCCACCGGCAGGATCGTCACGCGCTTGCAGTGGACGGTATTGGGGTCGGGGTAGCCAAGGACGTGGTTCGCGGCGATGTCGCCCGTGTGGTCGAACCAGTGGCGGGCGAGCTGGGTCAGGACCTGGCCCTTCCAGGGGATCACGGCAAGTATCTGATCAAACGCGGAAATCCGGTCGGAGGAGATCAGAAGCCGGGTGCCGTCGGGCAGGTCATAGCAATCACGGACCTTGCCGAAATAGGGGTTCGGCAGCTCTGCAATCCGCGCGTGCGGAAGAGAGCGGGAAAGGTCGATCTGTCGCATGGCAGGCCCCCGGTTCGGTGCCTGCTTCTTGGGGGTTTTGCCTAACGAGTCAAGGCTGCTTTGGGCAGTCAAGGCTGCCCCGCATCTCGCCACTGTCGCCCTGCAGGGTGGCCTCGCGCAGCTTGCAGCCGGTCACGCGGGGGATAAGCTCGATCATCGTGGCACGGATTTCCTGGTGCTGACCGCGTGTGGCGTAACCCAGGCGGATAACCTCCACCCGCTCACCCTTCTGGAAGACGGTATAGTCCCTTCCGTTAAGGTTTACGTCGGTCCGGGTCGCGCCGAAGAATTCGGGGGCCGGGGAGGCCCCGCAGGCGGCGAGAAAGACAAGCAGGATCAGAGGGATGAGGTGTTTCATGGCCTCAGGGTGACAGAGGATGGTTAACAGGGGGTTAATCGTATGGCTTCGGTATGGCTTTGGTATGGATTGCGTCCATACGCCCGGCCAGACCGGTGGACGCCAACCTTACCTTAGCGGCCGCGGGAACGGGACGCGGATTGGCGGGTTGTCGAAGGGAACCTAAAGAAGGACTGACCCCATGACCAAAGCCATCGCACTTCTTGCCCTTCTGGGCCTTGTCGCCTGTGAGACCGTCCAGGGGGCCGGTCAAGACCTGGAGAACGCCGGTGAGGTGATCCAGAACGAAGCGCAGGAAACGCAGAACGAGATGTAAGCACATCACCGCCGTTTTCGGCACACCGGGTGGGTGGAGAGCCGCCGACCCGGCGCTGCCTGCCGCGTTCCCCAATGCACAGCGCAAAGGGAGCGGGCAGGATCGGTTTTGCAACCTTGGAGGGTGATGTGATGAAGACTGTGAAGCTTTTCGGCCTGCTACCTTTAGCCGTTGCCCTGTCGGGGTGTCTGAACACCGACACTGAACGCGGCCTTGCCGGTGCCGCAGGCGGTGCGGTGATCGCCGACGTGACCGGCGGGAACGCTGTGACCGGGGCGGTCATCGGTGGCGCGGCAGGGGTGTTCTGCGACGACCTTGGGGTGTGCCGGTAGGGTTTGAGGCCCACGAAGCGGTGGAAGCAGGGTAGGAAACTGCCCTGCTTTGTTCACCCTTCGCTTTCCAGTTTAACCGTCGTGCTGCCGGTTCTTAAGGAAAGCTTTCGTCGATCCGTTCCACCTGTCGGCTGATCACGTTGTCGATCACGACATTGGATAAGAGTTTCGGACCGACCTTCCAAAGCGCGCTCATGTGGTCGGTGTCTTCGTGACGGCGATGCGCGGCTTCGTCGGTGAAGGCCTCGGCCAGAAGGATGCGGTCGGGGTGGTCCGGCATCGGGACCAGCTCGATATAAAGGCAATCCGGGTCGAGGCGGCTTTTGCGCAGGTGGTCCTGCGCTGCGTCAAGGTATTCGGCGCGGCGGCCGGGCTTCGTGGTGAAAAAACCGACGATGATCTTCATGGCCTGTCCTATCCCATCTGGGGCGTGGATGGACCGAAGTTTGGGGCGGATTGCCGGACCCGTCCAGCGGCTGAAGAGGTCCGCGCGATCAGGAATCCATCTTCAAGGCCGCAATGAACGCTTCCTGCGGGATCTCGACCTTGCCGAACTGGCGCATCTTCTTCTTGCCGGCCTTCTGCTTCTCCAGAAGCTTCTTCTTCCGCGTCGCGTCGCCGCCGTAGCACTTGGCAGTCACGTCCTTGCGCATGGCGGACAGGGTCTCACGCGCGATCACGCGGCCGCCGATCGCGGCCTGGATCGGGATCTTGAACATGTGGCGGGGGATCAGGTCTTTCAGCTTCTCGACCATCGAGCGCCCGCGCGCCTCGGCGCGGTCGCGGTGGACCATCATCGACAGGGCGTCGACGGGTTCGTCGTTCACCAGGATCGACATCTTCACCAGGTGATCCTCGCGGTATTCGCTGATCGTGTAGTCGAAGCTGGCGTAGCCTTTGGTCACCGATTTCAGGCGGTCGTAGAAGTCGAACACCACTTCGGCCAGGGGCAGGTCGTATTCCACCATCGCGCGCTGGCCGGCGTAGGTGAGGTTCAGCTGGATGCCGCGGCGGTCCTGGCAAAGCTTCAGGATGTCGCCGAGGTATTCGTCGGGGACCATGATCGTGGCCCTGATCCGGGGTTCCTCGATATGGTCGACGTAGGTCAGATCGGGCATGTCGGCGGGGTTGTGGAGGTCGATGACCTCGCCGTCCTTCATGTAAAGTTTGAAGACCACGGAAGGCGCGGTGGTGATGAGGTCGAGGTCGTATTCGCGTTCCAGCCGGTCGCGGATGACTTCAAGGTGCAGAAGGCCGAGGAAGCCGCAGCGGAAGCCGAAGCCGAGGGCGGCGCTGGTTTCCATCTCGGTAGAGAAGGAGGCGTCGTTCAGCGACAGCTTCTCGATGGCGTCGCGGAGGGCCTCGAAGTCGTTGGCATCGACGGGGAAGAGGCCGCAGAAGACGACGGGGACCGAGGGTTTGAAGCCGGGAAGCGGCGTGTCGCAGCCGCGCCGTTCGTGGGTGATGGTGTCGCCGACCTTGGTGTCGCGGACCTGCTTGATCGAGGCGGTGAAGATGCCGATCTCGCCGGGCCCAAGTTCGGGGATGTCGACCATCTGGGGCTTCAGGACGGCCAGTTTGTCGATCCCGTAGACCGCGTTGGTCTGCATCATGCGGACGCGGTCGCCCTTTTTCATCACGCCGTCCATGATCCGCACCATGACGACGACGCCAAGGTAGGCGTCATACCAGCTGTCGACGAGCATCGCCTTCAGGGGCGCGTTGCGGTCGCCTTTCGGGGCGGGAAGGCGGTGGACGATCGCCTCCAGCACGTCGGGGATGCCAAGGCCGGTCTTGGCCGAGATTTCGATGGCGTCCGAGGCGTCGAGGCCGATCACGTCCTCGATGTTCTGCTTGACGCGGTCGGGTTCGGCGGCTGGGAGGTCGATCTTGTTCAGGACCGGCACGATCTCATGCCCCGCGTCGAGGGCCTGATAGACGTTGGCAAGCGTCTGCGCCTCGACGCCCTGCGACGCAGCCCCCACCAGAAGCGAGCCTTCGACGGCGCGCATGGAGCGGGAGACTTCGTAGGCAAAGTCGACGTGGCCGGGGGTGTCGATAAGGTTCAGGATGTAGGTCTTGCCGTCCTTGGCCGGGTATTCGATCCGGACGGTGTTGGCCTTGATCGTGATGCCGCGTTCGCGTTCGATGTCCATCGAATCCAGCATCTGCGCCTTCATGTCGCGCGCAGCCACCGTGCCGGTCAACTGAATGAGCCGGTCGGCGAGGGTGGATTTGCCGTGGTCGATGTGGGCCACGATGGAGAAGTTGCGGATCTGGGAAAGCTCGGTCATGCGCCCGCATATAGCTTAGGGCGCGGGGGCCGGGAAGGGCTTATGCGGAAAGGAAAAGCGGGGGAGTGTTGACGGGCGGGCCGCGGGTCCGGACGGTTGCGCCGCGAACCTGGGAAATGGGGGGCGCAGGGGTCGAACGACCTGGCCGGGGGGCGGGGGAGGGCTTCGGCAGGTGAGGCGGCGCTGGCGGCGCAAGGATGGGGGTCGGCAGGTCCATTTCCACTTTCGAGGAAGTGCCGGTTCTGAGGCGTTGGGAGCACGGATTGCACCCGCAGGGTCCGGGTGGGACCGGGCGATTGACGATTGGGCTGGGAACCAGACGCAACTCCGGGCCAACACCCGATGTTGTGGCGGGACAGCGCAGCGCCACGAAGTGTTGCGGAATTTTGCCGATCTGGGCAACTATCTGAAACGGCTTGATAAATTCGCTTGGACTTGGCATTATTCCGCCTACACAATGACCGGCAGTGGAACGGGTGCCCAACCCGACATGCCCGGCAAATGAGGCAGAGCGAAATGAAATCCATCTTGTTTGCGGCCGCCGTGGCCGCGTCGTGTGTAGTGATGCCTGGCGCGGCAAGTGCCGGCCCGATCGAGCGGGCCTGCATGGCCTCGGACCGGGGCGGGAACCGGTCGCTATGCGGATGCATCCAGCAGGCGGCGGACATGACGCTGTCAGGCGGCGACCAGAGGCGGGCGGCGAAGTTCTTCAAGGACCCAGAGGCGGCGCATGCGACCTGGACTTCGCAGTCGAAGTCGGACGACGCCTTCTGGGACCGCTACAAGAGCTTTGGCCAGACGGCTCAGGCCTATTGCGCCGGCTGATCCCTGGGCCGGTGCGGTGGGCGGATCGCCCACCCTACTCCTGCGCGGTTGGGGGGAATCTGGGATCACGTGCCTGATGCGGAAGGTGGGCGGATCGCCCACCCTACGGGCTGTCATCTGGCAGACCGTCGGCCCGCCTTGCCCGGGCGTAGGGTGGGCAATCTGCCCACCGACCGGATGAAACGCGAAAGGCCCCGCCTTCATCACGAAGGCGGGGCCTTTTCAATCGCGACAGACGGATCAGGCCGCGGCTTGTGCCTTGGCGATGTCCTTCTTGATCTTCTGTGCGGCGGTCGACAGTTCGTCGTCCTTGGCCTTCGCCAGATAGGCGTCCAGACCCCCGCGGTGGTCGACCGAGCGCAGCGCCGCAGCGGTGACGCGCAGCTTGAACGACTGGCCGAGCACGTCGGAGATCATGGTCACTTCGTTCAGGTTCGGGAGGAACCGACGGCGGGACTTGTTGTTGGCGTGGGAGACGGTGTTGCCGGACATCGGCCCCTTGCCGGTAAGTTCGCAGACGCGCGACATTCTGGTGTTCCTTCGGTTCGTCAAAAACGGAAGAAGGCGGGGAATCCCCAGCCCTCGAATTCGATTGAGGGCGTGTAAGGGGAATCCCGGGCGGCGTCAAGCGGTCAGGCGGGTGGAACAGCACGGGAAAACGGCGCGGCGTCCGGTCGGGGCATTCGGGGCCGCCGCTGGCAGTGGAGGTCCGGAGGATCGCGCTGATCTTCCGCGTCAGAGGTAGGGTGGGCGGTATCGCCCACCCTACTCCTCGGCAAGCCTTTCGGCGCAGGCCAGCGCGCGTTCGGCCGCTTCTGTCCGGCCCCGCGCGAGACAGGCCTTGGCACGGAAATGCCAGTACCGGCTGGAGCTCGCACGAAGCGCGCGGTGCAGCCGGGTGATGGCCGGAGCGGAAATGCCGCCATCAAGGCTGAGCGACTGAAGCGCAGGGAAGCCTCCGCCGGCGCGGATGGCCTGCGTGGCCGGGTGGCCTCCGAACATGCAGGCCGCAGGAACCATGCATGGCATGGTCCGCGTGACCAGCCGCGCATGAATCCGGTCAAGCGGGTGAGAAGGATCGAAGACCACGGCACCCTGCAGATCCGGTTTGCCGTATCGAGAGAGGTCGCCCAGGGACGCGTCATACTGCCCGGCCTCGCGATAGCGGCGCTCCTCGGGAATCAGCGCCCGGTCCAGGGTGAACTGGGGCGAGATCACAAGCGCCTGGGTCAGGTCCAGCGCCGCGGCATAGCGCAAGGCCGCATAGCCCCCCATCGAATAGCCGATGGCGCGGACTTCGGTGAAGCCGGGACGCAAGGCGCGAAGCGCGGCGACCAGCGCTTCGGTCTCTGGGTTGAGATACCAGTCGTTCCAGCGCGACTGCAGGTGCAGATGCGCCATTCCGCGCTTGATTGCCTGGCGCACCGGCGGGTCGTCGGTGAACTGGCCAGGCTCGTCGATGCGCTGGCGGAAGGTGACATAGAGGACCGTGCTGTCGCCCGGCGGGCGGGTGAGACGGGCGCGCAGGTGGTCGCCGTCGAACAGGGTTTCTGTCGTGTAGGCCCCCTTCACCGCCCGCGACCGAGAAGTTCGAGCATACGGGAGGCGGCGGCCTCGGGCGTCAGGTCCCCCGCCGCGACGCGGTCGCCGAGGCTGGTCATCAGGCCCTTTTGCGGCTCGCGGTTCAGCGCGGCGAGCAGGCCCTGGCGGACCTCTTCCTGGAACCAGTGGCGCGCCTGGGTGGCACGGCTGCGGTCCCAGTGGCCCTGCGTCTTGCGCCAGGCGACCAGGGTCTGCATCTCGTCCCAGGCCTGGGTCAGGCCTTCATCTACCAGGGCCGAGACCGGGAGCGCCTTGGGAAAGCCCCTGGGGTCCTGCGGGCGGCGGCGGAGCAGGTGAAGCGCCCCGGCGTAGTCGGCCACTGTGCGCAGCGCGGCGGGTTTGAGGTCGCCGTCCGCCTTGTTGACCAGGATGAGATCGGCCATCTCCATGATGCCGCGTTTCACGCCTTGCAACTCATCCCCCCCCGCCGGGGCGAGGAGAAGGAGGAAGAGGTCGCTCAGTTCCGCGACCACGGTTTCCGATTGGCCGACGCCCACGGTTTCGATCAGGACGATGTCGAAGCCTGCCGCTTCGCACAGGGCCACGGCCTCGCGCGTGCGGCGGGCGACGCCGCCCAGCTGGCTTTGGCTGGGGGATGGGCGGATGAAGGCGTTCGGGTCGCGCGACAGATGCTCCATCCGGGTCTTGTCGCCGAGGATCGAGCCGCCGGAGCGGGAGGACGAGGGATCGACGGCAAGGACGGCGACCTTCAGGCCCTGGGCGGTCAGCATCAGGCCGAAGGTTTCGATGAAGGTGGATTTGCCCACCCCCGGCGTGCCGGAGAGGCCGATGCGCAGCGCCTGGGGACCCGAGCGGAGCGCGTCCAGAAGTGCCAGCGCCTCGGCCCGGTGGTCGGCGCGGGCGCTTTCGACCAGCGTGATGGCGCGGGCAAGCGCCCGGCGGTCCCCGGCGCGGATCAGGCGGGCGCGTTCTTCGGTGTCCATCCGGTCCCTCGTTTCCTGTCTTATTGCCGGAACGAAGCGGGCTTGGCGAGGGGGGTGTCGTCAAGCGGTGCGCCGGTCGGGGCGGTTTCTTGGCGGAGCGCGTTCCGCGCGAAGGCCTTTTGTCTCGCCGCTCTGCGCGTGAAGGACGCGCACAGCGGCTCGGATATGCCTCTGGCGGGGATATTTGGGCAAGTGTGAAAGGTGGGGGGGTGGGTCTGGTCTTGGCCGGGGAGCCTTGCGATAAGCGGGGGATGGTCGATCTGCCGGTTTCCCATGTCCTGCCCGAGCTTGCCGAGGCGCTGGCCTTGCGCGGGATGGCGGTGTTGCAGGCGCCCCCGGGGGCGGGCAAGACGACTTTGGTGCCCTTGGACCTGCTGGCGCGGGGGGTGGTGCAGGGCCGCATCCTGATGCTGGAGCCGCGGCGGCTGGCGGCGCGGGCGTCGGCCGAGCGGATGGCGGAGACGCTGGGCGAACCCGTGGGGCGGACGGTGGGCTACCGCATCCGGGGCGAGGCGAAGGTCTCGGGCGCCACGCGGATCGAGGTGGTGACCGAGGGTATCCTGACGCGGATGCTGCAGTCCGATCCGGAGCTGGCGGGCGTCGGGCTGGTGATCTTCGACGAATTCCACGAGCGGTCGCTGAACGCGGACCTGGGGCTGGCGTTGTGCCTGGAAGTGCGGGGGGCGCTGCGGGAGGATTTGAAGCTTCTGGTCATGTCGGCCACGCTGGATGCGGGGCCGGTGGCGGCGCTGATGGGTGGGGCGCCGGTCGTGACCTCGGCAGGGCGGGCCTTTCCGGTCGAGACACGGTGGCTGCCGCGCGCGCCCGATGCCTCGATGCGGCTGGAGGCGGTGGTCGCGGGGGCGGTGAAGGGCGCGCTGGAGGAGACTGAGGGCGGCGTCCTGGTCTTCCTGCCGGGGGAAGGCGAGATCCGGCGGGTGGAGGCTCTCTTGCGCGATCTGCCGGGGGTGGCGGTGCGGCCCCTGTTCGGCGCGATGGACTTTGCGGCGCAGCGCGCGGCACTGGCCCCGGCCGAGGGGCGGAAGGTCGTGCTGGCGACGTCGATTGCCGAGACCTCGCTGACCCTGCCGGATATCCGCGTCGTCGTGGATGCAGGCCGGGCGCGGCGGGCGCGGTTCGATCCGAACTCGGGCATGTCGCGGCTGGTGACGGAACGCGTGACGAAGGCCGAGGCCGAGCAGCGTCGGGGCCGCGCCGGTCGGGTGGCCGAAGGGGTGTGCTACCGGCTGTGGACCAAAGGCGAGGAAGGCGGGCTGGCCCCCTACCCCCCCTCCGAGATCGAAGTGGCGGACCTGGCGGGGCTGGCCCTGGAGCTGGCGCTGTGGGGCGGGGCGGACCTGCCCTTCCTGACGCCGCCGCCGGCCGGGCCACTGGCTGAAGCGCGGGCGCTGTTGCACGGTCTGGGCGCGCTGGACGCGAAGGGCCATATCACGGCGCACGGGCGGGCGCTGGCGGGGCTGCCGCTGCACCCCCGGCTTGCGCATATGCTGGCCGTCGCAGGGCCGGAGGCGGCGACCCTGGCGGCCTTGCTGGCCGAGCGCGATCCCTTGCGGGGGGCGGGGCCGGACCTGACCTTGCGCATGCAGGCGGTGGCGCGGCCGGGACCTGAGGCGGATCGGAGCGTGGTGGAGCGCATCCGGACCGAGGCCAAGCGGCTGGCGGCGGCCGCGCAGGGGCTGGCGGGACGCTCCCCTTCCCCTGCCCTTGTCGCAGACGCACAGCCCGGGGGCGATACGGCTGACCGGCCCGGCCAAGGGGCCGGGTTGACGGGTCTTTCGGGCGGATCGGGGGGGCAGACTGCGGCGGCGGGCCAGAAGGCGGGCCAGAAGGCGGGCCAGAAAGCGGGCGGGGGCGGGTCATTTGCCCGGCGAGAGAGAGGCCGTACCGGCTTTAGCCTCGCCGAGATGGCGGCGCTGGCTTATCCGGACAGGATCGGTCTGCGTCGGAAGGGCGAGGCGCCGCGCTGGGTCCTGTCGGGGGGCAAGGGGGCGGCGATGGCAGCGGGGCTTGGCCTGTCGGGGGCGCGGCTGATCGTGGCGACCGATCTGGATGGCGACGCGCGCGAGGCCACGGTGCGGCAGGCGGTGGCGATCAGCGAAGCGGAACTGCGCGGCCTTTACGCCGACCGCATCGCCTGGGTCGAGGTCTGCGAGTGGTCCAGGCGCGAGGGCCGCGTCGTCTCGCGGCGGCAAGAGCGGCTGGGGGCGCTGGTGCTGGACGACCGGCATTGGGAGGCCCCGGCTGCGGCGGTTGCGCGGGCGGCACTGGACGGCGTGCGGGCGCTGGGCCTGCCGTGGACGGTGGCGGCGCGGCGTCTGCGGGCGCGGGCGCGGCTGGCACGGCGGGACGACTGGCCGGGGGTGGAGGACGCCGACCTGCTGGCCAGCGCCGAGGACTGGCTTTTGCCGCATCTGACCGGCGTGAAGACCGAGGCGGATCTTCGCAGCCTTGATCTGGTCCCCGCGGTTCAGGGACTGTTGGGCTGGGACCGGCTGGCCGAGATGGACCGGCTGGCCCCGGCAAGCTTCGAGACTCCACTCGGCCGGAAAATCCCGATCGACTATGACGGAGAGGCCCCGGCAATCGAGGTGCGTCTGCAAGAGATGTTCGGGGTCACCGTCCATCCCGTGGTAGGTCTGGGGCGGATGCCGATCCGGGTGACGCTGTTGTCGCCCGCGCGGGCTCCGGTCCAGGTGACGACGGACCTGCCGCGGTTCTGGGCAACCTCTTATGCCGATGTGCGCAAGGACATGCGTGGGGCCTATCCGCGCCACCCCTGGCCCGAGGACCCGACACAGGCGGAACCGACGCTGAAGGCGAAACCGCGCGGCACGTGAGGTTGGGTCGCGTTGCGGGCGTGAGTGGGGCCGTCCCGATCTGTGCCTGGGACAGGTGGATGCCCTGCGCAGGCCGGTGGCGGCAGCGGATCGGCGTTTATCCAAAGCCTGGGTTACGCCTAGAGTGCGGGGCCACCCGCCCGGACAAAGAGACTGGGGTCGCTGGCACTGCGCAGCGCGGTCGGCGGGTGGGGACGACCGACGCGCCGGGCAGCGGGGGACGCGGAACCGGTCGGGCGGCTGCCGTGCGGGGCGGGCTGGTGCGAACGGGGGCCTTTCGGTCACGTGCCTTGGCCGGGCGGGCCTTAGGTCAGGGTCATGGCAACACCGTCGTCCCCGACATCGCACGGGCGGGGGGGCGTCCAGCGACGGGGTGAAACTTCCTTTCAGCCCTGCAACACGGATTGATCGGCGCGGCCTTTCCCCGGCCCGGCGCGTGCAATATGACGGCCGCCAACAAACGAGAGGCGGATCATGCAGGTGGATAGCCAGGCGCGGCGCGCGCGGTGGGCGGTGGCGGCGATGTTCCTGGCCAACGGCTTCGTCATGGGGGCCTGGGCGCCGCAGATCCCGCTTCTGATGCCGCGCCACGACGTCACTGAATCCGCGCTGGGCCTTTTGATCCTGGTCCTGGGGTTGGGCGCGGTCACGGCGATGCTCTTCGCCGGGCGGCTGATCAGCCTGTACGGCGGGCGGCGGGTGCTGTCCCTGTTCTCGCTGGCGCTGATCCCGGTGCTGCCGATGGTGGTCTTTTCGCCGAACCTGTGGGTGCTGGCGCTGTTCATGGCGGTCTTCGGCGCGATGGCGGGCTGCATGGACGTGGCGATGAACGCGCAGGCCGTGGTGATCGAGCGGCGGTTGCAGAAGGCGATCATGTCCTCGTCGCACGGGTTCTGGAGCCTGGGTGGCTTCATCGGCGGGTCGGCCGGGGCCTGGGTCATCGCGCATTGGGGGTCCGAGGTGCAGTCGCTGCTGACCGCAGGCATGGTCGCGGTGATCGTCGTGGCGGCGATGCCCTTCCTCTTGCCCGAAGAGCCGAAGCCCGTGGTCGCCGAGGCTACCCCCGCGCCGAGAACGAAGCTTTTCCCCAAGGACTTTCACGTCTGGCTGCTGGGCTTCCTGGCGTTGGCCTCGATGGTGCCGGAGGGCGCAATCCTGGATTGGGCGGCGATCTACATGCAGAAGGAGCTGGGATCGGATGTCTTCGTCTCGGGCCTTGGGTTTGCGTTCTTTGCCGGGGCGATGGCGCTGATGCGTTTTCTGGGCGACACGGTCCGCAACCGGTTCGGCGCGGTGCGGACGTTGCGCGTCTCGGGCTGGCTGGGGGCCGCAGGGATGATGGGCGGTGCGGTCGCGACCGAAGCGTGGATGGTGATCGTCAGCTTCTTTGTGGCCGGGCTTGGGATCGCCAACATGGTGCCGATCCTGTTCTCGGCCGCTGGCAACCACCCGCGCCTGCCCTCGGCCAGCGCGATTTCGATCGTCACGATGGTGGGTTACTGCGGCATTCTGGTCGCGCCGTCGTCCATCGGCTTTGTGGCCGAGCATGTGGGCTTCCGGCCGACCTATGCGGGGCTGGCGCTGGTCCTGGTGCTGGTGGCGCTGCTTGCGGCACGGGCGGCGGATGCGGACGGGACGAAGGTCCTGACCCCGGCGGAGGGCCAGCCTGCGTGAGGCGGCTGGCGGCAGCGCTGCTGGGCGTGCTGCTGGGGGCGCTGCTGGGGGCGGGGGCTGCCTCGGCCGAGGGGCCGTTGCCCCCCGGTGCGGTGGCGGACTACCAACTGGGTGGGGGGTATCCTCCTGCCCCGGGGGTGACGGTGGTGGTGCGCGACAGCACCGATACGCCGGCGCCGGGGCTTTTCAATATCTGTTACGTGAACGGGTTCCAGACCCAGCCTGGCGCCGACTGGCCAGAGGCGCTGCTGCTGCGCGGTCCGGACGGTGCGCCGCTGGCCGATCCGGGCTGGCCGGACGAATTTCTGCTGGACATCTCGACGCCCGACCTGAGGGCAGCGAACCTGAAGCGGCTGCGTCCGACGCTGCAGGCTTGCGCGGACAAGGGGTTCGACGCGGTGGAGTTCGACAATCTGGACAGCTTCACCCGCTCGGGCGGGGGGCTGGACGAGGGGGACGCGCTGGCCTTTGCCGCGCTTCTGGTCAAGGAGGCGCGTGATCTGGGCCTCGCCGCGGGGCAGAAGAACACCGCCGAACTGGCGGCAGAGGGGCGCGACCAGGCGGGGTTCACCTTTGCGGTGACCGAGGCATGCCACCGCTGGGACGAATGCGCGGCCTTCACGTCGGTCTACGGTGCGGGACAGGTTCTGGGGATCGAATACGCCGACGATCTGCGGGGCAGCTTTGCCGAGACCTGCGCCAACCCCGACCGGCCTGGAAGCCTGATCCTGCGGGACCGGATGCTTTTACCCGCCGGAGCGAAGGGCCATGTGTTTGGCACCTGCCCCTGAGAAGGCGGGCGAATCGCCCGCCCACGGGGCGCTTCAGGCCGCAAGCGCTTCGACGGTGGTCAGCGTGGCGAAATCGGCGCCCAGAAGGGACAGGGTGACGCGGAAGATCGTGCCTGCGTCGATCTGGCCGCCGTCGTGGGCGGGAAGGTCGAAGCCCAGAAGCGCGTCCTGCGGCAACAGGACCCTGTAGCCAAGATCCGAGGCCTGCCGGACGGTGGAGGTCACGCAGAAGGCGGCGACCGCCCCGGAAACCACCAGTTCGGTGATCCCTTGCACCCTGAGATGCTGATCAAGCCCGGTGCCGTGGAAGGCCGAAGAACCCTGTTTCCAGAACACCATCTCGGTGTCCTGCGGGACGGCGCAGGGCATCGGCTCGCCCCCGGGAGCGCCCTTGCGGAAGGGGGAATCGGCGTGGGGATCGTCGTGCAGGACATGGATCACCGGCATCCCCCTGCCCCGCGCATGGGCCAGCAGGGCTGCGATGCGGCCGGGCGCATCGGGCGTCGCGGTGGGGCGGCCCGCACGGATGCGGTCGGCCATTCCCTGTTGCATGTCGATGACCAGGACGGCTCTCATGGCGCGCCCATGTAGTCGCGTTTGCCCAGGTCGATGCCGTTGTGGCGCAGGATGTCGTAGGCGGTGGTGATGTGGAAGAAGAACTGCGGCAGGGCATAGAAGGACAGGAATTCGTCGCCCTTCAGCACCATGTCGTGGCCTCCGGCCTTGAAATGCACCTCGCGCGTGTCGGCATGGGCGAAATCGGCGGCCTGGAAGCTGCCCATGTAGCCGCGCGCCGCGGCGATGCGGTCCCTCAGCTCGGCAAAGCTGGTTTCCGTGTCCGGGAAGCCCTTGGGGTCCTGCCCCGCCAGCCGGGCCGTGCCGCGGGCGGCGAAGTCGCAGGCCAGCTGGACCTGGCGGGTGAAGGGGAACATGTCGGGAAAGAGCCGGGCGGCAAGGATCACCTCGGGCTTGATCTTCCGGGCCTCGCAATGCGCCTCGGCCTTGTCGAGGATGGTGGACAGGGCGGACAGAAACCGGTCGAAGACGGCGACGGAACGGCGGTGCATGGGGGCCTCCTTAAGGTTTGGTCCGGACCGTAGACCTTCGGTTGGCGGGCGTCGAGGGGTGGACTGACGCCGGGGCGGCCCTAGCTTTTCCACGATGATCCGGACCGAGACCTTCCCGATGATCGAATGCCCGGACGCGGGCACGCTTTGGCGCTGGCTGGAGGCCAACCATGCGCAGCCGGGGTCGGTCTGGCTGGTGACGTGGCTGAAGCGACCGGGCGCGCCCTATCTGTCGCGGGAGGCGGTGCTGGACGCGCTTTTGGCCTGGGGCTGGATCGACGGCATCCGGCGGGCGCAGGGCTACCTCGGGCAGGACGGGCCGGGCGAGGGGCGCACGATGCAGCTGATCTCGCCCCGCAGGCACCAGCGCTGGACGGCGACCTACCGCGCCCGGGCCGAGCGGTTGGTGGCCGAGGGCCGGATGGCCGCCCCGGGACTGGCGGCAATGGCGGCGGCGCGGACCGCTGGGACCTGGGAGGCAGACCCGGAGGTCGATGCGCTGGCGATGCCAGAAGACCTTGCCCAGGCCCTGGGGCCTTTGACTGCGGTGTTCGAGCGCTTCCCGACTAGCCACCGCCGCAACGTGCTGCGCTGGATCGCCGGGGCGAAGACAGCCCCGACCCGGGCGAAGCGGATCGGGATGGTTGCCGATCTTGCGCGGCAGGGAAAGCGGGTGCCGCAGTTCTGAGACCGGCAGGCGAGACTCGTCGATGACTTCGTCACTCCTCGCCGGGCCACCGACGAGGAGACGAAGTCGAACGAGGAGGCGTCAGTCGCGACGCCCGTGCCGGATCGCCTCGAGCGCCGTCTCCC
>NZ_JAXMMF010000043.1:0-13695 GCF_034366665.1 Tabrizicola sp. | reverse complement strand
CAGGGCGGGGTCTGGCACGACACGCTGCTGGGCGACGGGCAGGACAACTGGCTCATGGGTCTGGCGGGCCAGGACCTCTTGGACGGGCGGTCGGGCAACGACACCCTGCAGGGCGGCGACGGCTGGGACACGCTGTGGGGCGGCGAGGGCGACGACCGGCTGGAGGGCGGGCGCGACGGCGACCGGCTGGAGGGGGGGCTGGGCCACGACCACCTTCTGGGCGAGGACGGCACCGACACGCTGCTGGGCGGCGCGGGGGCCGACACGCTGGACGGGGGCGCGGCAAACGACAGATTGGAAGGCGGGGAGGGCGACGACTGGCTTGCGGGCCGGGCTGGTGCCGATACTTTCGTTTTCTCGCTAGGGGCAGATGTGGTGGCGGACTTCCGTGACATTGAAGACAAGATCGTGCTGGACCGGGCGCTATGGGCGGGTTCGGGATCAGGCGGGGTGCCTTCGGTTGCCAGTCTTCTAGCCGGCGCAACCGTGACGGACGCGGGGCTACACTTCGATTTCGGCAATGGGAATACTCTGGACATTCACGGAATTTTTAACGCAAACCTGCTTCTGGACGACATTCTGTTCATGTGAGGCACGGCGGGTTTGATGGCGATAAGGGTGCTGGTGACGGGCGGCGCGGGATATATCGGGTCGCATGCCTGCAAGGCCCTGGCGCGGGCCGGGTTCGAGCCGGTGGTCTTCGACAATCTTTCGACCGGATGGAAGGGCGCGGTAAAATGGGGGCCTCTGGTGCAGGGCGACCTGATGGACCGGGCCAGCATCGATGCGGCGCTGGCCGAGTATCGCCCGGCGGCCGTCATGCATTTTGCGGCGCTGTCGCTGGTGGGCGAGTCGATGCAGGACCCGGGTCTTTACTGGCGGGTCAACGTGGGCGGGGCGCTGAACCTGCTGGAGGCCTGTGCTGCGGCGGGGGTGCGGAATTTTGTCTTTTCGTCAACCTGCGCGACCTATGGTGACCAGGACGGGGTGCTGCTGACCGAGGAGACACCACAGCGGCCGATCAATGCCTATGGCGGGTCAAAGTTGGCGATTGAACAAATGCTGCGCGACTTTGGTGTTTCCGCCGGAATTTCGCATGTGATCTTTCGATATTTCAACGTCGCAGGCGCGGACCCCGAAGGTGAAGCGGGCGAGCAGCACACGCCCGAGACGCATCTGATCCCGCTGATGCTTGACGCCGTGGCGGGCAAGCGACCGGCGTTGACAGTCTTCGGGACCGATTATCCGACGCCGGACGGGACCTGCGTGCGGGACTATGTGCATGTCAGCGACCTCGCGGATGCGCATGTGCTGGGGCTGCGGCGGTTGCTGGACGGGAAGGGCGACGGCGTCTTCTGTCTGGGCACGGGGCGCGGGTTTTCGGTCCGCGAAGTGATCGATGCCAGCCGGATGGTCACCAACCGCGAGGTGCCGGTGGTGATCGGGGGGCGGCGGCCGGGGGATGCGGCGGCACTGGTGTCGTCCTCGACCCATGCGATCCAGGAGCTGGGGTGGGAGCCGCAGCGGTCCACCCTGCGGCAGATGATCGGCGATGCCTGGGCCTGGGCGCAGAAGCCGGGGTTTGACGCCTAGTCAGAGATCCCAGTCGGCGGCCGGTTTGGGTTTTTGCGCCCCCTGCTGGCCGATGCCAAGCCAGCTGCCGCGCAGGGCTACCGTCCGTTCGGCCCCCCAGTCCCCGGTGATGGTCAGGAGGTCGCCATCCAGCATCACTCCGGCGACGGTTTGCCCCGAAGGCCAGCGGATCGCGCCGATCACGTGGCGGATGTCGGTGCTGCCCTGCGGGTCCAGGGTCACCAGGCCGGGTTGGCCGGCGGCGGTCAGGGGATCGGGCGTCTCACGCGAGGAGAGGCCCAGCAGGGGAAGCGCCGCGCCTTCCTCGACACCCAGGCAGCCGGTGTGGCGGCTGTTCCAGGGGGCGTAGTCGCGGCCGCCGTTGGAATGCCAAAGCATCGTCATCGGCAGTTGCGCCGGGTTGCGAAGCGACAGGAAAAGGTCGCCCTCGGTCGGGCGGACGACAGCGGTCCAGCCAAGGCGCGAGGTGGGGTCCTCGATCCCGGCGACGAAATCCTCGTGGGCTTCGCCCCAGGGGTAGCGGTGCAGGTTCACGCTGCTGCCGTCGGCTGCGGGAAACTCCGCGGCGTCCTCGGTGCGGCGGGGATAGGCCAGACGGGACCGGCCACGGGTGGTTTCCAGCGGTTCGGCAAGTGTCTCCCACCAGCGCTTGCGCGAGAAGGACAGCCTGGCGCCATTCGGGACAGAGACCATCGCATGATTGGCGACTGGAAGCGCGCCGGAGCCGCCGATGAAGAGATGGCGCTGATAGACAAACGGGTGGTCGTCCTGCAGGGACAGCTCCTTGATCACGGTCGCGCCCTGGACCTCACCTTCAAGGATCGCGCGCAGGGTGCCGGGGCCGGAGGGAGTGACGCGCCAGTCGCCGTTGGCGGGCAGGCCGTGCAGGCCGTGGGGTCCTTTTGCGCCGAAGGGGGCGGCAAGGAAGTCGCCGGCCAGCCATTCTTCATGCGGGGGGGCATTGACGGGGACATCGGCGCGGGACCACGGCGCGCGGTGCAGGGGCGCGATGCTGGTGGCTTCGTCCGTGATCTCCATCCGTTGCAGGACCCCGCCGCGCGGCGCAAAGTCGATGCGGATGCCTTTGGCGGCGATGGCTTGGGTCATGGCGGCCTCCCTTTGACGCAGGCTAGCCGCGAGGGTCGCCGGGACGCAAGGTCAGGCAGGCAGCAGCTCTAGCGCGACGCCCTGGCCGACGCCGACACAAAGCGAGACAAGGGCCGAGCGCGCGCCGGTTTCGGCCAGGCGGCGGGCGGCGGTGCCAGCGAGCCGCGCGCCCGACATGCCCAGCGGGTGGCCCATCGCGATGGCCCCGCCATAGGTATTCAGGCGAGCGTCGTTGTCGGCCAGGCCCCAGGCGCGGGTGCAGGCAAGGACCTGGGCGGCGAAGGCCTCGTTCAGTTCGATGACCTCATGGTCCTGCGCGGCGCGTCCGGTGCGGTCGGTCAGGCGGCGGGCGGCTTCGACCGGGCCGATCCCCATGACGCGGGGTTCGACCGCGCCCGATGTGGCGGCACCGATGCGGGCCAGCGGGGTCAGGCCGTAGTGGCGGACGGCGGTCGAGGAGGCGAGAAGGACAGCCGCCGCCCCGTCGTTGACGCCAGAGGCGTTGCCTGCCGTCACGGTGCCGGGGGTGCGGAACGGGGCCGGAAGGGCGGACAGTTTTTCCAGCGTTGTGGGCCGGGGGTGTTCGTCGGTGGCGACTGTGGTGTCGCCCTTCCGGCTGGGGATAGTGACGGGAAGGATGTCTTGCGCATGCCATTGGGCGTCGTAGCGGGTCTGGGACAGCAAGGCGAAGCGGTCCTGGTCCAGACGGCTGATTCCGTGCCCGGCCGCAAGGTTTTCGGCAGTTTCGGGCATGCTGTCGGTGCCCCAGGTCTGCGCCATCCGGGGGTGGATGAAGCGCCAGCCGATGGTGGTGTCGTAAATCTCGGGCGCGCGGGCGAAGGGGGTTTCGGCCTTGGGCATCACGAAGGGCGCGCGGGACATGCTTTCGACGCCACCTGCGATGATGACCTCCGCCGCGCCGTCGCGGATGCTGCGGGCGGCAAGGATCACGGCATCAAGGCCGGACGCGCAGAGGCGGTTCACCGTCAGTGCCGGAACCGTGGGGCCAAGGCGGGACAAGAGGACGGCCATCCGGGCGACGTTGCGGTTATCCTCGCCCGCCTGGTTGGCGCAGCCGAAGATCACCTCGTCGACGGGCAGGTCGTGCAGATCGAGAAGGCCGTCGATGACCCGGGTGGCAAGGTCGTCGGGGCGGACTGCGGCCAGCGCCCCGGCGTAGCGGCCGATGGGGGTGCGACGGTGGGCGCAAAGGAAGACCTCGGTCATGTCGCCACCAGGCCCGGGGCAGGGTCATAGCGCGGTTTCAGAACCTCTGGCGCGGCGGCGCGAAGGCGGGCGAGTTCCTGCAGGATGGCGCTGTGGCCGTGACGGGCAAGCGTCTCGAACGGCCCACGCGGGAAGTTCAGGCCAAGACGCATCGCAGTGTCGATCCCTTCGGCTGTGGTGCCCCCTTCGGACAAAAGCCAGTGTGCTTCGTTGACCAGTGCAGCCTCGATCCGCAGC
Source organism: Tabrizicola sp. (assembly GCF_034366665.1). GTDB lineage: Bacteria > Pseudomonadota > Alphaproteobacteria > Rhodobacterales > Rhodobacteraceae > Tabrizicola. The sequence goes on along the minus strand of NZ_JAXMMF010000043.1, from coordinate 9,531 downwards.
GCCAGGGCTGCGGCGTCGGACGGGGGGGCAGCGGGCGGATCGGGAAAGACGAAGCCGCGCCCGGACTTGCGTCCCAGGTTGCCGCTGGCGACCTGCGCCTGCAGCGGCGGAAAGACGTGGTAGCGCGGATGGCCCTGCATCGCGGCTTGCATCCCTTCGGTCGCGGCCAGGTTGATGTCGGCACCGACAAGGTCGATCAGCGAAAAGGGGCCAAGCCGGTAGCCTGCGGCGGTCATGGCTGCGTCGATCTCGGTGGGACTGCGGCCTTCGGTCAGCAGGGCCAGCGCCTCGCCGTAATAGGGCCGGGCGCAGCGGTTCACGATAAAGCCGGGACGGTCGGGGCAGCGGATGACAGTCTTGCCCGCAGCCTCGGTCCAGGTCGAGGCACGAGTGACCGCGTCCGGGCTGGTTCCCGCGTGGGGCGCCAGTTCCACCAGCTTCATCGCCGGGGCCGGGTTGAAGAAGTGCAGCGCCAGCACGCGTTCGGGGTGGCGCAGGCCCTGGGCGACCCCGTGGATCGGCAGGGACGAGGTGTTGGTGGCCAGGATCGCGTCCGGCGCGACGATGCCTTCCAGGGCTGCGACCAGGGTCTGCTTGGCGTCCAGCTTCTCGACGATTGCCTCGATCACCAGCTGGCAGGGGGCCAGCGCCGCAAGGTCGTCAGCCACGGTCAGCCGGTCAAGCGTCCGGTCGCGGTCCGACATGGTCAGTTTCCCGGCCGCAACGCGCGTTTGCAGCGCTGCGGCCAGCCGGTCGCGGGCGCTGTCGCGGGCCGCGGGGTGGGCGTCGGTCGCAATCACCGGGAAACCGGCCTGTGCATAAACCTGCGCGATGCCAAGGCCCATCATGCCAAGGCCGACAACGCCGAGTGTGGGCAGATCATCCATTTCAAATCTTTCGGGCCAGCTGCCCGCATCCTGCACCAGCACAGGGGAATTTCAAGCTGGAAATTTCAAGCTTGAAATTATTCAAGGCGGGTGGCAGGCTTGGCGGGAACAGGGACTCGAGGAGGGTCAGGTGAAGGTTCTTTGCCTTGGTGGCGGGCCGGCGGGCCTTTATTTCGCGATCTCGATGAAGCTGCGGAACCCCTCGCACCAGGTGACGGTGCTGGAGCGGAACCGGGCGAATGACACGTTCGGCTGGGGCGTGGTGCTGTCGGATGATGCGCTGGGGCGGATGCAGAAGAACGACCCCCAGTCGACCGAGGCGATCCGGTCCAACTTTGCCTATTGGGACGACATCGCCGTGATCCACGACGGGGTCCGCACGGTGTCGGGCGGGCACGGCTTTGCCGGGATCGGGCGCAAGACGCTGCTGATCCTGTTGCAGGCCCGCGCGCGCGAGCTGGGCGTCGACCTGCAGTTCGAGACCGAATTCCGCACCGCTGAAGACTACCGCAAGGACTACGACCTGGTGGTGGCGACCGACGGCATCAACTCGCTGGTGCGGCGGGAGTATGCCGAGGTCTTCCAGCCCGACATCGACACCCGGCTGTGCAAGTTCGTCTGGCTGGGCACCAAGGCCAAGTTCGACGACGCCTTCACCTTCATCTTCGAGCGGACCGAGCATGGTTGGGTCTGGGCCCACGTCTACCAATTCGACGCCGACACCGCGACCTTCATCGTCGAATGTCTGCCCGAGACCTGGGATGCCTGGGGCTTTGCCGACATGACCAAGGAAGAGACGGTCGAGACCTGCCGCAAGATCTTTGCCGCGCATCTGGACGGGCATGAGCTGATGTCGAACGCCGCCCACCTGCGCGGCAGTGCGGTCTGGATGCAGTTCCCCCGGGTGATCTGCCAGCGCTGGTATCACGAAAACGTCGTGCTGATGGGCGATGCGGCGGCGACGGGGCATTTCTCGATCGGGTCGGGCACGCGGCTGGCGATGGATTCGGCGATTGCGCTGGCCGACTACCTGCATTCGGAGCCGACGCTGGAGGGTGCGTTCCAACGCTATCAGGACGAACGCCGGGTCGAGGTGTTGCGGCTGCAATCGGCGGCGCGCAACAGCCTGGAATGGTTCGAGCGGGTCGAGCGATACCTCGACATGGCGCCGATGCAGTTCGCCTATTCGCTTCTCACCCGCAGCCAGCGGATCAGCCACGAGAACCTGCGCCTGCGTGACCCAGAGTGGTTGCGCACGGCCGAGGACTGGTTCCAGTCGCAGGCCGGGGGTCAGCCGGGCCGCCAGCCCCTCTTCGCCCCGTTCCAGCTGCGCGACATGCGGCTGGAGAACCGGATCGTCGTCAGCCCGATGGCGCAGTACAAGGCCGTGGACGGTTGCCCCACGGACTGGCATTTCGTCCACTACGCCGAGCGCGCCAAGGGCGGGGCGGGGCTGGTCTATGTCGAGATGACCTGCGTCTCGCCCGAGGGGCGGATCACCCCCGGCTGTCCGGGGCTTTACGCGCCGGAACATGAGGTGGCTTGGAAGCGGTTGGTCGACTTCGTCCATGCCGAGACCAAGGCCAAGCTCTGCTGTCAGATCGGGCACTCGGGGCGCAAGGGCAGCACTCAACTGGGCTGGGAGGAGGGGGATGCCCCTCTGGCGTCGGGCAACTGGGAGGTGATGAGCGCCAGCCCGATCGCGTGGAGCAGCCGGAACGCGGTGCCGAAGGCGATGGCGCGGGCGGACATGGACCGGGTGCGCGACCAGTTCGTCGCGTCCACGCAGATGGCGTTGCGCGCCGGGTTTGACATGATCGAACTTCACGCGGCGCATGGCTATCTGATTTCCTCGTTCATAAGCCCCAAATCGAACATCCGGACCGATGACTACGGCGGCACTCTGGAGAACCGCCTGCGCTGGCCGCTGGAGGTCTTCGCCGCGATGCGCGCGGCCTGGCCGGCCGAGAAGCCGATGTCGGTGCGTATCTCGGCAAGCGATTGGGTGGGTGACGAAGGGGTGACCCCGGACGAGGCGGTAGAGATCGCCAAGGCCTTTGCGGCGGCGGGGGCCGACATCATCGACGTCAGCGCCGGCCAGACCTCGACCGACGCCAAGCCGGTCTATGGCCGGATGTTCCAGACCCCGTTCAGCGACCGTATCCGCAACGAGGCGGGCCTGGCGACCATCGCAGTCGGCAACATCACCGAGCCGGATCAGGTCAACGGCATCCTGCTGGCCGGTCGGGCGGACCTGGTGGCGCTGGCGCGGCCGCATCTGGCCGACCCCTACTGGACGCTGCATGCGGCGGTCGCGGCGGGGGATGACAAGGTATTCTGGCCGAACCCCTACCTCAATGGCCGCGACCAGGCGTTGCGGCTGCAGGCCCGCGCGCAAGAGGCGATCCGGGCATGACCTTTGCGGGCAAGCGCGTGCTGATCACGGGGGGCGGCTCCGGTGCCGGGGCCGACCTTGCGTGCGGCTTTGCCGGGGCCGGGGCCGAGGTCGTGATCTCGGGCCGTCGTGCGGATGCGTTGCGCGCGGTGGCCGAGCCCTTGGGCGCGCGTTGGGTGCAGGCGGACGTCACCGACGAGACATCCGTGCAGCGGATGTACGAGGAGGCGGGGCCATGTGACATCGTCATCGCCAACGCGGGGGCGGCGGACAGTGGTGTGATGGCGAAGACGACGCTGGCCCAGTGGAACGCGATGATTGCGGTGAACCTGACGGGGGTCTTCCTGACCTTCCGCGACGCTTTGGGCCAGTTCCGGGGCGAGGGGCGGCTGATCGCCGTGGCCTCGACTGCGGGGCTGAAGGGCTATGCCAAGGTCGCGCCCTACGCGGCGGCGAAGCACGGAGTCGTGGGCCTTGTGCGGTCCCTGGCGCTGGAAGTGGCGCGGAAGAAGATCACCGTGAACGCGATCTGTCCGGGGTTCCTGGATACGCCGATGACAGACCATTCGGTGCAGGTGATTGCCGAAAAGACCGGGAAGTCGCTGGCCGAGGCGCGGGCGGCACTGGAAGGCTTAAGCCCGCAGGGGCGGCTTTACCAACCCTCCGAGGTGACGGCAGCGGCGTTGTATCTCGCCTCGGGGGCCGCAAGCGGGGTGAACGGGGCCTGCCTTTCGATCTCGGGGGGCGAGGTATGAGCGAAGGCTCGAAGCGGCGGCTGAAGATGTGGATCCGGCTTCTGGGCGTGACCCGGGCCGCCGAGAACGAGCTGCGGGAATATCTTCGGCTGAAGCATGAGACGACCCTGCCGCGCTTTGATGTGATGGCAGCCCTCTATCGCCGTCGTGAGGGCGTGACGATGAGCGAGTTGTCGCGGATGCTGCTGGTCTCGAACGGCAATGCGACGGCGGTGGTGGACCGGCTGGAGGGAGACGGATTGGTGCTGCGGACGCCGTCCGAGGTGGACCGGCGGACCGTGCATGTGGCGCTGACGCCCGAAGGGCTGAAGGCGTTCGAGGTTATGGCCGAACGGCACGAGGCCGAGGTCGCGCGGATCTTCGCGGGGCTGACGGACGAGGAGCTGGACCAGATGACGGCGATCCTGAAGAGGATGGGGCGATGACCAATATGACGGACCTGAAGCCGCAGCACTTCCTGTGGGAAGTGCAGAACGGGGTCGCCGTGATCCGGTTGAACCGGCCCGACCGCAAGAACCCGCTGACCTTCGAAAGCTACGCCGAGCTGCGCGACACCTTCCGCGCACTGGTCTATGCGACGGATGTGGACGTGGTTGTCTTTGGCTCGAACGGAGGGAATTTCTGTTCGGGTGGCGATGTGCATGACATCATCGGCCCCTTGATCGGGCTGCCGATGAAGGAGCTTCTGGCCTTTACCCGGATGACGGGCGATCTGGTCAAGGCGATGATTTCCTGCGGCAAGCCGATCATCTCGGCAGTGGACGGGGTGGCCGTGGGGGCGGGGGCGATCATCGCGATGGCCTCGGACCTGCGGTTGGCGACCCCGGCGGCGAAGTGTGCGTTCCTGTTCACCCGGGTCGGGCTGGCGGGCTGCGACATGGGGGCCTGCGCGATGCTGCCCCGGATCATCGGCCAGGGCCGGGCGGCCGAGCTTTTGTACACCGGGCGCACGATGGGGGCCGAAGAGGGCCACGCCTGGGGTTTCTGGAACGCGCTGCATCCGGCCGATCAGCTTGAGGCGGAGGCACTGGTGATGGCGCGGCGGCTGGCGACCGGGCCGACGTTTGCGCATGGGATCACCAAGACCCAGCTGAACCAGGAATGGAACATGGGTCTGGAGCAGGCCATCGAGGCCGAGGCGCAGGCTCAGGCGATCTGCATGCAGACCAAGGACTTCGAGCGGGCCTACCGGGCCTTCGTTGCCAAGGAAAAGCCGGTGTTTCAGGGAGATTGAGGGCGGACCGGGGGTTTTCCACCCCCGGACCCCCGGAGGATATTTGGACCAGTATGAAATGAGCGACACGAGTTTTCTGGACTGGCCGTTCTTCGAGCCGCACCATCGTGAGTTGGCGGTGGCTTTGGAGGATTGGTGCGCGGCAAATCTGCCGGTGTCGCATCATGATGTGGATGCAGCCTGCCGGGGGTTGGTGGCGGCGCTGGGAGCCGGGGGCTGGCTGCAGCACTCCGGTGCTGCGGAGGGGGAGCGGCTGGACGTGCGGTCCTTGTGCCTGATCCGCGAGACGCTGGCGCGGCATGACGGGCTGGCGGATTTTGCCTTTGCGATGCAGGGGCTGGGGATGGGGGCGGTCAGCCTGTTCGGGACCAGTGAGCAGCGGGAGTGGCTGGGGCGGACGCGCTCCGGGGCCGCGATTTCGGGGTTCGCGCTGACCGAACCGGGGTCGGGGTCCGACGTTGCGGCGACGGCGACGGTGGCCGAGCGGGTGCAGGGCGGCTGGCGGTTGTCGGGGGAAAAGACCTACATCTCAAACGGCGGGATCGCGGATGTCTACGTGATCTTCGCGCGGACGGGGGAGGCCCCGGGCGCGAAAGGGTTGTCGGCTTTCCTGATGCCTGCGGCGACCAGGGGGCTGGAAGTGGTCAGCCGGATCGAAGTGATGGCCCCGCATCCCCTGGCGCATCTGCGGCTGGATGGGGTGGAGCTTCCGGACGACGCGCTGATCGGGAAACCCGGCGAGGGGTTCAAGATCGCCATGTCGGTGCTGGACGTCTTCCGCTCGACCGTGGGCGCGGCGGCCCTGGGGTTTGCGCGGCGGGCGCTGGACGAGGCGTTGGCGCGGACGCAGGGGCGGCGGATTCAGGGGCAGGCGCTGGCGGAATTGCAGCTAGTGCAGGGGCATCTGGCGGACATGGCGCTGGAGATTGATGCCTCGGCGCTGCTGGTCTATCGGGCGGCTTGGGTGAAGGACATGGGCGCGGCGCGGGTCAGCCGCGAGGCGGCGATGGCGAAGCTTTATGCCACCGAAGCCGCGCAGCGGGTCATCGACATGGCGGTCCAGCTGCATGGTGGCGACGGGGTCCGGCACGGCTTCGCCGTCGAAAGCCTGTACCGCGAAATCCGGGCGTTGCGGATCTATGAGGGCGCAAGTGACGTGCAGCGCATCATCATCGCCAGAAGCATTCTGGGATAGGGGAGGAACGACATGGCAGACCTGAACGGCGGGATCACCCGCAACGGCGAGGCGTATCACGGGCGGATGCTGAACATCCTGGGGCAGCGGTATTTCCCAAAGGCCTCCTGCGACACCACCTTCAGCTTCGAGACGAACAGCGAGGCGGGGCAGTTTGTTCCCGTCCACGTCCATCCGCATCAGGACGAATTCATCCTGGTGCAGGAGGGCGAGCTGCACCTCAAGCTGGACGGGGTCTGGTCGGTGGCCAAGGCCGGGGACCTGGTGCGGATGCCGAAGGGTGTGCCGCATGGCTATTTCAACAAGTCCGACAAGCCGGCTAAGGCGCTCTTCTGGGTGTCTCCGGCGGGCAAGCTGGAGGCGCTGTTCGAGACCTTGCACGACATGACCGACATCCCGGCGATCATCGAAGTTTCGGCCCGCCATGACGTCGACTTCCTGCCGCCCGAGGCCAACGACTGACATGTACGAACGCCTGATCCAGATCGAGTTCAACCATTGCGACCCGGCGGGGATCGTCTTCTATCCGCGCTATTTCGAGATGGTGAACTCGGTCATCGAGAACTTTTTTGCCGATGTGGTCGGGCGCTCGTTCGCTTCCATGCACTTTGGCGCCGACAATGGCGTGCCGACAGTGGCGATGGAGGCGGTGTTCCAGAAGCCCTCGCGGTTGGGCGACAAGGTGCGCTTCAGCTTGAGGGTGGAAAAGGTGGGCGGGTCCTCGGTTCGCATGGTGGTGCAGGGGGCGGGGCCGGACGGGCCACGGATGCAGGCGGTGATGACGCTGGCCTGGATCGACGGGATGAAGGCAGCGCCCTGGCCTGCAAAGATGCGGGCGGCGCTGGAAGCATACAGGGAGACGCAGGATGCATGAGGTCCTTCACCCCAGTCACTGGAAGGCCGCGCGGGGCTATGCCAACGGCGTCGCGGCGGAAGGCCGGATGGTCTTTACCGGCGGGATCATTGGCTGGAACGCAAGCCAGGAGTTCGAGACGGACGACTTCGTCGGTCAGGTCGAGCAGGTCCTGCGGTCGATCGTCGAGGTGTTGGCCGAGGCCGGGGCGGGGCCGGAGCATCTGGTGCGGCTGACCTGGTATGTGACCGACAAGCGGGAATACCTGGACCGGCTGAAGGACCTGGGGGCGGTCTACAAGGCAGTCATCGGGCGGCATTATCCGGCGATGGCGCTGGTGCAGGTGGTGGCGCTGGTCGAGGACCGGGCCAAGGTCGAGATCGAGGCAACCGCCGTCATTCCAAAGACCTGAGGGGCCGACATGCTTGGACCGACCGGACATAGCGACAGCTTCACCCGTGACCGCCTGCCTGCGGCGGAGGACTGGCCCGAGATCAGGCTGGACGGTTTCGATTATCCCGACTGGCTGAACGTCGGCGTGGAGCTGACCGACGCGATGGTCGCCAAGGGGTTCGGCGACAATACGGCGCTGATCGGCAACGGGCGCAGCCGCACTTACAAAGAGCTGACCGACTGGTCGAACCGCATCGCCCATGCGCTGGTCGAGGATTACGGGGTCAAGCCCGGTAACCGCGTGCTGATCCGCAGCGCGAACAACCCGGCGATGGTGGCCTGCTGGCTTGCGGCGACCAAGGCCGGGGCGGTGGTGGTGAACACGATGCCGATGCTGCGCGCGGGCGAGTTGACGCAGATCGTCGACAAGGCCGAGATCACCCATGCGCTGTGCGACACCCGTCTGATGGAGGAGCTTGTCACCTGTGCCAAGGGCTCACGGCACTTGCGCACGGTGGTGGGGTTTGACGGGACGGCGAACCACGATGCGGAGCTGGACCGGGTTGCCCTGTCGAAGTCGGTGAAGTTCCAGGCGGTGCCGACGGGGCGCGACGACGTGGCTTTGCTGGGCTTCACCTCGGGCACGACGGGCGAGCCGAAGGCCACGATGCACTTTCACCGCGATCTCCTGATCATCGCCGACGGCTATGCCAAGGAGGTGCTGGGGGTCACGCCCGAGGATGTCTTCGTCGGCTCTCCACCCTTGGCCTTCACCTTCGGCCTTGGGGGCCTCGCGGTCTTTCCCCTGCGCTTTGGGGCCGCGGCGGCGCTTCTGGAGCAGGCAAGCCCGCCGAACATGATCGAGATCATCCAGAAGCACCGTGCCACGGTCTGTTTCACGGCCCCCACCGCTTACCGGGTGATGCTGAAGGCGATGGCGGAAGGGGCCGACCTGTCGTCCTTGCGCGCGGCGGTCAGTGCTGGCGAAACGCTTCCCGGCCCGGTCTACGACGAATGGATCGCCAAGACCGGCAAGCCGATGCTGGACGGCATTGGTGCCACCGAGATGCTGCATATCTTCATCACCAACCGCTTCGACGACCACCGCCCCGCCTGTACCGGCCGCCCCGTTTCGGGCTACGAGGCGAAGATCGTGACCGAGGACATGACCGACCTTCCCCGCGGGGAAGTCGGGCGGCTGGCCGTGCGGGGGCCGACGGGGTGCCGGTATCTCTCGGACGCGAGGCAGAAGAAATACGTCCGCGACGGCTGGAACCTGACCGGCGACAGCTTCTGGCAGGATGAGGACGGCCGCTTCCACTTTGCCGCGCGGTCCGACGACATGATCATCAGCGCGGGCTACAACATTGCCGGGCCGGAAGTGGAGGCGGCCCTCCTCTCCCACCCCGCCGTGCTTGAATGTGCTGTCATCGGCTCCCCCGACGAAGAGCGCGGCCAGATCGTCGAGGCGCATGTCGTGCTGGCGGCTGGCCATGCTCCGGGGGACCTTCTGGTGAAGATCCTGCAGGACCACGTCAAGCGTGCCATCGCGCCCTACAAGTATCCCCGCCGGGTGATCTTTACCGACGCGCTGCCTAAGACCCAGACCGGCAAGATCCAGCGTTTCCGCCTGCGGACCTGACCCATTCCAGAATCCGCTTGAATCCCGCCCCCATCGGGGGCATATCGCCCCCCGGAAGCCTGCGGGGACCAACCTGCGGGCCCATCTGCAATGGAGAGACCATGGCCAAGGAAGACATTCTCGAATTCCCCGGTGTCGTGAAGGAACTCCTGCCGAACGCGACATTCAGGGTCGAAC
>NZ_JAXMMF010000042.1:0-14696 GCF_034366665.1 Tabrizicola sp. | reverse complement strand
TCGTCGACGATGGGCGCGAGATCGGGTTGCTCTGGCTGCAGCCACATCTTTCGCAAAGTGTCGGAAATGATGGCTTCCACGCTGGCCGATATCCTCGCACGCCGCGCGCCATTCGTCCGAGGAAGAAGCGACGAGACACGGCGGTCCTCCCGATACCGGGCGAGGTGATTGTAGACCTGACGCGTCGAAAGGCGCAGTTCCACCGCTGCCCGGCTGACAGCCTCCCGCATCGGCAAGTCGCCATCGAGAACCCGGTCAAGTTCGCGAGCGATCCGAACCGCCTTCGACCAAGCCTCGTCTGAAGCGCGGTAAGCTGCCCGCTCCAAAGGCCGATCTTTGCTGAGTGCTGTCATGCCGCCGTGCCCTTCAAAACCTATTGAAGTCCATAATGAAATTGAAATCGCAAAGCAGAAACCCGCGCCACTTCCGGAGGTACCTTGCGGAAATCATGTGAAAACCACGCAGTGAAATCGTGAAGAAAAAGCGACAGGCATTCGAAGACGATCTATGGTTTCTGCCCGGCCCGATCGAAGCAGATCCCGACGATCTGCCGCCCGAGCCAGGGGCGGAACCCCGGGAAACAGAGGTTCTCGTTGACTGGCGGAGGGCTGAGGCGGGCCATGCCGCGCGCCTCGCCCGCGTTGCAGGCAGGCTCGGTGTGCTAGACGAGCGGCTGAAGCGGGGCCCGGAGGGCTGGCGGCACAGGCTCGCCATGATTGAAGCGGCCGACCTGAGTTGGTTCGCGGGTGACCGCATCGGGCCGGATCGGCTCGCGCTCTGGACCTCCATGCGCCTGTCCAGCGTTCAGGACGACACGGCTGCGCTGGCGCGTGTCGGATGGGCGGTGCGGCGGCTGACGGGTGGGCCGGGACCAGAGCAGGATCTTTCTGCCTTCCTCGACCGCCGCGACCCCGAGCGCTTGGATGATGAGGCCGAACCATTCGCGGACCGTGCTGGCAGTTGGCTAGATCTGATGGCGCAGGCAACTGATCTTCACCCGATCACCCGCGCTTGCATGGGCTTTCACCTCTGGAGCCTTGCCGGCCTTGCGCAACATGGCGACAAGCTGGAGGCCGCGCTTACGGCCGCACGAATCGCTGCCAGCGATTGCAAAGGTGCAGTTTTTGCACCGCTGGCCATCGGCGGGGCAGGGGGTCTGCGCGCCGGCGGCCCGCCAACGGAACGCCTAACGCGATGGCTCGAGGGGATGGAGACTGCAGCGCTGACCGCGATGCGGCACCTGGACGCCATCGAGGCGTGGGCCGAGCGCGCAAGAGCTGAGATGACCCCGCTCTCGGGCAAAACTCCACCTGCACTGAGCGCATTGTTTGCGGAGTGGCCTTTGGTATCTGCCCCAATGGCGGCAGCCTTGACGAGGGCTAGCCGCGCCGCGATCCAGCGTAATCTTGCGTGGATGGAAGCGCATGGCTTAGTCCGCGAGGTAACCGGGCAAGGACGCTACCGAATGTGGAAAGCCGCAAGTTGAACGGAGACGCTTCCTCGCGTCCTATTCGGCCTGCTTCGCGATTGACTTAACAAATTGGATGGCACTCTACAGAATACAACCTATTAGAGGTTGCGTGAAGCAATGCGCATCCTCGTATAACTCATTGAAATATGCGTGCGATGGATCAGCGCGGCGGATCGGACGTCGCCAATCGCCAGGGCGCGCAGGACTTCGTCGATCTCGTCTGCAAAGATCCGCACTTCTGCAGCCACGTCAATGCGCGCGGCTGCCATGGATTTCAGCCAGATCCGGGCGGTCTGCAGGAACAGACGCTCGCAGATCTCGCGCAGCGGAAGGTTCGAGGTGATGCCGTGGAATTCGTGGAAGAACTCCATGTTCAGTTCCCCAAAGCGCCGGGCGTCGGGCGCATTGGCCAACGCGCGAACCTCGGCCGACAGCAGCTGCAAACGGTCCCACAGGGCGGGGTCGAGCGGGTTCGGGCCAAGGACCCCCAGAAGCTCGGCCAGTTCCATTCGCAGCTGATAGGTCTGTTCCAGCGCCTCGATGTCGACATCGGTGACAAAGGTCCCGACACCATGCACCGACTGCAACAGGCCTTCGCCTTCCAGCCGGACCAGAACCCGACGCAAGGGTGTGCGGCTGGTCCCGAACTCTGCTGCCAGATCCTCCTCTGACAACCGGGTGCCGGGGGGATAGTCCAGAACACAGATGCGATTGCGCAGGACCTTGTGCATCCTGTCAAAGCGGTCGCGGGCGGTGGGCAGGCTTTCGGCTGGAAAGTTCATGGCACCCTCATCTCGTCTGGCGTGTCACGATATAGACCCCAACGGCTGACAAGGCCAATCCGGCAAGCGCCAGGGGACGCAGGGGTTCGTCCAGCAGCGCCCATGCAAGGGCCATCGCAAGCGGCGGCACGAGATACATCAGCGCCGAAATCCGCGTGGCATCGCCGCGCGCGATCATGGCGATGTAAAGCGAAATCGAGATCAGCGAATTGCCCAGGACCAGCCAGACCAGCGCGACGATCAGGCCCGGCTGCCAGTCGATCGACAGGCTTTCAGTGGCCACGGCCACCGGGGCAACCAGCGTGAAGCCCACGGCATATTGAACCAGCCCTCCGGCCACCGGGTCGGTCTTGCGGCCCAGGGCCTTTTCGAACAGCGTGGCCCCGCTGATCCCGGCCAGAGCCCCAAGTGCCAGAAGCGCCGCGCCAATCGGGCTTGGACCCAGCGACCCCTCGGACCAGACCGCCAGCAGGACGCCACAAAAGCCGATCCCCAGCCCCGACCACAGAAGAAGTCCCCCGCGCTTGCCGCCGATCAGTGGCGATGCGGCGGCGACAAGGGCGGGCTGCAGCGCCATGATGATGGCGGTGGTCCCGGCGTTCATCCCCTGCTTCATCGCCAGATAGGCCAGGCCGAAATAGACGCCCTGAATAAGAAACCCCGTCACCGCCACCGCTGCCCAATGCCGTGCGCCCACCGGCCATTGCGGTCGCAGCAGCAGGGCAAGGGGGACCAGCACCACCACCGCCAACCCATAGCGCAGGGCCAGAAGGGTCATCGGTTCGGCATGTTGCAGGCCCAGCTTGGCAAAGCCATAACCCCCCGACCACAGGATCAGAAAGACAAAGGGGGCGGCTCGCCAGAAGGCAGTCATGGGGCGACCTGAAGCCGGTCTCCCAGGCGTTCCAGAAAGCGGATGCCCTCGGCCAGTTGCTCCAGTGCGATGAATTCGTCGGGTTTGTGGGCCTGTTCGATCGAGCCGGGGCCGCAGATCACCGCCTGCATGCCCATGGCCTGAAAGATCCCCGCCTCGGTGCCAAAGGGCACCAGGCCCGCGCCGTTGGCCCCGGTCAGCGCCAGCGCGATCTCGCGCGCCTCGTTCTCGCTGGTCGGAATCAGCCCATCCACCTCGCCGATCACTTCGGTGATGATATCGGCCATGGGGGCCACCGCGCGCATCCCCGGCAGCAGGTGGTGGGTGCAGAATTCATGCAGGTCGGCCTTGACCAGATCGGCGTCGCCGGGCTGGGCCGGGCGCATTTCCCAGTCCACCCGCGCCTTTCCGGCGATGACGTTATGGGCCACACCGCCGACCAGCGCGCCGGTGTTGATCGTGGTCCAGGGCGGCTCGAACCGGCTGTCGGGGGGGGCGAGGGCCTTCAGAGCCTCGCGCAGCTCCAGCAGCCGGGCGACATAGCGCACCGCATATTCCACCGCATTCACCCCGCGTTCGGGGGCCGAACCGTGACCCTCAAGCCCGGTGAAATGCACCGAATATTCGTAGCAGCCCTTGTGCCCCTCGATCACCCGCATCAGCGTCGGCTCGCCAATGATGGCGACGCGCGGCTTCACCCCGCGCGCCTGCAGAAGCGGGGCCAGCGCTTGCGCACCCAGACAGCCGATCTCTTCGTCATGGGTAACGGCGAAATGGATCGGCCGGGCGATGGCCTTTTGCGCATAGACGGGCGCCAACGCCACGGCGGCAGCGATAAAGCCCTTCATGTCACAGGTGCCGCGCCCGTAAAGCCGCCCGTCGCGTTCCACCATCGCCCAGGGGTCAGAGGTCCAGGCCTGATCGGCCACCGGCACCACGTCGGAATGGCCGGACAGAAGGATGCCGCCGTCGATGTCGGGGCCGATGGTGGCAAAGAGATTGGCCTTGCCGCCACTGGGATCGCGGAACACCTCGACCCGCGCCCCGGCGTCGGCCAGCAGGCCTGCCAGATGCTCGATCAGCGCCAGATTGCTGTCGGCCGAAACCGTGGGATAGGCAATCAGCTGGCCCAGAATCTCGCGGGTGCGGGTCATGTGGTCCAAGGCTTACTCCTTGACGAACAGTTTGCGTTCGACCTGGCACAGCGCCTGGGCCGGGCCGGTGTCGCCGATCAGGATGGTTTCGGTGGTCTCCAACCCCCAGCTGTCCATCCAGAGCGCGGGCATGAAGTGAAAGACCATGCCGGGTTGCAGAACCGTCTCGTCCTCGGTGCGGATCGAGGCGGTGCGTTCGCCCCAATCGGGCGGATAGGACAGGCCGATCGGATAGCCCATCCGGCCCTCGCGGTGGATGCCGTATTTCTTCAGCACATCCATGAAGGCCTGGGCGATGTCGCGGGTCTGGTTGCCCGCGCGGGCGGCGGCAAGGCCGGCCTCGATCCCTTCGATCTGCGCCTCTTCGGCGCGGCGCATCTCGGCGGGGGGCTGGCCCAGATAGACGGTCCGGCAGAGCGGAGCATGGTAGCGACGATAGCAGCCCGACAGTTCGAAGAACGTCGCCTCGCCCGCCTTCATCGGCGCGCCGTTCCAGGTCAGATGCGCGGCGGTGGCGTCCATGCCCGATGGCGTCAGCGGCACGATGGCGGGATAGTCGCCCCAATCCTCGCCCACGCCGATCAGCCCGGCGCGGGAGATCTCGGCCACCAGTTCGTTCTTGCGCAGGCCCGGGCGCGACAGGTCGATGGCCGTCCGCACGATCTTTTCGGAAATCGCGGCGGCCTTGCGGATGAAGACGATCTCTTCGGCCGATTTCACCAGGCGCTGCCAGTTCACCAAAGCGGTGGCATCGACAAGCGTTGCCTTTGAAAGCTCCGAACCCAGCACCGCATGCGCCTTGGCCGAGTAGTAGTAATTCTCCATCTCCACCCCGACGCGGGCCTGTTCCAGCCCCATGTCGCGCAGGATGCGGGCAAGGTCCTGCATCGGGTGGCGCACGGTCGACTGCACATAGCTGTCGGCATAGCCGTGGATCGAAGGCGGGGCGATCCAGCAGGTGCGCAAGGCACCAAGGCTGTCCATGTGGCGACCCCACCAATGCGGCTCGCCTTCCATCGTCAGGATGACGCCCTGGTGGACGTAGAACGACCAGCCATCATAGCCCGTCAGCCAGGCCTGGTTTGACGGGTCGGTGACAAAGATCGCGTCCAGGCCCGCCTTGGCCATCGCGGCACGGGTCAGGGCGATTCGGCGGTCATATTCAGCTTGGCTGAAAGGGGCATTCTGCGGGGTCATGATTTCTCACTGGGGTGGCAGGTTGTATACAAGACTAGGGACAGAGTTCGGAATTTTGCAAGCAATAATCCACTTACCCGTCATTTTGCGGCAAAATCGCTTGACACAGTTTGAAGACTTCTTGTGTTGTATACAACAGGCGGAGAAATCCATGAACAACCCACCGCCAAACAGGAGGATCCGATATGAAGATGTCTACCCTGACGACGACGGCGCTGGCCGGTCTTTGGCTTGGCGTTTCGGCCATTGCCGCCCTGGCAGGCCCGCTGGAAGACCGCTTCGCAGCGGGCGACACCATCCGCATCGGCTTTGCCAATGAAATCCCGTTTGCCTATCCGGGCGAGGATGGCACCCCCAAGGGCTTTGTGAATGCCGCGGTGATCGGCGTGCTGGCCAAGATGGGCTATACCAACATCGAGACCGTCGAGACCGAGTGGGGCGGGCTGATCCCCGGCCTGAACGCAGGCCAGTTCGACATCATCACCGGGGGCATGAACATCCTGGCTGCGCGCTGCGAGAACATCGCCTTTTCCGAGCCGATGGCCAAGATCGGCGACGGGTTCATCGTGGCTCCGGGCAACCCCAAGGGCATCCAGACCTACACCGACGTCAAGGACAAGGCCGTGATGCTGGTGACGGGGGCGGGCTATTCCAACATCGACGCCGCAAAGGCTGCGGGCGTGACAGAAGATCAGATCATGATCGTCCCCGGCCCGACCGAGATTCTTGCGGCCGTCACCGCTGGCCGGGCCGATGCCGGGACCGGCACCTATCCGACGATGAAACAGCTGGCCGACAGCTCCGGCGGCGCAGTCGAAATCGTCGATCCGTCCGCCATGCCGGAAGAGTCGTTCAACTGGGCCGGCGTGGGCTTCCGCAAGGAAGACCAGGACTTCCTTGACCGGTTCAACGCGGCGCAGAAAGACTATCTCGGCTCGCCCGAAATGCTGGCTGCGGTGGCTGAGTACGGCTACTCGGAAGCCATGCTGCCCGGCGACAAGACGACGGAATGGGTCTGCGCGAACCGCTAGGCACCCAACATGCGGGGTCGGACGTTCCGGCCCCGCCCTTTCGCATAACCAAGGGGTAGACCGGCGATGTGGGAGTTCCTGCAAACCTATGGCCCAAGGCTGCTTGACGGCGCGCTGGTCACCTGTGCCCAGTTCATTCTTGCCGCCCTTGTCGCCTGCGTAGCGGCACTTGCGGCAGGACTTGGCCGCCTGTCGTCCCTGTGGCCGGTCCGCAGCCTTTCGGTCGTCTACATCGAACTTTTCCGGGGCACGTCGCTTCTGGTCCAGCTGTACTGGATTTTCTTCGTCCTGCCCCTGTTCGGGATCAGCCTGCCAAAATTCGAGGCCGGGTTCCTGTCTGTCGGCCTGAACGTCGGGGCCTATGGCGCCGAGATCGTGCGCGGCGCGATCCAGGCCGTCCCGCGCGGACAGTGGGAGGCGGGGTATGCCCTGTCGATGTCGCCCGCCAAGCGGATGCGGCGGATCATCCTGCCGCAGGCGCTGGTGCTGATGCTGCCGCCCTGGGGCAACCTGATGATCGAGCTTTTGAAGGGCACCGCCCTTGTCGCGCTGATCGCCGTGCCCGACCTGATGTTCGTGGCCAAGCAGATCAACGGCGCCACCTTCCGGTCGGCCGAGGCGTTCGGCGCGGCGCTTGTCATCTACTACCTTCTGGCCCGGGTGCTGATCACCCCCGCGATGCGCGGGCTGGAACGGGCCATGGCGCGGAGGCTTGGCCGGGCATGACCTTTGACTGGAACTGGGAATTCGCCATCGAAATCCTGCCGCGCCTGCTGCGGGCCACGATCAACACCCTGATCGCGGCCGGGGTGGGCTATGGGATCGCCATGATCCTGGGGCTGGTCTTCGCGCTGGCGCTGCGCAGCTCCGGTCGCCTGCCGCGCACCCTGTTGCGCGAGGTGCTGGAGTTCATCCGTTCGACCCCTCTGGTCGTGCAGATCTTCTTCATCTTCTACGTCGGCCCGCAGGTCGGCATCACGCTGTCGCCCTGGGTCGCCGGGATGATCGCCATCGGCCTGCACTATTCGGCCTATCTGGCCGAGGTTTACCGCGCCGGAATCGAAGCCGTGCCGCGCGGCCAGTGGGAATCCTGCCGCGCCCTGAACCTGACCACCCGCGACAGCTATGTGCGCATCATTCTGCCGCAGGCCTTGCCGCATGCCGTGCCGGGCATGGGCAATTATCTGGTCGGCATCTTCAAGGACACGCCGATGCTGTCGGTGATCGGGGTGACCGAACTGATGCAGGCCGCCAATTCCATCGGCTCGGAAACCTACCGCTTTCTTGAGCCTTACACGCTGGTCGGTCTGATCTTTCTTGCGCTGTCGCTGCCCACGGCAGGTCTTGTCCGCCTGGGCGAACGTCGGCTGCGCCGCAAACTGGGGCTTTGAGTCATGGATCTGTCCGCCTATCCCTTGGAACTGCCCGAAAGCGACCGCCCGATGGTGCGCTTCATGAACGTGACCAAAAGCTATGGCTCGCTGGTCGTGCTGGACAGCCTGAACCTGGACATCCAGCGAGGCGAGATGGTGTCGGTGATCGGTCCGTCGGGTTCGGGCAAGACCACGGTCCTGCGCATGCTGATGACGCTGGAGACGATCAATGACGGCGTGATCTATGTCGATGGCAAGCCCCTGACCCACATGGTCCGAAACGGGCGTCTGGTCCCCGCAGACGAGGCGCATCTGCGGCGGATGCGGGCCTCGATCGGCATGTGTTTCCAGCATTTCAACCTGTTTCCGCACATGACCGCGCTGCAGAACTGCATGGAAGGTCCGGTGCAGGTGCTGGGCCTGCCCAAGGCCGAGGCGCGGGCACGGGCCGAGGAACTTCTGGCGATGGTCGGCATGATCGACAAGAAGGACCAGCACCCCTCGCGCCTGTCCGGGGGTCAGCAGCAGCGCGTGGCGATTGCCCGCGCACTGGCGATGCGGCCGCGCATCATGCTGTTTGACGAGGTGACCTCGGCGCTTGACCCCGAGGTGATCGGCGAGGTGACGCAGGTCATTCGCAAGCTGGTGGCCGAACATGATCTGACCATGCTGATGGTCACACACCAGATGGGCTTTGCCCGCGACATCTCGGACCGGATCTGTTTCTTCTACAAGGGTCGGATCGAGGAACAGGCCGCACCCGAGCAGTTCTTCACCAACCCGCAGCGGGAACGGACGCAGCAATTCCTGCGGGCGGTCAAGGATGCCGATTAAGCCGCTGACGCTGGCCGATGTGCTGGCTGCGGCCAAGGTGATCCGGGGCCGGGCCGACGGCACACCGCTGGTGCCGTCGCAAATCCCCGGCCTGGGGCAAGAGATGCTGCTCAAGCTTGAAACCACGCAACCGATGGGCGCGTTCAAGCTGCGAGGGGCGCTGACTGCGCTGGCCGCCCTGCCGCCCGACGCGCCGGGGGTGGTGTGCTGTTCCACCGGCAACCACGGTCGCGCCATCGCCTATCCCGCCCGCGAGATGGGCCTGCGTGCCGTGGTCTGCATGTCGGCGCTTGTGCCTGCCGCCAAGGTCGCGGGCATCCGCGCCCTTGGGGCCGAGGTGCGGATCATCGGCCGGTCACAGGACGATGCCGCCAAAGAAAGCCGGGCGCTTGTGGCGACCGAGGGGCTGGTGGAAATCCCGCCCTTTGACGATGCCCGTGTCATCGCCGGGCAGGGGACCATCGGGCTGGAACTTCTGGCCGCCCGGCCTGACCTGTCCACGCTGCTTCTACCGCTGTCAGGCGGGGGCCTTGCCGCCGGAGTGGCGCTGGCCGCCAAGGCGATCAAGCCCGGCCTGCGCGTCATCGGCATCTCGATGGAACGCGGCGCGGCGATGCAGGCGTCCATTGCAGCGGGTCATCCGGTGGCGGTGACGGAATACCCGTCGCTGGCCGACAGTCTGGGCGGTGGGATTGGGTTGCAGAACCGGCTGACCTTGGCGCTCTGCCGCGATCTTCTGGACGAGGTTGTGCTTGTGGACGAGGTGGCAATCCGCGACGCCATGCAGGCGCTGTTCTTCCATGACCGCATGGTGGCCGAGGGCAGCGCGGTCGTGGGACTGGCGGCGGTGATGACGGGGGCCGTGCGGCTTGGTGGGCCTGCGGCAACCATCCTGACCGGGCGCAACACCGACATGACCAGCTTTGCCGATATCGTCGCGGGGCGCGACCTGCAGATCGGCGACATTTTCCTGAAGGGCAGACCCTATGGCGCATGACATCCAGATCGTCACCGAGGCCGAACTGCGCCGGATCGTCGCGCTTGACCTGACCACGGTAGACGTGATCGAGGCCGCCTTTGCCGCGCTGGCATCGGGCGGGGTGGTGATGCCGCCGATCCTGTCGATGGACCTGCCCGCAGCGCATGGCGAGGTGGATGTGAAAACCGCCTATATCCCCGGCTTTGACGGCTTTGCGATCAAGGTCAGCCCCGGCTTTTTCAACAACCCAGCCTTGGGCCTGCCCAGCCTGAACGGGCTGATGATCCTGTTCTCGGCCAAGACCGGGCTGGTGCAATCGCTGTTTCTGGACAATGGCTATCTGACCGACATCCGCACCGCCGCAGCCGGCGCGGTGGCCGCCCGCCATCTGGCACCCGAAATGGTCGAAACGGCTGGTGTCATCGGCACCGGGGTCCAGGCGCGGCTGCAGATGCAGGCGGCCCATCTGGTACGGCCCTTCCAGCGCCTGTTGGTTCATGGCCGCGATCCGGTAAAGGCCCGCGCCTGCGCCGATGATCTGGCCGCCCGTCTTGGCGTTCAGGCGCAGGCGGTCGACAGCGCGGAAACCCTTGTCCGGGCTTCGCAACTTGTGGTCACAACGACGCCCGCCCGCGCGCCGCTGATCCGCGCCGAATGGCTGCATCCGGGGCTGCATATCACCGCCATGGGCTCGGACCAGTCGGGCAAGAATGAAATCGACCCGCGTGCCCTTGCCGCCGCCGATGCCTATGTCTGCGACCGGGTAAGCCAGTGCGAAGTCTCGGGCGAGATGGAGGCGGCGCTGGCCGCCGGTCTGTGGACCAAGGGCCGCCCGGCCGAACTGGGCGAGGTCATCACCGGCGCAAGGCCTGGCCGCCACAGCCCGCAGGATGTCACGATCTGCGATCTGACCGGCACCGGCGTGCAGGATACCGCCATCGCCACTCATGTCCGCGCCCGCCACCCGCAGGCCGGCACGATCCTGCAGGCCTAGCCTATCGGCAGCGCGAACCCCGCCTTCACCCGGTCGATCACCACCATGGTCTTGAACCCCCGGATATCGGGGTTGCCATAAAAGAACCGCCGGGTGAACTGCTCGAAGTCTTCCATGTCCCGCGCCGTCACGACCAGCACGAAATCGGCGTCCCCTGTGACGTAATAGCCCGTCATGATTTCCGGCGTGGCGCGGATCGACGCCTTGAAGCGGTCGATGATATCGGCACGCTCGCGCTCCAGCGTGACATGCACCAGCGTCGTCAACTCGCGCCCGATGGCCTTTGGCGAGACGATGGACAGATCCGCCTCGATCACCTTGTCCTCGCGCAGCCGCTTCATCCGACGCTGACAGGCGGTCGGCGACAGGCCGACCATCTCGCCCAGAACCTCGCTGGATTGGCGGTTGTTCTCTTGCAGGGCGCGGAGAATCTTCAGATCAATTGCATCAAGGGTCATGCACAGCCTTCCTGTACCATTTGCCGAAATATTGCAGGATTCCTGCGCGGAATACCAGAAATACGACGTAAACCGCAGGCTCAAGCAAGTATTCTGTGCCTCACCCCTTGCCTCAGGAGCCGCAGATGGATCACAGCCTTTCCCAGATCGCCGAGATGGACCGTGCCAGCGTGCTGCATCCCTTCACCCAGGCGAAAGACTATGCCAGCGGCAAGGCGGGCGATCCGACCATTGTCACCGGCGGCAAGGGCATCCGCATTCAGGACGCCAAGGGCAACAGCTATATCGACGCTTTCGCCGGGCTTTACTGCGTCAACATCGGCTACGGCCGTGACGAGGTGGCCGATGCCATCTCCAAGCAGGCGCATCAACTGGCCTATTACCACTCTTACGCCGCGCATACGACGGACCAGCTTGCCATTCTCTCCGACCGGCTTGTCCGCATGGCGCCGGGCAAGATGAGCAAGGTGTTCTATGGCATGTCGGGGTCGGATGCCAACGAAACCCAGGCGAAACTTGTGTGGTATTACAACAACCTGCGCGGCAAGCCTGGCAAGAAGAAGATCATCTCGCGCGACCGCGGCTATCATGGCTGCTCGGTTGTATCGGGTTCGATGACCGGGATGAGCTTTTACCATGACCATATGGATCTGCCGATGGGCCTGATCCGCCATACCGGCGCGCCGCACCATTACTGGGGCGCGGAACCCGGCGAAAGCGAAGAGCAGTTCTCGGCCCGCCGCGCGGCCGAGTTGGAGGCAATGATCCTGCGCGAGGGCCCCGACACCGTGGGGGCCTTCATCGGCGAGCCGGTTCTGGGCACCGGTGGCATCACCCCGCCGCCCGCAGGCTACTGGGCGGCCATTCAGGCGGTGCTGCGCAAATATGATGTGCTTTTGATCGCTGACGAAGTGGTGACGGGCTTTGGCCGCACCGGCGTGCTGTTTGGTTGCACCAAATACGACATCGAGCCTGACCTCATTACCGTCGCCAAGGGCCTGACCTCGGCCTATGTACCGCTGTCGGCGGCCATCATCGGCGAAAAGGTCTACAAGGTGATCGAAGACGGGGCCGACAAGGTCGGTGCCTTCAGCCACGGCTACACCTATTCGGGCCACCCGATTGGCGTGGCCTGCGCCAATGCCGTGCTGGATATTGTCGAGCGTGAGGACCTGCCCGGCAATGCCCGCACCACCGGCGCTTATTTCCAGGACCGGCTGCGGCAGGTCTTTGCGCAGCTTCCCATCGTCGGCGAAGTGCGCGGCGTCGGGTTGATGGCGGCGCTTGAATTCGTGGCCGACCGGGACAAGAAGCAGCGCTTCGATCCGGCCCTGAAAGTCGGCGCCAAGATCTCGGCAGCGGCCCGGGCGCGCGGCCTGATTGCCCGCGCCATGCCGCATGGCGACATTCTGGGTTTCGCCCCGCCCTTGGTCACGACCCGCGAGGAGGTGGACGCCATTGTGGACATCGCCGAAGCGGCCGTGCGCGAGGTGATGGACCAGTTGACCCGCGAGAAGGCCGTGGCCTGACCACGCAACCGACGCGCTGGATCACCAAAAGGCGCCGCGACCCGATCCTGTCGCGGCCCACTTCCGCCATAATGCCGGTCTCGCCGCAGCTGGAGCGCTGTGCCGCGCAGACTTACAGACGACAGGACAGCCTCAGATGATCGCGCTGCTAAGCACAAATTCGGCCGAAGCCGCCACCTGCCAAGTCATGAACCCTTTTGACGGGACGGTCACTGGACAGGTGACCGTGGCACGTCCGGAAGACCTGCCGGAGATCATGGCCCGGGCTGCCCAAGGGCAGTCTATCGCGCGCGCGCTGCCACGTCACCGTCGCGCTCATATCCTCGAAACCGCCGCAGCCCTGGTTCAGGCAAGGGCTGAAAACTTCGCGTGCCAGATCACCGCCGAGGCCGGCAAGACAATTCGTCAGGCCCGAAAAGAGGTCGCACGCTGCATCAATACGCTGAAACTCTCGGCCGAAGAGGCAAAGCGCGGGGCCGGCGAAGTCATTCCCTTCGATGCCTATGCCGGTTCGGAAAACCGGATGGGCTGGTTCACGCGCGAGCCCCTGGGGATCATCCTCGCCATTACCCCGTTCAATGATCCGCTCAATCTGGTGGCGCACAAGCTTGGCCCAGCCATCGCCGGGGGGAATTCCATCATTCTGAAACCTTCGGAACTTGCACCGCTGTCCGCCCTGGCCCTTGTGGAGGTGCTGATCGAAGCCGGGCTGCCAACCGAGGTCGTGACGCCGGTCGTCGGTGGTCCCGACCTTGGCAAGGCGCTGGTTGCGGCGCGACCGATCCGCATGATCTCGTTCACCGGCGGCTTCGGGACCGGCGAAGCGATCTCTCGCCTGGCGGGGCTGAAGAAGCTTGCCATGGACCTTGGAGGCAATGCGCCCGTCATCGTCATGGCCGATGCGGCTTTGGACCTCGCGGTCGAGGCCTGCGTTTCGGGGGCGTTCTGGGCGGCGGGGCAGAACTGCATCGGCACCCAGCGCATGCTGATCCAGCGCCCGGTCTACGACGCCTTCCGGGCGGCCTTTGTCGCCCAGACCGAAACCTTGCGCACTGGCGACCCGCAGGACGAGGCGACCGATGTCGGCCCGATGATCACCGAAGCGGCGGCGATGGGTGCCGAACAGCTTGTCAGTCGGGCGCTGAACGCCGGGGCGCGGGTGTTGACCGGCCATCGGCGCGCAGGTGCGCTGTACCACCCCACGATCCTGGAGGCCGTCCCGCATGACGCCGCGCTTTGGTGCGACGAGGCCTTTGCCCCGGTGGTGACGCTGGAACCGTTCGACAGTTTCGACCAGGCCATTGATCTGGCCAATGCGGTCGATTTCAGCCTGCACGCCGGGATCTTCACCTCGCGCCTCGACATTGCGCTGGACGCCTCCAGCCGGATCGAGGCGGGCGGGGTGATGGTGAACGACTCCTCGGACTACCGCTTTGACGCCATGCCGTTCGGCGGGTTCAAGTATGGCAGCCTTGGCCGCGAAGGCGTGCGCTTTGCTTACGAGGAGATGACGCAAGCAAAGGTCGTCTGCATCAACCGTCAGTAAACACTGCATTTACTGGGATTATCTCGTGTCGCGTAGCCCTTAAATGCGGTATACGAAAGTCAACAAAGGGAGTGGACAAAACATGGGGGTCGTCGTCGGTGATCTGGCCTGTGCTAAGGTAAGCTCTTTGTATGGGGGGCTGCCATGGACGTACGGATTACAATCGAAACTACCTTCGACAACGGGGAGAAGCGCACTCATCAGCTTGACGGCATTTCTCGACCCTATCGGGTGACCTGTCCAGACGGGATCGGGTTGCGCCTTGAGGATGGGAAGAGGGTTGTCGAACAGATTCAGCGGGCAATTCTTTGCGATCAGGTTGAGGAAATCATCCGAGAAAGCCGCGTATGCCCGGATTGCGCCTCGGTTCGTGCCATTCATGACTATCGCACGCGCGATCTCGACACGCTCTTTGGGCGGGTTCGGGTCAAAGCCGCGCGCATGCGCCGCTGTTCGTGTGATGCCAGGTCAGCG
>NZ_JAXMMF010000041.1:0-15330 GCF_034366665.1 Tabrizicola sp. | reverse complement strand
GGCGGAGCCGCCCCTTCCAGATGCAGATGCAACTCCACCTTCGGTAATCCGTCCACGCAACGCTCCCTGATTTCATACTGGTGCAAATATCCTTTGGGGGTCCGGGGGGCGAAGCGCCCCCGGGGGTGGTCACCGGAAACTCCGCCCCGGCCCCTGGGTCGCCACCCCAAGATGCGCGGCCACCGAGGCCCCCACGTCCACGAATCCGCACAAGCCCACCTCGCGCAACCCAAGACCCCAGCCCACCACCGGCACCCGTTCCCGGGTATGTTCCGTTCCCCGGAAGGTCGGGTCATTGCCATGATCCGCGGTGAAGATCGCCAGATCCCCCGGGCGCAACTGCGCAAAGAACCGGGGCAGTCCTGCGTCGAACCACTCCAGCGCCCGGGCATAGCCCGCGACATCGCGGGGATGACCATAGAGGGTATCGAATTCCACGAAGTTCGCAAAGGTCAAGCTGCCTGGTTCAGCCTCTGCCCCCAAACGCACCAGATGTTCGAAAAGATCTGCGTCGGACTTGCCCTTGTGCAGGGTCCCGATCCCCCGCATGGAAAAGATGTCGCCGATCTTGCCGATCCCGTGCGTTGCCCGCTCCGCGCCGGAAACCCAGTCCAGCAGGGTCGGCGAGGGCGGAGCGATGGCAAAATCCTTGCGGTTCGACGTCCGCTTGAAATTCCCAGGCCCGCCCGTGAACGGCCGCGCGATGACGCGTCCCACCTTCCGCGCATGCAGCATGGGCGCCAGGTCCTTGCAGAGCTGCAGCAACCGCTCCAGCCCGAACGCCTCTTCGTGTGCTGCGATCTGGAAGACGCTGTCGGCGGAGGTGTAACAGATCGGCCAGCCGGTCCGCAGGTGTTCCTCGCAATGCTCGGCAATGATCGGAACGCCCGAGGCATGGCAGTTGCCCAGGATGCCCCCGGTCCCCGCCAGACGGCAGACCTCGGCCACGATGTCGTCCGGGAACGCGGGCACTGTGTCGGGGAAATAGGTCCAGTCCCAAGGCACCGGCACCCCCGCCAGCTCCCAATGCCCCGACGGAGTATCCTTGCCCCGCGACACCTCGGTCGCAGCCCCCCACAGCCCCTCGGGCCGCGCGTCCAACCCCGGCGTCAAAGCCCCCGAAGCCAGCCGGATCGCCGCCCCCAGGCCAAGCCGGTCGAGGTTCGGCATCTTCAACGGCCCTGACCGCCCGACCTCTGCCCGCCCCTCGGCGCAGGCCGCCGCGATGTGGCCAAGCGTGTTCGACCCGGCATCGCCGAAGGCCTCGGCATCCGGCGCGCCGCCACAACCGACCGAATCCATCACGATCAGAAACGCCCGCCCCTGCACCCCGGCCATCACCCGATCCTCTTCTGCACCAAAAGCGGCTCGTCAGGCAGCTCGGACACAATCGCATAGGCCGCCTGCACCGCCGCGACCGCCGCGCGGCCAGCGTCTTCCGTCACCGCATGAACCATCGCCAAAGGCACCCCCGCCCCCGTCTCCTCGCCGATCCCCGCCAGGTCCGACAGGCCTACCGAGGGGTTCACCCGGTCGCCTTCCCGCTGCCGTCCGCCCCCCAGGTGCACGACGGCCAGCCCCAGGGCCTCACCGTCGATCCGCCCGACAAAGCCGTCCTCCAGCGCAGGCACCTCCATCATCACCGGGGCCGATGGCAGGCGGTCCGGCCAGCGATCGACGAAATCCGCAGGCCCCCCCTGGGCCACGACCATCCGCCCGAAACATTCGGCCGCCGCACCCGATTCCAGCGCCTGCGCGATCCGCCCCTCGCCGTCCTTGGCGTCCGACGCCAGCCCCGCCAGCGCCAGCACTTCGCCCCCCAGGGCCACCGTCACGTCCCACAGCGCCGCGTTGACCGAGGTCCCGGTCAGCGTCTCCATCACCTCGATCACCTCCAGCGCATTGCCTGCCGCCGTCGCCAGCGGCTGCGACATATCGGTGATCAGCGCCGAGGTCATGCACCCCGCCCCCTGCGCCGTCTTGACCAGTGACTGCGCCAGGGCTTCCGCCTGCTCCGGGGTCTTCATGAAGGCCCCCGACCCGCACTTCACGTCCAGCACCAGCGCCTCCAGCCCCGCCGCCAGCTTCTTGGACAGGATCGAGGCGGTGATCAGGTCAATCGACTCCACCGTCGCCGAGACATCGCGGATCGCATAAAGCCGCCGGTCCGCAGGGGCCAAATCCGCCGAGGCCGCCACGATGGCGCATTTCACGTCGACCATCTGCTTGCGCAGGGCGGCCTCGCTGAGGCCCGTCCGGAACCCCGGAATCGCCTCCAGTTTGTCCAGCGTCCCCCCTGTATGCCCCAGCCCGCGCCCCGAGATCATCGGGACGTAAGCCCCGCAAACCGCCAGCGCCGGGGCCAGCAGAAGCGAGGTGCAATCGCCGATCCCACCCGTCGAATGCTTGTCCACCACCGGGCCAGGCAGATCCCATTCCAGCACCTTGCCGCTGTCGCGCATCCCGCGCGTCAGGGCCACACGCCCCTCTTCGGACAGGCCTTTCAGCAGCACCGCCATCGCGAAAGCCCCCGCCTGCGCATCCGTGACGGCACCCGAGGCGAGGCCCGCGGCGAACCAGCGCAGGTCATCGGTCGAGGGCTGCGCCCCGTCCCGCACCTTGGCGATGATGGCCCGCGCGTCGGTCACGTGCGGTCCATATGCGCGGCGGTGAAGACGCCGGGCAGGAGGTCGGCCACGGTCATCACCTTCTCTTTGCCGTCCGTGGTGCAGAGCGTGACCTTCACGTCCTGCCCCGCGAACTCGGCAATCTTCTGTCGGCACCCGCCGCAGGGCGGCACAGGTTCGGGGCTGTCGGCAATGACGCAGACCTCGGCAATCCGTGTATCCCCGGCGGCAATCATCGCCGCGATGGCCCCGGCCTCGGCGCAAGTCCCCTCGGGGTAAGCCACGTTCTCGACATTGCAACCGACATGCACGGCTCCGCTGGTGGACCGCAACGCCGCGCCGACCTTGAAGCGCGAATAGGGGGCATAGGCCCGCTCTCTGACCGCCGTTGCTGCCTTCAGAAGCGTCATCGCACTCTCCCTGACCATTTGGTCAGAGTGTGGAGCCCCCCGCCGATTTCCGCAAGCCGGGTATGCTCCTCGTTCGACTTCGTCTCCTCCTCGCGCCCTCCCGACGAGAAGCCGAAGGCGCACGAGGAGGCATTACACCACCCGCGTCGCCGGATTGCCCGGCAGCGTCACTTCCAGCAGCTCCAGGTCCTCCGTCGCCTCGGCATACCGCGTCGCCATGCCCGGCGGGATCACGAAGGCATCGCCCGGGGACAGCCGGAACGGGTCCTTCCCCTCACCCTCCAGCGTCATCCCGCCGGTCATGACAAAGGTGAAAAGGATGTCGCCGTCATGCACCGTCCAGGGCGCCTCACCCACCGGCCGCGCCACCATGACCGAGGCTACACCCTTCGTCGCCGTCAGGATGCCGGTATCCCGCGCCTCGAAGCCCGGGATGCGGAACGGCTTGAACACCCCCTCCTTGCCGATGTCGTGCACGAAGCGCTGCCCCTCCCACTCCCGCTCGGGCCGGTAGTGCGGCGTGGGCAGGGTCATCTCGTGGTCGATCTCGGTCACATGCTCGGCCGGGACGCCGATCTCCACCACCTGTACGCCTTCGGAGTGCAGCACCTTGTGGCGGATGCCCGGCGGCTGGATGAAGCAGTCCCCGGCATGGATGCGGCGGATACCGCCTTGATCTTCATAAAGAACATCCACCCAGCCCGCGACGCAGAAGATCAGCTGGAAGCCCACCTTGTGGTAATGCACCATGTCCGGCACCGGCCCGTCCGGCACCCGGATGTGGCTGGCGATCATCGCGCCGCCCAGGCGCGTCGGGATGAGGTCGCGATACTCCATCCCCGCCCGCCCGATCACCCAGGGCGCCTGGTCCGCCAGCCTGCGCACGACGAAGGCATGTTCGGTCGTCGGCGTGATGACCGGGGGGTTCAGCTCGTCCACCTCCACCTTCGTCCCGTTCGGCGCGACCAGGGACTTCGCGCCCCCGGCAAAGCCCGGATCATCCGTCAGGATGCGCAGCGTCCCGGGGGCCTCTGCCGCTCCCTTCTCGATCCGCAGCCGCACGCCATGCCCGGACAGGACGGCGACCGAGGGGTTGTCGGCGGGGAAGATCATGTCCAGCCGGAAGCCCAGCGTCTTGGTGTAGAACGGCAGGTCATCCCGCAGCTCTTGCGTCGGCAGCCGGATCTCGGCGCGGATCTCTTGGGTCATGGTCTCTCCTCAGGCAATGCGGTGGTAGGCGGTTTCGGCGTCGTAGATGAAGCGCAGCATCAGGTCCGAGGCGCTGGGGCCGTCCTGCACCTCGACAGCGGAAAGCAGGGCCTGCAGCCCCGCAATGATCGTGCGGCGGGCCTCCGGGTCCGGCAGGGTCGCAAAGCGCACTGACTGGACCTGGCCCGAATAGCGCTGGATCGCGTGGCGCAGTTCATGGTTCCGAACCGCCACCAGCCACGCATTGCGGAACGCTTCCGAGCCGCGATGGAAGCCCGCCACGTCCCCTTCCGCCGCCACGGCCACCGTCAGCGCGGCCTGCATCGCAGTCAGGTCAGCTTCGGTTCGGTCGCGGGCGACACAGGCCACGGCATAGGGTTCCAACAGACGCCGCAGGGTAAAAACCTCGGCCATCCGCTCGGGCGACAGGTTCGGCAGCGCAAACCCCCGGCTGGTGCTTTCCAGATACCCCTCGCTGACCAGCTGCATCAGCGCCTCGCGCACCGGCATCCGGCTGACGCCCATCTCGGCGGCAATCGCATGATCCACCAGCCGCACATCCGGCCCCACCTCACCACGCAGAAGGCGCAGGCGCAGGTCCTCATGGATACGTGTGCGGTGACTGGTGCGTGACATCGACAAGAAAAGTATACTGTTAGCACCACAAGTCCAGCGAAAGCTGCGAAATCTGGCAAAATGTGGCGATTTCAGTATACTTTCATCCCGGGAAGAGGCCGCACTTGCTTGCAAAGCCGAAAAGCGCTTGCGGGATTTCGTTGATTTCCATAACCCGCAAATGCAGGCATGGTGGCATCGGAAGGCCGGGCCAATGCCAACACAACCGGCTTCAGGAAAGATGGTTCAACGTTAAACCATCTTGCAGGAGGGGACAGATGGACGACCGGCAGGACGAGGCGAAACAGGCGGCACGGCAGGCGGCGCTGGACTACCATGAGTTTCCAAAGCCCGGAAAACTGGAAATCCGCGCGACGAAACCCCTCGCCAACGGCCGCGACCTGTCCCGCGCCTATTCCCCCGGCGTCGCCGAAGCCTGCCTGGAGATCAAGGCCGACCCCGCCACGGCCAGCCGCTACACCTCCAAAGGCAACCTCGTCGCCGTGATCTCGAACGGCACCGCCGTCCTTGGCCTTGGCAACATCGGCGCGCTGGCCTCGAAGCCCGTCATGGAAGGCAAAGCCGTCCTCTTCAAGAAATTCGCCAACATCGACTGCTTCGACATCGAGGTGAACGAACCCGACCCGGTCAAGCTGGCGGACATCGTCTGCGCGCTGGAGCCGACCTTTGGCGCGGTGAACCTCGAAGACATCAAGGCCCCCGACTGCTTCATCGTCGAAAAGCTGTGCCGCGAGCGGATGAACATCCCGGTCTTCCACGACGACCAGCACGGCACCGCCATCGTCGTCGGCGCGGCGGCGACCAACGCGATGATCGTCGCGGGCAAGACCTTCGGCAACATCAAGGTCGTCTCCACCGGCGGCGGCGCTGCCGGCATCGCCTGCCTGGAAATGCTGGTGAAGCTGGGCGTCAAACGCGAAAACGTCTGGCTCTGCGACCTTGAAGGCCTCGTCTACCACGGCCGGGCCGAGCAGATGACCCAGCAGAAGGCCGCCTTCGCCCAAGGCGACCAGCCCGCCACGCTCGCTGATGTCATCGTAAACGCGGACCTCTTCCTTGGCCTCTCCGGCCCCGGCGTCCTGACCCCGGCGATGGTCCAGACGATGGCCCCGAACCCGATCATCTTCGCGCTGGCCAACCCCACCCCCGAAATCCTGCCCGACGATGCCCGCAAGGTCGCGCCCGGCGCGATCATCGCCACCGGGCGGTCGGACTTCCCGAACCAGGTCAACAACGTCCTCTGCTTTCCCTTCATCTTCCGCGGCGCGCTGGACGTCGGCGCGACCACCATCAACGACGAGATGAAGATCGCCTGCATCGAAGGCATCGCCGCCCTCGCCCGCGCCACCACGTCAGCCGAAGCCGCCGCCGCCTACCGGGGCGAGACGCTGTCCTTCGGCCCCGACTACCTGATCCCCAAACCCTTCGACCCGCGTCTGATCGGTGTCGTCGCTTCCGCCGTCGCCAAGGCCGCGATGGAAACCGGCGTCGCCACCCGCCCGCTAGAGGACCTTGACGCCTACAAGCGGGGCCTTGACGGGTCGGTCTTCAAGTCCGCCCTTCTGATGCGCCCGGTCTTCGAGGCCTCGAAGATGGCCGCCCGCCGCATCGTCTTTGCGGAAGGCGAGGATGAACGCGTCCTGCGCGCCGCCAACGCGATGCTGGAAGAAACCAACGACCAGCCGATCCTGATCGGCCGCCCCGAAGTCGTCGAGGCGCGCTGCGAACGCTTTGGCCTGCCGATCCGTCCGGGCCGCGACTTCCATCTGGTGAACCCGGAAAACGACCACCGCTACCGCGACTACTGGGGCACCTATCACGAGCTGATGGCCCGGCGCGGCGTCACCCCCGACACCGCCCGCGCCGTGATGCGGACGAACACCACCGCCATCGCCGCGATCATGGTCCACCGGGATGAGGCCGACAGCATGATCTGCGGCACCTTCGGCCAGTTCAACTGGCACCTGGGCTATGTCCGCCAGATCCTGGCGCGCGGCGGTCTGCACCCCGTCGCGGCCCTGTCGCTGATGATCCTGGAAGACGGCCCCCTCTTCATCGCCGACACCCATGTCCACCCCGAGCCCAGCCCGCAGCAGATCATGGAGACGGTCATCGGCGCCGCCCGCCACGTCCGCCGCTTCGGTCTGGCCCCCAAGATCGCTCTTTGCACCCAGTCGCAGTTCGGCAACATGGACACCGCCTCTGCCCGCAGGATGCGCGACGCGCTGGAGATGCTGGACCAGCGCGAACCCGACTTTGCCTACGAAGGCGAGATGAACATCGACGCGGCCCTGGATCAGTCAATCCGCGACCGCCTGCTGCCGGGGTCGCGCTACGAAGGCGGGGCGAACGTGCTGGTCTTTGCCTCGTCCGAGGTCGCCTCGGGCGTGCGCAACATCCTGAAGGTCAAGGCGGGGGGCCTTGAGGTCGGGCCGATCCTGATGGGCATGGGCAACAAGGCCCACGTCGTCACCCCCGCCATCACCGCGCGGGGGTTGCTGAACATGTCCGCCATCGCGGGGACGCCCGTCGCGCATTATGGCTAGGGAAAGCGCGCCCTACTCCGACAAGGACCGCCGCAAGGCCATCATCCTTGCGGCCCTTTCGGGCTGGACCGGCGTGACGGTTGCAGAGTTGCATACGGCCAACCTCAGTCAGCTTCTCTTTTACGTGCCGCTCTTCGCGGCGATCGGGCTGCCGATTGCGTTTCTGTCGACGTGGCTCATCGGCGGACCGATCATCCGGCGGGTCATGGCGCGCCCGGTCACCTGGGTCCGAGCGGCGCTTGGTGGCGCAGGCGTCGCGGCTATTCTCGCGGTCATTTCAATCGTGATCGGGCGGCTGAACGGACTGAGGGCATACAATGACCCAACGTTCCATTTCCAGCTTGGCGGAGGCGATTTCGTCCGCGAGATCGACGGCATCCTGACCCCCTACGGCTGGCTTGTTCTTGCCCGCAGCACGGCGCTTTTCATTCTGCTTGGCGCAGCAATCGGCCTTCTTGTCCGCGCCCTCATCGGCCCGAGTTTCCGCCGGGACGAAGGCGCCAGCGCGCCGTGACGGGCGTTTTTCGGTCCGGGTCAGACAGGCGTTAACCCAGCCTTCAGAGCTTTCGGCAAAGCTGTGCGCACCCAACCGATGGAGCGTCCATGACCTTTGCCCCGAAGAATGTGTTCTCCGGTGCTGCACCAGCGGAAGAACGCCGCGCCGACTGGCGTCAACTGAATGCCGTCGCGGCGGCTGCGGGCAAAGTCGGCCTCTCGGCTGTCGACATCGCCGGCTACCTTGAGGATCTGGACAAAAGCGCGAAGGCGGAACAGGGCCGGTTGACCGTTCTTGGCCGCGGGCTGGATCGGGTTCTGGAGGAAACCGGCCAGATGCAGGCGGCGTCGCAGACCATGATCGACGCGTCTGTCTCGGCGCGCCGGGTGAGCGACACCTCGGTCGCAACCATGCAGGCGTCGCGTGAACAGACCGTGCGAATCACCCGCTGGGTCGCGGGCGTCCGGGGCTGGATGGCCAACTTCATGGAGTCGCTGGCCGCGACCGAAAAGGATCTGGCGCTGATCACCCACATCGCGCGTGAGGTGAACATCCTTGCGCTTAACGCCCGGATCGAAGCGGCGCGCGCTGGTCCCTCGGGGGCCGGTTTCTCGGTCATCGCCGAGGCGATCGGCACGCTTGCGCGCGACACCAGCACGGCGGCCGGCGGGATCGGGCAAAGTCTGGCCCGGGTGCGCAGCGATGCGGAAAGTTTTGCCGACGGGGCAGTTGAGGTCATGGCCGACGCCGAACGTGTCGTGGCCAGTTCGCAGGACGTGGATCTTGCGCTGGCGGACATCCAGCAGGGAATGGCCGCGCTCGACTCGGTCGCCGGTTCGATCGGCGCGGCGACCGCGCGGGTGCGCGATGCGGTTTCAGCCTATGCGCCCGAAGTCCGCACACTTGAGACGAACCTGCGCCAGCGGGCCAGCGACATCGCCCACCTAGGCTCTCGTTCGCTGGAACTGATCGACACGTCCGAACTGATCGTCCAGCACGCCGTCGCCCTGGGTGCGGCCAGCAGCGAGCAGGCCTTCATCAATCAGGTCATGACCGATGCGGCCCATCTGTCCCAGCTTCTGGAGACGGCGCTTGACCGCGGCGACATCTCCGAGGCCGATCTTTTCAGCACCGATTACCGCCCCATTGCTGGCAGCGACCCCGCCCAGGTCATCGCGCCCTTCACCGCGCTTGCCGACCGTCTCTTCCCCCAGGTGCAAGAGGCCGCATTGCATCTTTCGGACCGCGTGGTCTTCTGTGCTGCCGTGGATCGCAACGGCTACCTGCCCACGCACAACGCCAAGTTCTCGAAACCGCAGGGCCGCGACCCGGTCTGGAACGCCGCCAACTGCCGCAACCGCCGCATCTTTGCGGACCGCGTCGGCCTGAAGGCCGGTCGCAATACCGAGCCCTTCCTGCTGCAGGTCTACCGGCGCGACATGGGCGGCGGGGATTTCCGGATCATGATAGACGTCTCGGCGCCGATCATCGTTCGGGGCAGGCCCTGGGGCGGCTTGCGACTCGCCTATCTGTGATCGCTTTGCAAACCCTGTCCAATTCGGACGCCAGCGCCGCACGATTCAGCGACTTTGCAAATTAAACCCGGTCGAATCCGCAAATTCTGCAAATCTGCCGCACTCTGCTACCGGTAACACCGTTGCGCAACCGGCATTCCATCGCATACCACCGCACCAGTGCATCAGCGGGGGGAGATCGCGATGAGCTACGCACAGGTATACGGCCAGTGGCAGCAGGACCCCGAGGGGTTCTGGCTTTCCGCCGCCGGGGGCATCGACTGGGTGAAGAAGCCCTCGAAGGCGCTGGATGACAGCCGCGCGCCGCTTTACGAATGGTTCACCGACGCCCAGGTCAACACCTGCTGGAACGCCGTCGACCGCCACGTCATCGCCGGGCGCGGCAAACAGCCCGCGATCATCCATGACAGCCCGGTCACGGCGACCCGCCACGTCATCACCTACGCCGAGCTGCAGGACCGCGTCTCCCGCCTTGCCGGCGCGCTGAAAGCCAAGGGCATCACCAAGGGCGACCGCGTCATCATCTACATGCCGATGGTCCCCGAAGCGCTGGAGGCGATGCTGGCCTGCGCCCGGCTTGGCGCGATCCACTCTGTCGTCTTCGGTGGCTTTGCCGCGCATGAGCTTGCCGTCCGCATCGACGACTGCACCCCCAAAGCCATCATCGCCGCCAGCTGCGGCATCGAACCCAGCCGCGTCGTCCACTACAAGCCGCTCCTCGACGCCGCCATCGACCAGGCCACCCACAAGCCCGACTTCTGCGTGATCTTCCAGCGCGAGCAGGAGGTGGCGAAACTGATCCCCGGCCGCGACCACGCCTGGCATGAGTTCCAGTACGGCGTCACCCCCGCCGACTGCGTGCCGGTGGAAGGCAACCACCCGGCCTATATCCTGTATACCTCGGGCACCACGGGCGCGCCTAAGGGCGTCGTCCGCCCCACCGCCGGGCATCTGGTGGCGCTGAACTGGACCATGCGCGCGATCTACAACTGCGGCGCGGGGGATGTCTTCTGGGCCGCCAGCGACGTGGGTTGGGTCGTCGGCCACAGCTACATCTGCTACGCCCCGCTTATCGCGGGCTGCACCACCATCGTCTACGAGGGCAAACCCGTCGGCACCCCCGACGCCGCCGCCTTCTGGCGCGTGATCAACGAACACAAGGTGCGCAGCTTCTTCACCGCGCCCACAGCGCTTCGCGCCATCAAGCGTGACGATCCGGACGGGAAAATGGTCCCGCCGCTCCCAACCCTCCAGGCGCTTTACCTGGCGGGAGAGCGCGCCGACCCCGACACGATCCACTGGGCGCAGCGCCACCTGAACGTGCCCGTCATTGACCACTGGTGGCAGACCGAAACCGGCTATGCCATCGCCGCGAACCCCTTGGGCATCGAACATCTGCCGGTGAAGATCGGCAGCCCATCCGTGCCCATGCCCGGCTTCGATGTGCAGGTTCTGGACGAAGGCGGCCACCCGGTCAGCCCCGGCACGCTGGGCGCCATCGCGGTCAGGCTGCCGCTCCCCCCCGGCACTCTGCCGACGCTGTGGAACGCCGAGGACCGCTTCAGGAAAAGCTACCTCAGCCACTTCCCCGGCTATTACGAGACCGGAGACGCGGGCTATGTCGATGCGGACGGCTATCTCTACATCATGGCTCGCACCGATGACGTGATCAACGTCGCGGGCCACCGCCTGAGCACCGGCGCGATGGAAGAGGTTCTGGCCGCCCACAAGGACGTCGCCGAATGTGCGGTGATCGGCGTGGCGGACGACCTGAAGGGCCAGTCACCGCTGGGCTTTCTCTGCCTGAACAAGGGGTCCGACCGGCCCCATGCCGATGTGGTGAAGGAATGCGTGCAGCTGGTCCGTGACCAGATCGGCCCCGTCGCCGACTTCAAGCGCGCTGTCGTAGTGGACCGCCTGCCCAAGACCCGATCCGGCAAGATCCTGCGCGGGACGATGGTCAAGATCGCCGACGGCCAGGCCTGGAAGATGCCCGCCACCATCGACGACCCGGCTATCCTGGACGAGATCACGGCGGCGCTGAAAAGCCTCGGCCTCGCCAAGGGCTGACGCGCTACTGGACAGGCGGCGCGTGCTGAAGCAATCTTTGCATTATGCAAAGATTGCTGTCAGCTTGCACCGCATGACCCGTTCCGATTCGACCACCACCGACCCCCGCGCCGGGGCTCTTCTCGGCTTGCGCCGGGCAATCCAGGCGTTGCAGCCGCACCTGACCACCTCTGACGATCAGGCCGACCTGGCCCTGATCGAGGAAGCCGCCAATCGCCTGTCGCAGCCCCGCGCGACCGCCGTGCTTGGCATTGCCGATTTTGACCCGACCCGGCTGGCCCACCTTCTGCAGATCACCGGCCCCTCGCTTGGCCCCGAACTTCTGGCCCGCCTGACCGAAGACCTGACGTCCACCGCCGAGACGCTTGCCACGGGGGCCAGGACCGCCGACTGGAAGCGCCTGCGCGAAGGCAGCCATGTGCTGATCTCGCTGTCCGGCTCGGTGGGCGCGCTGTCGCTTCAGGTGATGTCGGAAAACCTGAACGCCCTTGCCCATGCCCAGAACCGGGACGCTCTGGTTGCCCTGATGCCCCCGCTGGAGGCCGAGCTTTCCGCCCTGATCCGCCTGATCCGCGCCACCCGCGCCCCGACCGGAGGTGCCGAATGAAGTCGCCCACCCCGCTTTCGCGCCCCGCCGTCCTTCTGGTCGAGGACACGCTGTCGCTGCAGATGGTCTACCGGTCGATCCTTGCCACCTCGGGCCACCGCGTCGCCGTCGCCGCCACCGCCGCCGAGGGGCTGGACCAGTTCCGCACCCACCGGCCGATGGTCGTGCTGCTGGACCTGATGCTGCCAGACCGCGACGGGCTGGAGGTGATGCAGGAAATCCAGTCGATCCAGCCCGAGACGCGCGTGATCGCGATCACCGCCAACGGCTCGGTCAACCGCGCGGTCGAGGCGATGCGCGCCGGGGCGCACGACTTCCTGGTCAAACCCTTCGACGAGGGGCGGCTTCTGTCCGCAGTGCAGAACGCCCTGTCCGAGGCTGGCCCCCGCGATGCGGTGAAACCCGCCGACCCCGCCGCCTCGGCCACCCGCAGCCGGGACG
Organism: Tabrizicola sp.; assembly: GCF_034366665.1. Lineage (GTDB taxonomy): Bacteria > Pseudomonadota > Alphaproteobacteria > Rhodobacterales > Rhodobacteraceae > Tabrizicola. The sequence continues at coordinate 2,753 of NZ_JAXMMF010000041.1, read as the reverse complement.
CCAGCCAGATCGCCGACGGTTCGGGCTTCATCGGCTCGTCCGAGGCGATGAACCGCATCCACGGCACGATCAATTCGGTCGCGCGCTCGATGGCGACCGTCTTCATCACCGGCGAAAGCGGCACCGGGAAAGAGCTTTGCGCGCTGGCCGTCCACGCCAACTCCAACCGCGCCACAGGCCCCTTCATCGCGCTGAACTGCGGTGCGATCCCGCAGGACCTGCTGGAGTCGGAAGTCTTCGGCCACATGAAGGGCAGCTTCACGGGGGCCATTTCCGACAAGCAGGGTGCGGCGACGGCGGCCGACGGCGGCACGCTGTTCCTGGACGAAATCTGTGAGATGGCCCCCGCCCTGCAGACCAAACTCTTGCGGTTCCTGCAAACCTCGACCGTCCAGCCCGTTGGCGCGACCCGCCCCCGCAAGGTCAACGTCCGCATCGTCTGCGCCACCAACCGCGACCCCCTGGACGCCGTCCGCCGCGGCCACTTCCGCGAGGACCTGTATTACCGCCTCTACGTCGTCCCGATCCACATGCCGCCCTTGCGCGACCGCGGCCAGGACATCCTGGAAATCGCCGAGGCCGCCCTGTCCCGCTTCGCCCAGGAAGAAGGGCGCGAGTTCCACGGTCTTGACCCTGCGGTGCGCAACCTGATGCTGTCGCTGCCCTGGCCTGGCAACGTGCGCCAGCTTCTGAACGTCATGCGCAACGTCGTCGTCCTGAACCCGGGTGGCTGGGTCACGCCCGACATGCTGCCCCCCGGCCTTGCCGACGAAAGCCGTCCGGCTGAACCGCAACCCCTGGCCCTGGCCACACCCGATGCGCTGGCCCTCGACAGTCTGATCGGTCTGCCCCTGGCCGAAGCGGAACGCCGCCTGATCGAGGCGACCTTGGCGCTGCACGGCGGCTCGATCCCCAAGGCCGCCCGGGTGCTGGACGTCTCGCCCTCGACGCTTTACCGCAAGATCGAAGCCTGGAACGCCCGCGCCAGCTGACCGCTCCTCGATGACTTCGTCACTCGTCGCTGCGCCGCGACGAGAAGACGAAGTCGCACGAGGAGCCGCCGTCAGACGAACTGCTCGCCGATCAGCCGTTCCTCAAGCCCGTGGCCGGGATCAAACAGCAGCCGGTGGCTGACACTTTCATCCGACCGCACCTCGACGCTGGTCACGTCGCGCACCGAGGACCGGCTGTCGGCATCCGCCATCACCGGCCGCTTTTCGCCCTCGATCACGTCGAACCGCACCACCGCCGACCGGGGCAACAAGGCCCCCCGCCAGCGCCGCGGCCGGAAGGCCGACATCGCCGTCAGCGCCAGCACGTCCGACCCGATGGGCAGGATCGGCCCGTGCGCCGAATAGTTGTAGGCCGTCGACCCTGCCGGCGTCGCCACCAGCGCGCCATCGCAGACCAGCTCCTCCAGCCGCACGCGCCCATCGATGCTGACCCGCAGCTTCGCCGCCTGCGGCCCCTGGCGCAGCAACGAGACTTCGTTGATCGCCTGCGCCTCGGTGACCCGGCCCTTTGCATTCTCGGCCCGCATCACCAACGGATTGATCAGCGTCACTTCCGCCGCCGCCAGCCGCGCGGGCAGGTCCTCCAGCGCATAGGCGTTCATCAGAAAGCCGATCGTGCCGCAGTTCATCCCGTAGACCGGCAGCCGCTGCCCGTGCGCCGCATGCAGGGTCTGCAGCATGAACCCGTCGCCGCCCAGCGCCACGATGATGTCGGCCCGCCGCCCGTCCGCCTGCCCATAGGCCGCCGTCAGCGCCTGAAACGCCGCCACCGCCGCCGGAGCCTTCGAGGCCGTGAACCGGATCCGCTGTGCCATGTCTGGGGGTCCCCTTTGCGCCAGTCTTGGCCGGGTCGTCCGGCAAACTCAAGCCCGCACGGGTTTCCTTTTGGCGGCACCGCTTTCCGCGGCGTCGCTTTATTTCGCGAGGGTTGCTGAAGAGGTCGCATTCCTGCCTTTCCCCATGCCCGCGACTGCTCTACATAGCCGCAAAATTCACCGCCGCAAACGTCACCACATTGAGGGCAGAACGATGAACGCTTCCCACCGCGACACCGGTTTTTTCACCGAACCCCTGTCCTCGCGCGACCCCGAGCTGTTCGGGGCCGTGACCCAGGAACTTGGCCGCCAGCGCCACGAGATCGAGCTGATCGCCTCGGAAAACATCGTCTCCCGCGCCGTGATGGAGGCGCAGGGGTCCGTGATGACCAACAAATATGCCGAAGGCTACCCCGGCAAGCGCTACTACGGCGGCTGCCAATACGTTGATATCGCGGAAAACCTGGCCATCGACCGCGCGAAGCAACTGTTCAACTGCGGCTTCGCCAACGTGCAGCCGAACTCGGGCTCTCAGGCGAACCAGGGGGTCTTCCAGGCGCTGCTGAAGCCCGGCGACACCATCCTGGGCATGAGCCTCGACGCCGGTGGCCACCTGACCCACGGCGCCGCGCCGAACCAGTCCGGCAAATGGTTCCACGCCGTGCAATACGGGGTCCGCAAGCAGGACCTGACGCTGGACTACGACCAGGTCCAGGCCTTGGCGACCGAGCACAAGCCGAAGATGATCATCGCCGGCGGCTCGGCCATCCCGCGCATCATCGACTTCGCGAAAATGCGCGAGATTGCGGATTCGGTCGGCGCCTACCTCCTCGTCGACATGGCGCACTTCGCGGGCCTCGTCGCGGCGGGCCTCTACCCCAGCCCCTTCCCGCACGCCCATGTCGCCACCACCACGACGCACAAG
>NZ_JAXMMF010000040.1:0-72622 GCF_034366665.1 Tabrizicola sp. | reverse complement strand
GTGGCCATCGGTCGCGACGCAGCGCAGGACCTTGCCGGATTCGCCCTGGCTGACGTGCATGTAGACGCCGTTCAGATAGTAGCGCGTTTCCTCGGTCGAGATCGCGAACTTTGCCTTGTCGAAGAGCCGCCGCAGCACGGGCGCGGGGGCTGAGAAGTTCGAGGAATACTCCGACGTCGCCATGACCGGGAAGTCTTCCTTCGGCAGCGTCGCAAGGCTGAAGGTCGACCGACCCGCCGCGATGGTCAGGCGGCCCGAGGCGGCGTCTTCAGTCAGATTCACAAGCGACCCGTCGGGCAGCTTGCGCGTGATCTCGTGCAGCATCACCGCCGAAACCGTGGTCGCGCCGGGGCGTTCGACCATCGCGGGGGCGCGGTCCACCACCTCGATGTCCAGGTCAGTGGCGCGGAAGGAAACCTGGCTGCCCTCGGCCTCGATCAGCACGTTGGCGAGGATTGGGATCGTGTTGCGGCGTTCGACCACGGATTGCGCCTGGGCGAGCGCTTTCAACAGCGTGGCGCGTTCGATGCTGAGCTTCATCTGGCTTCCCCCTGCCGACCCGTTGAAGGGACGACGAATTTATCCGGTTTCCACCGGTTCACAAGCGTTTGTTGAGACTGTGGAAGGCTTTGCGGGGGCCGTCAAGTGCGGCCCCTGCCTTAGCCCTGCAGAAGGCGGCGCAGAAGCTGCAGATCGTCGGAAAGCTGGCTGTCCGTGGTCATCAGCTCTTCGATCTTGCGAACGCCGTGCATGATCGTGGTGTGGTCGCGGCCCCCGAAACGACGGCCGATCTCGGGAAGCGAACGTGGTGTCAGCTGCTTGGACAGATACATCGCCACCTGCCGGGGCCGCGCGATGTTGCGCAGCCGCTTCGGCCCGATCATGTCCGACAGGCGGATGTTGTAATGTTCAGCCACCTTGCGCTGGATTTCCTCGATCGAGACCTTGCGGTCGGACGAGCGCAGGATGTCGGCCAAGCAATCCTGTGCGAGGTCCAGGGTGATCTCGCGGCCGACCAGCGAGGCAAAGGCAAAGAGGCGGGTCAGGGCGCCTTCCAGCACGCGGACGTTCGTGGTGATGCGATGCGCCAGGAATTCCAGCACGCCATCAGCCAGAACCAGGCCCTTGTATTGCAGGCGGTAGAAATCAACCTTCTGCTGCAGGATACCAAGGCGGAGTTCGTAGTCCGTCGGGTGCAGGTCCACCACCAACCCGCATTGCAGGCGCGACTTGATGCGATCTTCCAGATCCTTGATCTCGCCCGGCGCGCGGTCAGCCGAGATGACGATCTGCTTGTTGGCATCCACCAGGGCGTTGAAAGTGTGGAAGAATTCTTCCTGGGTCGAATCCTTGCCGGCGATGAACTGGACGTCATCGACCATCAGGACATCGACCGACCGGAACAGTTCCTTGAAGTCCATGACCTGCCGGTCCCGCAGGGCCTGCACGAAGCGGTACATGAACTGCTCGGCCGACAGGTAAAGCACACGCAGCTCGGGGCGGCGAAGCTGCAGCTCATGCGCGATGGCGTGCATCAGGTGCGTCTTGCCGAGACCGACGCCACCATACAGGAACAGCGGGTTGAAGGTGACGGGGCCACCCTCGGCCACCCGGCGGGCGGCGGCATGGGCCAGCTCGTTCGGCTTGCCGACGACGAAGCTGTCGAAGGTGAAGCGGGCGTCCAGCGGCGCGCCGGGCAGCTCTTCGTCCGAGGCGCGGCTGCGCGCGGCTTTGGTCGCCGGTTTCACGGCAGCCTTCGCAGGACGGGCTTCCGCCGGAGCGATGCCCACGGCAAACTCCACCCGATCGACCAGCGCGCCGGCAGAGGTCAGCTGCGTGCGGATGTGGTCAGCATAATTGCGCTGCACCCAATCGCCGAAGAAGATGGTCGGCACTTCGAAGCGCGCGACTCCGTTCTTCAGGTGAGACAGCTTTAGAGGTTCGATCCAGGTCGTATAGTTGTTCTTGCCGACACGCTTGATCAACTCTTCCCGAACCTGCCCCCAGGTTTCATTCGTCATTCTTTAACCTGCCATATCCCCGAACCGGCACAGACTGCCGATCCTGTCCTGTCACGCCTCGTGCGAGCCGCTTTGTCCACGCCTCGGCGCGACCGCAAAACGGTCTGCCGGACTGGACCTGTCAGTGGGACGGAACAAACGCACAACATAAGACGCCCGGCCTGCCGGTGTCCTTGCTATACAGACGGAGTAGCTTGGCTGCTACCTCCAACCCTATGATCGCAAACGGAAAACTCAGATATTGCAGCCCATTGGGCGCCATCCCTGTGCAGCAGCTTTCCTTTTGCGACCCGTTCATGTCCCCCAAGACGAAGTGAATCGCAGGGTCACGCTAGCAACCCCGGAGCGGGCTCTGCAACCGAACAACGCGCTTGACAGAGATTCCCCAAACCCGAATCCGACCGCTCTGGCAAATCGGCAACGCAGGGTCGAAATGCCGCATTCCGGCAAGCGCAAGAATGCCGAAGGGCGCAACCCTTGCGGGTGCGCCCTTGGTGTTCCGGATTCGGTCCCGAAGGACGGATCAGGCCTTGGCGACGCCAGCGGACTTCACACGCGCGGCCAGGCGCGACATCTTGCGGGCGACGGTGTTCTTGTGCAGCACGCCCTTGGTGACGCCACGCGCCAGTTCCGGCTGTGCGGCCTTCAGCGCGGCCTGGGCGGCTTCGCCGTTGCCCGAGGCAATGGCCTCTTCGACCTTGCGCAGGAAGGTGCGAATGCGCGAGCGGCGGGCCTTGTTGATGGCGTAGCGGGCTTCCGACTGGCGGGCGCGTTTCTTGGACTGTTCAGTGTTGGCCATGATGGCTTCCTTGCGGTCTATCGGTTTCAAATCTGTCGCACGAAAGACCAGAAGGCCCCATCCCAAGGGATGGATCTGATTCTTGCCTAAGCGGGCCCACGCGCATGTGGGGCGGCCTATAGACCAAGCGCTGTGGAAAGGAAACCCCCAAGCCGTCAGCCATCCGCCGGTTCGTCCGCTGCCGCATCGGGCCACAGCAGGCGCTGGTCACCCCCAAGCTTGGAATTGCCCAATTCCCTGATGCTGTCCAGCAAGGCCGCGATCTTCGGGTCCGGGTCAAGCGTCAGGTAGGCCGGAAGCCAGGCGAGTTCGAAATCGCGCGCCTTGCGGGTGCCGCCGACGGTCTGCTTCTCGCCGGTGATCGTCTCGACCGCCGCAGGATCGTCCAGCCCGTCCAGGGTAAACCGGACGATCCGGGGGAGCGCCCGGTCGCAGATGGTGAAAAGGTCGGGCCGCTGGTCCCTCAGCAGCGCGGCGGTTGTGACAAGCGGGGCGACAGCGTGCAGCTGATAATGCAGCGCCAGCTTGCCGCGCCACATCTCGTTCGGCAGGCTGCCGTCCGCCTCGGCGGTGCAGGCGACCAGACGCAACGTCTCGGCCCCCCAGTCGATCAGGGCGGGGTCGTCCAGGGTCAGGCCGACCCGGGTCACCGCCAACCCGGCCCAGGCCCGCAGGTTGTTCTGCGAGGCGCGGGGCGGGGCTTCGGTATCGAAGAAGGCCATCGCCTGTTGCGACCGGGCCAGAAGCCAGGCCTCGATTTCGGATTTGCCCTCGGGGTCCGGCACAACCTTCAGCGCGGCGGCGTAGGCGAAGGCGATGCCGCCCACCCTTGAGGGGGCGGAGAGGTTCGCGCCTTGGGTCTTCAGATCACTCAGGGCGTCGGCCTTGGCCCAGGCGAGAATGACATCCAGAACGCAGGTGGCGGCCTTCTGTGCCTCGGCAGGCTTGGTCTCGGGGGTGTTCAGGATGTTGGTCTGTCGTGCAAGGTCGGTGATGAAATCGTCGATCGGCTTCAGGGCCGCAGTGACGGCTTTGTCGCTGTCTTCGTCAAAGTCGCTGCGGTTCTTGCTGTCGTCGGTGTAGCGGCTGCCGAAGCCCAGCGAGACGACGGGTTGGCTGTCCACAGGGCACTTCGGGGCCTCTTCAGCGGCCAGAGGGCTGGCGAGGAGAAGCAGCAGGGCAAGGGGTCGCGTGGTCATTGGTTGACCTCCGTCGAAAGTTTCAGGGAGCGCAGCCGTTGCGCGGCGTCGTCGCTGCCCAGGTCGGCAGCCTTTTGCAGCCAGGCCAGTGCCTCGTCTCGCGAAGGGTCGGTGCCGATGCCGAAGACCAGCGCCTCGGCATAGTCGACCATCGCGGCGGGCTCGCCCGCCTCGGCAGCACGGCGCAGCCAGTCGGTCGAGTCCAGCACATCCGCTGGGGTCGAGGCGGCCTCGCGCAGGATCAGGGCATATTCGCGCATGGCTATGGCGCTGCCGGATTCGGCCGCCGACAGATACAGCGCCGTCTCGTCGATGCTGCGGTTTGCAATGGCCCGTATTTCCGGCGTGGCGGCGCGCAGGCGCCGCAAGGTGCCGGGCAGATCCTCGGGCGCGCTGAAGCGGACAAGATCTTCGAACAGCGCCGCCGACTGCGCGGGGTCGTATTGCGGTGAGGACCGCCGCGAGTAGATGTTCAGAAGCCGGTGGATGGCGGTGCGGCTGCCCTCTTCCCGCGCGGCCTGATAGTAGGCCAGGATCTTCGGCTGGTCGGCGTCAGTGGCATAGCGGCTGTAGACGTCGGCCAGTTCGGCCAGCGCATAGCCTTCGCCCGCCGCAAGGTAGTCCGAGATGCGCAGCCAGCGTTCAAAAAGAGTCCGGTCCCCGGCACGGCCAACGGCATCGGTAAGGCGCAGCGCCTCGTCGAAGGTGCAGGCCGTGATCGCGGTGGCGCGGGTCAGGTAGTCGGCATAGACGTTGCGGTCCTTGATCAGCGGCAGGGCCAGCAGAAGCGCATCGAAATCGCCGCGCGCATCCACGACATCGCCATAGCGGTCCATGACGGCGGCCAGCGTCGGGAAGCTGTCGGGATCGGCCAGCGGCAGCATCTCCAGCGCATCCCCCACCCCGCGTTCGGCCAAGGGCAGCAGAATCTCCAGCGCCTCGGCCTGGGTTTCGGGCGTCACGAAGCCCGCTTCCAGCAGCGCCTCGGCGAACTGGGTCCCGGCCGAAGCCTCGCCCAGCGCGACAGCGGTGCGGAAAAGCTCCAGCGCCGCGCTTCGGTCGGCGGGGGTGCGGGCGGCCTTCAGCGCCAAAGACGCCCGGGCAGTGGTGACGCCGGGAAAGCGGGTGGCGTAGTTTTCCCAGAAGGCCAGCGTTTCCTCCGGGGCCTGGCGCTGGTGCAGAAGATAGATGTACTGCGCGATGGCGGTGATCCGGCCAGTCAGGGCCTGAGTCTGGATCTCGGCTTCGGCGACGGGATCGGGCGTGGTGGCCAGACGGGCCAGCTCTTCCGGGGCAAAGTCCACGGCCTCGGACGCGGTGCTTTCGGCGACCTGAACCCAATAATCGGCCTCATCGACCTGCGGCGCGTCGGGGGCGCGGCAGATGAAGGCGCTGGACAGCTGCTGCATCGGGTCAACCTCGCCCGAGGTGACCACGGCCTGCATCAGCTGATCCGTTGCCGCGTAGAAATCCTGCGGCGTGTGGGCGGCGCGAAACTTCATCGGCGCGGTCTTTTCCATCGCGGCGTATTCGCCCAATCCGATGGCGCGTTCGAGCAGCTTCAGCGCCTCGGCCTCGCCCGCCCAGCGGCCCTGGTCGGACAGCACCTGCTCGGCCTTCGCGATCAGGGACCAGGCCGGGGCGTCGGGGCTTTCGACCAGGGTGGACAGGGCGTCGACATAGGCCGGGGTCCAGCTTGGGTTGCGGCGTGACTGGGCCTGCAGGAACAGCACATGGCTTGCCGCGCCCGATGACCAGGTCTCCCCCGCCGCGCCATAGCTGGCATCCGCCAGCTCCAGGTCGCGCGGCACCAAAGCGCCGTCAACGTGCAAGCGGGCCAGGGCGACCTGCGCATAAGGCAGGCCCGCATCGGCGGCGGCGGTCAGATAGCGGACCAGCGCGTCGTTGTCCTTGGGCAGGTCCTCGGCACGCAGGTGGATTTCCGCCACCCGCCAGGCCGAAAGCGCATCCCCGAGGTCGGCGGAAAAGCGATACCAGCGTTCCGCCAAGCCGGGGTCGCGGGTCACGATGTCACCATTCATGTATTCCCGCGCGATCCGGTTCACCCGGTCACAGATCAGCGGGTCCAGCTTGCCCACGAGCGCGCCGAAGGCCATCGTCACGCCCAGTTCGGGCGGTACATCCCAGCCTTGGACCGGAGTGCCCTGAATCTCGCGTTCGACCAGTTGCAGGATCGCGTCGGCATTGCCGCCGAACCCGGCTTGCAGAAGCAGCTCTTCGCCACGGGCGACGTCCCGGTCGATCCCGACACCGCGGATCAGATAGCCCGCCAGAAGGTGCTGCGCCCGAGGCGTCTGGCGCAGGTCCAGCGCGGCCAGCTGTTCAACCAGCCGTTCGCGCTGCAACTCTGACACGCGCCCGGCGGCGAGCAGAAGCTCGATCCGGTCGATCAGCATGTTGGCTTGCGAATACTGCGGGTCGATGGCGCGGAAATTCGCCTGCACCGCATCGACCGTGTCGAACCAGCGCTGCGGGTCCAGCTCGATCAGGCGGCGGAAGTCGCGCTTGATGATGGCCGTATCGCTTTCGGGCAGGGCGTCCAGCGCGACGCCCTCCCATTTCGCCACCAGGGCCTCGTCCGAGGGACGGGGTTCGCAGACGGGGCCCGTCTCCAGCTCTGGCGGCTCGAAGACAAGGTCAACGGTCTGCGCCCCCGCCACGGTGGGCAAGGCAAGGATCAGAAGAGTGGCGAGGATGCGCTGCATGGGCTTTTGCCCTCCGGTCAGGGTTGCTTGGCCAGGGCGTTCGGCGTGACGGTGGCAGTGTAGCTGCCGCCGGTTCCCGACAGGACGATGGCCACGCCTTCACGGCGCTTGAGATCAACGGCGGGAACGGTGGCGACCACGGTCTCGCCATCGCGGATTTCGAAATCCAGCGTCAGCGGGGCTTTCAGAGCCACCGCCCCGCCAGTGCTGGGAGCCACGCCCTCGATCGCGATGGCGTTGGCCTGGGGCACGTAAAGATCGGCCAGGGCAATGTCGGAAAGGTTGTAGAAGGTCACGTCGGCCTGGGCCGGGTTGCGGGTGATCTTGTCTACCACCAGCGCCGAGGCACCGTCGGCGCCCACGACGAAGGAATAGAAAGTGGCCGGCTGGATCGCCTCGGTCGCCGTGGTCTCGCCCGAGGTGATGCTGACCTCTGTCGCGCCGTCGATCACGACATAGGGGGTGACCCCCTTCTCGACCCGGTCAAAGCTGGCCGACTGGATCACCGCGACCGAGGCCGAGGCGTCCACCACGCGGACAAAGCTGGAATTCGGGTTGGCAACGTCTTCGTACAGGCTGGCGTCCTGGGCAAAGGCCATCGAGGCGGTGGCGACCAGAAGCGGCAGGGTCAGATGGATGCGTTTCACGACGCGTCTCCTTTCGGGGTTGGGCAAAGGGTCAGGGCGGAGGTGTCGGTGAGCGGTCGGTCGAAGCGGACCGCCACTTTGACAAGATCGGGGTGCCAATAGGGTTCCAGCTTCAGGAAGAACCGGCCCGTGGCGCGCAGGCGATCCGACCGTTCGATGCGCAGGGATCGGCGGATGCCCGCCTTGGTCTCGAAGGTGACGTCGGCGACCCTCGCGCCCTCGCCGCCCTGGTCGAACAGGAAGGCATCTTCGGGCTTCAGCTGGCCCGGCTGAAAGCTTGCCACAAGGCTGCTCTCCTCGACCGTGGTTTCGGTAGCGATGTCACAGGCGGGTCCGGCGGCGATGATCAGCTCGTCCATCGGGACAGGGCCGAACTGGGCAAGGCTGTTGTAGATCGGGTTTTCCCAGATCAGAAAGGTCGGCCGGTCCTCGGCGAATTCGCGCGAGGTGAGGTAAGAGGTCATCGAGCCGAACTGGTTGCCGCCGGTGATGGCGTAGTTGACCGCCTCGATCCCGGCGTATTCGGACAGGAAGCCCGCAAAGTTGTTGATGCTGCTGTCCGAGAAGGACGTCCCGACCAGCACCAGGCTGGCTTCGTCGCTGCCGGTGCCGAAGATGTCCAGGACTTCGCCCTCGGCTGGCTGGGCGGGGTTGGCATCGGCGAAGATGTCGGCGGCGGAAAGCTGGCCGTCGGTGGCGCGGGTGGTGACCCAGGTCTTCGCTTCGACCTGCGGCAGCGTGTCCTTGCAATAGGTCTGCAACTCTCGGCGAAGGCCGGAAAAGGCGACCTCGGGCGCAGCCTCCTGCGAGGTGAATTCCACGGGCGTCACGTCGGCATAGGCAGGCAGACTGCGGATCATCTCGCCGATGGCCTGTGCGGCAAGCCGTGCGCCGTCGGGGGTCCAGTGGAAGTCGGCCTGAAAGAAGACCTTTTCGTCAGGCTTCGCGCCCAGCATTGCGGTCATCAGGTCGGGCGCGGGCACTCCGGCGGCATTCAGGCGGTCGGTCACGTCCTGATAGTTGGCCTGCATCACCGCGGGGTCATAGCCATAGGCCGCGGCTTCCGGCGGCAGGTATTGCGGCATCGCCTGGCCCTTGGTGGGCACGTTCACGTAGATCAGCGTGGTGCCCTGGTCTTCCAGCACCCGCGCAAGTTGGGCCAGTTGGTCTACAACGATATCGTCCATCGGGTGCTGCAGGCGAAGGTCGGACTGGACGCGGTAGAAGACCCCGTCCGTGCCCTCGATACTGGCCGAGGGGGCGTTTTCGGTATTGGCGCAGCCGAACTGCGTGGGTCCGGCCTGAACGGCGGGGGCCATCAGAAGGCAAAGGGCGAAAGCGGGGCGCATCATGGGGCGGCTCCTTCCAGGGTCGGGCGCACAGGCGGGCGCTTGCTGCGGTCAAGGTCGGGATCGGGGACAGGCAGCGCGGCGGGCTGAAGCGCCTCGGCACCCGGGATCTGGCGGGCCAGCGACAGGGCCATTGCCTGAACGCCGGGATCGGGGCTGGCCAGCGCAAGCTCCAGCGCGGGGCGGGCGGCTTCGGGGTCGGGGGGCAGGCCCGGCTCGCCCTGGATATGGCTTATCGCAAGCTGCATCGCAGCCTTCGCATCCCCTGCCTGGGCGGCCATCAGCAGCAGGTCGCGCGCAAGGGGGATGTCGGCCTCGAACGGAGCGCCCTTCAGCAGCATCTGCGCCAGGCCCGCTGCCGCCTTGGGGTCGCCCTGCCGCGCCGCGCGGTCCAGCACGCCGCGGATGTTGCGCAGGCGCGCAGGGCCAAACGCCGCGCTCTGGTCGGTCAGAGTGGCCAGAAGGCGGGGCGTCGCGAAGTCGCGGCCCTGATAGACGGCGATGGAATAGTAATGCGCCGCATCGTCGATGAAGGCCGGGTCGTCGCGGTCTTCCAGCCGCTTGGCATAGCGGGCGGCGGCCAGCCCCTCGCCCGCATCGGCCAGGGTCTGCAGCTGGACGTCGGACAGGTCCCGGCCCGCCAGCATCGACTTGCGCAGCGCCTTCAAGGACGGGCTGCCCGCAATGGCCGGGGGCAGCACGACGTCTGCCGTTGCCGGAGCCACCGACAGAAGGGCCAGCATCAGCCCGATATGGACCGGGTTACGCACCGCTTTTCACCGGTCCTTGCGCATCCCACAGCGCGGGGTCGGTCAGGTAGCGCACCGGGAATTCCCAAATCACCACCTTGGGCGGGGCATCGCGGAAATCGGGCGAGGCGAGGTAGTCCAGCATCGGGCGCGCCGGACCCCTGCCCTCTTCGGCCAGATTCAGGACGTCTTGGCGCAGGGCCAGCTTCAGCGCCTCGGCAAAGCTGAAGGTCGGGTTGGCGGAATAGGAGGTGCCGATCAGAAGCGTGCCATCCGTCGTCGCTTCTGCGAAGATGTCCAGACTGTCACCCTTGGCCCGCGCCATGGCGGTGAAGGGAACGGCGGTCTCGGGTTCAAGGCCGATCGACGGGGCGAGGTCCTCGTTCGTGACGAAGGCCACGAGATCGCCGGTGAACTGCTGCGGGGCCGAGCGTTCGACGTCGAACTCGGTGTCGCCCAGATCGACCAGGCCCGAGGCGGCGAGCGCCTGCGCCACGTCCTCGGCGCCTTCGGGGGTCCAGTGGGTGTCGGTGCGGAAGAAGGAAAGCTCGGCCTCGGCCCCGCCCCGCAGCGCGGACCGGGCATTAAGGACGGCGACGTCGTGGCGGCGCAAACCGGCCAGGAAGGCGTCGTAAAGCGTGGCGATCCCCTGTGCTGCCTGGGGGTCACTGTGGGCCACCATGACATCCAGCTTGCCGGGAACCGGGACCACGACCAGCTGCACGCCCGCCGCCTTCAGCCGGTCGCGGACCCGAGCGATGCGGGACAGGGACAGATCCAGGTCGCCCGTCAGAGGCCGCAGTTCCTCGGCGGTGAAAAGCCAGCCGTCTTCGCCTGCAAGCACGCCCTTCCGGCCCTCGCCCACCGCCAGATAGCGCAGCGCGCCGATCATGCCGATGGCCGGTTCGCGGTGCGGCAGCGACTTGCGATAGACGCTGTCCAGCGTCGCCGTCAGCCCGCCGCGCAGGACATCCACGTCCTTCGGCAGATCGCTTTGGCCGGGAAACTGTGCGTAGCCCAGGTTGACCACGGCGGCATAGCCGAAAAACGCGACGGGAAGCACGAAGCGCGAGGCCCGGAGGATGGGTTGCATGGTCGGCTCCTAGAACTGGAAATACAGGAAGGGCGAAAAGCTCTGCTCGGCCAGCCGCATCACGGCCAGAGAGAAGATCAGCGTGGTGGCAAGCGCGGGCAGAACGGTGCCAGAAAGCACCAGCGTGCCGGACGGCGTGACGGCGTGATACCGGCGGCCGAACCAGTCGTTGAGGGCGGGCTCGGACGCGGCCAGAAGGATCGCCAGCATCAGCACGCCCAGGCTTTCGCGGGTGATCTGCACGGCGATGTCGAAGGGCAGTGCCCAGCCGTTCAGGCCCAGCATCCCGGCGTAGAAGTCCATCGCCGTGCCGATGCCGGTGGCCCGGAAGGCAACCCAGCCGACCAGCACGATCAGAAGCGTCCGCAGCACGCCCAGGATCGTCTTTGGCGCGCGGGCCAGGCGGGTCCAGCGCTCCAGCGCCAGCCAGCCGCCGTGCCAGGCACCCCAGAGGACAAAGGTCCAGTTGGCGCCGTGCCAGAGGCCCCCCAGGACCATCACGGTCATCAGGTTGACATAGGTGCGCCCCTCGCTGATCCGGTTGCCGCCCAGGGGGATGTACAGATAGTCGCGCAGCCAGACCGACAGGCTGATATGCCAGCGCCGCCAGAACTCGGTGATCGACCCCGAGATATAGGGCGTGTCGAAATTCTCCATGAAGCGAAAGCCCATCATCAGGCCAAGGCCGATGGCCATGTCGCTGTAGCCCGAGAAGTCGAAGTACAGCTGCAACATGTAGGCCAAGGCGCCCACCCAGGCCAAAGGGGCCGTGGGATCAGGGGTGGTGAAGGCAAGGTCGGCCAGGGGGGCAAGACTGTCGGCGATCAGGACCTTCTTGCCCAGACCCACAGTGAACCGCGCCATGCCGTCGGCGAATTTGTCGGCGGTGTGGGTTCGGTCGCGAAACTGGTCCTCCAGATCCTTGAAGCGCAGGATCGGGCCGGCGACCAGCTGCGGGAAAAGCGAGATGAAGGCCGCGAAGTCGAAGAAATTGCCAGTGGCGCTGGCATCGCGACGGTAGACGTCGATCAGATAGCTGATCGACTGGAAGACATAGAACGACACCCCGATCGGCAGGATCAGGTGCCAGTGCACGCCCAGTCCCGCAGCATCGGTGCCCAGCATGGCGGCGAAGCTGTCGATAAAGAAGTTCAGATACTTGAACACCCCAAGCACCGCCAGACACCCCGCCGTGCCGATGGCGCAGGCCCAGGTCGCAGCCCGCGTGCCAAGGTTGGCCCCGATAAGCCGGCCAAAGCCGTAGGTCCACAGCGTCGTCAGGATCAGTAGACCCAGGAAGTCGATCCGCCACCAGCCGTAGAACGTCCAGGACCCCGCCAGGATCAGCGCCGAGCGGTAGCGGAACGGCGTCAGGTAATACAACGCCAGGAACAGCGGCAGGAACAGGAACAGGAAGGTTTCCGAGGAAAAGACCATCGGCTTACTCCGGCTGACAAGGAACAGGGGGGACAGGGGCCCGGGCGGCGGCGGGAATGACGAAAGCCGCCTCCGCGCCCAGGTAGGCCCCCAGCCAGGGTGAGAAGTCCCCGGCGAATTGGCGCGGGGTCTGGTGGTCAAGATCGTTCCCGGCCAGGCGCACTTCGCCCAGACCGGCCGCACGCAGACCCTCGCGGTTGCCGCTGAGGCGGTTGTCGGACATCAGGACCGGCCCCAGGCCCGCCTGCGCCTCGACCTCGATCCCGGCTGATCCGTTGCCGGTGACGGCATTGTCGGCGACCCGCGCGGCACCGGTCCGGGTCAGGCGCAGACCCACCGTGCCGTTCCCGGCGATGATGTTGCCCTGCACCGCGACGCAGGTGGCGGGGCCAAGGGAGATGCCGGACCCGGCGTTGTTCAGGATGACATTGGCCCGCAGGCCCAGCCGCAGCGTCTTGCCGTCGATCTGCACCCCGTTCCGGCCGCCACCCAGGATCACGTTGGCCGCAATGACCACATCCTCCAGCGCGCCAGAAAGCCGGATGCCCGCCCCGCCGTCCGTCCCGGAAATGCGGTTCCCGGCCAGCGTCACACCACGCCCATCCTTGACCGAGATGGCGGCAGCGCCAGCCCCGGACAGGCGGTTGCGGGTCACGACCATGCCGTCCGCGCCCTCGAAGGACAGGCTGTAGACGTTCTGGAACCGGCTCTGGGTCACCACAGGCGCGCTGGCGGGTTTCATCACCCCCCCGGTCAGGACCGAGACGCCCCGGAACGCCACGGGTCCATCGAAACCAAGGTCAGCGAAGGTAGACCGTGCGGCGTGGAAGCTGCCCTGGCCGGTCACCAGAAGGAACGGCCGGAAGGTTGGAACGCGGGCGTTCTGCCCCCCGTCCCCGCGCAGCGTGGCGCCAGCCATGTGGACATCGCCGAAGCTCAGGACAAAGGCCCCGGCTGCGGTGTCCAGTTCCAGCACTTGGCCCGGCGACAGGACCAGCGCGGCACCGGGCCACAGGACCAAAGGCCGTGACAGCCGCCAGCCGTTCGCCCGGCGCTGCAGATGGCCTGCTGCCTCCAGTTCGGACAGGGTGGCGGTGCCGGACAGAATGTAGATCACATCCGTCGTGCTGGCCTGAGCCAGTTGCAGCGACAGATGCCCGTTGCCACCTGCCAGGATCGACAGTTGCGTCAGCGCGGCCTGAACGTCGCCCTCCAGCACCTTCATCGGCCCCCCGGCCAAAGCCGCCGGTTTCGGGACTTCAGGCAGTTCCACCCCCCCGGCCAGCCGGCCGGCCAGCACGGCAAGAACCTCGCCTTCCGCACCCGCGGTCAGCACGCGGGCAATCGCCCCATGCAGGATCGCGTCCGGCTCGGCCCGCACGGGGCCGGCGCAGGACAGTGCAAGAAGAAGGCAGGCCGCCAGGCGCATCAGATCGCCTCCGGCAGCCGGTCCGAGGCGACAAGCATCGGCTCGCACCCCGGTCCGCCGATATCGGTCCCACCCCGGAAGACCAGATGGACCAGCTTCAGGTCACTGTCGGTCGGGTTGGACAGCGGCAGCGCCTCGTCAGGGTCGATGGCCACGGTCTGGCCGCGCCGCACTGTCACTTCGCGCCCGTCGATCAGGCAGCGCCCCTCGCCGGACAGGACCGTCAGCAGGCTGGGTCCCAGCCCCGTCCCGTTGACCTGCAGCGAGGCCTTCTTCTGCACCGTCATGATCCGCATGTCGTTGCCCATGTCGGTCGACACCGTCTCGATCCGGCCCCAGGGCATTTCCCGTGTCATGTGGGTGCGCACCTCGCGCCGCTGGCTGGCCTTCAGCCGGTCCACCAGCTGCTTGACGTCCTGCGAGTTCGACCGCCTGGTCACCAGAACGGCATCGGGGGTGTCGATCACCACCGTGTCCTGCATCCCGATCACGGCCACCAGGCGCGTTTCGCTTTGCACCAGCGAGTTCCTGGTGTTCATCGCGATCACGTCGCCATGCAGGACATTGCCGTCCCCATCGCGGTCCGAGACCTGATAGACCGCGTTCCATGCGCCGACGTCGTCCCACTGCACCCCGTGCAAGGGGGCCAGCGCGATGGCGGGGGTCCGCTCGAAGACCTGTCGTTCCGTCGGCTCGTTCGCCGCCTGACGAAAGCTTGCCTCATCCAGGATGATGCCCAGTGTCCGCAGCTCGGCCGCATCCAGCGCGCCCAGGACGGCGGCATGGGTGAAGGGGTCCAGGCGACGGAACTCTTCGATCAGCGTCTCGGCGCGCATCAGGCTGATGCCCGAGGCCCAGAAAACCCCGCCCGCCTGGATCAGCCGCTGCGCGTGGTCATGGCCGGGCTTTTCGACGAACTGCGCGACCTGGTGCAGGCCGGGGTAATCCGGCACCGGACCGCCGTCGGTGATGTAGCCGTAGCCCGTTTCGGGATAGGTCGGGTGGACGCCGAAGCTGATGATCCGCCCGTCCTCTGCCGCCCGATGCATCGCCCGGATGATCCGGTTGATGTCGCCCTTGATCATGTGGTCCGAGGGCAGAACAAGGATCATCGCCTCGGGGTCGTCCCGCTGCGCACAAAGGGCCGCGGCCAGCACTGCCGGGCCGGTGTTGCGACCGACCGGCTCGCCGATCACGCGGCCCTGAAGCTGGATCTCGTCCAGCTGCCGATGCACGAGAGCCGCTTGCCCCGCATTGGTGACCACGATCGGTTGGGCGAAATCCGGGCCGCGATGACGCTGCAGGGTCGCCTGGAAATAGGTCAGGCTGCCCTTCCCAAGCGTGGGCTGGAACTGCTTTGGCTGCTCGACCCGGCTCATGGGCCAAAGCCGGGACCCCATGCCACCGCACAGAACGACGGGAGTGATTGGATGTGTCATGGCGCGACTGCCTTTGTTGTGGAGGTAACGGAAGCGGCAGGGGTGGCGGCCGTCTGAAGCAGGCCGGGCACCGGGCGCCGCAGGGTGACCTCGGCCAGCTGCCCGGCGCGGTCTTCGGACAGCGGCTGGTCCGGGATCAGGCGGAACGGCACCGGCTGACCCGGCGCGGCAGAGCCAAGGCCGCCAAGGTGGGTCATCACCTCTTGCCCGTCGGCAAAGCGCAGTTCGACCGCGCTGGCCTGGGCAAGGTCCAGCGTCTCTTCGGGAAGGACGGTTCCCGTCAGCACCAGCGGCGCATCGGCCTGGGACACCCGCAGCACCGGGTCGCCCGCAAATACGGTGGACCCGGCCTCGACCCCCAGCACCTCGACCCGGCAGTCGCAGGGCATCACCACGGACAGGGCCTGCCCGGTGTTCGACCGGATCGCATAGGCGACCTCGCCCGCCTTGGCATCGGGGTTCAAAAAGTCGATCTGGCCCGTGGCCGTCGCCGCCAGCGTGCGCCCGTCGAAGCCGACGACGGCGGGCGTCGCCAGCCGGTAGGTGAAGACGCGCTGGAAGACCTTGGTGCCGACCAGACCCAGAAGAAGCGCCGTCAGCACCAAGAGCAGCAGCGCACCGCCGAACCGCCGCAGCCGCCGCGTCGGGGCCTGCGCGCCCTTGGGTTTCGCCCCGGAGGACGGCCGCACCGTCAGCACATTGCCCAGCGTGACCAGATCGCCCGCGATGTAGGAGTTCATCAGGTGACGCAGCTGGGGCAGATGCTCGCCCATCGGTTCCAGAAACACCAGCGCGGCAGCGCCCTTGGCGGGGTCCGCATCCTCGACCCGGACCTCGATGGACAGGCCGACGGTGTACCCCTGGAAGCGGAAGACCACCCAGGCCAGCCGCTCCAGCCCCTGCATATGGGGGTCGATCAGCCCGCTGATCGTCGCGCGGACC
The DNA here is from genome assembly GCF_034366665.1 of Tabrizicola sp. GTDB lineage: Bacteria > Pseudomonadota > Alphaproteobacteria > Rhodobacterales > Rhodobacteraceae > Tabrizicola. The sequence goes on along the minus strand of NZ_JAXMMF010000040.1, from coordinate 56,792 downwards.
AGCGAGATTTCGCGGCCCCGGTATTGCCGCCCGTCGATCTCGACGTGGAAGGGGATGTCCAGCATCGGGTGATCGGCCGGCCCGCCCCAGGTGACGGCTGCCGGACTTTGGCGGGTCGAAGATGTGATCGCTTGGTCCAAGGGACGGTCCTTTCCAGACGGGTTTCAGACAAGCCCCGACAACAGCATGACCCCGAAGGTCAGCCAGCCGAGGGCAAGGAGATGGACATAGGTCGAGCCGAAGGCACGCAGGCGGTCGCCAAGGGCGGGGGCCGCGAAGGCGGTGGACTGTCGGGTCCAGCGCTGGCGATCCAGGCGGAACAGCACGTAGCTTTTCACCGCGGCGCCGACGATCTGGCCGAAATACAGCAGGAGCGGATAGGTGATCGGGAAGCCCCGGCCCCGGATCGTCGCCAGCACCCAGCAGAAGACGTAGCGGGTCGCCATCACCCAGGCGATGTAGGCGGGCAGGACCAGGGGCTCGACGAAGACCGCGGCCAGGGCAACCGAGATCGGGCCGGCCAGCGTGGTCCAGATGCCCAGCTTCTGATCCAGGATCGACCACCAGGTGAACAGCCCGATCCGCCGTGGCCCAAGCGACAGAGCGCGCCCATTGGTCCGCAGCATGTTGCCGAACCAGCGGATCATCAGGGTGATGGCGCTGTCGGCGAAGCCTGGCTTGGGCTGCGTCTCCATCGAAAGCGAGGTGACGTCGGGCAGATACAGCATCCGGTAGCCACGTTGCAGCAGCCAGAACCAGGTCGACTTGTCGTCGCCGGTCAGGAAATGGACGCGCCCCAGCCGCCAGTGGTCGATGTGGTCGTGCTGGACCATGCGGACGAACTCGGGCTGCGTCGCCAGATCGGCGCGGAAGACCGACATGCGGCCGGTCAGGGTCAGCACGCGACCGGACAGGCCCATCGAGCTCATCATCATCTGCCGCTGGGTGAAGCGCAGGGCAAACCAGTCGGCAAAGAGGCTTGGCTTGATCTCGACCGCCTCGTCAGTCGTCAGGGCGCCCACGGTCGGGTCGGTGAAGAAGGGGGCCGAGGCGGCGACGATGTCCTCGGGCACGCAGCTGTCGCCGTCGACCAGAAGCAGGATGTCCCGCCGCGACGGCGCCTGCCGCCCGATCAGCCGCAGGGACCGGGCCAGCGCGTCACGCTTGCCGGTGCCGGGGATCTGGTCGATCACCAGATTCACTCCGTCCATCGGGACATCCATCAACGCATGGATGCGCCGGATCAGCCGCAGGTCCGAGGTGTCGACGACCGACGCGACGATGGTAGCACCCCCCTGCGCCACGGCTGCGGCACGGAACAGCGCCTGATAGACGCGGCGGGTGGTATCGGTGTCGATCTTGTAGCTGGTGATCAGGAAATAGGCGTGGCCGTGGATGGGTTCCGCCGCATGGGCTGCCCGCGCCCGCGCCTTCAGCCGGGGATAGGCAAAGCGGGTATAGGCCAGCGCCCGCAGGTAGTTGACCAGCGCCCAGCCATAGCGCCAGGCCCCGACCACGCCGACGACGATCAGCCCGTCCGAGACATGGCCCAGCGCCCCCAGCGGGATGCTCAGCACAAGAAGCGCCAGCACCGCCAGGTAAAGCACGTGACCAAGGATCAGGGACAGGCGGGGCATCACCAGCAGATCCCCTCGTAGGTGCCTTCGGACCGCTGGCCCGGCTTGATCCGCGTGAGGTCGACCATCGGGCGGTTGCCCAATGCGGCCTGGAGGGGACGGATCGCCTCGTCATAGCGGTTGCCGACCAGCACGATGTCCGAGCCTGCGATCAGTTCGTCGATCGACCCGACCAGACGGCTGCCCAGCGCGATGTCCGTGTCCAACCCGCGACCCACGGCGGTGTTGTCGTTGGCAAAGGCCTCAAGCACAAAGGGGTCGTAGACCATCAGCTCCATCCCCCGCCCGATCAGCCGGCTTGCCAGCTCGGCCAGCGGGCTTTCCCGCAGGTCGTCGGTCCCCGGCTTGAAACTGATGCCGACCATCCCGACCCGGGTCTTGCCCGAGGCGTGGATCATCTCTTCCGCACGCTGGATCTGGGCCGCGTTGGCGACCAGCACGGCGTCCAGCAGGGGCGAGGAGACCTTGTGGTCCCCCGCAAATGCCCGCAGCGCGCGGACATCCTTCGGCAGGCAGGACCCGCCGAAAGCGAAGCCCGGACGCAGGAAATAGGGGCTCATCGAAACCTTGTGATCCGAACACAGGATCGACATGACCCGCTGGCCATCCAACCCGGCCGCCTTGGCAATGTTCCCGATCTCGTTGGCGAAGCTGACCTTCACCGCCCGCCAGGCGTTCGAGGTGTATTTCACCATCTCGGCCGTCGGCAGATCGACCAGGTGCATCTCGCAGGGCAGGTCGCGGTTCAGCGAGGTCAGCAGCGCCCCGGTGGCCGAATCCAGCGCCCCGAAGACGATCAGGCCGGGATCGCCATAGTCCTGGATCGCCGTGCTTTCACGCAGGAACTCGGGGTAATACCCCACGCCAAAATCCCGCCCTGCCTGCTTGCCCGATGCCTGCTCCAGGATCGGAATGCAGAAGCGCTCTGTGGTGCCCGGCACGATGGTCGACCGCAGGATGACCGAGTGGAACCCCGGATGCGTCGCCAGGGCGCGGCCGATGTCAGTGCAGACCGCGGTGACATGGGTCAGCCCGATGGAGTGATCCGCCGCACTGGGCGTGCCGACACAGACGAACGAGGCATCGGTCGCGTGGATCGCCGCCTCGGCATCGGTCGTGGCGGTCAGCCGACCCTGGGCCACCATCTGCGCGATAAGTTCGGGCAGGTCTTTCTCGACGATGGGCGAGCGCCCCTCGTTGATTGCCGCCACCCTGGCGGGATCGACGTCCACCGCGATGACCTGGTGGCCGTCCCGGGCCAGACAGGCTGCGGAGACTACCCCGACATAGCCGATTCCAAACACTGCAAGCCGTGCCATTGCCCACTCCTTTTCCCCGGTCGTCAGACCGCAATTCCCCACACCGCATGCAGCAGTGCAGCATCCCGCAAATAGGGTAGGCACGGTCTCGACTCTGCGGAAAGTCAGGGAAAAACCCCGATTTCCGGGGGGTCTTGTCAGGGATAAACCCTACAGCGGGGGGTGATCCTGTCAGGCTAAACCGGCGGTGTAAGGATTTTCCTGTCAGCCGTTTCTGCAGGTGCGAAGGCAAGGCGGCCACCTGAAACGGCGGGTTTCCGATCTTATTGAAAGCCGACGCTTTTCTCAGCCGGCGGTGAGAGAGGTCCCGTCAACCCATCCCTGGGCGATGGCGAACTCGACGATCTGGCGGCGGCCCGACAGGTTCAGTTTGCTGGTCCCGCGGGCCTTGTAGGTCTCGATCGTCTTCGAGGAGAGGTCCAGCTCGCGCCCGATCTCTTTCAGCGACTTGCCATGTGCCACCGATTTCAGCACGAACATCTCGCGTTCGGACAGACGGCGGTCCTGGACAGGCGGGGCTGGCGGGTCTTCGGCACCCGGTCGGGGTGCGATCGCCGCCGCGAAGGCCTTGTCGATGAAGATGCCACCCCGGGCGGTGGTGGCCAGGGCAATCTTCAGCACGTCGAAGGACACTGTCTTGGGCAGGACACCGTGAAACCCGGCGACAATGCAGTCATGCGCCAGGCTTTCAGAGAGCGAACTGCAATAGGCCACCATCGCCCCGCCCCGGCCCCGCAATTCACGCGACAACTGGGCGGGAGTGACGTCAACCTGGGCCGGATCAATGATGATGACATCGAATCCGCCCGGAGCGGCCTCGCCGGGTTTGGAACCAAGGAACACGGTGCGCGCGGCAAAACTGTCGTCCTGCGTCAACAGGGCGGCGATTCCGTCTGCAAGCAGCGGATTGGCGTCGATGATCGCAATGCTCAATCGGTCAGCCATCGCTGCCCCTCTGCGCATGCGCCTGTGCCAAGCGTCCCACGTCCCATATTCCCCAGGTCCCATTCCCGGCCGGTCAACGCGATGGTGACGGGATTGTTCCTCTGGAACTTGTGCGCCGAGAGGTCAGCGCGTTTCCGGGGCAGCTTTCCGCCGAGTTAGCGGCGGGATGGCCCGTTAATCGGGCGATGAAGCGCCGCCTGCACAATAAAGCGCGTCCGTGACGTTTCGGTCGTCGCCGGACAGGCCCGCACTTTGGGGCACAAGCGCACCGGCGGTGCCACCGTGTCCTGAGTTCCTGAGTTCCAGCGCACCGACGGTCGGGCTTCAGGACGCGGAACAGCAGGCTGACGCTGGTCGGCTCCGCAGCTGCGACCTTGCAGCCTAAGTCACTGATTTGCGTAAAAAGGGCGGCATTTCCAGCGCGTTTGGCCTAATCACCCTTTTATCTGCCATTCCCCCTGCGGCGCGCCGCCGCGCCCCCACTGGCATTCCGCATAAGCCGAGCCATATACCGCCAGACCGGCCCGATGTCGGCGAGTTACAGGAGCGTTGGTAGCGATGGACACTCTTCTGCTTTCCCGAATCCAGTTCGGGGCAAACATCTCGTTCCACATCCTGTTTCCGACGATCACCATCGCGCTGGGCTGGGTGCTTCTGTTCTTCAAGCTGCGGTTCAACGCGACCGGGGACCGCAAGTGGGCCGAGGCTTACATGTTCTGGGTCAAGGTCTTCGCCCTGACCTTTGCGCTGGGTGTCGTGTCGGGCATCACCATGTCCTTCCAGTTCGGCACCAACTGGCCCGGCTTCATGGAAACGGTCGGCAACGTCGCCGGCCCGCTGCTGGCCTATGAGGTGCTTACGGCCTTCTTCCTTGAGGCGGTCTTCCTTGGCATCATGCTGTTCGGCGCCAGTCGCGTTCCGGGCTGGCTGCACACGCTGGCCACCGCCCTTGTCGCCTTCGGCACCACGATGTCGGCGTTCTGGATTTTGGTCCTGAACAGCTGGATGCACACGCCCCAGGGGTATGAGCTGCGCGACGGCATCGTCCATGCGACCGACTGGTGGGCGATCATCTTCAACCCCTCGATGCCCTACCGACTGGGCCACATGCTGCTGGCCAGCGGGCTGACCGTGGCCTTCCTGATCGCGGGCATCAGCGCGCTGCGCCTGTTGATGAACGACCGCAGCGCCAGCGTGCGCTCGACCTTCCGGGTGGGCGTGATCCTGGGCGCGGTGCTGATCCCGCTGCAGATCCTGATGGGCGACATGCACGGGCTGAACACGCTGGAACACCAGCCCCAGAAGGTTGCCGCGATGGAGGGCAACTGGGAGACTGGCGGGAACGTCCCTCTCCTCCTCTTCGCCATTCCCGACGAAGACGCCCGCACCAACCACTTCGAGATCGGCATCCCTTCGCTGGCCTCAATCATCCTCAAGCATGACCCCGCAGGCGTCGTGCCCGGCCTGAACGACTTCGTCACCGCCGAGGGCGAGGTGCTGCACCCCCCCGTCGCCCCGGTGTTCTGGTCGTTCCGGATCATGGTCGGCGTCGGCATGCTGATGCTGCTGGCCAGCTGGACGGGTGCGTTCCTGCTGTGGCGGCGCGGAGTGGACGCGATGCCGCGGCTGTACCTTTACGGGATGTCAGGGTTGGCCTTCTCGGGCTGGATCGCCACGCTGGCGGGCTGGTACACCACCGAGATCGGCCGCCAGCCCTGGCTGGTGCAGGGTGTGCTGACCACCAAGGCCGCCGTGGCGGACGTGCCCGCGCCGATGGTGCTTACGACGCTGCTGGTCTACCTGGCCGTCTATGCCGCGCTGATCCTGGCCTACATGGGGGTCATCACCTACCTGGCCCGCAAGGCGGCCCGCGGCGAACCCCTGCCCAAGGACGAACGGGTGAAGGGTGGCGAAGCGATGGCCATCCCGGCGGAGTGACCCCGATGTTCGCAAGCCTGGACCTGCCCTTCATCTTTGCCGCCCTTCTGGGCCTGTCGATCCTGATCTACGTCGTCCTTGACGGGTTCGACCTGGGCGTCGGCATCCTGTTTCCCTTCGCCACGCCCGACGAACGCGACACGATGGTCGCCAGCATCGGCCCCTTCTGGGACGCGAACGAGACCTGGCTGGTGCTGGCAATCGGGCTTCTGCTTGTCGCCTTCCCCGTGGCGCATGGCGCGATCCTGACGCAGCTTTACCTGCCCGTGGCGGTGATGCTGGTCGGCCTGATCCTGCGCGGCGTCGCGTTCGAGTTCCGCGCCAAGGCCCCGCTCAAGCACAAGCGCGCCTGGGATGGCGCCTTCTTCACCGGCAGCCTGATGACCGGCCTGTCGCAGGGCTTCATGCTGGGGCTTTACATCATGGGGCTCAGCTACACCTGGTGGCACGTCGGCTTTGCCCTGGTTACGGCGGTCTTCCTGACCGTGGCCTACAGCTTCATCGGCGCGACCTGGCTGATCGCCAAGACGGAAGGCCAGTTGCAGAAAAAGGCGGTGGAGTGGTCGCAGGGCGGCATCTGGGGCGTCGTCCTCGGGATGGGGGCAATCTCGCTTGCCACGCCGCTGGTGTCCCAGCGCATCTTCGACAAATGGTTCGGCCTGCCGCAGATCCTGTATCTGTCGCCGCTTCCCGTCCTGTCCGGGCTGCTGATCGGCCTGATCTGGTGGAAACTGCGCCGCCTGCCGATGGACGGGGACCGCTTCGCCTGGGTCCCCTTCGCGGCCTCTATCGCGCTTTTCGTGCTGGGGTTCGCGGGGATGGCCTACAGCTTCTACCCGTTCATCGTGCCCGAGGCGATCACGATCTACGAGGCCGCCAGCGCACCCGAATCGCTGGCGATCATCTTGGTCGGAACGTTGATCGTGCTGCCGACGATCCTGGCCTATTCCATTCTCAGCTACTGGATCTTCCGCGGCAAGGCGACTCCGCTGCGCTATGACTGACCGGCGGTTGCCGCAAGCGACCGCGTCAGACTGACCGCTGCGACGCGTCGGCGTCGAACATCGGACCACCGCGCCAGCGGGGGTAGCCGTAGCCGTGCACCTCCACCAGGTCGATATCAGAGGGTTTGAGAGCGATGCCCTCGGCAAGGATCGCCTTCCCCTCGGCCGCCATCGCCGCCGTCAGCCGGGTAGCGATGTCTTCGGCTGTGAGACCCGGACCAGTGCCGATGCGGTCGGCAAGCAGCCCGGCCGCGGCCTCGGATGGTTTCGGCGTCCGGTCGCCCGGCGCGTAGTCGTACCAGCCGCCACCGGTCTTCTGACCCTTGCGGCCCGCGCGGACAAGAATGTCGCCCAGCGTTTCCGGCACATCCTGCCCCGCCGCCCGCGCGCCTTCGCGTTGGAGATAGGCGATATCCAGCCCGCCAAGATCCTGCGCCTCGAACGGGCCCATCGCAAAGCCGTGGCCGCGCATGGCAGCGTCGATGGTGGCGATGGGGGTGCCGTGCCGGACCAGCGCCTCGGCCTCGGAGCGGTAGCGTTTCAGGATGCGGTTGCCGATGAAACCGTCGCAGATCCCGGCCTGGACAGGGATTTTGCCCAGTTGCCGCGCGAGGGCGAAGCCGGTCGCCAGTGTCTCGGAAGATGTGTCGGGCATGGGCACGATCTCCAGCAGTTTCATCACGTTGGCCGGGCTGAAGAAATGCAGGCCGATGAAGCGGTCGGGGTGGGGCAGGCCCTCGGCGATGCGCCGTGGGTCGAGGTATGAGGTGTTCGTCGCCAGGATCGCATCGGCGCGGCAGGTCTGGCCCAGCTGGGCAAAGACGGCGCGCTTGACGGCCAGGTCCTCGAACACCGCCTCGATCACCAGATCGGTGTCGGAAAGAAGGGCATAATCGCTGCCTGACGTCACGCCGTCCATCCGGGCCTGCGCCTGCACCTCGGTCAGCTTGCCACGCTTGACAGCGCCGTCGAAGATGCTGCGAAGGTTGGCAAGGCCGCGCCGGACCGCTTCTTCGTCGCGTTCGATCAGGGTCACAGGCAGGCCCGCATCGCGCAGCGCAGCGGCGATGCCCGCGCCCATCGTGCCGCCGCCGATCACCGCGGCAGAGCGGATGTCCTTCGGTTTCGCGTCGCCCAGATGCGCGGGCCGTGCCGCACCGCGTTCGGCAAAGAAGATGTGGCGCAGGGCGGCGGCTTGCTCGGACACACGCAGTTCAAGGAAGGTCGCGCGCTCAAAGGCCATCGCCTCGGCGAAGGGCTTTTCGGCGGCGATGCGCAGGCAGTCCAGCGCGCGAAGGGGGGCAACCTCTCCCTTGGCGCGCTTGGCGATGGCTGTGCGCTGCTCATCCCACCAGGCCGCGTCGGGTGCGGTGACGGGACGGGCCGAGATCGGCTGCGGCAGGGCTTGGGTCAGGGCGATGCGGGCAAAGGCCACAGCCTCGGCGCGCAGGTCCTTGCTGACAACGGCATCGACCAGGCCCATCGTCAGGGCGCGGGCGGCCTTGACCGAGCGGCCGGTGGTGACAAGGTCGACCGCCGCTTCCACCCCGGCCAAGCGGGGGGTGCGGACAGTGCCGGAAGCCCCGGGAACGATGCCAAGGCTCACTTCGGGCAGCCCGACCGCGGCGGTGTCCAAAGCCACGCGGAAGCGGCAGCCCATGGCGACCTCGAAACCCCCGCCAAGCGCTGAGCCGTGGATTGCGGCGACCCAGGGTTTTGATGCCTGCTCCAGCCGGTCCACCAGGTCGGGCAGATGCGGGGGGACGGGGGGCTTGCCGAACTCGGTCACATCCGCCCCGGCGATGAAGGTGCGCCCGGCGCAGATGAGTACGACCGCACGGATGGCAGGGTCGGCGTCCAGCGTGCCCACGGCGTCCCACAGCGCCTGGCGCAGGGGCTGACCCAGGGCGTTGACCGGCGGATTATCCACGGTGACGACGGCCACCTCGCCGTCGCGGTCGATGCTGATCATCTCAAATCCCCAGATAGGCTTCGCGGATGCGCGGGTCGGCGATCAGGTCCTGCGCCGGTCCGTCCATCGTGATCCGCCCCGTCTCCATCACATAGCCCCGGTCCGCGATCTTCAGCGCGCCATAGGCATTCTGTTCCACCAGAAGGACCGTGACGTCCAGCGCCTTCAGCCCCTTCACCACGTCGAAGATCTGCGCGACGATGATCGGGGCCAGGCCCATCGAGGGTTCATCGAGCAAAAGGCACGATGGCCGCCCCATCAGTGCCCGCGCCATCGCCAACATCTGCTGCTGGCCCCCGGACAGCCCGCCCGCCGCAAGGTTGCGCTTTTCCCTCAGGATCGGGAACATCTGGAAGGCGTCCTGCATGTCCTTTTCCACCCGGTCATCGGCGAAGAGATACGCGCCGAGGCGCAGGTTCTCCTCGACCGTCAGATTGGTGAAGATCTGCCGGCCTTCGGGCGATTGCGCCAGCCCCCTCCCAACACGCCGCCAGGCCGGGACGCCCGACAGGGTGTCGCCCCGGAAGGTGATCGTTCCGCCCGCAGCCGGGTGGACACCCGACAGGCAGCGCAAAAGCGTGGTCTTGCCCGCCCCGTTCGCGCCGATCACGGTGACGATCTCGCCCGAGTTCACCGCAAGGTCGATCCCGTGCAGCACTTCGATCCGCCCGTAGCGGGCGCGCAGACCTTCAACGAGCAGCATTTTCGGCCCCCAGATAGGCAGCGATGACGGCAGGGTTCTGACTGACCGAGGCCGGGTCGCCCTCGGCGATCTTCTCGCCGTGGTCCAGAACGACGATGTGGTTGGAAATCCGCATCACCAGCTTCATGTCGTGTTCCACCAGCAGGATCGCCACGCCCGAGGCGGCGATTTCGGCGATCAGGTGGTCGATTTCCTCGGTTTCTACCGCGTTGCACCCCGCCGCCGGTTCGTCCAGCAAAAGGACCTTCGGCTTCAGCGCCATCGCGCGGGCAATCTCCAGCCGCTTGAGCGAGCCGTACGAGAGGCTGCCCGCCTCACGTTCCGCCGCGCGTTCCAGACCGACGCGTTTCAGCAGGTCACGCGCCCCGGCCTCGGCTTCGCGGGCGCGGCGGCGCGAGGTGGGCAGGTTCAGAAGATCGGCCAGCACCGACCCGCTTTCCTGCAGGTGGTAGCCCGAGACCACGTTCTCCAAGACGGTCATCGACTGGAAGACCTGGAGGTTCTGGAAGGTCCGGCACATGCCGCGCCGGGCCAGCAGGTGCGGGGACATGGCGGTCACGTCCTCGCCGTTCAGCAGCACCTTGCCCGACCCCGGCCGATAGACGCCCGAGATCATGTTGAACAGCGTGGTCTTCCCCGCCCCGTTCGGCCCGATGACCGAGACGATCTCGCCCGGTTTCACCCCGAACGACACGTCGTTCACCGCCTTGAGGCCGCCGAAGCTGATGCCCAGCCCCTCGATCGACAGAAGGTTCATTCGCCACTCCCCCGGATCTTGCGCAGGATCGACGGGACGACGCCTTCGCGCAGGAAGATCATCACCAGCACCATGACCAGTCCCAGCACCAGTTGTTCGTATTCGGCGAACACCGTCAGCACCTGCGGCAGAAGCGTCAGCACCGCCGCGCCGAAGATCGCGCCCGCGACCGAGCCGACGCCGCCAAGGACAGCCATCGTCACCATCTCGACCGAGTGCATGAAGCCCGCCACGTCCGGCGTGATGAACTTGTTCTGAAGCGCAAGCAGCGAGCCGGAGACCGAGGCATAGACGGCCGAGATCACGAAGGCCTGGAGTTTCAGCTTGGCCACGTCCATGCCGACGGTGCGGGCCGCGACCTCGGACCCGTGAAGGGCGCGCAGGGCCCTGCCCGTGGCGCTGTCGCGCAGGTTCAGGGCAAGCCAGGCGCCCAGGATCAGGACGATCCCGCAGAAGAAGTACCAGAACTGGCCGTTCGACAGGTTCAGACCCGCGTCCTTCAGCACGTCGCGCAGGCCAAGGTCGGGGACCTCGATCCCGTCGGGGCCGCGGGTCAGCCAGCGTTCGTTGTTCAGCACCATCGAGATCAGGATGCCCATGCCCAGCGAGGCGACGGCAAGGTAGTAACCTTTCAGCCGCAGGATCGGGCGACCGACAAGCCAGGCGAGGACAGCGGAAACCGCCGCGCCCAGCAGAACGGCAAGGGCGGGGTGGATGCCCCAATGCACCGGGGCCAACGCGCAGGCGTAGGCCCCGATCCCGGCGAACCCGGCGTGGCCCAGGCTGATCTGCCCGGCCCAGCCGGTCAGGATCACGATCCCGGTGACGGCCAGCGCATTGACGAAGATCAGTGCCCCCACCCGGTAGTAAAAGCCCGAGGGGAAGAAGATCGGCGACAGTGCGATCAGGATGACAAGGGCCAGCAAGGTGGCGGATTTGGCGGTCAGTCGCATGGTCACACCCGATCCGTCGATGCGCGGCCAAAGAGGCCCTGCGGCAGGAAGAAGAGCACACCCAGGATCACGATGAAGGCCGCCGCGTCCTTGTACTGCGAGCTGATGTAGCCGGCCGTCAGCCCCTCCAGCACGCCCAGCAGGAAGCCACCCACCAAGGCACCCTTGGGATTGCCCATCCCGCCCAGCATCGCGGCGGCAAAGCCCTTCAGCGCGAAGGCCAGGCCCACGTCGTAGGAGGTCATGGTGATCGGGGTCACGAGCACCCCCGCCAGCGCGCCGATCCCGGCGGACATGGCAAAGGACAGGGTCATCACGAAGGGCGTGTTGATCCCGACAAGCTGTGCAGCCAGCCGGTTGTTCGACGTCGCCAGCACCGCCCGGCCCAGAAGGGTGCGGGTGAAGAACAGCCACAGCCCGATGAACACCGCGACCGACCCCGCAATCACCCACAGGCTTTGCGGCAGGATCGTCGCGCCAAGGATGCGGATCGGGTCATCGCCGGAAAAGGCCGGGAACGTATGGATCTGCTTGCCGAAGACCAGTTGCGCCACGCCGCGGATGAAGATTGAGGCCCCGATGGTGATGATGACCAGCGACACGACGGGTGCGCCTCGGGCCGGCTCGATGGCCAGCTTGTTCATCGCCACCCCCAGCGCGGCGGTCGTGACAACGGCGGCCAGCGCGGCCAAAGGCAGCGGTGCGCCCGCGGTATAGGCCATGACCGTGATCATCCCGCCCAGCATGACGAACTCGCCCTGGGCAAAGTTCACCACGTCCGAGGCGTTGTAGATGATGGTAAAACCCAAGGCGACCAGCGCATAGACCGCGCCGACCGTCACCCCGGACAGAAGGAATTGCAGAAGTTCCGACATGCGTCCCAGCCCCCGATGGCCCGTGAAAGGGTTGCCGCGCCCCCGTTATCAGGGACGCGGCGGGTAGATCACTGGACCAGGGTCCACTTGCCGCCCTGGATCTCCAGCATGCGGAAGGCGGACAGGTCGAGGCCCAGGTGATCCTCGGGCGTGAAGGTGTAGATGCCGGTGGTGCCAGCCAGGCCCGAGGTCGCCTCGATGGCGTCGCGGATCGCGGCGGGTTCGGCCGAACCGGCGCGGGTGATGGCGTCGGTCATGATCAGGAAGGCGTCATGGGCATAGCCGCCAAAGGTGCCGACCGGGGTGCCGGTCTTTTCCTCGAACATCGCCTTGTAGGCATCGACCACGGGCTTCTGCGGATCGTCAGCGGCCAGAAGGTCGGCCACCAAGAGCGCGGTGCCCGGCAGGCGCACGCCTTCGGCCGCGTCTGCGCCCGCCAGCTCGATGAACCCGTCCGAGGCGACGCCATGCGACTGGTAGAACGGCAGGTCGATGGCCAGCTGCTTGACGTTGCGCGTCACGATCGACGGGCCCTGGCCGAAGCCGGGGTTCAGGATCGCCTGCACGCCCTCGGTGCCCTTGATCTTGGTCAGCTGCGCGGTCATGTCCGCGTCCTTGGGATCATAGGTCTCGTCCGCAAGGATCTCGATGGCATAGTCGGGGGCGACTTCCTTGCACTGGGCCTGCATCGACGCGCCGAAGCCGTCGGTGCCCGAAATCATGCCGATCTTGGTGATCCCGGCTTTCTGCATGTCCTCGAAGATCTTCTGGCAGGCCATGCGGTCGGTGTGCGGGGTCTTGAAGGTGAAGGGCTTCACCGGCTGGACGATGTCGATGGCCCCGGCCAGCGAGATGAAGGGGATCTCGGCATCCTCGGTCACGGCCAGGATCGACATGGTGGTGCCGGTGGTGGTGCCGCCGATGATGGCGACGACTTCGTCATCCTCGACCAGGCGGGTCGCGAAGGTGCGGGCCTTGTTCGGGTCGCCGTTGTCGTCATAGGCCACAAGGACGATTTCCTCGCCGTTGATGCCGCCCTTGGCGTTCAGGTCTTCGACCAGCATTTCCAGAGTCTTCAGCTCCGGGTCGCCCAGGAAGGCGGCGGGACCGGTGGCAGAGATCGACGCGCCGATCTTGATTTCGGCCATCGCCGGAAGGGCCAGGGCGATCAGGGCGGTGGTGGTCAGGAACGTTTTCATTTGGTCTCCTCCCAGAGAGTTTGTGTTGAAGTCAGGCCGCCAAACGGCGCGACATCACCCGGCGGAAGCGGGTGGCGACGAAGGCGGTGTCGGTAAGGCTGGCGTTGCCGGCGGGGTTGGCGCCGGTGACGTGGAAATCGCTAAAGGCCGCGGACTGGTTGACGAAGATGTTGCCGGTCAGGTTGATCGACAGGTTGACGCCCGCATCAGCAAAGGCCGCCTCGGCGCGGGCGATGCGGGCTTCGTCGGTGTCGTAGAGGGCGGCCGTGATCGCGCCCTTCTCGGCGGCCAGTGCGGCGGCCTGAGTGATGGCAGCGTCGGCGTCCTTGGTTGCGATCACGAAGGCGACCGGGCCGAAGCACTCTTCTCCTGCGATGGCATCGGTTTCGGACACGGCCAGAAGCAGCGGGCCGGGTTCGCCTTTCGACGCCCCGGCGCGCAGGACGCGGCCCTTGGCGGCACTCGCCTCGGCCCGGGCTTGCGTCGCCGGGTTGGCGATGGCCCCGCAGATGCCAGCGGCACGAGCGGGGTCGGACAGGAGGGTGTCGATGGCAGTGACGAGGGCGGTGGCGACCTCGTCGAAGGACTTGTGGCCCTTGTCGGTCTCGATCCCGCCTGCGGGGATGTACAGGTTCTGCGGGGAGGTGCACATCTGGCCGGAGTAGAGCGACAGCGCAAAGGCGAGGTTGGCGCACATCCCGTCAAGGTCGCTGGTGGCGGCGATGACCACGCTGTTGACGCCGGTTTCCTCGGTGAAAAGCTGGGCCTGACGGGCGTTGTCGCGCAGCCATGTGCCGAAGGCGGACGATCCGGTGTAGTCGATCAGCCGGATTTCGGGTCGGGTGGCGAGGGTCTTGGTGATCTCGGCCCCCGGTTCGTCGACGGCCAGCAACACGGCATCGGCGGGCAGGCCAGCTTCGACCAGCACCTCACGCAGCACGCGCACGGTCAGGGCCAGCGGCAGGATGGCGCGGGGGTGCGGCTTCACGATCACCGGGTTGCCGGTGGCAAGGCTGGCGAAAAGGCCGGGGTAGGAGTTCCATGTCGGGAAGGTGTTGCAGCCGATGGTCAGCGCGATCCCGGCGGGGCGGAGGGTCCAGGACTTCTCCATCACGATCGGCGCGGCCTTGCCTTGCGGCTTTTCCCAACGGGCATGGGCGGCGAAGCGGGTCATCTCGGCGTAGGCAGCGGCGACGGCCTCCAGCCCGCGATCCTGGGCGTGTGGGCCACCCGCCTGGAAGGCCATCGCGAAGGCCTGACCCGTGGTGTGCATGGTGGCGTTGCCGATCAGGAAGCTTTGCCGGTTCAGCCGGGCGAGGGCTTCGATACAGACGCCAATGCGGGTTTCCACCGAGGCGGCGGCCAGCGCGAGCGCTGCGGTGGACGCGGCGGCGATCAGGTCGTCAGGCGTCGCAGCAGGGTAGCGGATGGCAAGGGTCGGGCCGAAGGGCGACACCTCGGTCCCGGCGCGGCTTGCGCCCGGATGGCCCGGCAGGTCGAAGTCCTGCCCGATCAGCGCGGCGAAGGCTGCTTCGCCGTCATGCTTGGCGGTCTCGCCATAGATCTTGCCGCTGGGAACCTCTGGGTAAGGCGTCCAGTATTCGCGGCATGCAAGGGCCGAGACGGCCGACTCAAGTGTCGGCCGGTGAAGGTCGAAGAAATCCGACATGGTGTCCTCCTGCCGGGGGCTTCCATCCCCGACAGGTTTATCATTGACCGGCCGGTCGGTTTATGCAAGAACTTTCTCAAGGCGTCCGGGACAGCGGACGGGGGAGACATCATGACCGCATCCGAAACCGTCCTTGCCAGTCTGGAAGCAGGCGTGCTGCGCCTGACCCTGAACCGGCCCGACAAGCTGAATTCCTTCAACGAGGACATGCACCTGGCCCTGCGCGCGCAGATCCAGCGCGCGCATGACGACGACGCGGTGCGTGCCGTCCTGCTGACCGGCGCGGGCCGCGGCTTCTGCGCCGGGCAGGACCTGGGTGACCGCGATCCGCGCAAGGGCGGTCCAGCGCCTGATTTGGGGAAGACGCTGGACACCTTCTACAACCCGACGCTGCGGCTGATTCGCCAGCTGGAAAAGCCGGTGATCTGCGCCGTGAACGGTGTGGCCGCAGGCGCGGGGGCGAACATCGCGTTTGCCTGCGACATCGTGCTGGCGGCGAAATCGGCCAAGTTCATCCAGGCTTTCGCCAAGATCGGTCTGATCCCCGACGCCGGCGGCAGCTGGTCCCTGGCCCGCATCCTGGGTGAGCCGCGTGCCAAGGCCCTTGCCCTGACGGCCGAGCCGTTGCCCGCCGAACGGGCCGCCGACTGGGGCCTGATCTGGAAGGCCGTCGACGATGCCGAGCTGATGGCCGAAGCGACGCAGCTGGCCGAAACGCTCGCCGCCGGGCCGACGCTGGGGCTGGGACTGACCAAGCGCCTGATCCAGGCCGCTGCGACGAACTCTCTCGACGAACAGCTGGACATGGAGCGCGACCTGCAACAGCAGGCCGGCCGCAGCGCCGACTACGCCGAGGGCGTCACCGCCTTCCTGGAAAAGCGCCCCGCAAGGTTCGCCGGCAAATGAAACCCGTCGCAGAAATGACCCCGCAGGAGCTTGCCGAAGCCAGCGCCCAGGCGCTGTGGAACGACGATTCGGCCAGCCAGCGCCTGGGCATGGTGATGGAGCATCTGGCGCCCGGAGAGGCCACGCTGTCGATGCAAGTGACCGAGGCGATGTCGAACGGCCACGGAACCTGCCACGGCGGCTATATCTTCACGCTGGCCGACAGCGCCTTTGCCTTCGCCTGCAACGGCTACAACCAGCGCACAGTCGGGCAGCAGGCCTCGATCACCTATCTTGCCCCCAGCCGCGTCGGCGACCGGCTGACGGCAGCTTGCCGCGAGGTGTCGCGCCAGGGCAGGTCCGGCGTCTACGACGTCCGCGTCACCAACCAGGACGGCACGCACATCGCCGAATTCCGCGGCCATTCGCGCACCGTCAAGGGCACTCATCTTCCGGTCGACGGCTGACCGGGCTACGCAGTCCAAGGGAGGACAGCATGGAAGACCTTACCCCCCGCAAGCAGGACCTTGACCCGATCGAGATCGCCTCGCGCGATGAAATCGAGGCGCTGCAATTCCACCGCATGAAGCGGTCGCTGAAGCACGCCTATGAAAACTCGCCCTTCTACCGCAACCGCTTCATCGAGGCGGATGTCCACCCAGAGGATCTGAAGAGCCTCAAGGACATCGCCAAGTTCCCCTTCACCTACAAGCAGGACCTGCGGGAAACCTATCCCTTCGGCATGTTCGCCGTGCCGAGGAACAAGCTGGTGCGGGTGCATGGGTCCTCGGGCACCACGGGCAAGCCGACGGTGGTGGGCTATACCGCCAACGACATCGACGTCTGGGCGAACCTGATCGCGCGGTCGATCCGTGCGGCGGGCGGGCGTCCGGGCGACATGCTGCACAACGCCTATGGCTATGGCCTCTTCACCGGCGGTCTTGGCGCGCATTACGGGGCGGAGCGGCTGGGCTGCACCGTGGTCCCGATCTCGGGCGGGCAGACCGAACGCCAGGTGACGCTGATCACCGACTTCCAGCCGCAGATCATCATGGTGACGCCCAGCTACATGCTGTCGATCCTGGACGAATTCCGCCGCCAGGGCCTTGACCCGCGCCAGTCGTCGCTGAAGGTCGGCATCTTCGGGGCCGAGCCCTGGACCAACGCCATGCGCGAAGAGATTCAGGACGCCTTCGACATGCACGCCGTCGACATCTACGGGTTGTCCGAGATCATGGGGCCGGGCGTGGCGCAGGAATGTGTGGAAACCAAAGACGGCCTGCATATCTGGGAAGACCACTTCTACCCGGAAATCATCGACCCGGTGACGGGCGAACCTCTCCCCGATGGCGAGATGGGTGAACTGGTCTTCACCACGCTGACCAAGGAAGGCCTGCCGATGGTGCGCTACCGCACCCGCGACCTGACCCGCCTGCTTCCGGGCACCGCCCGCAGCATGCGGCGGATCGAGAAGATCACCGGCCGCAGCGACGACATGATCATCCTGCGCGGCGTCAACGTCTTCCCGACCCAGATCGAAGAGCAGATCCTGAAGTGCAAGGGCCTCGCCCCGCATTTCCAGATCGAGCTTGCCCGCGATGGCCGGATGGACAACATGACCGTCCACGTCGAATGCGCGCTGGACCAGGTGGACGCGGACGCCCGCGCCAAGTCGGCCAAGGAACTTGCGCATCACATCAAGGCCGTCGTCGGTGTGTCCACGCGCATCAATGTGACCGATCCGAATGCAATTGCCCGCTCCGAAGGCAAGGCCAAGCGCGTCGTGGACAATCGCCCCAAAGGCTGACCGTCCGGTCAGTGACACAATCATGTGCTTGCTTTAGAAGGGGCAGCGATGCCCCTTCGTTTTGGCAGCTTCAGGAATATCATCATGGCTCGGACACGGGCAGCAGACTTCGAGGAAAAGCAGCGCGTCATTCTGGACCACGCCGCACAGGTCTTTGCCGATCAGGGGATGGAGAAAGCCTCCATGTCCCAGATCGCGACTGTGGCACAGGTGTCGAAGGCGCTGCTCTACCACTACTACCCCAGCAAGGACGCGCTGATCTTCGCGATCATCATGGGCCATCTGGAGGAACTGGACCACGCCATCGAGGCGGCGGACGATCCTTCGCTCCCGCCCGAAAAGCGCCTGCGCAAACTGGTCGGCGTCGTGCTGGAGGCCTACCGGGGCGCGGACAACCAGCACAAGGTGCAGCTGAACGCGACCTCGGCCCTGTCGGACGAGCAAAAGGCCGAGATCACTGGCGTTGAACGCCGCATCGTGCGGCGCTTCTCTGCGGTGCTGGATCAGGTGAACCCCGGCCTGAACACCAAGGAGCGGCCCTTGCTGATGCCGGTGACCATGTCGCTCTTCGGCATGATGAACTGGGTCTACATGTGGTTCCGCGACGGCGGCCGCATCAGCCGCGAGGATTATGCCGACGTGGCGACCACCCTGATCCTCGAAGGGATCAAGGCCGTCCGTTAAGGCCCGCCAGCACCTTCGGATCGTATGCCGGAGCCTTTGCCCGGCGACGATCCGCTTCGGGTGCCGTCAAGGCAGTCGCTGGTCTCAACTTCTCCGGCGCTTCCAGTGCCAGACGCTGATAGATCGCGGTCCCTTGCGATTTCCAGGCGATCTCGTCGTCCGAGAGTTCCCGCAGCACCTTGGCCGGGGAGCCCACCGCAAGACTGCGCGGCGGGATCACCGCGCCCGCCTTCACGAAGGCCAGCGCCGCGATGATACTGTCCGCGCCCACCACCGCCTCGTCCATCACCACGGCGTTCATGCCGACCATCGCGTTCCGCCCGATCCGGCAGCCGTGCAGCACAGCGCCGTGGCCGATGTGACCCGCTTCTTCGATCACTACGTCCTTGCCGGGGAAGGCATGGACGACGCAGGTTTCCTGCAGATTGCTGCCGGTTTCCATCACGATCCGCCCGAAGTCCCCGCGCAGGACGGCGCCGGGGCCGACGTAACAGGCGGGGCCGATGATCACATCGCCAATCACTACGGCCTCGGGGTGGACGAAGGCCCTGGGGTCGATGACCGGGACGATCCCATCCCAGGAGTAGATGCGGGCCATTACTCGGCGGCCTGGGCGATGGAAGGCCAGACCTTGGCCACCATTGTCAGCACGTCATATTGCGCGACGACTTGCCCGGTCTGCTTGGTCACCTGGCAATCCCAGCGCACCTCGCCATATTCGGCATTGGCGCGGGGGTTGATCTCTTTGCACGTGAGCCGGACCTGCAGCGTGTCGCCGAAGTAGACAGGCGTCAGGAAACGCATGTTGTCGACGCCGTAGTTCGCCAGTACCGGACCCGGAGCCGGATCGACGAACAGGCCCGCCGCAAAAGACGCAATCAGATAGCCATGCGCCACGCGGTCGTCGAAGAACGGATTGGCCTTGGCCGCCGCACTGTCCATATGGGCATAGAAGGTGTCGCCGGTGAAATGGGCGAAGTGCTCAACATCCTCTTGCGTCACCTGCCGGGCCGCCGTGACCAGCTGGTCGCCGATACGAAGCTCGGCCAGCGACTTGCGGAACGGGTGGACCCCGTGCTGCACATCCGCGCCGGGGGTCCAACGCCCCGTTACGGCGGACAACAGCCGCGGGCTGCCTTGCACGGCAGTGCGCTGCATGTAGTGCTTCACGCCGCGCATGCCGCCCATCTCCTCGCCACCGCCAGCCCGCCCCGGCCCGCCGTGGACCAGCGGCGCAAGCGGAGAGCCATGCCCCGTCGAGGACTTCGCCGTCGCCCGGTTACCGATCAGCACCCGCCCATGATGCGGTGCCAGACCCAGCACTGCTGCCTCGGCCACCTTCGGATCGTCGGTGAAGACCGAGGACACGAGCGAACCCTTGCCCTTCGCCGCCAGCGCCACCGCTTCCTCGATGTCGTCATAGGGCATGACGGTGGACACCGGCCCGAAAGCCTCGACATCATGCACCGCGCCTGCCGCAAAGGGGGTGTCGCAGTACATGAGGACCGGGTTCAGGAAGGCCCCCACCTTGGCATCCCCCGACGCCACGCGGACGGTGTCGGGGTTCCCCGCCACTATCTCGGCATCCGCCTGCAACTCACGAATCCGCGCCCGAACTTCCTCGCGCTGGTCCATGCTGGCAAGCGGACCCATCCGCGTGCCCTCTTCCCCCGGCAGACCCAGCGGAGTCTTCTCCAGACGATCCCCAAGCGCAGCTATCACCGCCTGCACATGGGCGCGCGGCACGAAGACGCGGCGGATGGCGGTGCATTTCTGCCCCGCTTTCGCTGTCATCTCGCGCGCGACTTCCCTGACGAACAGATCGAACTCCGCAGTCCCCGGCCCGGCATCGGGACCCAGGATACTGGCGTTCAGACTGTCCGCCTCCATCGTGAAGCGGGTGGAATTCTCGATCACCGCCTTGTGCGACTTCAGCTTCCGCCCGGTCCAGGCCGATCCGGTGAAGGTCACCGCGTCCTGGCCCGTGACATGGTCCAGAAGGTCGCCCACGGAACCGGAGATCAGTTGCAGCGCGCCTTCCGGCAGCAGACCTGTCTCGATGATCCGCCGCACGACCAGTTCGGTCAGATAGGCCGTCTGCGACGCGGGCTTCACGATGCAGGGGACGCCCGCGATCAGCGTCGGCGCGATCTTCTCCAGCATCCCCCAGACCGGGAAGTTGAAGGCGTTGATATGGACCGCAACCCCCTGGATCGGCGTCAGGATGTGCTGGGCGACGAAACTCCCGTCCTTCGACAGCACCTCGACCTCGCCATCGGTCAGCACACGGGTGTTCGGCAGTTCCCGCCGCGCCTTCGAGGCGAAGGTCAGCATCGTGCCGATTCCACCCTCGATATCCACCCAGCCATCGGAGCGGGTGGCGCCGGTGTGCAGGCTTTCGGCGTAGAACTCTTCCTTCAGCTCCATCAGCTTCAAGCCAAGCGCCTTCAGCATCCCGGCCCGGTCATGGAACGACATCGCCCGCAGCTTCGGCCCCGCGACCTCGCGCCCGTAGGCCAGGGCCCCGGCAAAGTCGACGCCGGAGGAATCGATGGTGGCCACGACCTCTCCGGTCGCGGCGTCAAGCAAGGGTTGGCCGTCGCGGGCGCCGGGGGTCCAGCGGCCGGAGACAAAGCTTTCCAACCGGCGCGGGGGGCGGGCCGATGCGGTCATGGGGTTCATCCTTGGTCAGGGCGGGGGCCAGGCCCCCGGCAGGTCAATTCAGGCCGATCGGCCCTAGGGTTTCAGCGACCAGCGCGTCCCAGCGGGCGTGCAGCGTCTCGTTCGTGGTATGGCGCAGGCCGAATTTGGCCTGGGTGTCGTAGCGGGCCGAGTTCGCGATGCCAAAGGTCACTGCCACCCGCGGACGCCAGTAGGCGACGGCGGCTTTGGCCTGGGCCTTGCCCTCGTCCGTGGCGACAAGGCGGTCCAGCCCCTCGATCCCCAGCGCGGCATGACGCGCCTCACGCGGGGCGATCTCGCGGAAAACCTCGGCCAGGGGGGCGTAAGAGACGCGGGTCAGTTCGGTCATCTGGACGCCCGTGGCGAGGCCCATAAGCACGTTCATCACCACCGCATCGGCCCAGCCGGTGATCGGGTAGTGGAACACCGACAACCGCATGTCGCCCCCCGTCCGCACCGACCCGAAATCGGCGTCCCGCGCAACGCGGGCGGCCCAGTCGTGCTGGCGCTGATACCGTGCGGTGTCGGTGCCGAAATCGGCCATCACGGCAAGCACCCGCTCGGCATGGTCGGCCTTCTCCAGCGTGATCCGGCTGGCGGCGATCCGCTCCTTGATCCCCGGCGCAAAGTTGATCGACCCGGCGAACCCGGCCGAGGCCGCAAGCTCGCTGTCCACAAAGGACCCCATCAGCCGCATCAGCTCTCCGCGATAGCGCGCGGGCACATTGCCGGGGGACGTCAGGACGCCGCCCTGGGCAAGGTAGTCCTCGATATTCATCGTCTCGGTCATGCTGCCCTCACTCATCGTATGTCACCACGACCTTGTCGGTCAGCGGGAAGCTTTGGCAGGACAGGACGTAGCCGGCCCTCACCTCGTAATCCTCAAGCGCGTGGTTGGTGTGCATCTCGACCTCGCCCTCCAGCACCTTGCAGCGGCAGGTCGAACAGACCCCGGCCTTGCAGGAATAGGGCGCGTCCAGCGCGTTCTCGATGGCGGCGTCCAGAATGCTTTGGCCCGCGCGCGGCATGGCGAAGCTGCGGGTGGTGCCGTCCAGCGTCACGGTCGCGGCGGTGGAGTTGCCAGCCGTCAGGTCGGCCTTGGACACCGGCTTGGCCTTGGCGCGGCCGGGCTGGCCGCTGGCGAAGAGCTCGAACTTGATCTGAGCGTCGGTCAGGCCGTGGTCGCGAAGGCTGGCGGCGATGGCCAGCATCATCGGCTCGGGTCCGCAGATGAAGGCGGTGTCGACGGACTTGGGGTCGATCCAGCCGGTGAACAGGGCTTTCATCTTGTCTGCATCGACGCGACCGGTGAAAAGGTCGATGTCCTGCGCCTCGGTCTCCAGCACATGGATCACTGAAAAACGGCCAAGGTAGGTGTTCTTCAGGTCCTCAAGATCCTCGCGGAACATGATCGAGTTGATCGCCCGATTGGCATAGACCAGGGTGAAGCGGGACTGCGGCTCGTCCGCGAGCACGGTCTTGATGATCGACAGGACCGGGGTGATCCCCGACCCGCCCGCAAAGCCCAGGTAGTGCTTTTCGGCAATGGCATCTAAGGGCGTGAAGAACTTGCCCATCGGGGGCATTGCTTCGATCTCGTCCCCCGGCGCGAGGTTCTCGTTCGCCCAGGTGCTGAACGCACCGCCATCGACCCGTTTGATCCCGACCTGCAGCACGCCCTCGTGCTTGCCCGCGCAGATCGAGTAGGACCGGCGCAGCTCCTCGCCATCAAAGGCCCGGCGGAAGGTCAGGTACTGGCCTTGGGTGAAATCGAACAGCGCGCGGTCCTCGTCGCGCGGGGCAAGGGTCACAACCACGGCGTCGCGGGTTTCGCGGCGGACCTCGGTGACCTTCAGCGGATGAAAGCGAGACATCATGTCCTCCCGTTCGGGCGCATCGTCAGATGCATTTGAAATAGTCGAAGGGTTCCAGGCAGTCGGTGCAGCGGTAGCTTGCCTTGCAGGGGGTCGAGCCGAACTGGCTGACTTTCTCGGTCTTGGTGGACCCGCAGCGCGGGCAGGCGATCACCAGGTTCGAGGTTCCGGCCAACCGGGCCACGCGGCCCGCCAGCCGCCCGTCGGCAGCGGTGCCGTCCACCGGGGGCGCAATCCCGTAGGCACGCAGCTTTTCGCGGCCGTCGGCGGTGATCCAGTCCGTGGTCCAGGGCGGCGAAAGCTGGCGTTCAAGGCGCAGCTTTTCGATCCCCTTGGCGCGCAGCGCGGCCTCGATATCCAGGTTGATCACGCTGGTCGCGGGGCAGCCGGAATAGGTGGGCGTCACCGTGACGACCAGAGTGTCGTCTTGCCAGGCCACATCCCGGATGATGCCCAGATCGGTCAGGCTGATCACCGGGATTTCCGGGTCCGGCACCTGGGCCAGCCAGTGCCGCACCATCTGGATATCGGGAAGCACCGCCTTCATCGCCTTACCAGGTGCCGCCGGGATATGCGCGCTGCAGGAACTGCATGTCGGCCAGGATGAAGCCCAAAGCCTCGGTATGCCGACCTTGCTTGCCGCCCTTGTGCTGGAAGGTGCCTTCCGGCAGCACCAGCGTCGCCTCGGCCATCACCTCGGCCACGGTGCGGTCCCAGGCGGCTTTCAGGCTTTCCGGCGCAGGCGCGATCCCGGCGTCAGCCATCGCCTGATCGACCGCGTCACCCAGGAAAAGCTCACCCGTGTAGGGCCATAGAACGTTCAGCGCCTTCTGCATCCGGGTGCGGCTTTCCTCGGTCCCGTCGCCAAGCCGGATCACCAGATCGGCCGAGCGTTCCAGGTGGTAGGCCACTTCCTTCGCCGCCTTGGCCGCGATCTCGGCCACCCGCTTGTCCGAGGATGCTTGCAGCGCGCGCAGCATCTCCATCGCCCAGGCGTCGAACAGGAACTGCCGCATCAGCGTCTGGCCGAAGTCTCCATTGGGACGCTCCACCAGCAGAACGTTGCGGAACTGCGCCGCGTCGCGCAGGTAGGCCAGGGTGTCGGCGGTCCGGCCCTTGCCCTCGACCTCACCGGCCAGGCCCAGCCACAGCTGAGTCTGCCCGATCAGATCCAGCGCGGTGTTGGCCAGCGCGATGTCTTCCTCCAGCACGGGGGAATGCCCGCACCATTCCGACACGCGGTGGCCCAGGATCAGGCAATTGTCGCCCATGCGGCACAGCCAAGTGGCAAAGGCATCGCCGGGGGCGGCGCCCTTGGCGGCCATCGTGCGGATGCCGGGCGCGCGGGCCAGGTCCGCGTCGGAGGTCATAACGTCGGTCAGGGACGGCATCACATATGCCCCACTTCAGCCGGGATGTCGAAGAAGGTCGGGTGACGGTAGACCTTGGAGTTCGACGGCTCGAACAGCGGGCCCTTCTCGGACGGCGCCGAGGCCGTGATCTCGTTCGACTTCACGACCCAGATCGACACGCCTTCATTGCGGCGGGTGTAGACGTCGCGGGCGTTGCAGATCGCCATTTCGGCGTCGGGCGCGTGCAGGCTGCCGACATGACGGTGGTTCAGGCCATGCTGGCCGCGGATGAAGACTTCCCACAGGGGCCATTCGCTGGACATCGGTTTCTCCTCCCGGATTGGGATTGGGGTGCCTGTGGGCGGGCGATTCGCCCGCCCGGTTTCGGTTATTCAGCGGCCAGACGTGCGGCGGCGCGGCGCGCGTCCTGCTTCCTGGCATGCGCCATCAACCCGTCACGGAACCAGGCACCGTCTTCCCAGGCGGTGACACGGGCTTCCAGACGCTCGGTGTTGCAGGGGCCGTTCCCGGCGATGACGTCGAAAAACTCGTCCCAGTCGGGCTCAGAGAAGTCGTAGCCGCCCTTCGCCTCGTTCCACTTCAGGTTCGCATCGGGGATCGTCAACCCGAGGTATTCCGCCTGCGGGACGGTCTGGTCGACGAACTTCTGGCGCAGCTCATCATTGGTGTTGATCTTGATCTTCCACTGCATCGACTGCGCGGAATGGACGGAATCCTTGTCCGACGGCCCGAACATCATCAGCGCCGGATACCAGAAGCGGTTCATCGCATCCTGCGCCATGTCCTTCTGCTCGGGCGTCCCTTGCAGGCACATCTTCAGCAGGATGTCGTAGCCCTGGCGCTGGTGGAACGACTCTTCCTTGCAGATGCGGATCATCGCGCGGCTGTAGGGGCCGTAAGAGGTCTTTTGCAGCTGCACCTGGTTCATGATCGCCGCGCCATCGACCAGCCAGCCCACGGTGCCGATGTCGGCCCAGTTCAGCGTGGGATAGTTGAAGATCGACGAATACTTCATCTTCCCGCTGTGCAGCGCCGCCAGAAGCTCATCCCGGCTGACACCCAGCGTCTCGGCGGCAGAGTAGAGGTAAAGCCCATGCCCCGCCTCGTCCTGCACCTTGGCCAGCAGGATCGCCTTGCGCTCCAGTGTCGGCGCGCGGGTGATCCAGTTGCCCTCGGGCAGCTGGCCGACGATTTCGCTGTGCGCGTGCTGGCCGATCTGCCGGATCAGGGTCTTGCGATAGCCCTCGGGCATCCACTCCTTCGGCTCGATCTTCTCGCCCCGGTCGATGCGGTCCTGGAAGGCGCGTTCCTGGTCCGACATCTCCTCGCGCGATTTGGCGCCCTCGGCCTTGACCATCTGTGCGTACATGGCTCGTTCCTCCCTCAGACTTTCTCGATGATGATGGCGATGCCCTGGCCGACGCCGATGCACATGGTGCAAAGGGCATAGCGGCCCCCAGTGCGGTGCAACTGGTACATCGCGGTGGTGATCAGACGCGCGCCGGACATGCCAAGCGGGTGGCCCATCGCGATGGCGCCGCCGTTCGCGTTCACATGACCCGCATCGTCGGGCAGTCCCAGATCGCGCAGTACGGCCAGGGCCTGAGCGGCGAAGGCCTCGTTCAGCTCGATCACGTCCATCTGGTCCAAGGTCAGGCCAGCCCGCGCCAGAACCTTGCGCACTGCAGGTGCCGGGCCCACGCCCATGACCCTGGGCTCCACCCCCGCCGCCGCCATTGCCACGATCCGCGCCTTGGGCGTCAGGCCCTGGGCCTTCGCGGCCTCGGCCGACAGCACTGCCAAAGCCGCCGCCCCGTCATTCACGCCCGAGGCATTGCCCGCCGTGACCGACAGATCCGGCCCGTTGACGCCGCGCAGCTTGGCCAGCTGTTCCAGCGTGGTGCCGGGACGCGGGTGCTCGTCGGTGTCGATGACCAGCGGATCGCCCTTCTTCTGCGGGATCACCACCGGCACGATCTCGTCCCGGAAGATCCCCGCCGCCTGTGCCGCGGCCCAGCGCTGCTGGCTGCGGATCGCAAAGGCATCCTGGTCCGCGCGGGAGATGTCGTAGTCCGCCGCCACATTGTCGGCGGTTTCCGGCATCGAATGGGTGCCGTAGATCTTCTTCATCGCCGGGTTCGGGAAGCGCCAGCCGATGGTGGTGTCATAGACCGCATTCGACCGCGAAAAGGCGGTGTCGGCCTTGGGCATCACGAAGGGCGCGCGGCTCATGCTTTCGACGCCGCCGGCGATGACAAAGTCGCAGTCCCCGGCCTTGATCGCCCGGGCCGCCATGCCCACGGCATCCATGCCCGACCCGCAAAGGCGGTTCACCGTGGTTCCCGGCACGCCAATGGGCATCCCGGCCAGCAATACGGCCATTCGGCCCACATTGCGGTTGTCCTCGCCCGCCTGGTTGGCGCAGCCGTAGATCAGGTCATCCACCGCCGACCAGTCCACCTGCGGATTGCGCGCCATCAGCGCCTTGAGAGGTTCGGCCGCCAGATCGTCGGCGCGCACCTGCGCCAGAGCCCCGCCATACCGCCCCACGGGCGTTCTGACCGCATCGCAAATGAAGGCCTCGCGCATCCTTCCCCCCTGCTTTGATGTGACGAAGGCCGGTGATTCCCTATTCGCCGACCGATCGGTCAACGTATACGACGCAATACATCACACAACAAGAGAAAAATTTGCCATTCGTGTAATGTTTTACCCTGGCCGCCAAGGCCGCAGCCCGACCGACACTCCGGTCAGGACTGGCGCAGAAGTCCGGCGCGGCGTTGGGCGGTCAAGTCGGTTTCGGCAGGCAACAGCCCGTCAACCCCTTCGCAGCAGGCCGCGATATGACGGTGCGCGCCAGGGGTAAGCGCCTCATAGGCCCGGCGGAACAGGGCGCGCGACTCGGCGGCGTTCCAGTTTGGCGGCAGATGTTCAGCTGGAAGACGCGGGTCGCGCAGCAGAACGAAACGGTAGGCGTGGACCAGCAACAGCCGCGCGGTCAGGGCATCCGCATCGCCAAGTGCTGCAGGATCAAGGCCCGAGAACAACTGCATGAAGCCGTCATAGCCTTCGGACAGCGCCGTCAGATCCCAGAAATCGGCCAGCGGGACCGCCGTTGTCACCGCTTCGGCCCGGAAGCCAAGCGCCCCATCCGGGAAAGGCTGGCTGCGGTCCGGGCGGATGAAGACCTGCCCCCCCATATGGCCCATCCGCTGACGGCGCGCGTCTTCCGGCTTCAGGTCCCGGTCATACAGGATCTGCCAGCCCTTTGCCGGACGGTCCGGCCCATACAGCAGATCGGCGGCGGCCATGAACGAGGCCGAGGCCTGGCTTTCCAGACGATAGTAGCTGCGCCGCCCGATCCGTTCCCCCGCTAGCTGCCTTGCGGCCACCAGCCGCGAGATTGCCGTCCGCACCAGGGATTCGTTGATCCCGACCCGGTCGCACAGCGCGATCAGCGACCCGGTCCAGAGGACTCCCGCCCGCGGCACGACGATGTCGCCATAGATCGTGACGATGAATGCCGCCGCGTTCAGCCGCATGCGGTCGGCAAGCTCTCGCACATCCTGCTGCGGCACCGTCGTCACCTGCGTCCCCACTCTCCCTGCCCGGTCCGCTGCCATATGCCGACTTGGGGATCATGGGGCAATACCGCAGATCGAACTCGCTGCCGGACCCAAAGGCCCGGCAGCGGCCCTCATCCCCTGAACGTCACGCCGCTGCGCGCAGGGCTGCCATCCGTCGGGCATCCTCGGTCCGCACCTTGAGGCTGGCCGCCCGCGCCTTGCAGCGGTCCACCCAGTCGCGGATCAGCGGGTCATCGGGAATCCCCTCGGGAAACCAGGCGTAAGGGCCATGCAGCAGGATATCCGCCGCGCTGAAGCTGTCGCCCATGATCCAGTGACCCGCTTCCAGCGCCGCGCGCAGCCGGGCCACGGCCGTCTTGTGGTCGCGGATCGCCGCCGTCAGCCAGGGATGCGTGATGCCTGCGCCCTCCAGGATGAAAGCCGGTTCCAGTACACCCTGATACCAGGCCATCCATGTGGCGAAAGCGCCCCATTCCGGCGTGCCGACCATTGGCGCCATGCCGCTGTCGGGAAAGAGACTGGTCAGGTGCAGGATGATCGCCGCGCGTTCGGTCAGGACGACCCCGTCATGCACCAATGCCGGGACCTTGCCCTCGGGATGCGGGTTTGCGGGATCGCGCCCGCCCGAGCCGTCCATGCGGGGTATGGTCACTGTCCGCACCTCGATCCAGTCTTGGATGCCCATCTCCTCGATCAGCGACAGGATCGCGACCGAGCGGCTTTCGGGGGAATGATAAAGGGTCAGCACGTCTTTCTCCTTGCGTTGCCATGCGATCAGATTAGCCTACCCCTCCTGCCATAACCTGACAGGATGCGATGCCGAAGTCCGACCGCCTGTTTCGCCTGTTGACCGCCTTCCGGCTGCTTCCCCAGCCGGTCACCGCCGCACGGCTGGCCGAGGAGACGGGCGTGTCGGAACGCACGCTCTACCGCGATATCCAGGCCTTGCGGCTTGCGGGCGCGCTGATAGATGGCGCGGCGGGGGCGGGCTATACCCTGACCGAGGACCCCGCGCTGCCGCCACAGATGTTCACCCGGCTGGAGGTCGAGGCGCTGATCCTGGGTCTGGCCGAGGTGACAATGGCCGGCGACCCCGCGCTTGCGAAAGCCGCGGCTGCAGCGCAGGCCAAGATCATCGCCACCCTACCCGACCGCGTGCAGCGTCAGGCGGTTCATGCGGTGACCCAGACCTACCGCCACGAACGCCGCGCGCCCTTGCCGCCGCACATGCAGACCCTGCGCGAGGCGGCCTGGGAAGAACGCGCGCTGGACCTGACTTACCGCGACCTGAACGGCCAGGTGACCCACCGCCGGATCTGGCCCCTGGGCACCGTCTTTCTGGACCGCGAGGTGCAGTGCCTGGCTTTCTGCTGTCTCCGCCAGGATTTCCGCCGCTTCAAGGTCGCGCAGATGACCGACATCCGCGTGACCGACGAAAGCTTCCGCCCCCGTCGCGTGCCGCTGTTGCGCAGCTTCATCGACCAGTTGCGCACCGAGGGTGGCCGCGCCACCTCCGCTTGAAAGCCTTTGGAGCCGCGTGATAGCGTCCCGGCGCATCCTCAGGGAACCCAGATGTCCGACAGCCCTGCCACGCTTGATCCGACCAAGAAGCCGGCCGGGGCCATGACGATGGTCTACAAGGACTATTACTTCCTGCAGCGCTGGGTCGATTACTACGGTCGCCAGTTCGGGCGCGAGCATCTTTACGTCCTGTCCCACGGCGGCGACCCGGAACATGACCGCATCTGTGACGGTGCCAACGTCATCCACCTGCCCCGCGACCCGACGATGTGGCGGATGGAACGGCGGCGCTGGGGCATCAACAGCCAGTTTTCGGCCGGAATGCTGCGCTATTACAACTGGTTCATCGTCGGCGACGTGGACGAGGTGGTCATCGTCGACCCCGCTGTCGCCCCCGATCTGGTGACCTACCTTGCCCGCTACACCGGCAAGCGCGCGCCCGCCTCGCTGTGCCCCTTCGGGATCGAGCTGGTCCACAACCCCGAGGCCGAGCCGGAACCCTTGGCCGACGACCAACCGATCCTGTCGCGCCGCCGCGTCTTCCGGGCGAATGCCAACTACGCCAAGCCCTGCGTCTTGCGCAAGGAGACCGGCTTTACCATCGGCGGGCATGCCAACAGCCACCAGCCGCGCGTGCTGGACCCGCATCTTTACCTCATCCACCTGCGCTTCTTCGACTTTGACCGGGTCACCGAGCGCCTGGCCGGTCGCAAGGACATGCGCGCGATCATGGCCGGGGACCGCAACCCCGATGAGGTCGGCAAGGCCTGGGGAAAGGATCTGGAAACCTTCCTTGCGCTATCCAAGGGCGTCGCCGTCCGCGAGGACGCCGAACTCCCTGACTTCCGCAAGCGCATGATCGACGAACAGCAACACCTGCACGACGGCAAGATCACTTTCTTCGGCGGGGGGCGGACCAAGTCGCTGTTCCGCCTGCCCGACCGTTTCGCTTCGGTCTTCTGACCGCCCAAAGGACGCCCCATGGACCTGAACCGCCGCCCTGTCGCCTCGCTCTGGATTGGCGAAAGCCTGCATTACGTCAACCAGTTGTGCCTGAAGTCGCACCTGGTGATGGGGCATCCGGTGACGCTGTATTGCACGGACAGCGTCCGGAATGTGCCTAAGGGCGTCGAAGTCCGCCCCGCGACCGAGATCATGGACATCGACCGGAACATCGTCGCCGAAACCTCGGCGTCCTTCCTGTCGAACGTCTTCCGCTACAAGATGATCGCCAAGACGGGTGCGATCTGGATCGACTGCGACGCCTACTGCTACCGCCCCTTCCCCGAGGGGCAGGAGCATATCTACGCCGGCCACGGCATGCGCGGCGCGTTGAACTGCGGGGTGGTCGCCATGCCGACGACCGGCAAGCTGATCGAAAGCCTGCTCGACTATTATGACAACCTGCCGGACTACCCAGCGTGGTGGGGCAACCGGCAGAAGAAGAAGATGGACAAGCTGGACCGCTCGCTGCCGAAAGCCGTCCGCATCTTCCAGACGGAACGCACGGCCTTTGGCCCGCAGGCCTTTACCCATTTCGCGCAAGCGACGGGCGACATCGACAAGGCGATGACCGCCGACACGCTGTACCCGGTCCCGTTCCAGCTGAACGACGTGTTCTACGACCCGCATTCCAACGTCGAAGGCCACTTCACCGACGCGACCCTGTCGGTCCACATCTACACCAATGCCGCCCGGCCCTGGTGGCGCAAGAACCCGCCCCTGAAAGGCAGTTACATCGCCCGGATGTGCGAAAAGCTGGAGATCGACCCCACCGCCGCGCTGGAAGAATGAGCTTCACCCGCCAGACCAGCCCGCATGGGTCACTGGTGGTCCTGTCCACCATGAAGGACGAAGGGCCCTTCGTCGTCGAATGGGTCGCGCATCACCTGGCCTTGGGCTTCACCGAGCTGATGGTCTACACCAACGACTGCTCGGACGGGACCGACACGCTTCTGAAACGGCTGGAGGCGATGGACACCGGCGTCCATCACCGCGAGAACGTGATCCCCAAGGGCATGAAGCCCCACCCCTCGATGCTGAAGGCCGCTGCCGAGGAACCGCTGATCGTCAACTCGGACTGGGTGCTGGTGATCGACGCGGACGAGTTCATGGTGATCAACCACCCCTCGGGCACGCTGGACGGTCTGGTCACCGACCTGAACGCGATGGATGCCCATGCCATCGTGATGACCTGGCGGATCTTTGGGTCCTCCGGCGTCCGCGACTGGTCGCGCGCACCGATCACCGACCAGTTCACCCGCGCCGCGC
The DNA here is from genome assembly GCF_034366665.1 of Tabrizicola sp. Taxonomy (GTDB): domain Bacteria; phylum Pseudomonadota; class Alphaproteobacteria; order Rhodobacterales; family Rhodobacteraceae; genus Tabrizicola. The sequence goes on along the minus strand of NZ_JAXMMF010000040.1, from coordinate 25,137 downwards.
CCGAGTTCTGGAACAAGGGCTGGGGCACCAAGACCATGCTGCGCTTCGACGCCGCGCATCAGCGGCTGGGGATGCACCGCCCGGTCATCAAGGAGAAGTTCCGCGAAACCGACTATCCCGACAGCCAGCACTGGGTGAACGGGTCGGGCCGCCCCTTGGAGGAATGGTTCAAGTTCCGCGGCTGGCGCTCGATCCGGCGGACGGTGGGCTATGACTGGGCGCAGATCAACCACTATGCCATCAAGTCGATGGACGCTTACACGCTGCGGAAGTTCCGCGGCAATGCGAATGGCAAGCTGACCAAATACGGGTCCGACTACTGGTCCCTGCAGGACCGGAATGAGGTCGAGGACCTCAAGATCGCCCGCCACCGCGACCGCCGCGAGAGGATCATGGCTGCGCTCTTGCAGGACGACGAGGTCCGCGCCCTGCACGAGGCCGCACATGCCCGGGCCGAAGCGCGGCTGGCGGAAATCCGGCTGTCGCCCGACTACCAGACGATGGTCGACGACCTGATCACAGGGTCCGGCGTCCCGATCAGCCAGGTCGTCGCCAAGCCGCCGAAGCTGCGCGACAAAGAGGCCGTGAAGGCGGTCCAGACCAAGCTGGAACAGCGCCGCAACGCCCTGCCGAAAGAGGACCGCCGCACCCCGCCGCCGCCCGGATGGGGGTCAGCTTTCGCCTCGCCCTATGTCTCCGGTTCTGCAGACCTGTCGGCGGACATCCCGCTGGAAGTGGTCGAGAACCAGACCGTGAAGATCCCGCTGGACCCCCGCGTTTTCACGGCAGCCACGATGGAGGTCTTGAAGTCCGGCAAGTTCGACCGCCGCCATGCGCGCAACATCGCGGGGTTCCTGAACGGCTGCACCCGGCTTCTGGACCTTGACTGCGGCATCGGTTTCGTCGCCCTGCGCGCCCGCGCCGCGAACCCCGATCTGCAGGTGACCATCCACGAAGAACGCCCCTCGCTCCTCCTCATGTCCCGCCGCATCGCCGCGCTGAACTTTGCCCACGCCAGCGGGATCACCTGGTCGCAGGCCACCCTGAACGCCGAGGGCATCTGGTCCGGCCTGCACAAGCTGCTTGCCTCTGCGCGACCCGAGGTTCTGCGCCTGTCCGGCCCACTTCTTCCGGCCGAGGCCTTCACCGAGGCCGCCCTCACCGGCGTCCGCCGCATCCTGGTGCCCTTCCTCGACCCGTCCGAGGTCACCGCCGCCCGCACCAAACTTGCCCCCGCCCTCGCCGCCCTTGGCTTTGCCGAGGACATGACAGGCGAGCCGAACGGCACGATCTATCTCCGCCGGGAATGATCCTGTCCCCGGCTTGCGGAAGGCAGCCGCAATCCCTACCTTCCCGCGAACCGTCGGAAGAACGACAGGGGAAACCATCCCCGAAAGGCAGGGAATGCGGGCGATCCTGACCAGTTTCGGCATCGAACGGGCGCTTTGCCTGCTTCTTCTGCTTGCGCTGGCGCTTGCCCCCGCGGTTGAGGCTGCCCACCACGGCCCCGGAACGCTGGTCGCCGAGGCGGACCACCATACCCACGAAGCGGGCGCTGATCACCACCACCCCGAGGCCCACCACGACTCCAGCGACCACGACCATGTCAGCGTCGCCCTGCTGACCAGCCACGGCGTCGAGGTCTACTCGAACCCAGGCCGCGACGACCCTTCGGGGTCCTTGGTCGCCGTAAGCTCTCCGCCTGACGGCCCAAGGCGACCGCCCCGTCCGATGACGACCTGAGCCGCCGCCCCGCAAAGGGCGGTTCGACAGTTCTCATCAGTCAGGAAAGACCACATGGTTTCCACCCAACGGACGCAGTGGCGTCCCCCCTTGCCCTGGCAGGCGCTGCTGGCGCTTGTCACCTGCCTTGCCGCCCTTCTCATCGCCGGAGCGGCCCTGGCCCACAACGTCACCGAAGGCGACGCGGGCTATGTGCAAGAGGTGACGGGCTTTCGCCCGATCGCCTTCATCTATCTTGGCGCCAAGCACATGGTGACCGGCTACGACCACCTGCTGTTCCTGGCCGGTGTGATCTTCTTTCTCTATCGAACGAAAGACATCGCCACCTATGTCAGCATCTTCGCCGCCGGCCATTCGATCACGATGATCGCTGGCGTCTGGTGGTCGATTTCGATCAACGCCTACGTCATCGACGCGATCATCGCGTTCTCGGTCGTCTACAAGGCCTTGGACAACCTTGGCGCCTTCCGGCTGTGGTTCGGCGTCCAGCCGGATACCAAGGCGGCGACGCTGATCTTCGGGCTTCTCCACGGCTTTGGCCTCGCGACCAAGATCCAGGACTACGACATCTCGCCCGACGGGCTTCTGGGCAACCTGATCGCGTTCAACGTGGGCGTCGAGCTGGGCCAGCTGATGGCCCTCGCGTTGATCCTGCTGGCGATGCGCCAGTGGCGGGCGCGTCCGGCCTTCGCGCGGCAGGCCTATGCCGCGAATGTCCTGATGATGGTGGCTGGCTTTGCCCTGATGGGCCTGCAGATCACCGGCTATTTCGTCGCCTGAAGGGAGGGCGCACCATGACCAATCCTTACGAACTGCGGGCCGAGACCCGTGCCGCCGTCCAGACAGTGCCTGCCACCCCCGGTGGCCTGATCCGGTCCACTCTTCTGGCGGCCGGGTCTGCAGGGGCCATCCTTGTCCTCTTCTGGTTGCCGGCCGAATACGGGATCGACCCGACCGGGGTGGGCGGGCTGACCGGCCTGACCGAGATGGGCGAGATCAAGCAGCAGCTTGCCGCCGAAGCCGAGGCGGACGCCCAGGCCACCGCAGCGCCGGCCGCTGTGCCAACCGCTGCCGCACCCGAGATCCTTGCGCGGCTAGACCGGATCGACGCCCAGCTTGCCGCCATTTCCGCGGTGATCGGCACCCAGCCCTCCTTGACGGGAGCTGCGCCCGAGTCTGCGGCCGCGGCTTCCGATCCCGTCGAGGCCGCTGTCGCCGAAGCCACCACCCCGGACTGGCGCGACGAGGTCAGCTACACTCTGGCCCCCGGTGAAGGGATCGAGGTGAAACTGGCGATGGAGGAAGGCCAGACGGCCCGCTACGTCTGGACGGCAAATGGCGGCGTGGTGAACTTCGACATGCACGGTGACGGGGCCGGGCAGAAGATCAGCTACGAACAGGGCCGCGCCGTCCCTGACCAGGCCGGAGAGCTGACCGCCGCCTTCACCGGCAACCACGGCTGGTTCTGGCGCAACCGCAGCGGCGCGCCCGTGACGGTGACGCTGCGCACCGGGGGCGACTACCAGGACCTGCGCGCGCCGTGATCCTTCCCCGCACCACCCGCCGCAAGGCCAGGGTGGTGCGGCGACCCGAAGACCCCTTGCACCTGCCGCCCCTTCCCCTATGTTCCCCCTTACCTCGGGGAGCCCTGACCGGCTGAGATGCGAAAGCGAACCCGTCGAACCTGAACCGGATCATACCGGCGGAGGGAAGGTGCATGGGTTCTCCATCCCCGACCATTCCGTCGCAACATGGAGAAAAACGATGCAAAAACACCTCCTTGCTGCGGGCCTTCTGACCATCGCGATGCCTGCGCTGGCCGAAACTCCCGTCCTGACCGTGCTGACCTACGACAGCTTCACCTCGGAATGGGGCCCCGGCCCGGCGATCGAGACGGCGTTCGAGGCCACCTGCGCCTGCGACCTGCAATTCGTTCCCGCGGGCGACGGTGCGGCGCTTCTGGCCCGGGTCCAGTTGGAAGGCACGGCGTCGGAGGCTGATGTTGTGCTGGGTCTGGACACCAGCCTGACCGCCGCCGCCAGCGCCACGCAACTTTTTGCACCACATGGGAAAACCCCGACGACCAACCTGCCGGTGGACTTCGCCGACCCCAACTTCCTGCCCTTCGACTGGGGCTGGTTCGCCTTTGTCCACGACAAGACCAAGCTGCCCGAGCCGCCGAAATCCTTCGAGGCTCTCGCTGCCTCGGACCTGAAGATCGTGATCCAGGACCCCCGCTCCTCGACGCCGGGCCTTGGGCTGCTGCTTTGGGTCAAGGCCGCCTATGGTGACCGCGCGCCGGAAATCTGGCAGGGGCTGGCGGACAACATCGTCACCGTGACGCCCGGCTGGTCCGAAGCCTACGGCCTGTTCCTGGAAGGCGAGGCGGACATGGTGCTGTCCTACACCACCAGCCCGGCCTACCACCTGATCGCGGAAAGCGATGACACCAAGGGTGCCGCCCTGTTCGACGAAGGCCACTACATGCAGATCGAGGTCGCCGGAAAGCTTGCCTCGTCCGACCAGCCCGAACTCGCGGACCAGTTCCTGGATTTCATGCTGACTGACGCGTTCCAGTCGGTCATTCCGCAGACGAACTGGATGTATCCGGCAGTCACCCCCGCGGCAGGCCTGCCAAAGGGATTCGACGCCTTCCGCCCGGCGAAGTCACTCCTGCTGTCCCCCGAAGAGGCGCAAGCCGCCCGCGACGCGGCACTGGCCGAATGGCAAGCCGCGCTCGCCCGCTGAACCTGATCGCCCCGGCGCTTGCAGCCCTGCTGCTGGCGCTGGTCCTCGCCCCCTTGGCCGCGGTCGGCTGGCGGGGGGCGGGGATGTCGCTTGGCCCCGCCGACTGGACCGCTGTCCGATTTTCTGTGACGCAAGCCCTTCTCTCCGCTGCTTTTTCCACGCTCCTGGCCATCCCAGTCGCCCGCGCCCTGGCGCGCCGCCGGTTCCCGGGGCGCGGCCTTCTTGTCACCCTGATGGGTGCGCCGTTCCTGTTGCCTGCCGTGGTCGCTGTCCTTGGGCTTCTCGCTGTTTTCGGCCGCTCCGGCGTTATCAACCAGGCGCTTGTCGCCCTTGGACTGCCGCCGATCTCGATCTACGGGCTGCACGGCGTTGTCCTGGCCCATGTGTTCCTCAACCTCCCCCTGGCCACCCGGATGATCCTGCAAGGCTGGCTGTCCATCCCGGCCGAGCGGATCCGGTTGGCGCAATCCCTGGGTTTCGGCCCGTCCGAGACGTTCCGCCACCTGGAATGGCCCATGCTGCGCGAGGTGCTGCCCGGCGTCGCGCTGGTGATCCTGGTGATCTGCCTGACCAGCTTTGCCGTGGTCCTGACCCTGGGCGGCGGGCCTTCCGCCACCACGATCGAGCTGGCGATCTACCAGGCCGTGCGGTTCGAGTTCGACTTGGGCCGGGCTGCCGGGCTGGCCGGGGTGCAACTGATCCTGGGCGGGATCGCGGCGCTGGCGGCCTGGATACTGACCCGGCCTGCAGGTTTCGGGGCCGGGCTGGACCGGGACCACTCCCTGGCGGCCCCCGCCGGATGGCGGCGCTGGGGGGATGGCATGGCGCTGGCCGCAAGCGCGCTGTTCCTGGTGCTGCCGCTGGCTGCCGTGCTGTGGCGCGGACTGCCCGGCCTGGGTGATCTGCCCGCCTCGGTCCTGCCCGCGGCGGTGCGGTCGGTCCTTGTCGCGCTGATCTCTGCGCTTCTGGCCACGACGGCGGCGCTGACTTTGGCGCTTGCCGCAGCACGCCACCGAAGTACCCTGCTGGAAGGCGCGGCGATCCTGCCACTGGCAACCTCCGGTCTGGTGCTGGGAACCGGGCTTTTCCTGCTGATCCAACCTTTTGCGCCGCCGATGAGCCTGGCCCTTCCGGTCACCATCCTGGTCAATGTGGCCCTGTCGCTGCCCTACCTTTACCGCATCCTTCTGCCCGAGGCCCGCGCCTTGCAGGCCGACTATGGCCGCCTGGCCGACAGTCTGGCGCTGAAAGGCTGGCCGCGCCTGCGCTGGCTGGTCCTGCCGCGCCTGGCCCGCCCGCTGGGCTTTGGCACCGGGATCGCCGCAGCCCTGTCGATGGGCGACCTGGGGGTCATCGCGCTTTTCGCCGGGGAGCGGCAGGCGACGTTGCCGCTTGTCGTCAGCCAGCTGACCGGCGCCTACCGGATGGAAGCCGCCGCCTCTGCCGCGCTGATCCTTGTCACCCTGTCCTTCGCCCTCTTCTGGGCCTGTGATGCCGGAGGCCGCCGTGCTGCAGCTTGACCGCCTGACCCTGGTGCAAGGGACCTTCCGCCTGACCGCCGACTGGTCGGCTCCGCCGGGCAGCCGAATCGCGGTCATGGGGCCGTCGGGCGCGGGGAAGTCCACGCTTCTGTCGGCGCTCGCGGGCTTTCTGGCCCCGACCGAGGGGCGCATCCTGTGGCAGGGCAGCGACCTGGCCGGGGTGCCTCCCGGCGACAGGCCGGTAACGATCCTCTTCCAGGACCAGAACCTGTTTCCCCATCTGACTGTGGCGCAGAACCTGGGCCTTGGCCTCCGCCCCGACCTGCGGCTGACGCCAGCGGACCATGCGCGGATCGACGAGTCCCTGGCGCGCGTCGACCTTGAGGGCCTGGGTCCACGGCGTCCCACCCAGCTTTCCGGCGGGCAGGCCAGTCGCGCGGCGCTGGCGCGGGCGCTGCTGCGAGCCCGCCCGATCCTGCTGCTGGACGAGCCCTTTGCCGCGCTGGGTCCCGCCCTGCGGGGCGAGATGCTGGACCTGGTGCGCGCCGTGGCGGACGACACCGGGGCGCTGGTCCTGATGGTGACGCATGACCCGCAGGACGCATTGGCGCTTGGCGGCGATACGGCCTTTGTGGCGGGGGGCGTCGTGCAGGCCCCGGTCGAGACGCGGACGCTTCTCGCCCATCCGCCCAAGGACGTGCAGGACTACCTGGGCCGCAAATGAAAAACCCCGCACGAGGGCGGGGTTTTCCGGAACGCTTGTGTAGGCCGATCAGGCGGGCTGCTTCTTGCCCTTGATCCCGGCCCAGAGGCGCTTGTTGGTAAGGTACAGCAGCGTCGCCAGAAGCGCGAGGAACAGCACGCTGACAAAGCCCGCGTTGCGGCGGTCCATCAGCTTCGGCTCGGCCGCCCAGTACAGGAACGACGCGACGTCCATCGCCATCTGGTCCACCGTGGCCGGAGTTCCGTCAGCATAGGTCACAGCGTCGTCGGACAGCGGCGGGGCCATTGCGATCCAGCCAGTCGAGAAGGCGGTGTTCTCGTAGAAGAACGAGCCGAACTCTTCCTTCTCTTCGCCGGTGTAGCCGACCAGGATGGCGTGGATGTACTCCGGCCCGCCCATGCCCTTGAAGAGCTGGTTCATGCCCGTCCCGTAAGGCCCGTGGAAGCCAGCGCGCGCCTTGGCCATCAGCGACAGGTCGGGTGCGCCAGCCCCCGTGTTGGCCGGGAAGTTGTCGGTCGGCAGGCCCTCGCGGTCCTCGCCGGTTTCCTTGTCGGTCACGGTGAACTGAGTGGCATAGGCGCGGACCTGATCCTCGGGCAGGCCGGGGCCGCCCTCGTCCGACAGGGTGCGGATCGGGACGTACTTCAGGCCGTGGCAGCCTGCGCAGACCTCGGTATAAACCTGAAGGCCGCGCTGCAGCTGGAACTGGTCGAACCTGCCGAACGGACCTTCATGGGCGAAGGCCACGTCCTCGACATGCCCACCTTCCCCGGCGGCGATGACGCCCCCGGCAGTCAGGGTCAGGGCCGATGCGGCGATGAGTGCGATGTTGCGGAACATGTTCGGTTTCCTCTCACTCGGCCGGATGGGCTTTGGAGCCGTAGTGGGCATTGAAGTCTTCCTCGATGGTCGCGGGCTGGGCCAGCGGCTTCTCGATCACGCCAAGCAGCGGCAGGATGACCAGGAAGTAGGCGAACCAGTAGGCCGAGGCGATCAGCGAGATCGTGGCGTACGGTTCTTCCGCGGGCATGGCACCGCACCACATCAGGACGATGAAGTCGACGACCAGCAGTGCGAACCACCACTTGAACATCGGGCGATACTTGCCCGACCGGACCGAGGAGGTATCCAGCCACGGCGCAAGCGCCATGACCGCGATGGCCCCGAACATCGCCAGCACGCCGAAGAACTTGGCGTCGATGATGCCGAAGGACAGCCATTCGGCCGCGATCACGACCCAGACGTCCGCGGTGAAGGCGCGCAGGATCGCGTAGAACGGCAGGAAGTACCATTCCGGCACGATGTGCGCGGGCGTCGCCAGCGGGTTCGCCTCGATGTAGTTGTCGGGGTGGCCCAGGTAGTTCGGCATGAAGCCGACGATGGCGAAGAACACCGCCAGGATCACCGCCAGGGCGAAGAGGTCCTTGATCACGAAGTAGGGCCAGAACGGCACGGTATCACGCTCGGCTTCTTCCTTGGACCCACGGCGAACCTCGACTCCGGTGGGGTTGTTGTTGCCAGTGGTGTGGAAGGCCCAGATGTGGACCGCGACCAGCGCCGCAATCACGAACGGCAGAAGGTAATGCAGCGAGAAGAAGCGGTTCAGCGTCGCGTTGTCCACCGCTGGTCCGCCCAGAAGCCAGGTCTGGATCGATTCGCCGATGCCCGGGATCGCGCCGAAGAGGCCGGTGATCACCGTGGCACCCCAGAAGGACATCTGGCCCCAGGGCAGCACGTAGCCCATGAAGGCTGTGCCCATCATCAGCAGGAAGATGATCATCCCGATGATCCAGGTCACCTCGCGCGGTGCCTTGTAGCTGCCGTAGTAAAGGCCGCGGAAGATGTGCAGGTAGACCGCGAAGAAGAACAGCGACGCGCCGTTCTGGTGCAGGTAGCGGATGAAGTAGCCGCCGTTCACGTCGCGCATGATGTGCTCGACCGAGGCGAAGGCCATGTCGACATGCGGCGTGTAATGCATTGCAAGGACGATCCCGGTGACGATCTGCAGCGCAAGGCAGAAGGTCAGGACGATGCCCCAGATCCACATCCAGTTCAGGTTCTTGGGCGTGGGGATCACGATGGTGTCGTAGAGAAGCCCGACGATGGGCAAGCGCTTGTGCAGCCAGCGCTCACCAGCGGTCTTGGGCTCGTAATGGTCGTGCGGAATTCCGGCCATGATGTTGATCCTTACCCAAGCTTGATCGTGGTTTCATCGGTGAAGGCGGCAACCGGCACCGGCAGGTTGCGCGGGGCGGGCCCTTTGCGGATACGGCCCGCCGTGTCGTAGTGCGACCCGTGGCAGGGGCAGAACCAGCCGCCAAACTCACCCGCGCCATCGCCCAGCGGCACGCAGCCAAGGTGGGTGCAGACGCCCATCATCACCAGCCACTCACCCGCGTCGTCAAGGGTGCGGTTCGTGTCCGAGGCGTCAGTGTCGGGCTTGTTGGCATTTTCCGATCTTGCATCGACAAGGTCGGTCAGCGCGGTGTTGCGGGCGGCTTCGATCTCTTCCGGGCTGCGGCGGCGGATGAAGACCGGCTTGCCCAGCCATTTCACCGTCAGCTGCGTGCCAACCTCCACGGCCGATACATCGACCATGATGGAGGCCAGCGACCGGACATCTGCCGAGGGGTTCATCTGGTTGACCAGCGGCCAGACAGCGGCGCCAGCGGCCACCGCCCCGGCGCCCGCCGTTGCGTAGTACAGGAAATCCCGCCGATTGCCTTCGCCGGTGCCTGCGTGATCGTCTGCGTGGGACACGAGATATTCTCCCCTTTCAGGCCGGTGGTTGCCGACCCATATGACTTGAGGGGCAATGGATGTGCCATGCCCCGCCGCGCGAGTATCTAGCCAAGGCTTTCCCCCTCGTCCAGCGGACAAAGGGGCGCAGGGCCGCATTTCTCTGCGGCCAATGGTCCGGTGTTGCGCGGCAGACGCGCGGGTCAGGCGTCGGGCGCGGTGGCACGCATCGCGGGGCGGGCGTCGAAGGCAGCATACCAGTCGGCCAAAGCGGGATGGCCTGCCCGCCAGTCGCGGTCGGCATGCCGGAAGTCCAGGTAGCCCAGCGCGCTGCCAACCGCGATCTGGCCCATGTCCAGCGGACCGGAGAGGTGGCTCATCCAGCGCTGTTCCAGCGCGGCCAGGGCGCGGGCGATCTTCTGCCATTGCGCGTCGGCCCAGGCGGGGGACCGGGTAGCCTCGGGGCGAACGAAGGTCTCGTACCGCATCAGGACGGCGGCCTCGGCGATGCCGTCGCCAGTGGCTTCGATGACCAGAGTGTCCCACAGCCGCGGGGCGGCGGGATAGAGGTGGGCTTGCAGAAGGTCGTCCAGGTAGCGGGTGATCACCCGGCTGTCATAAAGCGTGGGGCCGTCGGGACGCTCCAGCGCAGGGATCTTGCCCAGGGGGTTTCGGTCGATGGGCAGGGTGCCAGGGTCAAGGGGGCTTCCGGAAGCCGGGACCAGCGTGACACGGTCGGTGGCCCTGGCCTCGTGCAGCAGGACCATCACCTTGCGGACAAAGGGCGAGGCGGGGGCGTGGTACAGTTTCATTCGTCGGTCTCGCGCAGGCGGAGTCGGGCCATCAGGCTGGCGTCCACTTCATAGGCTTTGCCCCGGAAGCGGACCACCCGACGGAGCCTTGCTGTCGCATTGGTCTGCCGATCCCCCGGACTGTCGGCGGCCCGGTCTGCAGGGTGGTGGACCGTGAGACCTTCGCCCAGCTCGTCCAGCGCATCCTCGGCCCGCTGATCGGTGCGGCCGGGATACGCGGCAGAGCGGACCCATCGGGTCACCGCCCAGCTCGTCGAGGCGACAAGGCCAAGGCGCACGGCCAGCGGGATCAGGGGGGCGAGGGGCAGGGGCATGGGGACCTCCGGGATGATGGGGGAAGTCTAGGGCGGCAGGGGGCCGGGTGTAAACCGGGCTTGAGACTGTCCACGGTGGACATTCCCGGCAAGACACTTGATTTCAATGGCTTGGCCGTGGACGGCAACGGAATGTTAACGGACCTCCGCAGCCCTTGGCGGCGCTTGAACCTGATCGGGGGCGGTCAGCCAGCCATTCACCGCCTCGGCCATCCGCTCGGGCTTGCGGCCATTGGTGTAGTAACTGGTGAAGGGCACGATCTCCGACGGGTCCCGCAGCCGTAACTCGGTCCGGTAGGTCGTGCCATCGCTGTCCGTGCTGGCGCCAAGCTGCGCCGTCTCGACCCGGTCCAGCGCATATACCTCGCGTGTCAGACCGCCGACCGAGCGGCTGGTGCGAGTCACCGCCCCTTGGGCACGGTCGAAGGTCAGCCGCACCCGGCGCACCATAAGCGCGCCGATCAGAATCGGAACACCCCCGCCGACCAGAAGCATCATCAGGCCACCAAAGACCTCGCCCGCCGCAAGCAGCTTCATGCTGCCAAAGAGGAAGATCAGCGTCATGCCGATCATCAGGATGCCGATGAACCAGGGCCTGTCCTCGATCACAAGCAGCTGGTCGGAACGGTGGATGACCTTCATGCGCAACCCGTCGATCTGGATCGCGGGGAACCTGCCATGCCGGACGCGGTCCGGCAATGTTTTCCGCTAGCCAAGGTCCTGGCGGATCAAGGCGGCAATGTCCTGCGCATGGGCATTGCCCTGCGACAGGGCCACCGCCGCGCGGGCGCGGATTTCGGGGGTCTTGTTCTGGTTCAGCTTCCACGTGCCCTCGACCGCCGTCACCTGGAATCGGAAGGGCAGAATCATCCGCATCATCCGGGGCATCGCGCCCTCGGTCATCTTGGCGCTGGTCCAGGGGCGCTTGCCCGCGATTCGGCTTTCGTGTTCCGCTGACAGGGCATCGACATGGGGACGAAGCGCGCCTTCGGGCAAAGGCTCCAAGGTCCCGCGCAGGTGGACGGCGACATAGTTCCAGGTCGGAACCTGATCGGGGACGTCGGTGTGCGGGCCATACCAATCGGGCGAGATGTAGGCGTCCGGCCCCGCCACGGCGATCAGCGCGGGGGCGGGCAGTCCTGCACGGGCGATGGGGTTCGACCGCGCCAGGTGCAGCTCGGCAAAACTGGCGTCAGCGTTGAGAAGGAAGGGGATGTGGGCGGCAAGCGGGCCTTCGGGGCCGTTGATCGACAGGATGCCGAAACCGCGGGCGCGGGCGAAGGCGAGGTTCCGGGCGCGGGGTTCCTGTCGAAAGGCGGGATTCGGGTGCATGGCGGGGGGGCTTTCGGGCACTGCGGGTGAGGTCACGACAAAACCCTTCGAAGGATTCTGCAAGTTCTTTCGAACAGACCTGCGCCCGGTGGCGGCTCCTCGTGCGACTTCGTCTTCTCGTCGCGGGGTCAGCGAGGAGTGACGAAGTCATCGACGAGCGGCGGCAAAGGAAAAGGCCGCCGAGGTTTCCCCCAGCGGCCTCTGATTCCGTCAGCCGGAAGCTGCTCAGCCCTGGCGGGCCTTGTAGCGCTTCTGCGTCTTGTTGATCACATAGACGCGGCCTTTGCGGCGCACGACCTGGCAATCGCGATGACGCGTCTTCAGCGAGCGGAGCGAGTTCGCAACCTTCATCGATCTTCTCCTTGTTCGCGGCGCGTCTGCGCCAGTGAAAACAAACGTGCCCCCTTGCGGGAAGCGGTGAATGGTGGGCGGTACTGGGATCGAACCAGTGGCCACTACGATGTCAACGTAGTGCTCTACCGCTGAGCTAACCGCCCACTTCGCCTTTGCGGCCCCGTCCTGTCCCCTTCGGTGAAACGAAAAGGACGCGGGCAGAACCGCGTCGGTCGGCGGGTCTATACTGGCAAGCGCCGGGGCCTGCAAGGGGTTTTGGCTTTCGGAATAATGGGGCTATATCAAAGGATGAAAACGGAGGCGCATGTGGGGCGGACAGAGACCGAGGCCTATGTCCTGACCCGCCCGGAACGGCGGTCCGGGCCGACGATCTTCGCCTCGCCCCATTCCGGGCGGGACTATCCGGCCGCATTCCTGGCCCAGGCGGTGCTGGACAGGCGCACGATCCGGTCTTCGGAAGATGCCTTTGTCGATGATCTGTTCGGGATGGCGCCCGACCTTGGCGCTCCGCTTCTGGCCGCGCGGGTGCCGCGGGCCTATATCGACCTGAACCGTGCGGCGGATGAGCTGGACCCCGCGGTGATCGAGGGGTTGATGCGTGTACCGCACAACCCGCGAATCTCGTCCGGCCTGGGGGTGATTCCCCGCGTGGTGGCGGGGGGGCGGTCGATCTATCGTGGCAAGCTGCCATTGGCCGAGGCCGAGGCGCGGCTGAAGCGGTACTGGCACCCCTATCACCAGGCGCTTGCCGGTCTGATCGAAGAGGTGCGGGCCGAGTTTGGCCAGGCCGTGCTGATCGACTGCCATTCCATGCCGCACGAGGCGATCGAGGCGCATACCCGCCCCGGCCAGCCCCGGCCCGAGGTGGTGCTGGGTGACCGTTACGGTGCCACGGCGGGGCGCGAGGTGATGGAGCGGGTCGAGGCGGCCTTCGCGGGCGCAGGCCTGCGGGTCGGCCGGAACGCGCCCTTCGCCGGGGCCTACGTGGCGCAGGCCTACGGGCGGCCCTCGCGCGGAGTGCATGTCGTGCAGGTCGAGATCGACCGGGCGCTGTACATGGACGAAGTGCGGGTCGAACCGCTGACCGGGTTCAGGGCCTTCCGGTCGCTGATTGCCGGGGTGGTGGCAGAGCTGGTCTCGGGCGCAGGCGAAGTTCGGCTGGCAGCGGAGTAGCGCACCACGCGTGGCGCGGTTTTGCGGATGAAAGGTTTCAAGGGTTTGGTTGTGGCCGTCAGGGATTGGCGCTTCAGATGCCCGGTGTGACCGCGGGTTGGCGCGGTTTTCAAATTGAGCGCTGACGCGCAAGCCTTTTGTCTCGCCCAATGCGCGCGAAGGGCGCGCACTGGGCTCGGGCGAAGGGCCTCCGGCGGGGATATTTGGTGCCAGGTGAAAGGTAATGGTGGAGTGTTGTAGGGTCAGGCGGTGCGGGTGGTTGGTGATTTGGGGTGAAGCAGGGGTTGTTTCTGCTATTGCTGCGGTGGTGCTGGCGTCGGTCTGGGCGGTGCTCAACACGGACCGCTATACCTGGCGGGCCGCCAACCACAATGACGCCTGGAAGGATGGGAATGACCCTTACGTCCCATCATTGACGAGCAAGCGAAATCGAAACCTGTTCATCGAAGATCAACAGCACTTCAGAGCGAGGCCCCGAAGTTGTTGCTGAGCCCGGTGCTGCCTTAGTGCTGCCTTAGCGCTCCCGGACGATCAGCGAGGAGCGATGCGGAACGCGAGCGAGGAGCGGGTCAGCGCAGGGCTCGGCCCTTGATGATCGCTTCGGCCCCGAACTTGGCGCGGATGGCGTCGGTGGCGCGTTCGGCGGCGGCGCGTTTGGTGGCGTTGGGGTCCAGGAGGTCATGAGAGAGGTCAGCCTGATCCTCGGGGGCGAGGTCGGAGATGCCGACGCCGATCAGGCGGAAGGGGCCGTTTGTTCCTGCGTGGTCGAAAAGGTCTCGGGCGGCGCGGTAGATGCGGTCGGTCAGTTGGGTCGGGTCGTTCAGGGCATGGCGACGGGTGACCAGCTGGAAGTCGCCCTTCTTCAGCTTGAGCGTGACCGTGCGGCCCGAGAGGCGTTTGGCCTTGGCGCGGTCGGCGACTTGCTCGGACAGGCGCCAGATGTGGCCGTCGAGGAGGTCGGGGTCCGAGGTGTCCTCGAAGAACGTCGTTTCCTTGGAGATCGACTTCAGCTTTTCGTCGCGGTTCACCCGGCGGGTGTCAAGGCCGCGCGCGAGGTGCCAGAGGCGGTCGCCCATGCTGCCGAACCGCGCGCCAAGGTCGGCACGGTCCCAGCGGAGGAGGTCGGCGATGGTGCGGATGCCTGCGGACTCCAGCGCGGTCTGGGTGGCTTGGCCCACGCCCCAGATGATGCGGACGGGTTTGGGCCTGAGGAACGCCTCGGTTTCCGCCTTGCCGATGACGGAAAAGCCGCGCGGTTTGTCGAGGTCGCTCGCGATCTTCGCCAGGAACTTATTGTGCGACAGGCCGATGGAGCCGGTGAGGCCCAACTCATCCTCCATCCGTTTGGTCAGGCGGGCGAGGAGGACGGCGGGGGGTGCGCCGTGCAGGCGGGCGGTGCCGGTGAGGTCGAGGAAGGCCTCGTCCAGCGAGAGGGGTTCGATCGAGGGGGTCAGGTCCTCCATCATTGCGCGGATGGCCCGGGAGGCTTCGGTGTAGGCGGGGAAACGGGGTTTGACGACCACCGCCTCGGGGCAGAGTTTCAGCGCCTGGAACATCGGCATGGCCGAGCGGACGCCCTTGATGCGCGCGATGTAGCAGCAGGTCGAGACGACGCCGCGCGTGCCGCCGCCGACGATGACGGGCTGGTCGCGGAGGCTGGGGTTGTCGCGCTTTTCGACGCTGGCGTAGAAGGCGTCGCAATCCATATGGGCAATGGACAGCTGCGTCAGTTCGCCATGCGCGACCATCCTGGGCGAGCGGCAGGTCGGGCAGCGCGACACCGGGCTGTCAGTCAGGGTCAGGCAGTCGCGGCAGAGGCTGGGCATGATGGGACAAGGCTACCACGCCCGCGCGGGACAGTGGAAGCGGCGGCGGGAAAGCGGTTGACCTTCCCGAAACCCTTGTCCCCTATCCTTGAGCGAAGCCAAGGACCGCCCGCGCATGCCGCATCCCTATGAGACCCTTCCCGAGCACAGCTTCTGGCGCACCGCCGTCGCCGACCGGGACCCATTGGAGATCAGCGGACTCTGGTCACCGCGCTATCCGATCAAGCGGCGCACGCGGATCGTGACTGCCGGGTCCTGCTTTGCCCAGCATTTCGCGAAGGCGCTGGTCGCCCGGCGCTATCGCTGGCTGGATTTCGAGCCAGGACCAGCGGGCCTGACGGCGGACCAGCGGCGGGACTATCACTATGGCACCTTCAGCTTCCGTACCGGCAACATCTACACGCCCCGGATGCTGCGGCAGTGGCTGACCTGGGCGCTGACCGACGCGAAGCCGCCCGAAGAGGCCTGGGAAAAGGACGGCCGCTACTACGACCCCTTCCGCCCGGGGGTAGAGCCGGGGGGCTTCGTCTCGGTCAAGGAGCTGCTGATCTCACGCAGTGAGACGCTGACGGCCATCGCGGCGGCGGTCAGGGGGGCGCAGGTCTTCGTCTTCACGATGGGCCTGACCGAGGCCTGGCATGACAAGGCGACAGGCGTGGAATATGCCGTCTGTCCGGGCACCGTGGCGGGGCAGTTCGACGCCCATCGGCACGGCTTCGTCAACCACGGTTTCGGCGCGTTGATGGACGACATGACCTCGGCACTGCGGTTGCTGTTCCGGGCGAACCGGGGGTTGAAGGTGCTGCTGACGGTGTCTCCCGTGCCGTTGACCGCGACGGCGTCCGGGCAACACGTGCTGACGGCCACCAGCCATTCCAAGTCGCTCTTGCGCGCGGTGGCGTCCGAACTGGTCGCGGCGCAGGTGCGCGTGGACTACTTTCCGTCCTACGAGATCATCACCCACCCCGCCTACCGGGGCCGCTTCTTCGCACCGAACCTGAGGTCCGTGCTGCCCGAAGGCGTCGACCACGTGATGACCCAGTTCTTCCGCGACCAGGCGGCGGCTTTCGGGGGCGATACGGTGGCGACACCACCTCGGACGTCCCTGCCCCCGACGCCGGTTTCCCCGACCGAAGAGGCCCCGGAACCCGAACTGACCGAGGCCGAGGAACTGCGCTGCGAGGAAGAACTGCTGGCGGCCTTCGCTCCGGACCAGCGCGATGTCTAAGCCGCGCCTGTGCGTCTTTGGCGACAGCCACTACGCTTGCGTCCGCCAGGCCGAGGCGCAGGGGCTGGTCGACGTCGGGGAAGTCGATCTGGAATATTGGGGCAATGTCGGCGGCCGCTTCCGCTATCTGGAATTCCGCGACGGCGCGATCCATCCGCCAGATGCCGCCGTGGCCAGCCGCTTCGCCCGGTTCAACGCGAAGGGGCGAACCACTTTGCCAGCGGCGGACTTCGACGCGATCCTGGTGATGGGGGCGCGGATCTATCCGTGGCGGGTGTTCTTCAGGCTGCTGACCGCTCTGGCCGAGGGGCCTTTCGTCAGCGAAGGCCTGCAGCGGCGGTTCCTGGCCGATGGGCTGCGGGCCTACCAGGGCTATCAGCTGGCCGCGGGTCTGGCCGCGACTCGCACGGCGCGGGTGCTGCTGGCCCCGGTCGCATATTACACCGCCAACCCCGAGCGGTTTGCCGCCTCGGTCAGCCCGACGATGGCGCGGCTCATGGCTGAAAAGCTGCCGTGGTTCTGGACGGTCCTGGCCGCCGCCGCTGCCGAGGATGGGATCGACCTGATCCCGCAGCCCGACAAGACGGTGGTGGACGGGATGTTCACCGATCCGGCCTATGCCGTGGGGGACCATCTGGCGAAGGCGGATTACGAACACCATAACGCGGCCTATGGCGCGCTGATCCTGACGCGGGCGCTGGTGATGATCCAGGCGGGGGCGCAAGGCTTGCGGCACTGGGCGGCGACCGGCACAATGGCGCTTTCGGAGGGCTGATGCTGACACTTGCCGCGAAACTGCCGCCGGGGGTTCTGGTCGGGGGCGACGATGCCCTGCTGGCCGAGGCGGTGCTGGCCACCGGCGGCGCACGCTTCATCGCGCGCGAGGCTGATCTGGTGCGCACCGACGGCCAGATCACCGGCTGGCGGGATTCCGTGCTGGCAGTCCAGGCGGGGGCGGCGACCCCGAACAGCGGCAACAGCCGGTATGAAGCCGGACCTCCAGGCGCGCTGATCTGCCAGGATGGGCTGAACTGCGGCTTCACCCTGCCAGGCTTCGCCGCAGAGGTGGAGGCCTTCACCGTGGCGGTGATCTACCGCTCGCAGGGCGAGGCGCGGACACTGGCCACGATCTTCACCGGACAGACCAACAACCTGATCTTCCTGGCCGAGGCCGATGGGCGCGTGCTGGCGAAGGACAAGGCCGCCTCGGTCGAAGTGGCGCTGCCGCTGATCGGCGGCGCGGGGGCGAAGCTGGTGATCCTGGGCTTTGACGGGCGCACGCTGCGGCTGGAGATGGACGGGCAATCGGCAGAGGCATCGGGCAAGGTGCCGGGTCTGGCGCATCAGGCGGATTTCTTCATCGGCTGCCGGTCGAACCGGGCGGGGCTGGCCAAGACGCTGGGGCAGTCTCGTCTGCACGAGGTGCTGTTCTGGCCCGACCGGTCGCTTCCAGGTTCGGCAGAGGCCGAGGATCAGGCGGCGCTGGCGGCCCTGCGGCGGCATGTCCGCTGGGACTACTAGGTGGACACCCCTGCCCCCGCCCTGGACGTGCCGCCCGAGATGGGGCTGGACGGTGCTGCCCGGTCCGGGCGCTTCCTGATCCGGGGCGACCATGCAAACCTGTGGTTCGAGGGGGCTGGCGACGCCCTGATCGTGTCGTTCGACAACCTTGCCACCATCGACGAAGGCTGGCCCCGCGCGCCCTGGGCCTGGAGACGGCTGGAGCCTTTGGGCCATTCCGTCCTGGGGGTGCAAAGCCATGCGAAGGACTGGTTCCGTCAGCCATCCGCGCCCACCCTGCTGCGCGGGCTGGAGGAGCGGGGCTTCTTCCGCCGCTTCCGGCGCGTGGTGCTGACCGGGGCCTCGATGGGCGGCTTCGCGGCGCTGAACTTCGCCCCCCTGATCCCCGAGGCGCGGGTGCTGGCCTTCAGCCCGCAGTCGACGATGAACAAGGTCATCGCGCCCTTCGAGCAGCGGTTTCCCTTCGCGGTCCGCAAATCGAACTGGGAGGGGATGCCCTTCCTGGATGCCGCTGCCGCCATGCCCTACATCCGGCGGGCAGTCGTTCTTTATGACCCCTTCGTCCCCGAGGATCGCGCCCATGCCGCGCGGCTGACGGGGCCGAATGTGCAGCTGCTGCGGGCCCCCTTCACGACGCATGAAGCGATCCGCGTGGTGCTGAAATCGGGGTGCTTCCCGCTGCTGATCGACCAGCTGGTCAAGGCGGACGAGGTCGACCCCACGTTCTGGGCCGCCTACCGCGCACGACGGGACGTGCCGAAGTGGCAGCGCGCGCTGCTGGCAGCCGCCGCGAACCGGGGGCGGCCTGGGCTGGTGATCCGCGCGGCCGACGCGATGCTGCGGCTGGGGGCGGACCTCCCGGACGAGGAAAAGGTCTTCATCCGCCGGGCGCGACGGGCGGCGGCGAACGCACTGAAGGCGAGTTTTGGGTAACGCTCGTCGAGCACTTCGTGCACTCCTCGCTGGGCGGCCCACCGACGAGTGCACGAAGTGCTTGACGAGGCATGCGGAGAGACTAGGCCCCGGCTTTCCGCTCATGCTATGCGGGTGCGGCAGGCAGGAACGGCGGAATGGACCAGACACGCGGCCGGATGATGGCGATGACCATGGTGGGCGGGGATCACTTCTTCCTGTCCCGTTGGGTCGAGTATTACGGTCGCCAGCTGGGCCGCGAGAACTGCTTTGTCCTGTCCCACGGCGGCGACCCCGAACACAAGCGGATCGCGGAAGGCTGCAATGTGATCTACCTGCCGCTGGACGAAACCCGCAACTGCTTCAACCAGCGGCGCTGGCAGATGCTGTCGCGGCTGACCTCGGGCTTTACCAACTTTTACAACTGGGTGCTGGTCGGCGATGTGGACGAGATCGTCTGCGTCGATCCCGCCGTGTCGGACAGCCTGCCGGACTACCTCGCGCAGTATTCGGCGCAGAAGAAGGGGCCGCGGGTGATCACTCCGTTTGCCATCGAGATGGTGCACAACCCAGGCCTGGAGCCCGAGCCGATCAGTGACGACCGCAACATCCTGGACGTCCGCCGCATCTTCCGGCTGAACGCGAACTACGCCAAGCCCTGCATCACCTGCGACCGGATCGACCTGGCGCCCGGCGGGCATTTCGCCAACCACCCGAAGCTGCATCTGGACCCGCATCTTTACCTCTTCCACCTGCGCTTCATCGACCATGACATGACCGAAAAGCGCCTGGCGACCCGCCGCGCCCAGCGCGTGATCCAAAGCGGCGCGCTGGAGGAGGTGGAGCGGGAAAAGACCGGCTGGGACACCGCCTGGGACACCTACAAGGCCCTGTCCAAGGAAAAGCCAAGGGGAGAGACGGTGGACTTCCCCGAGTTCCGGCAGGAAATGGTGGACGGCTGGCGTGAGAAGAAGGTGGTCTACTTCGCCCCCGGCGGCGCGCGTCCCAAAGGGGTTTACCGGCTGCCCGAAAGGTTCAAGGTGCTGTTCTGATGGGTGACGACATCCCGACCCAAGGCGTGATCATCCGGGCCGAAAACGGCGACGTGATCCGCTATGACGCAACGGGGCTGGTCCTGCGCCTGTCGGACAAGGTGATCGCCGACATCGCCGCGCGGCTGGATCTGAAGCCGCAGACCGCGCCGCCCTCCGAATCGCCGCCCCTGCCCGACCTGCCCGAGGAGATCGACCTCTGGGCCCCCCGGCGCGAGGGGGACTGGGTGTTCTTCCAGGCCAACATGCCCGGCGCGGACGGCCCGCGCGGTTATCGCCGGCACGTGTCAGGCGGGGCGGTCATCGCCGAGACGCGCGGCCCGCTGATGGCAGTGCTGGGGATCGGCGGGGCGCGGGCGGGGCTTGGCTCACCCGGTCCGGCGCGGTTTCGCTGGCACGTGCTGGCCCCGGCGGACGACATCGGCGCGGTGGGCATGGGCGGCGAGGGCGAGGCGGCCGAGACCGCCGCCCTGGAACCCCTGCGCGAGCTGACGGTCGAGGCGATGATCGCCGATGAACTTCTGGCGCGGCGGCGGGCGGCGCATCAGTCACTCCCGCTGGTCCTGGTCCGGGCCGAGACCGACATGTCCTCTTCTGCGCATGACCTGGGGTCGGGGGCCGCCGTGGCGAACCTCGATCGGGCTTTTGCCAACCTGCAGGCCGCCGCTGCCCGGCTGGGCACGCGGGCGCAGGTGCTGGCGGTGGTGCTGGATTATACGCTGGAAGACCTTAGCGGCGACCCCGTGGCCTACCGCGACGGGATGATCGCGCTGATGGAGCGGATCACCCGCGGCATGGCGAAACATGGCCTGGCGCGGCCGATCTTCCTGACCTCGTTCGACTGCGGCACGCTGGATGTGACCCGTGGTCCGGGGCTTGAGGGCCAGTGGGAGCTGTCGTGGAACCACGCCGATCACCGACTGGTGTTTGCTGCGCCCTCCTATGCCTTCCAGATCGACGATACCGGGCGGCTGACCGATGCAGGCCGGGCCGAGAAGGCACTTCTGATGACCGAGGCGCTGCTGGCAGTCCACGGCGGCGGGCGCTGGCACTGCCCGGTGATCCAGCTGGCCGAGCGGGCGGGCGACGACATCCGCGTGATCTGCGAGGCGCAGGATGCGCTGATGATTGACCCCGATGATCCGTTCGGCGCGGGCGAAACCGCGGGCTTTGCGCTGGAAGGCGTCACCAACGGTGCCAGGATCACCGGGATCGAGTTCGGGAAATACGACACCAAGGCGCTGATCCTGCGCTGTTCGAAGCGGCCCGAAGGGCAGGTCTACGTCACCTATGCCCACGGCACAGAGCCGGGCCAAGGCCCCTATCCGGCGAACCGGGGCGCATTGCGCGGCGCCTTCGGCGACGGACCCTTGCGCCGCTGGGCGCTGCCCGCCCGACTGAAGCTGACCGAAGGCGGGCCGTGATGGCGTTCACCGCCGACAGCATCAGGAACGACAATATCTGTGTCATCTGGGTCGATGACATGATCGACATCTTCACCTGGCGCGACACCTTCGGGCTGCGCATCCAGACCCCGAACCTGGACCGACTGTTGAACCGGGGCGTGCGCTTCGGCAACGCCTATGCGACGATCCCCCTCTGCGCCCCCTGCCGGGCCGAGCTGGCAACCGGCCTGTCACCATTCCGCACCGGGCTTGTCGACCTGAACCGCTTCTGGCGCCAGGTCCTGCCGCCAGAGAAGGTCTGGGCCTACGACCTGCGGCGCGCTGGGTTCTACAACTTTACCACCGGCAAGGTGGACGCAAGCTATACGCCGATGCCAATCCGCTTCCGCCGGGTGCTGTTTCACGAGGAACCCACGGCCCATGATTCCGGCGGACGGACCAAGATGAAGCTGTACCTGGATCGGGGGCCAGGGATCGCGGGGGTGAACCATCCCGACGACGACGGGTCCCAGGACCACAAGTTTTATGACTTTACGGTCGCGCAGAATGCCATCGACTTTCTGGGCCGAGCCGATCCCGCGCGGCGGCACCTGATCCAGCTGGGCTTCAAGCACCCGCATTACAACCTGGAATGCCCGGACCGGTTCTACCAGCTGTATGACCCTGCCGATGTCCGCTGGCCCGACATCGCCGCGCCCGAGGACTACTACGGCCCGCCCCCCGGCTTTGCGGTCTATGAGGCGGCCTATATCGCCAACGGCAACTGGACACCGGAAAAGGGCGGCGATGACGGCTGGCGGCAGGTGGTGCGCGCCTATTTCGCTGCGATCAGCCATGTCGACCACGAGATCGGGCGCTTCCTGACCGCGCTGGAGGCGTCTCCTCTGGGCGACCGGACGACGGTGATCTTCCTGTCGGACAACGGCTTCAACCTTGGCAACCACGACAGCTTTCACAAGATGAGCCAGTGGGACAGCGCCGCCCATGTGCCGCTGGGCATCTGGTCACCGCGGATGGAGGAGGGCCGAGTCGTGGACCTGCCGGTCAGTCTGCACAACTTTCCCAAAACGGTCCTGCAGCTTGCCGGCCTGCCGCCGCGCCCCGATTGGGTGTCGGGGCAAAGCCTTCTGCCCCTGATCGACCCCAGTTTCGGCACCTTCGACGAGACGAAATCGCCCATCACCTCGGTCTTCGGGACGCTGTCGGTGCGGCCCTCGATCGAGGGGTATCGCCAGTTCCGCTACTTCCGCTATCCGAACGGCGAAGAGCATGTCTACGACGTCGTCGCCGACCCCGGCGAGACTGAAAACCTGATCGCGACCGCTCCGATGGATGTCCTGCGGGGCGAGCTGGTGAAGGGCGCGCTGGACCTGGGCCTGGACCTGCGCGGCTTCGAGAATCCGGCGGATGGGGTCAACGCGATGATGGCCGTCGATGGCTCCGTCGTGCTGGAGGGGCACCGCGGCAACGACAACTACTGGGTCTACGGCGCCGAGGCCGAGAAGATCCGCGAGACGAAGGACGGCGGCAACGACACGCTTTGGTATCTGGGCGGCCCGGACGACTATGTCCTGCACTGCCCGATGAACGTCGAGAACATCCGCATCGCCACCGTGCTGGCCCGCAACGAGAACGCCACCGCCGCTGAAAAGGCCAGCCGCGTCCTGCGGATCGTGGCGCATCCCGACAGCCCGATCACCTTCGAGACGACAGAGCGGGTGATGGTCGACGTCCGTGGCTCACGCGGGAACGACGTGATGATCGGACCGAAATACGGCGGCGCGACCTTCTACGGCGGCGAAGGTGATGATGTCCTGAAGGCGATCACCGTGCACGAAGGCTCGCGTCATTTCTTTTACGGCGGGGCGGGGAATGACCGTCTGGTCGGCGGCGGCGGGCGCGACGTGCTGGACGGGGGCACCGGCGATGACACGATCATTGGCACGGCGGCGCGGAACCGGATCTTCGGCGGACATGGGAACGACGAGCTGCATGATGGCGACGGGTCATCCGTGGTGCAGACCGGACCGGGCCGGAACACGGTGCGGCTGGGGGGCGGGAATGACACGGTCCATGCGGGAAGCGGGATCAACCTGATCGACCCCGGACCAGGGGCAGTGGTCTTCGTGCTGGCCTATGGCGGAGTGACCCATGTCAGCCAGTGGCAGCCCGACCAGGTCTATGACCTGACCGCCTGGCCGAAGCCGCCCATCGTCGCACGCCGGCCGGATGGCGCGGTGGATGTGACGCTGGGCCTGTCGGTCCTGCGCATCGCCGGCGTGCCCAAGGGCCACGACCTGGCAAGCCAGATCCGGCAGACCCCGCAATAGAAAACGCCCGCCCCGAAGATCCGGGACGGGCGCCTGCTCTGCCTGCCTCAGGTGGCGGCGTTATTCGGCCGCCTTGACCTCTGTCCCGTGCCCGTCGTCACCACCGTCCCGGGTCTTCCACAGCGAATAGAAGATGCCCGCTGCGATGATGCCGATGGTGATCGCCAGCGACAGGTAGGGGTCGAACTTGCCGAAGAAGTAGCTGTAAAAACCCTTCAGCCCGATGAACACCAGCACCAAAGCCAGCGCGTATTTCAGATAGTGGAAGCGATGCACCAATGCGGCCAGCGCGAAGTAGAGTGCGCGAAGGCCGAGAATCGCCATGATGTTGGCCGTGTAGACGATGAACGTGTCTGTGGTGATCAGAAAGATTGCCGGCACAGAATCGACTGCAAAGATCACGTCGGCAAAGTTGATCACAACCAGCGCCACGAACAGCGGCGTTGCAAAGAACACAATCTTGTTGGTCACCGGATGCGGCTGGCGCACAAAGAACTTCTGGCCGTGAAGTTCCTTGGTCACGTTCATGACCTTCGAAACCATCCCGACCATCGGGTTCTTCGACACGTCGGCCTCACCCTCCTGGGTGAACAGCATCTTGATGCCGGTAAAGGCCAGGAAGGCCGCGAAGACCAGCGTCATCCACTTGTAGTTCGAAACCAGTTCTGCACCGATCGCGATCATGATGCCCCGCAGCACGATCACGCCGATGATGCCCCAGACCAGCGCGCGGTACTGGTACTTCCGCGGAATCGCAAAGTAACCGAAGATCAGCGAGATGACGAAGACGTTGTCGATCGAGAGAACCTTCTCGATGATGTAGCCTTGGAAATACGAGGCGACCGGATTGGTCCCGTCACTCGTCACCAGCGTGCCGTTCGCCCAAGCCCACCAGATATACCCGCCAAATGCGATCGAGATCAGGATGTAGAAGGCCGACAGCTTCAGGCTTTCGGCTACCCCGATCTCATGATCTTCCTTGTGCAGCACGCCAAGGTCAAACATCATCAGCGCGACCACGATGGTCAAGAACATCAGCCAAAGCCAAAGCGGCTTGTCGATCACTTCGTAGAAAAGAAAATCCATTGTATTCTCGCGACTAAGCGTTGCTTGTGACGGGGATGTGGCAGCAAGACAACAGGCCCCAATCTCTCAGCGCCGACATCACAGGCATGCAGATACCTGTCAGAGGGGCCCGGTCGCAGATGCGGTGGGTAGGTGGTTTTCACAAATGCGTCAAGTGTCGTCGGTTGGCCGACGAGCTGATGCAAAGGAAGACTGTCGGGCCGACGGCGCAGCCGGGAGCTATGACCGAAAGTTGGTGACGGTTTGATCAGGCGGCTTTGAATTCGTGCTTGATGCCGTCGCGGAATTCAACCCCCTGGATGATTTCGGGCAGGCGGTTCTGACCATCGAGTTTGCGCCATTTCTTCCTGGCCGAC
>NZ_JAXMMF010000039.1:0-30039 GCF_034366665.1 Tabrizicola sp. | reverse complement strand
CCTGGCGCAGCCGGTTTCCCTGATCGCCCGTTGCCACAGCCGAAGGACCGAGGCCGCGCTCCAGGGAAGAGCGGCCTCGGCCAGCCATGTCCGCAGGTCGGGGGGAAGCCGGTCGTAGGCGGACATGGGGTCGATTGCGCGAAAGCGGGCGCGGGGCGAGCGAAGGTTCGTCATGCCGCGTTGCGCCGCCAGCTGGGGAAGGGATCGGGCAGGTTGGTCCAGGCTTCGGGCGTGAACCTGGTTGCCGGGATCAGCGCTGCGTCCAGCCGCTTGCAGAGGGCGGATTCATCCATGCCGTGACCGATGAAGACGATCTCTTGCCGCCGGTCGCCCCAGGGCTCCTGCCAGTTGCCGGCGACCTCTTGCAGCGCCTCGGGGTGGGTGGGCCAGCGTTCACGCGGGACCGAGGCCCACCAGCCGCCAAGCGGGGTGACGGAGGAGACGGCTCCGGCCAGGCTGAACTCGGCGACCCAATTGGGTCGGGTCGCCAGCCAGAAGTGCCCCTTGGCGCGGATCACGCCGGGCAGGTCGCCGTTCAGGACGGCATGGATGCGGCCGGGATGGAAGGGCTGCCTTGCGCGGTAGACGAATGAGCTGATGCCATATTCCTCGGTCTCGGGCGTGTGGTGCGCGAAGCCGTACAGCTCTTTGGCCCAGAGCGGATGCTCGGCGGCGCGGTCGAAGTCGAAGAGATTGGTGTCGAAGATGGCGGCTGGCTCGACGCGGGAGTGGTCGGTCTCGATCAGCCGGGCGTCGGGGTTCAGCGCCTTGATGATCTTGCGTGCGGCATCGGTGGCGGCGGGACCGGCATCACGGGTCTTGTTCAGGATCACCACATTGGCGAATTCGATCTGGTCGGTCAGCAGGTTGACCAGCGTGCGGGTGTCTTCGTCCCCAAGGCTTTCGCCGCGGTCGGCCAGGAAATCATGGCTGGAAAAGTCGCGCAGAAGGTTGATCGCATCGACCACCGTGACCATCGTGTCCAGCCGGGCGACGTCCGAGAGACTGTCCCCCGCCTCATCGCGGAAGTCGAAGGTCGCGGCCACCGGCATGGGTTCGGCGATGCCGGTGCTTTCGATCAGGAGGTAGTCGAACCGCCCCTCGTCGGCCAGGCGGCGGACCTCGGTCAGCAGGTCGTCGCGGAGGGTGCAGCAGATGCAGCCGTTCGACATCTCGACCAGCTTTTCGTCGGCGCGCGACAGTTCGGTGCCCTCGCGGATCAGGTCGGCGTCGATGTTCACTTCGGACATGTCGTTGACGATCACCGCGACCCGGCGACCATCGCGGTTGTTCAGGACATGGTTCAGAAGCATGGTCTTCCCGGCGCCAAGAAAGCCGGACAGGACGGTGACGGGCAGGCGGGTGTCGGGCAGGCGGGTGTCGGACATGGGAACCTCCGGGTTGGCGGAGGTTGTAGTATGTTATATCATAACGTTCAAGCGGTCAGGCGCCTTGCTCCCTCGGCAACAGCAGCACCGGCGCGCCGAGTTCGACCAGATCGTAAAGCTCTGCGATGTCCTGGTTTGCCAACCGCACGCAGCCGTTCGACACGGCCGAGCCGATCGTCCAGGGCTCGGGCGTGCCGTGGATGCGCAGGAAGGTGTCGCCGCCCGCATCGTCGAACAGGTACAGCGCCCGTGCGCCCAAGGGGTTTTTCGGCCCGCCCGGCATCCCGTCGGCCCATTTCGCATAGTGGTCCGGGTCGCGGGCGATCATGTCATCCGTCGGGGTCCAGCTGGGCCATTCCTTCTTGGCGCCCACGGTAAAAACGCCGGATTCGTACAGGTTCCCGCGCCCGACACCGACCGAATACTGCATCCCGCGCCGTTCGGTCAGGACATGGTACAGCGCGAAGTAATCCGGATCGACGATCAGCGTGCCTGGGGCCTGCGGCTCGGAGAACCGGACGGGGCGGGGCAGGAACTCTTCGGGCACGACCCAGTCTTCGGCCGATTGCTCGGTGTGGGCAAAGGCGCGCAGCGGCAGGGCGGTGGCAAGGCCGGAGGCCAGGCCTGTGGCGACGAAGGTGCGGCGGGTGAAGGTCATGCTCTGGTCCTTTTCGGCTGATCCTTGCGGGAACACGGGGTCACGCGCACCACAAGAAGCTGTGAGACAAGACGGAAAAGGCCCCGCGGTTTCCCACGGGGCCTTCACATTCACGCCAGACGAGGGGTTCAGCCCTCGGCGGATTCTTCTTTCTTCTCGGTGATTTCCTCACCGGTTTCCTGGTCGACCATCTTCATGCCAAGGCGCACCTTGCCACGGTCGTCGAAGCCCAGAAGCTTGACCTTGACCTCCTGGCCTTCCTTCAGAAGTTCGTTCGGGTGGTTCAGGCGCTTGTTGGCGATCTGGGACACGTGCACCAGACCGTCGCGCTTGCCGAAGAAGTTCACGAAGGCGCCGAAGTCGACCAGTTTCACCACCTTGCCGGTGTAGACCTGACCTTCTTCCGGTTCCGCCACGATGGACCAGATCATCTCGTAGGCCTTCTTGATGGCCTTCTGGTCGTTCGAGGCGATCTTGATCATCCCGTCGTCGTTGATGTCGACCTTGGCACCCGAAAGCTCGACGATCTCGCGGATGACCTTGCCGCCCGAGCCGATGACTTCCCGGATCTTGTCGGTCGGGATCTGCATCGTCTCGATCTTCGGGGCATATTCGCTGAAGCCCTGCGGGGCTGTCAGTGCCTTGGCCATTTCGCCCAGGATGTGCAGACGGCCGTCCTTGGCCTGCGCCAGGGCCTGCTTCATGATGTCGGGGGTGATCCCGGCGATCTTGATGTCCATCTGCAGGCTGGTGATGCCCGCCGCGGTGCCCGCGACCTTGAAGTCCATGTCGCCGAGGTGATCCTCGTCGCCCAGGATGTCGGTCAGAACGGCCCAGTCACCATCCTCTTCCAGCACGAGACCCATCGCGACACCAGCCACGGGGGCTTTCAGCGGCACGCCCGCGTCCATCATCGAGAGAGAGCCACCGCAGACCGACGCCATCGAGGAGGAGCCGTTCGATTCGGTGATCTCGGACACGACACGGATCGTGTAGGGGAAGTCGGTCGGCGCAGGCAGAACCGCCTGCAGCGCGCGCCATGCCAGCTTGCCGTGGCCGATCTCGCGACGGCCGGGGCTGCCGACACGGCCCACTTCGCCGACCGAATAGGGCGGGAAGTTGTAGTGCAGCAGGAAGTTCGACCGGTAGTTGCCGTTCAGCGCGTCGATGATCTGCTCATCCTCGCCGGTGCCAAGCGTGGTCACCACCAGACCCTGGGTTTCACCCCGGGTGAACAGAGCCGAGCCATGCGCGCGCGGCAGGACGCCGGTTTCGCAGACGATCGGACGGACGGTCTTGGTGTCGCGGCCGTCGATGCGCTTGCCGTTCTTGACCACGTCGCCGCGCAGAACCGCAGATTCCAGCTGCTTGATCGCCGGGTAGAGGTTCGGGTTGGCCTGGTCTTCGTCGCTCATCTTCGCCTTGATCGCGGCGACGGCGGCTTCGATGGCCGTGGTGCGTTCCTGCTTGTCACGCAGCGCGAAGGCGGCGCGCATCAGGGACTCACCGGCCTTCTTGACCTTGGCGTAAAGCGCCGAGAAATCCGGCGGCGAGAAGTCGTAAGCGTCCTTGGCCGAGGTCTCGGCGAAGTCGATGATCAGGTCGATGACCGGCTGCATCTGCTCGTGGCCGAAGACCACCGCGCCCAGCATTTCCTCTTCCGTCAGCTCGTAAGCTTCGGATTCGACCATCATCACGGCGTCCTTGGTGCCCGCGATGACCAGGTCAAGCCGCTGCTCGGGCTTCAGACGCAGCTGCGTCATGTCGTCCATTGCCGGGTTCAGCACATATTTGCCGTCGACAAAGCCGACCCGAGCCGCGCCGATGGGCCCCATGAACGGGACGCCCGAAACGGTCAGCGCCGCCGAGGTGGCGATCATCGCCACGACGTCCGGGTCGTTGACCAGGTCGCACGAGAGCACGGTCGCCATGACCAGCACTTCGTTGCGGAAGCCTTCGACGAACAGCGGGCGGATCGGACGGTCGATCAGACGCGAGGTCAGCGTCTCTTTCTCGGACGGGCGCGCTTCACGCTTGAAGAAGCCGCCGGGGATCTTGCCGGCTGCGTAGTACTTTTCCTGGTAGTGAACCGTCAGCGGGAAAAAGTCCTGACCTTCCTTGGCGGATTTCGCGAAGGTCACGTTGGCCATCACCTGGGTCTCGCCCAGCGTGGCGATCACCGACCCATCGGCCTGGCGCGCAACTTTCCCGGTTTCCAGAGTGAGCGTTTCATTGCCCCACTGGATCGATTTCTTGGTCACATTGAACATGTATCGTTTCCTCTGAGGACCCGGCCCCTGCCGGTGCCCTCGTTGTCTGGCGGCCCCATTGCCGCCCTTCCCCCGTATCCTTTGCATGTGCCCCGGGGGCGGGCCGCACGTCTCAGATGGCGCGGGCCATACAGGAAAAGCCGCTGTGCGGCAATGGTGTTGGGGGCATTGGTCCGGTCAGTGCCGGGTTTCGCTGATCAGGCCGGGCCGCACGCCAAGGCCCATCGAGGCGTCGATCACCGCGCCATGCAGGACGGTCGACGCGGGCGAGACCAGGAAGGCGGCCAGGGTGGCGATTTCGTCGGGCTGGATCAGCCGGCTTTTCGGCAATCCGGCGATAAAGCGGTCGCGGTCGGCGGGGGACATCTGGTTCAGGGTGGACTGGCGGAACATCTCGGTATCCGTGGCGCCGGGGCAGATGGCGAAGACATCCACCGGGTCATGGACAAGTTCGGCCGCAAGCTGGCGGGTCAGGTGGGCGACGGCCGATTTGCTCATCCCGTCGGCCAGCGAAAAGCCGGGGAAGGTGGCGATCCCCCCGCCGACCGAGGACAGGTTGACGATCCTGCGCGCGCGGCCGGTCGTGCCGGTGGCGGCCAGGAACCCGCGGCACATCGCCAGGGTCCCGGCCGCGTTGATCGCCAGCATGACCCCATCGCGCTGGTCTTCGCTTTCGGTGAAGGCGGCAACGGTGGCCGTGCCGACGGCGGCGTTGTTGACCAGGGCATCAATGCCGCCATGCCGGGCCGCGACTTCGGCCAGGCAGGCGGCGATGCTGGCGGGCAGACGCAGGTCAAGCGGGTGCAGCGTGGCGGGACGTCCGGCAAGGTCGGCCAGCAGCGGCTCGGGCGGCTCGACCCCCGGAACATGGGTCAGGGCGACCGTCCAGCCGTCCCGCAGCAGGCGGTCGACGATGGCCCGCCCGATGCCCCGCGCGCCGCCGGTCACAAGGGCAATGCCGGTCATGGGCTTTCCTTCGGGTGGCAGAACGGGTCAAGGCTGGCGGGCCGAAGTGACGGCAGGTCAGAAGATCGCATGCGCCCCCCGGTCGTCGGCCACGTCACCCCGCAGCATGGCGGCGTAGTGATCCTCCAGCCGGTCGGAGCCGAATTCGGGCGTGGCGTCGGCGTCATAGCGTTGTGTGGCGGGGTCCCAGACCAGCATCGACTGGGTGGCGTAGTAGCGCCCGATGCGGGCCAGTCCCGCCCGCGCGGCAAAGCGGGAGGAGACGGTGCCCAGGGCGCCAAGTCCGGCGATGATCGTGGACATCAGCGCGACCGGGACGTGGCGGACCGGGACCGGGCGGCCGAAAAGACGCTCCAGCATCGCGGCCTGGTCAAGGGGGGTGATCGCCGGGCCGGGGCCGCCGATGGGAAGGATGCGGTTGCGCTTGGAGGGATCGGTGAGGGTGAGGGCCAGGAACCGGCCAAGGTCGGCGTCCGAAATCGGCTTGCAGGCGGTCAGCCTGCCGTCTCCGAAGACAAGGAACGGGCGGTTTTCCTGCACGCGGGCGACCTGGCCGGAGAGCGATTTGAAATAGGCGGTGGGGCGGACGATGGTCCAGTCCAGGGGCGCGGCTTGCAGCTCGGCCTCGAAGGCAAGCTTGGCGCGCTGGAACTCCAGCAGGGGTTTCTGCACGCAGATCGCCGACAGAAGGACGAAGTGGCGGACCCCCGCTGCGACGGCGACTTGCAGCGCGGCCAAGTTGGCGGCGTGGTCCACGGCCCAGGCGTCCCTTGGGGCCCCGGTGCGGCTGGCAAGGCAGGAGATGATGGCGTCAGCCCCGGTCATGGCCTGGGAGAGGGCGCGGGGGTCGGTGACCTCACCGCGGATCAGCGTGCAGCCGGGAAGCGCGCTGGCGTCGGCGTTGGGGCGGATCAGGGCGGTGACGCGATGCGCCTCGGCCCGCAGCGCCTGGGCGGTCGCCCGTCCGATGGTGCCGGTGCCGCCAAGGAGGAGGATGGAAAGCGAAGCCATGCGGCCAGTCTAGCATGGCCGTTCCGCGTGGCAATCGACCGACATGGCAACGCCCGGACCTTTGCAGGACCGGGCGTCGGAAGCTGTCAGCCGGGATCAGATCGCCGACTTGATCCAGTTTTCCAGCGCGGCCTTCGGCGCGGCGCCGACCTTGTTCGACACGACCTGGCCGTCCTTGAACATGAACAGGGCCGGGATGCCGCGGACGCCCAGAACGGCGGGGCTGTCGGGGTTCTCGTCAACGTTGACCTTCACGATCTTGACCTGGCCAGCGTATTGCGTCGCCAGTTCCTCAAGCGCGGGGCCGATCTGGCGGCAGGGGCCGCACCATTCGGCCCAGAAATCCACGACGACCGGAATCGGCGACTTGCGGACTTCGGCATCGAAGGTGGCGTCGGTGACTGCGACGGTGGCAGCGCCCATGATCGTTCTCCTACGGGATTTGTCGGGTTGGGAAGGTATGGACCCGGAAGCCGGACGTCAAGCTATCGTGGCACGGGAGAGGGCTGCCCTCACGATGTCGGGATCGACTGACATCAAACGGGGCACGCGGGTCCAGAGGACGGCGGTCTCGATCCGGCGGTCGGGGTAGATGGCGGCCAGCATGTGGGCATAGGCTCCAAGCTGGCGAAGGATGCCTTCGGGGACCTGCGCCTGCGACGCGGGGACGACGGCGTTCGATTTGTAGTCGATGACAAGGATGCGGTCGGGCGCGATGACCAGCCGGTCGATGCTGCCAGCAAGCGTCCGGTCGCCCCAGGGGGCAGAGACGGCGACCTCGGCCAGCGTATCGGGGCCGAACAGCGGCGCGAGGTCGGGGTGGGACAACACCAACTGCGCCTCGGCCAGGGCTGTGGCGCGGTGCGCGTCGTCCAGCAGCGACGCGGCCAGGGCGGGCCAGTCGGCGGCCGGGCGACCCGGCAGGCGCTCCAGAAGCAGGTGCAGCGCGGTTCCCCGGGCCTTGGCCTCGGCATCGGACTCGCCCGGCAGCGCCTTGGCCCCGCCAAGATCAGAGGGCGACAGGACCTGCAGCGGGCGTAGGACCTCGGGCGCTGGGGTCAGCGTCCAGACGGGAAGCGCGACTGAGGTTTCGTAGGTTCTGGTGCGGGGGATGGGCAGGGGCCAGTCCCCGGCCTGGTGACGCAGGACGCCGTCCGCGATGGTCTTGGCCCCGGCGGCCTGAACCCCCTCGCGGATCAGGTTCATCCAGCTTTCGGCTTGCGAGGTCTTGCCCGCCCCCGCCACCACCAGCCAGGTGCGCGCCCGGGTCATGGCGACATACAGAAGCCGCAGCCGCTCTGCCGCGTCGCGGGCCTGCCGTGACGCGCGTTCGGTGGCGATCACCGGGGGGCTTTCCTCCTTGGCGACCTTCCAGACCGGGGCGCCATCGGGGATGCGGTAGATCTGGTCGCGGTCCTGCGGAATGCGGTCGCAAGTGTCGGGCAGGATGACGATCTCGGCCTCCAGCCCCTTGGCGCCGTGAACGGTCATCACGCGGATGCGGTGGCCCTCGCCATCCAGCTGGCGCTTCACCTCGACCTCGTCCGTCTCCATCCAGGTCAGGAAACCCGTCAGGCTTGGAACCTCGGAGGTCTCGTAGGACAGGGCCTGGCCGAGAAGTTCATCAATCCCGTCCTCGGCTTCGGGCCCCAGGCGGCCGATCAGCTTGCGGCGGCCGTCGTGGCGATGAAGGACGCGTTCGATCAGGTCATAGGGGCGCAGGAAATCGGCCTGGCCACGCATGTCGTTCAGGAAGGCCAGCGTCTCGGCATGGCCGGGATGGTCGCGCAGGGCTTCCCACAGATAGCCCTTGCGGGGGTGGGCCAGGCGGAAAAGCTCGGCTTCGGACCAGCCGCATAGGGGGGATCGAAGGACGGCGGCCAGTGACAGGTCATCCTCGGGCGTGTCAAGGAAGGACATAAGCGCGGTCAGGTCCTTGACCGCCAGCTCGCCGCCCAGCTTCAACCGGTCAGCTCCGGCGATGGGCAATCCGCGCGCTTTGCAGGCGCGGATGATCTCGTGGAACAGGTCGGAGCGCCGTTGGACCAGGATCAGGAAATCGCCGTAGTGGATGGGGCGCGGGCCGCCCCTGGCCTGCGGGATCTGCTCGCCACCCTCGACCCGGTCCTGAATCCATTTCGCGATGTCCCCAGCAAGGACGACGTTCGGGTCCTCGGGGTGAGGGGTGTCGATGGGCTGGAACCAGGGGCCGGGTTCGACCTTTTCCTCTTTCTCGATCACTGGCCAGATGTCGACGCGGCCGGGCAGGGCTTCGTTGAAGGCAAGGTGGTGCGATCCCCCGCCAAGCGCCTGGGCCTGAGCTTCGGTGAAGGTCCGGTCCACGACATCCAGTATCGCCGAGGACGAACGAAATGAGTGTTCCAGCGCGCTGTCCGCAAGGCCCGGCCCGCCCGCAAGGCGCAAGGCGAAATGCCCGCGCATCCGGTCGAAGGCGGCGACATCTGCGCCCTGGAAGGAATAGATCGACTGCTTCTTGTCGCCCACGACGAACAGGCTGCGGGGGCGTGTGCTGGCACCTTCGCCCGCGATCAGTTCTTCGGCCAGTGCCTCGATCAGCTCCCACTGTTCGGGGCTGGTGTCTTGCGCCTCGTCGACAAGAATGTGGTCAAGCCCCCCGTCCAGCCGGTACAGCACCCATGCCGCCAGCGCCGGGTCCTTGAGCAGACCCTTCGCACGGCTGATGAGATCGTCAAAGTCCAGCAGTCCCCGCGCGGCCTTGCGGGCGGCGTATTCCGGCAGGAAGCGGGCGGCAAAGTCGTGCAGGGCCAAAGTCTTTTCGGCCGCGGCACGGGCCTTTTCGGCGTCCCGAGCATCGCCGACGCGCTGCATGAAGTCGTCGAAATCGTGGACAAGGTCCCCCATTGCCGTGCGGACCTTGGTGGTCGGCACCTTGGCAAAGTTCGGCTGACCGTCCTTTTTCAGGAGCCAGTCGTACGCAAGGTCCAGGTCGGCCCGGCCCGGTGCATCCGCCCGCATGGTGGCAAGTGCTTCGGCCAGGGTCTTCATCGTCTCCGACCCGGCGCGCATCAGCGGCAGGCATTGCGCGATCAGCCAATCCTCGCCGCCGCGGAATGCAATCCGGACGAAATGGTCGTCGGTAAGGTCGGACGGCAGCCCGAACAGCCGGAACACCTCTTCCCGGTCAAGCGGCGTCTGGAACGCTGCGCGGTGGCTTGCAATCTGTTCGACAAGGGTGCCGAAATCCTCGCCGTTCTGCACCTCGGTCAGGCGGCGGACGACGGCGGCGTGGGGGCCATCGGCCAGTTCCTCGACAATCTCGGCCCGCATGTGCCGTGCGGCGCGGTCGTCCATCTCGGCAAAACCGGGGGGCACGCCGGCCTCAAGCGGGAAGCGGCGCAACAGGCTGCCGCAGAAGCTGTGGATGGTCTGGATGCGCAACCCGCCCGGAGTTTCGATGGCGCGGGCGAACAGCTGCCGCGCACGTTGCAGGCGGCGGGGGGAGAGGTCGGCCTCGCCCAACTCGCTTAGCGCGGTGCGAAGGTCGGCGTCGGGCTTCATCGCCCATTCGCCCAGCCGGCGGAACAGGCGGTTCTGCATCTCGGACGCGGCGGCCTTGGTGTAGGTCAGGCACAGGATGTGCTGCGGCTCGACGCCCGACAGCAAGAGCCGGGCGACCCGGTCGGTCAGAACACGGGTCTTGCCGGACCCGGCGTTGGCTGACAGCCAGGTGTTGCGGGCGGGATCGGCGGCCTCGATCTGGCGCTGGGCGGCGGGGGTCATGCCAGATCCTCTGGCACCGGGTCGGCGGTCAGGTCCCATTCGCCAAAGCGCGACAGGTGGTCATAGTCGCTGGCATCCCGCACCGATTCCAGCGCGCGGCGGGCCGTGTAGCCCTGGTCGGGGCGGGCATAGGCGGCAATCAGGCGGGCGAAATCGGCCCAGACCTCGGCCACCTGACCGGGGTCCAGCGTGACCTCCTGCGTCTTGAGCTGCGCCTTCAGGCCGACGTAGACCACCCGAGCGACCTCCTCGGCGTCCAGGCCCTTGAAGGCCCCTTCTTCGGCCATCGCGGCCAGAAGCAGAAGCTGCTTGTCGAAATGCTGCTGCTGTTTCGGCGTGGGGGGTTCTCCGGTCTTGTAGTCGATCAGCAGAAGCCGCCCATCCTCCAGCCGGTCGATCCGGTCGGGTTTGCCAGTCAGCGTGAAGTCCAGGCCGGAAACCTGCACCGCGCCCTTCTCCTCCACCAATACCGGCACCCCGCCGGTTGAGGCCGAGAAAGCCAGGAAGGCGTCGGCGGCCTTGGCGATACGGGACAGCCAGATGGTCCGCGCCAGGGGCCAGGCGACCTTTGCGGAGATGACCGTTTTGGCGATGGCCATCAGGGCCTCCCGATCCCCGCCGCCCTGACGCAGGAAAAGCTCCAGGATTTCGTGCAGCACCACTCCGCGCAGGCGCGGGTCCGGTTCGGGCCGCAGGGGGTCGAGCGGTTTCAGCTTCAGCACATGGCGGGCGTAGATCGCGAAAGGGTCGCGGATCAGCGTCTTGATTTCAGTGACCGACAGGCGCTTTGGCCGGGCCTCAAGGGGCGGGACGGGCGAGGGGCGCGTCGCGGGCGGAATCTCGGGCGCGCTGTCGAAGGCGGTGGCCATGTGCAACCAGTGGTCACCCCGTGCCTGCATCGCTTTCAGCGCCTCGGGTCCGTTGCGTTCGGGCAGACCCGCCATCAGGTTCACCAGCCGGTTCAGCCAGCGCGAGGGCACGGTTTCCGCCTCGGCCCCGCGTTTCGAGCGTGACAGGACCACACGCCGCGCCGCCACGGCCTGCTGGTAGTCGTGCGCCGAAAGCCCGATCCGGCGTCCGGGCAGCAAAAGCCCCGCCTCTTTCCGCATGGCGCGGTTCAGCCAAGGGTCGGGCGGCGGCTGGCTGGGCCAGATCCCATCGTTCAGCCCGCCCAGGATCACCAGGTCGGCGCCTTGCACCCGCGCCTCAAGCGTGCCCCAGATCATGATGCCGGGATGCACGCTTTCCGTCTCGCGGACTTCGTGGCGCTGCAGGACGCCCTGGAAGACGCCCATGTAGTCCAAGGGCGACATCTCGCCCCCGGCATCGGCCTCGGCCTGCAGTTCGGCCAGGGCCTTCGCAGCCTCTTCCCCCGCCGCCTTGTCCCAAAGACCGCCTGCCCCCGTCTCGGCAAAGCCCCGGGCAAGGGCCTGGGTCAGCGAAAGGTGAAGCGTGACGAAATCGGCCAGCGGCATCCGGCGCATCGCCTCATGCCCGCAAAGGGTTTCGCTGACGATCCGGGCCCAGTCCTCCGCGCGGTCCAGGCGCTGCTTTCCGGCCCAGTCGCGGATGCTGTCCGCCGTGGGAAAGGCCGGTCCGTGGCGTCGCAGGTGCAGCTCGAACTCGCGGGTCAGGATCAGGTGCGGGCCGCGTCCCGGACCCGAGAAGGCCAGCGGATGCTTCAGGATCGCCAGCAGAGCGTCGCCGGTCAGCTTCTGGCCGAACAGCGCCGCGACCTGTCGCATCAGGCGGCCGGGGGCCGAAAGCGCCAGTGGACGACCTGCGGAATCGTCGGGACGGATGCCCCAGCGGTCCAGTGCCGCCGTGACGCGGCGGGTCAGGTTGCGGTCGGGGGTGACAAGGGCGGCCCTGGTGCCGGTTTCGGCGGCCTCGCGCAGGATCAGCGCGATGGCCAGCGCCTCGGTCCGCTCGCTGGGGGCTTCCAGCAGCGTCAGGCCCTGGGTCGCGGCGATCAGGTCAGGCAGGCGTGGTCCCTCGGAAAGCCACTGGTCGGTGATCGGCGCGGGGCGAAGCGACAACGAGATCAGACGGTTGCGGTCCGCTGCCGGGGCCGCCACGGCAGTCCAGGGCTGGATGGTCGAGCGGTCACGGCCCAAAAGGTCCATCAGCTTGCGATAGCGATACTGCGGGTGATCCTCGGCGGTCAGGGCGTCGTCCATGCTGTCCCAGACCTCGGCGGGCAGGTCGAAGTCGAACCCCGGCAGGACCACGGCACCATTGGGCAGACCGGCCAGCACCTGCATGAGCAGCGCCGTGGTCCCGCGCGACCCGGTGGAGCCCGCAAGGATCACCGGGTGCAGCGGCGGAGCGTGGGTCCAGCTTTCGCCGACAGAGGTCACGGCCTGACGCAGGACCGCCTCGGCATCCGCAGCCTCGCCCGCCAGCACCTCCGAGACGATGCCCAGGAAGGCCTGCATCCGCGCCCAGTGGGCCGAGTGGTTGGCGACATCCAGCCCGGCGATGCGGTCGGGGGTCACACCCTCGCCCTGCATCTCCTCCATCAGCGCGGCCAGGCTGTCGGACAGATCGTAAAGCGCGGTGCGCGGGAAATGCGTGGTCCCTGTGGCAAGCAGGCGGTCCAGAAGAACCGACAATTGCAGCCGCCGCCGCAGGGGTGAGATCGGGCGGGGCAAGGTCAGGTCGGCCAGCGCCGCGACCTCGGTGACCAGCAGGATGCGCGGCAAAAGCAGCGCGCCACGGGTCTGCAGACACTCCACCACCCGTCGCCGCATCCGCTGGGTGTTGACGATCAGCGTCACCCGCGCCAGCGCCTCGGGCGGCTGGCCGTCCATCCGCTGCATCAGCCCCGCGACCAGTTCGGCCGGGAAGTCGACGCCGGGGGGCAGGGCGAAAAGCGTGTCAGCCATGCCGGGCAGACTGGATCAGGCGTTCGGCCTCGACAATCCCTTCCGGGTGGCCCACGTCGCACCAGTCGCCGTCATGGACCAGGCCGAAGGCGGTGCCGGAGATGATCATCTCGGTCCAGGTCTTGTTCAGCGAAAAGACGGCGTCGGGCGTGGCCGCGATGCGCGAGGTCTGCAGGATCTGCGCGCCGATGTAGACGTGGTCTTCGCCGCCCTGTCCCCGGTCGATCCGGCCGTCCGGGGCAAGGCGGAAGTCGGCCTTCGATCCGTGGGCAAGGGTGCGGTGCAGCGGCAAAAGCAGCAGGAGCGCCTCCATCCGTGCCGGGTCCCAGGATTGGGCAAGCTGGGTCAGGGGGTTCGCCCCGGTCCAGATGCCGTCGCTGTTCAGGATCGCCACGGGTCCGTCCCCCAGAAGCGGCAGGGCGGCCTTCAGGCCTCCGCCGGTTTCCAGGATGGTCCCCGCCTCATGGCTGATCGCCACATTGCGGCCGGTCAGATGAGCGGCCATCTGATTGGCAAGGTAATGCGTGTTGACCACGGTGCGGGTCACACCCGCCTGCAAGCCGACCTCCAGCGCGTGGTCGATCAGCGGCTTGCCCGCGACGGGGATCAGCGGCTTTGGCCGATCTTGCGTCAGCGCGCCCATCCGGGTGCCGAACCCGGCGGCGAAGATCATCAGCGGGAAGGGGAAGCCGGGCATTGCTGTTCGATCTTCTGCAGGATTTCCGGGGTGGGTAAGGGAAGCGTTGCGTCGCAGATCGCGCGCAAATCGGCAAGGGCGGGGTGGGAGAGGTTCCTTTGCAGCTGACCCCAGACCCTTGGGACAAGTCGAAGGTAGCCGGGCTTTCCGGCCAAAAGGCAGAGCCGGGCGAAGACGCCCAGAATGCGCAGGGCGCGCTGGGCGCCCAGCACGGCATAGTGAGCGGCGAAGACCGTCGGGTCCTCGCCCCGCGCGGCGACGAAGCGCGCGATCATCGCGGCCTCGGTCGCGGGCGCGACATCGCGGCGGGCGTCCTGGAGAAGCGAGACCAAGTCATAGCCGGGCTGGCCCAGCTGACCCAGCTGGAAGTCCAGAACCCCGACGCGCCTCACCCCCTCGCGCCCCGGAAGCCAGAGCAGGTTTTCGGCATGATAGTCGCGCAGGATCAGGACGCGTGGGCCGTCGGCATGGGCGTGCAGAGCGGCGGTCAGGGCGGCGGCGAAGGGCGTGGCGTCGGGTTTCTGCCCGGTCGCGGCGAAGGCATACCAGTCCAGCGCGAAACCGGCGGCACCGGCCCAGTCTTCGGCGGCAAGGTCCGGCAAGCCAGAGGGCGGCGTGGCGCGTTGCAGGTGAAGCAGGACATCGACGGCGGGGGCATAAAGCTCGGCCTCGCGGGCGGGGTCGGTCTGCAGCAGCCTGGCAAAAAGGTCGTCGCCAAGGTCCTCCAGCAGAAGGAGACCGCGGCCAAGGTCTTCGGCCAGGATTGTGGGGGCCGAAAGGCCAAGGTGGCGCAGATGCTGTGCCATGACCGAAAAGGCTGCCGGGTCGTCTGCGCCGCCCGGTGGGTTGTCCATCAGGACCGCCGTGGCCGCACCCAGACGCAGGCGCTCATAGCGGCGGTCCGAGGCATCGCCGGCCAGGTGGCGACGGGCGGCTTGACCCCAGCCAGCGACGGAAAGGAAGGCCGTGATCTCGGCTGCGCGATCAGTCATTGGCCAGCGCCTTGGCCAGTCCGTTGCGTCCACCTGTGAGAACAGCCCGGCGTCCATCACCCTTGGCCTCCAGCCGAAGGCGCAGCGCATCGGGGGGCACATGCGTGCCCAGCCGGTCGGGCCATTCGACCAGGCAGATCGCCGAGGCGAATGCGTCATCAAGGCCAAGCTCCCAGACCTCGTCGGGGTGGGTCAGGCGGTACAGGTCGGCGTGCCAGATATCTGCGCCGGGGGCTTCGTAGACCTGGACCAGAGTGAAGGTGGGCGAGGGGACCTCTTCCTCGCGGCCCAAGCGGGAGCGGATGAAGGCGCGGGCCAGACAGCTTTTCCCGGCCCCGATCGGACCTTCCAGCAGGATGACATCGCCGGGCTGCGCCAAAGTGGCAAGGCGGTGACCCAGCGCCTCGGTGTCGGCGGTGGACGGCAGGTCAAGGGTCAGGGCGCTGGACATGGCGCGACTGTAGCGGTGCCGCCCGCCGCTGCAAGCCTCAGGCCGAGAGGAGGCCCACGCCGCCGGTGTCACGCACCGAGCTGAAGCTTACCGCGGCCTGGACGCGAAAGGTGATCAGCGTGGCACCACCGGTCAGCGGGCGGAAGCGGCACATCACCAGGCGTCCGTCCAAAAGACGCACCTCGCCCTCCCACGGCGTCCGGTCGCCCGAGCTGGTCACATAGTCGACGGCGTCATCCCACAGAAGCGTGGGCGCCGCGTGGTCCCGCCACCAGGCACACAGGGTCGAAACGCTGGCCTCGGACAGAAGGACCTGCGGGTCGTGCTGCCACAGTTGCGCATAGGCATGGTTGGACATCACCAGCTGCCCGCCCTGCGAGAAGACCGCCACGGCATCCTCGACCGCGTCGATGACCGACTGGCCCAGTTCCACGTCGGCCCGGTAGCGCCGGGTGCGCGACATTTCGTGCGAGATATCCTCGAACATGAAGGCCAGCGCGCCATTGGGATGCGGGCGCCCGATCACCCGGTAGGTCTGGCCGCCCGGCAGGCTCCAGGTTTCTTCGAACAGGCCCATCGTGGCCTCTTCCTCCAGCCGGGCCAGCTGCTTGCGCCAGCTGCGGTAATCGCGAGGCTCCGGGATCATCGCCTTGGCCCGCATCGCGTCCAGAAAGGCGTTCAGCGTGGGCCGCGAGATCAGCAGTTCGGGCGACAGAGTGGTCAGGTCGGTGAGCGCGGGGTTGAACATCTGCAGGCAGCGCGAGCGATCAAAGATGGCAAGTCCGATGGGCAGATCGGCGAAGGTCTTGGTCAGCGTCTGCATGAATTCGCGCAGCGCGGTTTCCGCCTGAACCGCCTTGTCGGCCGCAAGGGCATAGCACAGGGTTTCGTCGCCCGATGCCATCCGGACAAGGTCGAACCATTCCGCCCCGCTGGGCATCTGCAGCTTCAGGCGCGGCAGGCGGCCCTTGACCGGGTCCTGGGCGAAAAGCTTGGGAAGCGGCCAGGACAGGTCCTCGCCCTCGGGCAGAAGCTCGACCGCGCGGATGAGATAGGCATGATTCGCCCAGATCACAGAACCGTCGGCGGCTTCCTTCCACATCAGCACCGGCGCGCGGCTCAGGACGGCACGTTGCGCCATCACTTCCTGCTGCAGGGCCGCCGCCGTAGCGGCATCGCCGCGATCCGCGCGATCCTCCTGCCCGCTTTCGACCGTCAGCCGGATCAGACCCGAGACCAGTTCCGCCGTCAGGATCAGGGCAGGGGCCACGCCAGCCTGCGAGGAAATCCGCAGTTGGCCCGTGCGGGGCAGGGCTTCCAACCGTTCGGAAAGATTGGGGAAATCGGACCCGAAGCGCGCGATCAGCCGGGCCCAGGCGCGGCTGTCCTCCCCCTCGGGCAGAAGGGCGCGACCGGCGGGCGAGGCATCGACCAGACGCTCACCATCGAAGAGATAGGCGACGCGCGACGGGGACGCATCGAAGATGCTGGCCGCCGGTGCCGGCCGCCGGGACTGCCAGGCGACCAGCAGCACCAGACCTGCCATCGCGACCAGAAACGCGCTTAGCATCATTCCCAACGCCATCGACCATTCGACTGCCATCTTGACCCTCGGAGTTTCACCCGTGGGATCAGGCTAGGCTGCAATCGGTTAATTGGCCGTTAACTGCGCTTCATCCTTCGATCCGCGTGTTCTGGCCCAGGCCGCCTTGCGTCGTTGGTGCGATCAGGTCGGCGGCGTCCCAGACCGCCTCGACCACCGCGCCCGAGCGTTCGGGGCGCTCCTTCGGGGACAGGAAGGGGTCGGTCGCATTGGCGAAGGACAACTCGGCGCCGGACCGCTCCAGCAGCGTCTTGGCGATGAAAAGTCCCAGGCCCATGCCTTCGTATCCGGGCCGTTTCTCGGCCTCGGGGTCAGACCGGCGGGCGCGGACGAAAGGGTCGCCGATGCGACCGATCAGGCCCGGAGGGAAGCCGTCGCCATCGTCGGTGATCCGCACGATGATGCGCCGCGCGGTCCATTCTCCCTCGATCCAGACGCTGGACCGGGCGAAGTCGACAGCGTTCTGCACCAGGTTTCGCAGCCCGTGGATCACTTCGGGTCGGCGCAGGATCGAGGGCTGTTCCGTCTCTCCGTCATGGGTGGGCGCAAAGGCGAAGTCCACCCGCTTGCCGCGCGACAGATGCGGCTCGGCGGCCTCGCGCACCACCGCCGAAAGCGGGGCCTGCCGCAGGTGGAGGTCGTCCTTCCCCGCCCGTCCCATGTCGCGCAGGATGTCCCGGCAGCGGTCGGCCTGCGCGCGGATCAGGCGGGCGTCCTCCTGCAACTCGGGCTGGGCGTCCAGCTCTTCGATCAGTTCGGCGCTGACCAGCTTGATGGTGGCAAGGGGCGTGCCCAGTTCATGCGCGGCGGCGGCGACCACGCCTGCAAGGTCGGTCAGCTTCTGTTCGCGCGCCAGGGCCATCTGGGTCGCCAGGAGTGCTTCGGACATGTGCCGCATCTCGGTCGCCACCCGGCGAGAATAGAGGCCGAGGAAAAGAATTCCGATCACGATCGACAGCCAGAATCCGAAGGCGAAGATGCCCGGGATCACCAGCGCCGTTCCGTCAGCGAAGCGCAGGGGCAGGTGCCAGGCCGTCGCGGCAGAGACGGCAAGGATCGCCAGGGCGCCAAGGACAAGGGTGAACCGCAGGCGAAGCACCGAGGCCGAGATGGTGACGGGCGCCAGCACGAGGATCGCGAAGGGGTTGGTCAGGCCGCCGGTC
This sequence comes from Tabrizicola sp., assembly GCF_034366665.1. Classification (GTDB taxonomy): domain Bacteria; phylum Pseudomonadota; class Alphaproteobacteria; order Rhodobacterales; family Rhodobacteraceae; genus Tabrizicola. Next base: position 12,190 of record NZ_JAXMMF010000039.1, on the reverse strand, counting down.
AGGAAGATCAGGAAGGCCAGCTGCCCAAGGTCGAACAGAAGGGTCAGAAAGGCCTCGGCCTCGCTCAGCCGCCGGGTCTCGGGGAAGAGCATGATCAGGACAAGGTTCGCCACCACCGACAGCCCCACCGCCAGCGCGCAAAGGCCCAGCGGCAGTTGCAGCCCGTAGACCTGGCTTGCCACCAGGATCGCTGCGACCTGCCCGGCAATCGCCATCCAGCGCAACAGGATCAGCGTACGCTGACGGACCATGTGGGCGCCGACGTCGGTGACCGGGAAGCCGGGGAATGTCATGGTCATGCTGTGACCGGTTGTCCTTTCCAGGGGTTTGCCATTGTTAAGGGCGCCCTGTTCGTAGATCAATGCGACCCGTCAGCCAAAGGAGCCACGCCATGAGCAAGCTTTATGCCGGAGTAGCCGCCGCCGCGGTTGCGGCCCTGTTGGGGGGATCGTTCCTTTACATCCAGATGCAGCGCGGCGGGGACCAGTTCGCCCAGTGCCGCCAGGGGGTCGCAGGGGGCGACATCGGCGGGCCCTTTACCTTGGTCAACACGGCGGGCCAGACCGTGACCGAGGCGGAGGTGCTGACCAAACCCTCGCTTGTCTATTTCGGCTACACCTTCTGCCCGGATGTCTGCCCGCTGGACATGGCCCGCAATGTCGAGGCCGTGGACCTTCTGGACGAACGCGGAATGGATGTGACCCCGGTCTTCATCTCGATCGACCCCGAGCGTGACACCCCCGATGCGCTTGCCGATTATGCGTCAAACATGCACCCCAAGCTGATTGCGCTGACCGGATCGGCGGATCAGGTGCGGGCGGCCGCACAGACCTACAAGACCGTCTACAAAAAACGCGAGACGGGCGACGAATACTATCTGATGGACCACATGACCTTCACCTATCTGATGCTTCCCGGTGAAGGCTTTGTGGATTTCTTCCGCCGCGACATTACCTCTGAGCAGTTGGCGGAAAGCGTTGCTTGTTTCGTTGAGGCAAGCAAAGCTGCGCCTTAAGCCTTTAAGGAAAGAGCATGACGGAAGAGCCTATTGATCTTGGACCGGATCCGACGCTGCTGTTGGTCGACGATGACGAGCCCTTTGTGAAGCGGCTTGCCAAGGCGATGGAAAAGCGCGGTTTCCTGACCGAGACGGCGCAAAGCGTGGCAGAAGGGCGCGCCAGGGCGATTGCGCGCCCCCCGGCCTATGCGGTGGTGGACCTGCGGCTTGAGGATGGCAACGGGCTTGAGGTGATCGAGACGCTGCGGGAAAAGCGGCCCTCGTGCCGGATCGTGGTGCTGACCGGATACGGGGCCATTGCGACGGCCGTGGCGGCGGTGAAGATCGGGGCCGTCGATTATCTGTCAAAGCCCGCCGATGCCAATGATGTCACCAATGCCTTGCTGGCGCGCGGGGGAAATCTGCCGGTAGTGTCGGAAAATCCGATGTCCGCAGACCGCGTTCGGTGGGAGCATATCCAGCGCGTCTATGAAATGTGCGACCGCAATGTTTCTGAAACAGCGCGCCGTCTTTCGATGCATCGGCGGACCTTGCAGCGGATCTTGGCAAAAAGAAGCCCGAAGTAGACATCAATTCTTGCGCATGTAAGGTTTCAGGCCTATTGATGTCCCGTCTTTATCCGAGGGGGATCAGACATTGAACCTGGACTTGAATAGCCTGTCTCTGAAAGAGCTGAAGGATCTGCAATCGCAGGTTGCAAAGGCGATCTCGGGATACGAAGACCGCCGCAAGCGCGAAGCCTTGGCGGAACTGGAAGAAAAGGCGAAGGCAATGGGCTTTTCGCTGGCCGAGTTGACGGGGGTCACGGCCGGACGGAAACGCTCGCCTTCGGTGGCCAAATACGCCAATCCGGCGAACGCGGCGGATACTTGGTCGGGCCGCGGGCGCAAGCCGCGCTGGTTCTCGGAAGCGATGGCCAAGGGCAAGAAACCGGAAGATCTGGCGGTCTGACCGTCAGCCTTGCGCTTTCAGCCACCTGAGAAATGCCCGGGCCGCAGCCCGCTTTGGCCCGGGTAAAACCACGATGAAATAGGCTGGAAGCTTGTCCTTGCTTTCATGCACGATCCGCAATCGACCTTCGGCCACATCGGATTCGATCAGCGCCACGCTTTCCACCACCAATCCCAATCCCTGTCGCGCTGCCGCAATCGCCAATTCCTCGTTGTTGATATCGGTGCTGCTTAAAGTTGTCGGTTCCAGTCCCAACTGGCGCAGATACGCATCCTGTTCCGCCCAATTCGGCGCCAGAATCCATTCCATCCGTGCCAGCTCTGCGACTGTCGGGTCCCGGTCCCCGATCAGCGACGGTGCCCCCGCAATCACCAGCCGGGCCGAGGTCAGGTAGCTCGCCTCGACCCCCGGCCAGTCGCCGTTGCCGTAGCGGATGCCCAGGTCCATCCTCTCCCGGTGCAGGTCGACGACCTTGCTGTCGGGATGCAGCGACAGGCCAATGTCCGGGTGCTGCTGCCAGAAGTCCTTGAGCCGCGGCATCAGCCATTGCGCCGCAAAGCTGGCCGTCAGCGTCACGCGCACCGGGCGGTCCGCCTCGCCCGCGCGCAGGGCCTCCAACCCGCGCTGGATCGCCCCGAAGCCTTCCCCCAGCGCCTCGGCCAGCTGTTCGCCGTCCGCCGTCAGGCTGACCCCGCGCCCTTCGCGCTGCACCAGCGGGCGACCCAACGTCTCCTCCAGCGCGCGGACCTGCTGGGCCACGGCGGCATGCGTGACGTTCAGCACCCGCGCCGCCTGGCTGAAGTTCCGCAGCTCGGCCGTGGCCGCGAAAGCCCGCAGCGCGGTCAACGAGGGAAGGCTGCGCCAGTCCGTCATATGTTAGGCTGCCTTACGGTTCGGAATTCTTCCTGAATCGTATCACGCAAGATTTCATGGCAAAAGGGATCATCGAAAGCCTGAAAGGAGAAAGGCCATGTTGAATATCTTTGCCGATGCCCTGCTGATCGCAGCCCGGTTCAAGCACACGTCCGACGACTACCTGCCGCGCCATTACCCGCGCCGGTCCCCGCGTGAGTTTCAGGATGACGAGGGCCTGCGCACCTCTGACCACCTGCGGCATATGGGCCGCTGATGCCCGGCTGTCAGCACGCGTCAAGCAGTCTTGCCACGGTCGAGACATAGTCCGCCCGCACCTCTGCGGGCGGACGAAGCCTTATTTCCAGCCGATGCACCAGTTCCGGCACGGGCCGCCCAAACAGCTTGTCGGCCTCCACTTCCCGAAATCCGGCGATCCGCACGGCCTCCAGCCAGGCTGAAACCTTGTCCGCCGCCTTGATCGCCTTCTTGATCGGAGCGGGTAAGACCGCAGGCAGCCCAAAGCGCAGGTGCACCGCCGCTGTCAGCCGTTCGTCCAAAGCCCCATACCCCGGCCCCACGGCAGCCTTCACCGGGCTGATCATGTCGCCGATCACGTATTCGGGCGCGTCGTGCAGCACCGCCGCCAGCCGCCACTTCGCTGCGATGCCGGGGTTGGCCCGCACGAAAATTTCTTCCACCAGCAGCGAGTGTTCGGCCACCGAATAGGCATAGTCCCCCCGCGTCTGCCCGTTCCAGCGCGCGACAAAGGCCAGGCCATGCGCGATGTCTTCGATCTCGATATCCACCGGCGTCGGGTCCAGAAGGTCCAGCCGGCGGCCCGAAAGCATCCTCTGCCAGGCGCGGGGTTGTTTCATTTTGTTTCGTACGGATTTGGAAAGCGAGAGAGATAGCGCAACAAGCGACGTCGCATGGCCATGAAGCGCAATGCCATCCAGACCATAGGCCGGGGCGAGCGTAATACACCAAGTTCGAGGGTGTTACCTGTCTTCGATTCAGGGAAATGACGATCAAGAAACGATTCGTACGCAATACGGATACGGACGGGACAACGACCCTTCGGATCGTTCCAGGGCTTGGTGCCGCCGAAGAAGTGCAGAATCCGTGCGCCCGTCCAATCTGTGAAAAGCGGATACTTTGATGGAAGCTGCCAGTTCCAAACGGGTGACAACTCTGTCCAATTTCCGTCTAAAGCAAGATTCAAAAGGGACTGGTCATGATGGATCACCAAGTCCGGACGCGCTACCGCGATTTGCAACGCACGCTCCAGCACCTGACTGGACAAATATGCCGCGATGTCGATCAGCAAGAATCCACTATTGAAGTACTTTCTAAACCCCTGCCCTGAAATGGAAAACTCCTTGATCTTCCGGTTTGGTCGATACCACTGCTGGACATCAAGAACTGCCGCCACGGGTCGGCCAGCCATATCGACTTCAAATAGATCTGACAGCCCCCCGACCTCGATAAACATGTCACTGTCGAGGTAGATTATCCGGTCGTAGGCCCCCGCCAGAATATGTGGTGCCCACATCCGCAGATAAGCCGATCTCGCAAGATGGGTGACTTTAAGTTGGTCGTACTCTGCACTGGCGAACGGCTCTGGCACGACAAGACGTATTTCTGAAAAGTATTTGGGAATCTCAAGGGGTGAGGTCGAGATAAGACATATATCGTAATCCCGATCAACCTCGTTCTGATGCAGCTGGTTCGCCAGGAACAATGCAAAGGGCAAGAATTGTTGATCCACACAAAGGACCACCGCCTTCCGAAGCGCCAATTTGGCTGGTGTGCTTGGTTCCATCGGAATCTTTCGGTTTGAGGCCTGGCCGAGATAGTGGTAAGTCCCCGCGGACTCTATGAGGGACCATCATGCCGAACGACTACATCGTCAAGGACATCGCACTGGCCGAGTTCGGCCGCAAGGAACTGACCATCGCGGAAACCGAGATGCCGGGCCTGATGGCCTGCCGTGAGGAATTCGGCGCCGCGAAGCCGCTGAAGGGCGCGCGCATCGTCGGCTCGCTGCACATGACGATCCAGACCGCCGCGCTGATCGAGACGCTGGTTGCCCTTGGCGCCGACGTGCGCTGGGCGTCCTGCAACATCTTCTCGACCCAGGACCATGCTGCCGCCGCCATCGCCGCTGCGGGCATCCCGGTTTTTGCGGTGAAGGGCCAGACCCTGACCGAGCATTGGGATTACCTCGACAAGTCCTTCATGTTCCCCGAAGGCGCGAACATGATCCTGGACGATGGCGGCGACGCCACGCTGTACGTCCTTCTCGGTGCCCGCGCCGAAGCCGGGGAGGAAATCATCCCCGTTCCGCAGTCCGAGGAAGAGGAAGTCATCAAGCTTCAGATCGCCAAGCGGATGAAGGAGACCCCCGGTTTCTTCACCAAGACCAAGGCGGCGATCAAGGGCGTCAGCGAAGAAACCACGACGGGCGTGCATCGCCTGTATGACCTGCACAAGAACGGCCAGCTGCCCTTCCCGGCGATCAACGTCAACGACAGCGTCACCAAGTCGAAGTTCGACAACAAGTACGGCTGCAAGGAATCGCTGGTCGACGGCATCCGTCGCGCCACCGACACCATGATGGCCGGCAAGGTCGCCGTGGTCTGCGGCTATGGCGACGTGGGCAAAGGCTCGGCCGCCAGCTTGCGCGGCGCTGGTGCGCGGGTGAAAGTCACCGAAGTTGACCCGATCTGCGCGCTGCAGGCTGCGATGGACGGCTATGAAGTCACGTTGCTGGAAGACGAAGTGTCCTCAGCCGACATCTTCATCACCACCACCGGCAACCGCGACGTCATCCGCATCGAGCATCTGCGCGAGATGAAGGATATGGCCATTGTCGGCAATATCGGCCACTTCGACAACGAAATCCAGGTTGCCGCCCTGCGCAACCACAAGTGGACGAACATCAAGGAACAGGTCGACATGATCGAGATGCCCTCGGGCAACCGGATCATTCTTCTGTCCGAAGGCCGCCTCTTGAACCTTGGCAACGCCACGGGTCATCCGTCCTTCGTGATGTCGGCCAGCTTTACCAACCAGGTGCTGGCGCAGATTGAATTGTGGACCAAGGGTCAGGACTACGCGCCCGGCGTCTACATCCTGCCCAAGGCGCTGGACGAGAAAGTCGCCCGCCTGCACCTGAAGAAGATCGGTGTGAAGCTGACCGAACTGCGCAAGGACCAAGCCGACTACATCGGCGTCAAGGTCGACGGGCCGTTCAAGGCCGACCATTACCGCTATTGATGGAAAGCTCCGGCCCGGTTCGTCCGGGCCGGGCTTACACCTGCTGCGCGGCGTCGACCGTCTGGGCCGTGACGGTCTGCGTCTCGACTGCGGCCTGAGCAGGGGCCTTCTGGGTCATCAGGCCCCAGAGGAAGCCGCCGGTAAAGGACTGAAGTCCCAGCGCCGACAGCACTGCGACCAGCGAGGCGGCACGGGTGATCGTGCCAGGGTCGATCGGACCGAAGCCGTTCGCCGCCCAGTGCCCAACCGCGGCGATGGTGGCGATCAGCGCCAAGCCCATGAACACCGCCCCGCCCTTGCAGGCGCTTTCGACCGAGAGCCGCTCACGCAGCCGTTCGAACCGGGGCGAGGTTGGCAACAGGTTCATGCGCACCGCGAACTGCCGGGCCAAAGCGTGGAACCACATCAGCTGGAAGCCGATGATGATGAAGGTCGCGGCAAAGATCATCGCGCCGGTGTCCAGCGTCAGCGCGCCCAGGTCCAGCGGCCCGAAGAGAAGCGGCAGGAACAGCACCGAACCCAGCGCGAACAGCAGCGCACCGGGATACAGGAACAGGCTGAACGGCGCGAAGGTGAGGAGAAGCTTCAGGTGCCGCCAGCCGTCGTGCCAGGTCCGAAGGTGAGGTTTGCGTGACCGGCCGTCGGGCTTCAGCGTCGTCGGAACCTCGACGATCTTCAGGTCGGCCATCGCGGCGCGCATCACCATTTCCGGGCAGAATTCAAGCTGCTCGGTGATCAGGTTCAGCGCCAGGATCTTGTCCCGGACAAACCCGCGCAACCCGCACTGGAAATCGCCGACCGGCGCGCCGTACAGCACCCGCCCGATGAACGACAGGACCGGGTTGCCAAGGTAGCGGTGCAGGAACGGCATCGCGCCGGGTTCGATCCCGCCGCGGAAGCGGTTGCCCATCACCAGATCGGCCCCGCCGCGCAGCGCGTCGACAAAGGCGTCAAGGCGCGAGAAGTCATAGCTGTCGTCGCTGTCGCCCATGATCACGAAGCGGCCCTTCGCCGCCGCGATCCCGGTGGAAAGCGCAATCCCGTTGCCGCGCCGAGGGGCCAGCACGACCCGCGCGCCATGCGCTTCGGCAATCTCGCGGCTGCCATCGGTGGACCCGTTGTCAGAGATCAGCACTTCGCCCTTGATGCCGGTACGCGCCAGAAAGCCCTTGGCCTTCTGGATGCAAGTGGCCAGGGTTTCCGCCTCGTTCAGGCAGGGCATCAGGATGGTCAGTTCCAGCATTGCCGAATCCTTGTCACGCCAATCCGACCGACTGGCCGCCATTGAAGCAGAATTGACCGCGCAACTATGCCAGAAATGCGGCGGAATCCGGCAGGAAACGGGGTTTTGCGGGCCCAATGTCTTGGAAGCGAAGGATTTCCGCCACAGGGATGACTGTTTCCCGCGGCAAGTCTATCTCTGGCAGCGATCTTCTTTCGCCGCCGAACGCGAAACAGCCAACCCGTGAGCCTTCTGTGACGCCCCAAACCGAATCGCGCCCTTTGCTCATCTGGTGGATCTGCCTGGGTGCCATCGCCCTGATCGTGCTGAACGCCCTGCGGACCTGGCCCGAGGTCGGTCGCCTGCTTTTCCTGTCTGACAATGACGACCTCATGCGCCTGGTGCAGGTCCGTGACTGGCTGGGCGGGCAGGACTGGTTCGACACTCGCCAGTATCGGGTCCTGCCGCCCGAGGGCATCTCGATGCACTGGTCGCGCTATGTCGACGCCGGGATTGCCGCCGTGCTGGTCCCCGCTTCGTGGGTGCTGCCGATGCCGCAGGCCGAGCTTCTGACGATCGTGGTCTGGCCCAGCCTTCTGGCCTGCCTCATGGTGCTGCTGATCGGTCTGGGGACCAACCGCCTTTTCGGCCCGCTGGCGGCCCTTGGCGCGCTGGTGGTGTTCCTGACCTGGGGCAAGCTGAGGGGAGAATTCACTCCCCCCCGGATCGACCACCACAACATCCAGATGCTGTGTACCACGGCGGCCTTCTATCTGGCGGTCCTGCCCGGACGTGAGCGGCTTTTTGGTGCCCTTGCCGGCCTTGCGACGGCGCTTTCGCTGGCCGTGGGGTTGGAGATGCTGCCGATCCTGGCGCTGATCCCCGGTTACATGGCGTTGCGCCATGCCTTCGATCAGCCGGGGTCTGATCGCTGGCTCCTGGGCTATGGCATCGCGCTGGCTGTCGGCTCTCCCTTGCTGATGGCCGGACAGACCGCCCCGGCCGCCTGGGGGGTGATGTATTGCGATGCGTTGGCCCCCCCGGTGCTGGCGCTTGCGGCGACGGGGATCGTGGCGACGCTGGTGCCGGTCCTGGCCGGTCATGCCTTGCGCGGCCCGGTTCTTCGCATCCTGACAATGGTGGTCCTGGTCGCGCTTGGCCTCTGGCTGTCGTCCCCCCTGCTGTCGCCCTGTCTGGGAGGCCCCTATGCCAATGTCCCGCCCGAGGTCCGCAGCCTGATCGAAAGCCGCATGATCGAGGCGCTGTCGGCTTTCGAGCTGATCGGGGTGTTGCCCGACATGCTGGGCCGGTCCCTGCTGCCGCCGCTGGTGATCCTGCTTCTGGCCCTGGCAGCCGCGGTCGGGCTGTGGTCGCGCCTGGACGGAACGCAAAGGTCTGGCCTGGCGCTGGCCTTCCTGGTGGCGCTGGCCGGGCTGGCTGTGGCACTGCTGCAGATCCGGGCGACGACCCTGATGGTTCCCGCCCTGCCGCTGTTGGGCGGGTTCCTTGTCCATGCCTTCCTGCAGATCCCCCGCACCAGCGGCTGGAGGTTGCCCGCCGTCCTGGCGCTGGCAGCCGCGACGCCCACTGCAGTAGAGGAAGGCGTCTCCTCGGTCCTTGGTCGCGCCGCGCGCACGGCCCCGGTGACGGCCGATGTGCAGCCCACGCCCGCCCGGTCGCCTGCAACCTGCCGGAGCGCCGCCGCGATGGACGAGCTTGCCAGCCTGCCGACCTCGACCCTGTTTTCGTCGCTGAACCTTGGCACGACGATCCTGGCTTATACCCCGCATGCCGTGGCCGCGGCCCCCTACCACCGCAGCCCCGACGCGTTCTGGAACGGCATCGCTGCCCTGGAAAGCGAGGCGGACATGCGCCTGGCGCTGGCCCGGTCGCGAGCCGATTACCTGGTGCTTTGCCCCGTTGACGCAGCCAAACCCTATGCGGCCACCCTCCTGGGCGGAGCGCTGCCCGACTGGCTGACCGACGTCACCGGCGACCGCCAGAACCTGCGGGTCTACGAGGTCGACCAGGCGCAGCTGGCCAAGGCGGGACCATGAACACCGTCTTCCGCTTCCTGCTGGTGGGCGGGGCGTTGGCGCTGGTCTACGCGCTTTTGGCGGCGCTGGCGACGTCGCAGCTGCCCTGGCCCAAGGCCATCTCGGCCGCGGCGGCCTGGATCGCCTGCATTCCCCTGGGCTTCTGGTGCCACCGGCACTTTACCTTCACCGGCAGCGCCCGACGGCCCTTTGCGCTGGGCCTCTATGCCCTGACCCAGGTCCTTGGGATGGGCATCGGCGCGGGGACCAGCTTTCTGTTCGCCTCGGGCCGGTTCTGGCCTGACCTTATGGTCCACCTCTGCGCGTCGGCCCTTGCTGCGGTTGCAAGCTACGTCATCAACCGCAAACTGACCTTTCCCGAAGGCGGCGCGCCCTGACGCCGGTCATGCGGCGACATCACGCGACTGAGCCGTTGCGCGAGAAATTCCCCTTCCTTAACGGCAAGGCTGCAATTACGGTTCCTTCGTTAACGATCACCGTTCCAGTCAAGGGAGACAAGGATGGGCAAGAGGGACGAACTCATCGCCAAATATGCCGATGACCTGAAGAACAAGTGCAAAGTGACGCCGGACATGGCGCTGCTGACGAAAGTCACGATCGGCTGCGGCCCGTCGATCTATGACAACGACGCGCAGACCGTCGCGGCATCCGACAAGGACGAGCTGGAGCGGATCAAGGCCAACTTCCTGGTCAAGAAGCTGGGCCTGACGGATGGCCCTGCTCTGATGGAGGGCATCAACGCCGCCGTCGAGACCTACGGCAAGTCCGAGCGCAACAAGTTCCGCGCCGTGTTCTACTATCTGCTGGTCAAGCATTTCGGCCGCGAGGCCGCCTACAAGTAACTCTGCGCTTCCGAATTCAAAGGCCCGCGCCCGTCCGGCGTGGGCCTTTTGCCATGCATCCCTTCCCATTTGAGGCAAACCTTCAGCACTCGCGCCTTGCCGAATGGCGGGGATTCGGGGCATCACTCTCTGGTCAGGGCAGGACGCCCGGGACCCTTATACTACAGATCACGTGCGGTGCTTGGGGTGTGCGCGTGGGGTGGATGGAGGGTCCCGTAGGGGTGCGGGGCCCTCCATTCTTTTTTCCGGTTCTTGCTGTCCGAACGACCGCTGCCCTGCGCAGGCGTAGGGTGGGCGATCCGCCCACCTTCCTTCCAAAAAGGTCAGAGCCCCGATGCCCGCGTCGGTCTTTACCCTATCCGGCCCCGGACGCCACCGGTCTGGCCCCGGTCCAGAAGCAGATGGTCCAGGATGACACAGGCCATCATCGCCTCGCCCACCGGCACCGCGCGGATGCCGACGCAGGGGTCATGGCGGCCCTTGGTGATCAGGTCCGTGTCCTGCCCGCCTTGTGTGATCGTCTGGCGTGGCGTCAGGATCGACGACGTCGGTTTCACCGCGAACCGGCACACCACCGGCTGACCCGTGGAAATCCCGCCCAGAATTCCGCCCGCATGGTTCGACAGGAACTCCGGCCCGCCCGAGCCCATGCGGATCTCGTCGGCGTTCTCGACCCCTGTCAGCGCGGCCGATGCCATGCCCTCGCCGATCTCGACGCCCTTCACGGCGTTGATCGACATCATCGCCGACGCAAGGTCGCTGTCCAGCTTGCCATATAGCGGCGCGCCCAGGCCGGGCGGCACGCCTTCGGCCACCACCTCGATCACCGCCCCGACCGAGTTGTGCGACAGCCGCAGTGCGTCCAGATACTCGGCCCATTCCACCGCAGCCACCGCGTCAGGCACCCAGAACGGATTGCGCTCGATCTCGCCTGCGTCAAAGCGGCTCCGGTCGATCCCCTTCACCCCCATCTGCACCATATAGCCCGTGATCCTCAGCCCCGGCACCAGCGCCGCCAAAGCCGCCCGCGCCACGCCCCCCGCCGCCACGCGGCTTGCGGTTTCGCGCGCGCTCGACCGCCCGCCACCGCGATAATCCCGGATGCCGTATTTCTGGTGGTAGGTGATGTCGGCATGGCCCGGCCGGAACGCGCCAGCGATATCGCCATAGTCCTTCGACCGCTGATCCGTGTTCTCGATCATCAGCTGGATCGGGGTGCCCGTCGTATTGCCCTGAAACACCCCCGACAGGATGCGGACTTCGTCCGGTTCCTTGCGCTGGGTGGTGAACTTGTTCTGTCCGGGCTTGCGCTTGTCCAGCCAGGGCTGGATGTCGGCTTCGGTCAGCGCCAGGAAGGCGGCGAAGACCAGCGTCACCCAGGCATAGTTCGAGATCAGCTCGGCGCCGACGGCGATCATGATGCCGCGCAGGATGATGACACCGATGATGCCCCAGACGAGGGCACGGTACTGGTATTTCCGGGGAATGGCGAAATAGCCGAAGATCAGCGAGATGACGAAGACGTTGTCGATCGAGAGGACCTTCTCGATGATGTAGCCCTGGAAATAGCTCGCCACGGGGTTGGTACCGTCGCTGGTGACCAACGTGCCGTTCTGCCAGGCCCACCAGATGTAGCCGCCGAACAGGATCGCAATGAAGATATAGAAGGCGGAAAGCTTCAGGCTTTCAGCAACGCCAAGTTCGTGGTCGTCCTTGTGCAGCACGCCCAAGTCGAAGGCCATCAGCGCGATGACGATGCCAAGGAACATCAGCCACAGCCAGAGGGGCTTGCCCACGAATATCTCGAAGAGGAAATCCATCCTCACTAACCCTCAATTCGGGTGCGTCGAGAGGTCAGCCTTCTGAGGGGCAGGTTGCCGGGCATGACATCGAGCACGATTTCTCGATGCGGTCCGACATCACGAGCGCCAAACGAATTCGGCGTCGTCAGAGGGGCCCGGCCCGC
>NZ_JAXMMF010000038.1:0-50779 GCF_034366665.1 Tabrizicola sp. | reverse complement strand
CCATCGCCCAAGCCCTTGTGCCCGACACGCAGGCAACCGGCCTTGACTTGCGCCCGGTCGGCACCGGGCGCGTCAACCTGCACGCCCGCTTTGCCGGAGTGGTCTTGGTCCAGGCCGACCGGGTGGACGGCCTGAACGCCATTGACCCGATGATCACCCTTGCCACAGTCCCGCGCTGGCAGCGGGTGGCTGCGGGCGAGATGGTCGCCACCGTGAAGATCATTGCCTACGGGGTCGCGGCGGCCGCAGTTGCCTCGGCCTGCAGGGCCGGGGCAGAGGCGCTGCGCCTGTGTCCGGTGCAGCTGCGGCGCATCGCTTTGGTCGAGACCCATACCGACCCCACCGCCAAGGTGCTTGGCGTCGATGCGATCACCCAGCGGCTTGCCGTCCTTGGGGCCAGCCTGACCACCCACCTGCACAGTCCGCACCGTGAGGCCGACCTGGCCGCAACACTGGCGGCGGTCTCCGGGGCGGACCTGATCCTGATCCTGACCGCCTCGGCCACTTCGGACCCCCACGACGTCGCCCCGGCGGCAGTGCGCAGGGCAGGGGGTGCCGTTGACCGCTTCGGAATGCCGGTTGATCCCGGCAATCTGCTGTTTCTGGGCAACCTGCACGGAACTCCGGTCATCGGCCTGCCGGGATGCGCCCGCAGCCCCGCGCTGAACGGGGCGGACTGGGTGATGGAGCGGCTGATCTGCGGCGTGCCCGTCACCGCCGCCGATATTGCCGCGATGGGGGTTGGCGGGCTGCTGAAGGAAATCCCGACGCGCGGCCGGTTGCGCGAGGCGAAGGCCGAATGAAAAAGCGGGGGCAGATTGCCCCCGCACATGGTCCGGATTAAAGCGGTCTGCCCTACTTGGGGCCGATCATCATCACCATCTGCCGGCCTTCCAGCCGCGGGAAGCTTTCGATCTTGCCGACCTCGGCAACATCCGCCTCGACCCGCTTCAGAAGTTCAAGCCCCAGGTCCTGGTGCGCCATTTCGCGGCCGCGGAACCGCAGGGTGATCTTCACCTTGTCGCCCTCGTCCAGGAACTTGAAGACGGACCGCATCTTGACTTCATAGTCATGGATGTCGGTGCCCGGGCGGAACTTGATTTCCTTGATCTCGATGATCTTCTGCTTCTTGCGGGCCTCGGCCTCGCGCTTCTGCGTCTCGTACTTGAACTTGCCGAAGTCCATGATCTTGCAGACCGGCGGAACCGCGGTCGGCGAGATTTCAACCAGGTCCAGTCCGGCTTCCTCGGCCATCTGCATCGCGCGGGCGGGGGTCACCACCCCGACGTTTTCGCCATCCGCGCCAATCAGGCGGATCTCCGGAGCGCGGATGCGGTCGTTGATGCGGGGACCGGTTTCGCGTTGCGGCGGGGCATTGTGCGGTCTGCGGGCTATGGTAGTCGTCCTTTGATGGTTGTTTGTCCGCGCGCAATCTAGACCCCGGCGGCCACATCTGCAACCCGGCTGGCCCGCCAGAGTTCCAGATTTCCCCGGAATTCCGGCGTTTTTCCCCGTGCTGCACTGCGGCACTCTTTTCATTTCCCGGTCAAGGTGCCATATGACCGCCATCCGGGCGCTAGCTCCGGTCATGGGAGTATCAAACATGAACAGAACCGTTATCATCGGCGCTATCGTCGTCCTTCTGGCCGCTGGCGGCTACTATCAGTTCAGCTACAAGCCGGCTCAGGAAGCTGCCGAACAGGCCGCTGCCGCCGCTGCTCAGGCCGAGGCCGACGCCAAGGCTGCCGAAGAAGCCGCTGCCAAAGCCGCGGAAGAGGCTGCCGCCGCTGCGCAGCAAGCCGCTGACGAAGCTGCTGCCGCCACCACCGAAGCTGCGACCGATGCCGCGGCTGCAACCACCGAAGCTGCGACCGACGCTGCTGCGGCCACCACCGAAGCTGCGACCGACGCCGCTGCCGCCACGACCGAAGCCGCGACCGACGCTGCCGCTGCTGTCACCGACGCGGCTGCCGCTCTGGACCCGGCCAACTTCAACGCCGACTCTGTCGTGGCGCTGATCGACGGCTCGACCCTTGACGACGCGACCAAGACCACGCTGAAGACCGCTGTCGAAGCTGCCCGCGCCAACCCGGCACTGGTTGCGGACACGATCGCCCAGGTCAAGACCGCGCTTGGCATGTAATCTTCGGCACCCGCCGAATTCGAAGGCCGCAGGGGTTCCTGCGGCCTTTTTCTTTGGACTGCCTCTGGCCTTTGTCCAAAAGAAAAGGCCGCGACGGACGCGGCCTTTTCCCCTGTTGAAATCATTTGGACGCAGAAAGCCGCCCCGCGCGGGCAGCTTCAGATCCCGTCCCCGACAAAGGCCTTTTCCACGACGAATTCCTTCGGGTCGGAATTGGCCCCTTCGCGCAGGCCGAAGCCTTCCAGGATCGCCTTCACATCGACGTTGAAGGCGAGGCTGCCGCAGACCATCGCCCGGTCTTCCAGCGGGTTCATCTTCGGCAGATCAAGGTCCGTGAAGACCTTGCCCGAGGCGAGGTTGTCCGTGACCCGCCCCATGTGATGGAACGCCTCGCGCGTGGTCGTCGGATAGTAGCGCAGCTTGCCCTGCACCATCTCGCCGATCAGCGGATCTGCTTCCAGCCCTTCGACCAGTTGCCGACCATACTCCAGCTCTGCCACCTCGCGGCAGGTGTGCATCATGATGACCTGATCGAATTTCTCATAGACCTCGGGGTCCCGCATCAGGGACGCGAAGGGGGCCAAGCCGGTCCCGGTCGCCAGGAACCACAGCCGCTTGCCCGGAAGAAGCGCGTCGACCACCAGCGTCCCCACCGGCTTTGGCCGCAGGATGATTTCGTCCCCCGGCTGGATGTGCTGGAGGCGAGAGGTCAGCGGGCCATCCGGCACCTTGATCGAGTAGAACTCCAGCTCTTCATCCCAGCTGGGCGAGGCGATGGAATAGGCCCGCAGCAGGGGTTTTCCGTTGTCCGCCATCAGCCCGATCATCACGAACTCCCCCGAGCGGAACCGCAAGGTCTGGGGGCGGGTGACGCGGAACGAAAACAGCCGGTCGGTCCAGTGGGTGACCTGGGTCACGGTCTGGGCGTCGGGCAGGTGCGGTTTGGCCTGGATCGGGCGTGCGTCGGTCATTGCGGTCGCTTCGGTCATGAGGGTCATCCCGGCCTAGACCGGCTTTCTTGCAATAGCGTTGATTCAGATCAGGCGAAAGTCAGGCGCGCAGCCGGGCCTGATAATGATGCGCCTGCCAGTCGGCGCGGAACTGCCACTGGTCGGCGGGCTGGCGGGCGGCGAGATCCTCGGGGATCTCGGCCCCGTCAAAGCCCACGCGGCGCAGCATCGCATACTGGTCGGCGATCACCGGCCCCTTGGCCAGAAGCTGGCCCTTGTACCCCATCTCGCGCAGGCGGCGCGCGATGGTGAAGGCGCGACCGTCGTTGAAGGCCGGGAAGGCCACGCGGATCAGGCGCAGGCGGTCCAGATGCCCGGCCAGCGCCGCCGGGTCGTCGGTGTTGGTCAGGTCCACCTCGGTCTGGTCGGTCAGGTCCGCCAATGAGACAACCTCGGCCTGCGTGCCGGGCGCAAAGCCTGCGTCGGTGACGATGACGGTCATGCCGCATTCTCCTTTGGGGCTTTCACGGCCTTGCCGTCGATGAAATGGATGCCGCATTCGGTCTTGGCCTGACCGCGCCACCGGCCTGCGCGCGGGTCTTCGCCGGGCTTGACCGGGCTGGTGCAGGGCGCGCAGCCGATGGAGGGATAGCCCCTGGCCACCAGAGGGTGCCGGGGCAGGCGGTTTTCGACCATGTATTCCTCAAGGTCCTCGCGGCCCCAATGGGCCAGCGGGTTGACCTTGATCCGGTGGTCGCCTTCGTTCTCGAAGAAGTCGATGGTGCCCCGGTCCTGGTTCTGGAAGCGCTTGCGCCCGGTGATCCAGCCGTCGAAGGGGGCCAGGGCGCGTTCCAGCGGCTCGACCTTGCGGACGTTGCAGCAGCTGTCTGTGCTGAACTGGTGCAAGGTGCCGTCGGGGTCTTCAAAGCTGATGCGGGCCGGGTTGGCGCGGATTGTGCGGACATCGCAGAGGTTCAGCTTCTCGGCCAGCTCGCGCTGGTAATCCAACGTCTCCTGAAAGAGCATCTTCGTGTCGACGAAGAGCACCGGCGTTTCCGGCGCGATCACCGAGACAAGGTGAAGTAGCACCACCGATTCCGCCCCAAAGGACGAGACCAGCGCCACGCGGCCCAGGTCGTCGTCCTTCAGCGCATGTTCCAGCACAGCCGTGGCCGAGTGGTGCTTGTAGCGCGCGTTCAGCGTGGCGACCCGCTCGGCGACGGGGCCTTCGTGGCGCCCGATCTGACCAGAGTCACGCGGCATCTTGCGCGGCTTCCGTGTCATAAAGCGCGGCCTTGAACGGCTCCATCCCGACCCGCTTGAAGGCTTGCAGGAAGGTCTCGGA
This sequence comes from Tabrizicola sp., assembly GCF_034366665.1. Taxonomy (GTDB): domain Bacteria; phylum Pseudomonadota; class Alphaproteobacteria; order Rhodobacterales; family Rhodobacteraceae; genus Tabrizicola. The sequence continues at coordinate 46,341 of NZ_JAXMMF010000038.1, read as the reverse complement.
CGGCTCGACCCGCAGGTCCAGATAGGCGCGCAGGATGCGTTCGATGGCGGGGACGATCTCGGTATATGCAAAGCCCGGGCCGGTCTTTTCGCCGATCACTGCGTCTTCGGTGCCGTCGCCGCCAAGCGTGATCTGGTAGTTCTCCACCCCCGCACGGTCGAGGCCGAGGATGCCGATATGGCCGACGTGGTGGTGGCCGCAAGCGTTGATGCAGCCGGAGATCTTGATCTTCAGCGGGCCGATCTCATGCTCCAGCTTCAGCGCCTCAAAATGCGTCGCCAGTTCCTGCGCGACGGGGATCGAGCGGGCCGTGGCAAGGGCGCAGTAGTCCATGCCGGGGCAAGCGATGATGTCTGACAGAAGCCCGACGTTGGCAGTGCCGAGGCCCGCATGGGTCAGGGCCGCGTGCAGGGTCGGCAGGTCCGACTTGTGGACATGCGGCAGGATCACGTTCTGCTCGTGGCTGATGCGCAGGTCGCCGTGGCCGTACGTCACGGCCAGGTCCGCCATCAGGCGCATCTGGTCGGACGAGGCGTCGCCCGGGGTCTGGCCGTGGGCCTTGAGGCTGATCGTGACGATGGCGTACTGGGCGTTGCGATGGGCGGTCAGATTGGTGTCAGCCCAGGCGCGGAACACCGGGTCGGCGCTGTAGAAGGCGTCATAGGCATCCACGGGCGCGTTGCGGAAGGCTGGGGGCGCGAAGGCGTCGCGGATTTCCGCCAGAAGTTTCTGGTCGTGGCCAGCGAAGAGGGGGCGAAGCTCGGCGAACCGTGCCTCGATCATCCGGGTGATTTCCTCGGCCCCGGTCTCGTGCACGGTGATCTTGATCCGCGCCTTGTACTTGTTGTCGCGGCGGCCAAGCGTGTTGTAGACGCTGAGCACGGCCTCGACATACGGCAAAAGGTCGGCCTCCGGCAGGAAGTCGCGGACGGTGACGCCGATCATGGGTGTCCGACCAAGGCCGCCACCGACGATGACCTCAAATCCCGGCTCTCCGGCCGCGTTGCGGACCATGCGCAAGCCGATGTCGTGGGCGCGGGTCACGGCGCGGTCGTTCGGGCTGCCGGTGATGGCGATCTTGAACTTGCGGGGCAGGAATTGGAATTCCGGGTGGTCGGTTGACCACTGGCGGAGAAGTTCCGCGTAGGGGCGGGGGTCGGCGATTTCATCTGCGGCGGCCCCGGCGAAATGGTCGGCGGTTACGTTGCGAACACAGTTGCCCGAGGTCTGGATGGCGTGCATTTCCACATCGGCCAAGGCGCCAAGGATCGCGGGCACGTCAGGGAGTTTAGGCCAGTTGAACTGGATGTTCTGCCGGGTGGTGAAGTGGCCGTAGCCCTTGTCCCAGGTGTCTGCGATGTAGGCCAGCTGGCGCATCTGGCGCGGGCTGACCGTGCCGTAAGGGATCGCCACGCGCAGCATGTAGGCGTGCAGCTGCAAGTAAAGCCCGTTCATCAGGCGCAGCGGGCGGAATTCATCCTCGGTCAGGCTGCCGTCAAGGCGGCGTTCGACCTGATTGGTGAACTGCGCGACGCGGGTGCGGACGAAGGCTTCGTCGAAGTCGGAATAGGAATACATGCCTGCCTCAGTGCGCCAGATCGGCTTGCTTGCCGTGGTGATAGTTCGACGGGCCGCGGGTGCGGAACTCTTCGCGGAAATGGGTCGGTTCCGGTCCCTGGGCACCGGGCTTGGCATCGGCCAGATAGGCGCCGACCACAAGCAGTTTCTGCGCTGCGGCGTGAAGCAGGCGCATCTGGGCGTGGGCCTCGTCCTCGATCAGCTCGGCCTCGTGGTGATGGGCGGACCACTGGTCGTCTGCGGTCAGGTAGACGACATCGCCTTCCCGCAGGCGGTTCGCGGTCACGATCTTCGGAGTGAAGCGGCGGCTCATGATGCCCTCGGGTTCAGGAAATTACCTTTGGAATATAGAATATTTTCCCGGTTCGAGACCAGTGACCCTTGCAGATAAGGACGCTTGTTCCGATACTATTGGCGATGCAAACTGCTGTTCCGGGAAAGAGGGATATTCAGGAATGAGTGCCGCGCTGGACGATCTGGACCGGAAAATCCTGTCCGAACTGCAAGGGGACGCCGAGCAGTCGCTGGATGAAATCGCCCGCAAGGTGGGGTCCTCGAAGACGCCGGTCTGGAACCGGATCCGGCGGATGCGCGAGCAGGGGGTGATCACCCGGACGACGGCGATCCTGGACCCCGAGGCCCTGGGGCTGGAGGCCTGTTTCTTCGTGCTGATCCGCACGTCCGAGCATGAGGCGGAGTGGCAGCGGAAGTTCCTGAAGGCCCTGCGCGAACGCCCCGAGGTGCTGGAGGCGCACCGGCTTGCGGGGGACATCGACTATATCCTGAAAGTGCGGGTCAAGAACGCGCGGGCTTATGACACCTTCTATCAGGCGCTGATTTCCGAAGTGCGGATCTATAACGTGACCGCACTTCTCAGCATGGAAGAGATCAAGTCGACGACCGTCCTTCCCCTGTGACAAGCGGTTTCGAAACGGAGCGCTGACGCGCAAGTCTTTTGTCTCGTCGTCGGGGCTTTCGCCCTCCTCCTCGGGGGCCTCCGGCGGGGATATTTTCTGCCAGGTGAAAGGCTTATCCGGTGACGCGCAATTCGCGCAGTCCGTGGAAGTGGTAGACGTCGCCGTACTGTGGCTTGGCCGCAAGGGCGAGCCGGGGGTGGTGCTGAAAGAGGATCGGCAGGGCGATCTGCAGCTCCAGCCGGGCCAGGGGCGCGCCGACGCAGAAGTGGAGACCTGCGCCGAAGCTGGCATGGGGCTTCACCGGGCGCGAGGGCTTGAAGCGGGCAGGGTCTTCCCAGGCACCGGGGTCGCGGTTGGCGGCGGCAAGGAGAAGTGCCACCTGGTCGCCGCGCTGGAAACGGTGGCCCATGACCTCGATGTCCTCATAGGCCCAGCGGGTGAACATGTGCAGCGCGGGGTCGTAGCGCAGGATTTCCTCGACCGTGGAGTCCACGTTGTCCGGGTCCAGGGCGGAAAGGGGCGTGCGGGTTTCCAGCAGCGTCTTCACGCCGTTGCCGATGGTGTGGACCGTGGCTTCGTGGCCCGCGTTCAAGAGCAGGATGCAGGTCGAGATCAGCTCGTCGGTGGTCAGCTTGTCGCCCTCCATCTCGGCGGCGATGAGCTGGGTGATCAGGTCATCGGCGGGGCGGGCGCGGCGGTCGTCGATATAGGCGCGCAGGAAGGCGACGAAGGCTTCGGTCGCGGCGACGGCCTTGTCTTCCATGTCGCGGGTGCGGCCCGCCATGTACATGCCGACCATCGCGTTCGACCAGCGCAGCAGGTCTGGTGCCATGTCTTCGGGGACGCCCAGAAGGCGGGCGATAATGCGGACGGGCAGGGGTTGGGCGAAGGCAGTCAGAAGGTCGAACTCGCCTTTCGGACAGGCCTGGGCCAGTTCGGTGGCCAGCGCGGTGACGTCGGGGGCCAGGCCCGAGATCCGGCGCGAGGTGAAGGCGCGCAGGACGAGGTTGCGCAGGCGGGTGTGGCGGGGCGGCTCCAGCTCCAGCATGGAATGCGCCTCGACGGCGTAGAAGGGCGCGAGGTGGGGTGGGATCGGCAGGGGGTCAACCGGCTCACGTCCGAAGCGGCGGTCGCGGAAGATCGCGTTCACGGCGGCGGCGCTGCCGGTGCAGATAAGGTTGTAGTCGGTCCACCGGAAGAAGGGGCCAGCGGCACGGGCGCGGTCGTAGAACGGGTAGGGGTTCTGCACGAAAGCGGGGTCGGTCGGAGACTGCTGCAGTTCGATCATGCGCGCTTGCCCCCGATCAGGCCTTGGGCGATGGCCGCACCCGTCACCACAATGGCGGCTCCGACGGTTTGCGCCCAGTTCCAGGGGCCGCCCATCAGGAAGACCATCAGCATGACGTAGAACGGCACCGCGTTCATGTGCATCGAAGCGGCCCCGATGCCGATCCGGCCGACCGAGACGATCCAGAGAAGTTGCGCGATGGCCATCGAGCCGATGGAAAAGGCGGCAAGCCCCCCGAACTCGACCCAGCCGATCGCGGCCCAGTCCGGCCAATGACCGCGCAAGGTCCCGTCGGCCAGCGCGGCGAGGGTGGCGACGATGGCTCCGCCCGCGATGGTGATCGTGCTTCGGCCCAGCGGGGTGAGGTCGGGGAAGGCCTTCACCGTCTCACGCGAGCCCCAGGTGTAGAAGGTGACCGAGGCGAGTGCGGCAAGGACGCCGATCCCGAAGCTGACCTCGCCGTCGGCCCCGCTGACTGCGATAAGACCGCCTGCGACCGACAGGACAAGACCCACGGCGAGAGCGCGGGTGAAGGGGCGGTGGTCTGCAAGACACTCCAGAAGGATGCCGATCACCGGCATGATCGCGCTGACGATGGCGACAGTGACGGGGTCATTGTACTGCAGCGCGATGATCACGAAGAACGAGGCAAGCCCCAGCGTCACGAAGCCGACCCAGGCCCCGCGCAGCCAGTTTGCGCCTAGCACGACCTTGCCGCCCTCGATCATCCACCAGATCGGCAGCAGGACCGCCGCCGCCAGAAGCGCCCGACAGGCGGTCAGGGCGATGGGCGGCATGTGGGGGATGATCAGGTCGGCCGCCGGCAGCCCGGCGGACCAGATCACCATCGAGGCGAGGCAGATCAGGTTCGAGACGACAAGCGAGCGCCGCGCCGTGGGATCAAGTGTGGTCATTCGCACAGCCTATGGGGCGGTCGCGGGCAGGGCTGGCCTGTCCGCGACAGGGCAAGGTCGTCAGGCGGCGGAAAGCGCGGCCACGATGGCCCCGAAGTCCGCAGCCTTGAGGCTTGCCCCCCCGACCAGTGCGCCATCGACGTGCGGCACGGCGAAGATGTCCGTCGCGTTCGAGGGCTTGACCGAACCGCCATAAAGAAGACGGACGCCATTCGCCTCTTCCCCGATCAGCCCGCGCAGACGGCCGCGCAGGAAGCTGTGGACTTCGGCGATTTCGGCCAGGGTGGGGGTGCGGCCGGTGCCGATGGCCCAGACCGGCTCGTAGGCCACAACGAGGTTCGCTGCCGTAGCGCCCAGCGGGACCGAGCCGTCGATCTGCGTCCCGATCACCGCCAGGGTCTTGCCTGCATCCCTCTCGGCCTCGGTCTCGCCGATGCAGACGATGGCGATCAGGCCTGCGTCCACCACGGCCTGCGCCTTGGCCCGGACCAAAGCGTCGGTCTCGGCGTGGTCGGTGCGGCGCTCGGAGTGGCCCAGGATCACATGCGTCGCACCGGCGTCCTTCAGCATGGCGACCGAGAGGTCCCCGGTATGCGCGCCCTGGGGCTTAGGATGGCAGTCCTGCGCGCCGACCATCAGGGCCGATCCTGTCGCGGCTTCGGCCATCCGGTCGATCAGCGTGGCGGGCGGGCAAAGAAGCATCTCGCAGGCCGGGGCGGGATGGGCCGCAAGCAACGCCGACACCTCGGCCAGCGCGGCCTTGGTGCCATTCATCTTCCAGTTTCCGGCGGCGAGTTTCTTCATGTCGGCAATTCCTTCTTCGGCCAACACACGCCTAGCGTGTCGGGGCGCAAAGGAAAAGACGGCAGATCGAGAACACTGTGTCCGAACGGCCGATCAAGCGGCAGGGGCGTCGCGGAACTTGATCGATTCGCCGCAGCCACAGGCCTCGACCACATTGGGGTTGCGGAACTTGAAGCCGCTTTCGACAAGGCCGATCTCGTAGTCGATCTCGGTGCCGATCAGGAACATCTGGGCCATCGGCGCGATCATCACCCGGGCGCCGTCCTGTTCGACAACTTCGTCCAGCGGATTGACCGAGGTGACATAGTCCATCGTGTATTCCATCCCCGCGCAGCCACCCTTCTTGACGCCGATGCGCAGGCCCTGGCTGCCCTCACGCGCCATCAGCCGCGCGATCTGCCGGGTGGCGGAGGGGGTCAGGGTGACAGCGGCTTTGCCGGGGATGCCAAACATGGGATGGTCTCCTTTGACGTCAATCTAAGGTGCAACGGGCAAAATTCCAAGCGGTGCTGTCAGCGCAAGCGCGTGAAGCGTGGCAAAGGCTATGATCAGCGCCCAGCCGAACGAGGCAAGCGTGCCGATGATGACGTATTCCGAAAGCCTGCGGTCGTCCTTGACGGCCCCGAAGCGCAGGATGGATTTGGCGGCGATCAAGAGGCCCACGCCTTGCGCCTGGCCGAAAAGGACAAGGGCAAAGATGAGCCCACGCTCAAGATAGCCGATGACCCGGCCCGCGCCGGGGAGGCTTTTGCTGGCGTCACCCTTGCCAAGATGCGGCGCGAAGGGCTCCATCAAGAGGCCGACCGCAAAGCCCCCGGCACGGGTGGCAAGGATCAGGCCGGTCAGCAGGGCCATGAGTGCGGGCAGGTGGCTGAGGGGCAGGGACGTGGTGTCGGACCAGAGCCCGGTGCCAAGGATGCCGCCGGTGCTGCCGGTGGTGATGGCCCCGGGCGCCCAAAGCCCCTGTGCCCAAAGGTCGGGCAGCACCAGCGTCAGGGCGACCAGACTGGCCAGGTGCAGGACCTGGTCGATCAGAAAGGGGCCAAGGCCTCCCGCGGCTTTCCACAGGCTGGTCAGGGCCAGTTTGCCGACGTCGATGCCGATGTGGATCAGCGCAAGTGCCAGAAGTGCCGGGTGCAGCGTTCCGGTGGCGGCCACGGCGGTCAGCCCGACGATCAGGCCGTGCAGGCCCAGGGCCAGCGGATTGCGCTTGTTCCGGACGATCCAGTCGGTCTGCAGGACGAAATCGGCAAGGGTATGCGCGAAGAGAAGGGCGATGAAGGTTTCGGTCATGGCGCGGGGTCCCGGCTGTCACGGCGCTTCAAAGCTTCCCACCGACGCAGCACCGAGGCAATGGTGCCACAACCGGCGCCCCGCACCCGGTCGTTCACCGCCTGCGGGCTGATCCCAAGGGCCTTGCCGACTTCGGCAAGGGTAAGTGTCCGGTCGGGCGAGGCAAGCTGCAATGCCGCGGCCTCGGCCTGCGCGGCGGTCCAGCGGCCCATCCGTTCGCCCAGAAGATCGGCGATCATCGCGTCGGCGTCGGTCACCGAGGGACCCGCGATGGCGATGCGAGAGGCGTCGGCCATCTTGTCGAGACCCTGCCCCGAAAGCTCGAACGCCTTGCCCGCGGCATCGGCAAGGTCCGTGGTGCCCAGGCTTTCGGCGGGCCCGATGCCGATGGAGATGCGGCTTTCCAGGCCCATCGCCCCCAGGGTCGCCTGCAGGACGACAGCGGCACGCAGGGCAAGGCCGGGGGCCGTCAGGGCCAGCTGCCAGCCATCGCCGCGAAAGCGGGTGAAGCGGGTGTTGCCGGGCGGAGAGTGCCAGGCAGCGATCTGCCCGGCCGCGTGGCGCAGGGCCTGCATCGCCGCGTCGACCTGGTCCGCAGAGTGGCGCGTGGATGCGACAAGGTCACCGGTCAGGACTGCGATCTGGGGTGGGATCATAAGGCCCTGCGACTTGAAATGCGATCAATCAAGTCATAGAGCTTTAAATTTGCGAAATCAAGTCCCGGAACTTGATGCTACATGAAGCCCAATTCCAGTCGGGCTTCATCGGACATCATGTCCATGCCCCAGGGCGGGTCGAAGGTCATCTGGACATCGACATGCTTCACCCCGGCCAGGGGTTCCACGGCATTGGCGACCCAGCCCGGCATCTCACCGGCGACCGGGCAGCCGGGGGCGGTCAGGGTCATGGTGATCTCGACCTCGTTCTCCTTCCCGATCTCGATCGTGTAGACGAGGCCGAGGTCGAAGATGTTCACCGGGATTTCGGGGTCGTAGACCGTCCGGCACGCCTCGACGATCTGCGGATAGAGCGGATGGTCGGTGGTCGAGGGCTTGATAAGCGGCGCGCCCTCGGTCTGGCCCACGGTCTGGTCCTGCATGTTTTCCACTCGGCGGCAAAGGTTGTTGACCGATTATATAGGGAATGCCCGGGTCAAGGTCCAGTGCCGCCGGAAGGATCGGGTCCGCGATCAGAAGGGGATCTCGTCGTCCATGTCCGACCGGCCGCCACCGCCGCCCGAGGACGCACCGCCGCGCCCGCCGCCGGACGAAGAGCCACCGCCGTAGCCGCCCCCCTGGCCGCCCCCCTGGCCGCCATCATCATAGCCGCCGCGGTCATCGTAGCCGCCGCCACCAGCGCCCCCGCCGTCACCCCGGCCACCAAGCAGGGTCAGGTTGCCGTTGTAGGGGCGAAGCACGATTTCCGTGGTGTACTTGTCCTGGCCGGACTGGTCCTGCCATTTGCGGGTTTCCAGCGATCCCTCGATATAGACCGTGCTGCCCTTCTTCAGGTACTGCTCGGCGATCTTGGCCAGCCCTTCGTTGAAGATCGCGACCGAATGCCATTCGGTCCGCTCCTTGCGTTCGCCCGACTGCTTGTCGCGCCAGGTTTCCGAGGTGGCGATGCGCAGGTTCACCACCTTGCCGCCGTTCTGGAAACTGCGCACCTCGGGATCGCGGCCGAGGTTGCCGATGATGATGACCTTGTTGACCGACCCCGCCATGCGAATCTCCCTTGCAGATGTCCCGGGCAGGTTCGCCGCGGATGGTTAACAAACCTATACCGTCCTTGCCTGCGGCTGCAACCAGAGCGTCGGCAGCGGTCGGCGGCAAGGTCTGGCGGCAAGGTCTGGTGGCAAGGTCTGGATTGCCGCCAAATTGCGGTCTGGAAAATCTGGGCCGAGAGGCTATAGTCACCGCCGATGCATCAGGGTGCGTGGGACAGGTAAGGTCGGCATGAGGATCGCAAGACAGCTGACGGTGTCGGCGCTGATCGTCTGCGGCGCCATGCCTGTGGGCGCCGAAGGGTTGAACCTCAGCGGCTCGACCAAGTCACGCTCGGCGATCTTTGAATCGCAGGCGGATCTGATCGACCGGAAGCTGAAGAAGCAATACTCGGGTTCGGTCAAGCACACGCCAAAGTACAAGAAGGGCGAGGAGACGGCGGCAGCCGAGGGCATTCCGGCCTATCGCGGCAGCTACAAGGGCGCGTATCTTGAGGTCGCGAAGGCTGCGGCGCGCAAGCATGGCGTGCCCGAAGACCTGTTCCTGCGGCTTGTGCAGCAGGAAAGCGGCTGGAATGTCGTGGCGGTGTCGTCCAAGGGCGCGACGGGGCTGGCCCAGCTGATGCCCGGCACGGCCGAGATCCTGGGTGTTGACATATCTGACCCCGAGGCAAATCTGGAAGGTGGCGCGCGCTACTTGCGGATGATGTTCGATAAGTTCGGCACCTGGGAACTGGCCCTGGCGGCGTATAACGCCGGCCCCGGCGCGGTCGAGGCCTACAACGGTATCCCGCCCTATGCCGAAACCGAGAATTACGTGAAAGCAATTCTCGGGTAACGGAAGGTGGGCGGATCGCCCACCCTACGCCTGCGCATCCCTTATTCGGCGGCGACCTTGATCACCGGTTCCATCTGGGCCAGCACTTCGCGGCTGAGGTGGCACTTGACCTGATGCCCGCCCTCCAGCACCTGAACCGGCGGAACCTCGGTCTCGCACAGGTTGCCGGGGACCTGCGACTTCCAGCGGCAGCGGGTCTGGAACGGGCAACCCGGTGGCGGGTTCATTGCCGAAGGAATGTCGCCCTCCAGCACGATGCGCTTGCGGATGATCTTGGTGTCGGCGATGGGCACGGCAGAGAGCAGCGCCTCGGTATAGGGGTGGTAGGGCGGGGCAAAGACCTGGTCGGTCGTGCCCATTTCCACGACGTGTCCCAGATACATGACCATCACCCGGTCGCTGAGGTAGCGCACGATGGAAAGGTCGTGGCTGATGAAGAGAAGCGTCGTCCGGTTTTCACGCTGGATGTCCATCAGAAGGTCGGTGACAGCGGCCTGGACCGACACGTCAAGCGCCGACACAGGTTCGTCCGCCACCACCACCTTCGCGCCCCCGGCAAAGGCCCGCGCGATGCCGACACGCTGTTTCTGCCCGCCCGACAGCTGCCGGGGCATCCGCTCGGCGAAGGCGCGGGGGAGTTTCACGAGGTCCAGAAGCTCCAGCATCCGGTCGTGACGTTCGGCGTCGGACTTGCCGAACTTGAAGATCTCCAACGCCCGGATGATCTGGCGGCCCACGTTCATCGACGGGTTCAGCGTGTCGAAGGGGTTCTGGAACACCATCTGCACCTGGCTGACGGTATCGGTGTTGCGCTTCTGGATCGGGGTCGACTGCACGTTTTCGTCAAACAGCATGATCGAACCCGAGGTCGCCGTCTCCAGCCCCATCAGCACCTTGGCGAAGGTCGACTTGCCGCAGCCGGATTCGCCGACGATGGCCAGCGTCTCGCCTTCGCGGGCCTCGAAGGACAGGGTCTCGTTGGCCTTTACCACCTTCTTGGCCCCCCCGCCGAAGGCCCCGCCAGAGACGGAGTAATACTTGCGCAGGTCCTCCATCTTCAGGACGACCTTGCCGATCTCGGCCTTTTGCTTCACCTCGCGTTTCGCGGGGGGCGCGGTCCAGTCGATCTCGCTCCACCGCAGGCAGCGGGTCTCATGCCGGTCGCTGTCCGGGACGGGGAACATCGGCACGTCCGAGGCGTCGCAGCGGCCCTTCTGGAAATAGTCGCAGCGCGGGCCGAAGTTGCAGCCGGGCGGGCGTTCGTGGGGCAGGGGGAAGTTGCCGGGGATGCTGATCAGGGGCCGCGCGTTCTTGTCCGCGCCGGGCAGCGGGATCGACCGGAACAGCGCCTGGGTATAGGGGTGGCGCATCTCGTCGAAGACCTCGACGACGTTCCCCGTCTCGACCGCCTCGCCGGAATACATGACGCAGATCCGGTCGCAGACATCCATCACCAGGCCCAGGTTGTGGCTGATGAACAGCATTGAGGTGCCGTATTTCTGACCCAGCTCCTTGACCAGGTCGACGATCCCCGCCTCGACCGTCACGTCCAGCGCGGTGGTGGGTTCGTCCAGGATCAGAAGGGCGGGCTTGGCCATCAGCGCCATCGCGATGACGATGCGCTGCTGCTGGCCGCCCGAAAGCTGATGCGGATAGGCGTTGATGATGCGGTCGGGGTCGGGCAGGCGCACGTCGGCGACGATCTGGCGGGCCAGGGCCCAAGCCTCGGCCTTGTTCATCCCGGAGTGCAGCATCGGCACTTCCGCGAGCTGCGCGCCGACCTTCATCGCCGGGTTCAGGGACGCCATCGGTTCCTGGTAGATCATCGCGATCTCCGAGCCGCGGATGTGGCGCAGCTCTTCATCGCTCATCCTTGCCAGGTCGCGGCCCTTGAACTTGATCGAACCCGAGACGATCCGCCCGTTCTTGCCCAGCTCGCGCATGACCCCAAGTGCTACGGTCGACTTGCCACAGCCGGATTCGCCGACCAGCCCCATCGCCTCGCCCGGCATGACCGTGCAGGAGAAGTCCATCACGGCGGGAATCTCGCGCATCCGGGTGAAGAACGAGATCGAGAGATGCTCGATCTCCAGGATCGGCTGCGACGGGTCCCAGGTGTCAGACGAGATCATGGCATCAATCCTTCAGGCTTTCTTCGCGCAACCCGTCGGCAAGAAGGTTCAGGCCGAGGACAAGGCTCATGAGGGCAAGGGCTGGCGCAAGCGCGGGATGGGGGAAAAGGTTCAGAAGCTTCCGCCCGTCGTCAATGGTCGACCCCCAGTCCGCGCTGTCGGGTGACACGCCAAGGCCGAAGAAGCCCAGCGTGCCGAGAAGGATCGTGGTGTAGCCGATCCGCAGGCAGAAATCGACGATCAGGGGGCCGCGGGCGTTGGGCAGGATCTCCCACAGCATGATGTACCAGGGGCCTTCGCCACGGGTCTGCCCCGCCGCCACATAGTCGCGCGCCTTGATGTCCATCACGAGGCCCCGGACAATCCGGAACACGCCAGGCGAGTTCACGAAGACGACCGAGACGAACACGTTCAGCATGTTCGGCTCCATCGACCAGACGCCGAGCGGGTCCATGTTGAACGCCAGCCCGGAATAGGCCCACAGGCCGAGGACCAGCGTGATCCCGACGTAGAGGTTCCGCTGCGGCGGATTGGTATAGTAGCGGCTGTTCCACAAGGTGCACAGGAAGATGATCGGGAACAGGAACAGCAAGCCGGCCAGCACGATCGGGATGCCGGTGTCGCGGATTTCGGGCGTGACCAGCAGGTAGAACAGCAGGATCACCGGGAAGGCCAGCACCAGGTTCGCCAGGAACGAGATGAAGGTGTCCAGCTTGCCGCCGAAGTACCCGGCCGGAAGACCCAGCGTGATGCCGACCATGAAGGCGAACAGCGTCGCGGCGGGGGCGATCTTCAGGACCTCGCGTGCGCCCATCACCATGCGGCTGAAGACGTCGCGGGCCAGGTGGTCTCCGCCCAGCAGGTACCAACCATAGGGGCTTTCCGGGGCGATGACGCCGGGGACCTTGTTCTTCAGGCCCGACAGCTGGATGAACGGGTCCTGAGTGATGATCACGTCAGCGAAGATCGCGGTGAAGACCCAGAACATGACGATGGCAAAGCCGATCATCCCCACGGTGGAATCGAATAGCTTGCCGTAAAGCCCAAGCCTGCGGCGAAAGCGTAGCGAGAGCACGAAGGTTGCCGCAAGGGCCAGCCAGACTGGCCAGAACCGCACCGCCATCGACCCCAGGATCCCCGCCTCGACGGGCGAGGGCATCACCGCGCCTGCGGCAAGCGTCAGGACAAAGGCGCCCATCGCGGCAAGAAAACTGTAGCGGATGGCCAGGCTGGCAAAGAGGCCGGGCGACCGCATCGCGATTGTGCCGTCGGGGCCCGGCAGGCGGGGGCCGTCAAGGCCCGCAAGAACGAAGAGCAGCTTGGCCACCAAGGCCAGCATAAGCACCAGCACCGCGATCTGCATCACGGGCAGCAGCACCGTGCCGGCCGATCCCGTCCAGGTCAGTTGGTCCATGACGCGCCCTCCCTCAGGCCAGCCGGATGCGGGGGTTCAGGAAGACATAGCCGATGTCCGAAATCAGCTGCGTCAGAAGGACGACCACCACGGCCACGACCGAACAGGCCAGAAGAAGCGGGATGTCGTTGTTCGACGCCGCCTGCACCAGCGTCCAGCCGAAGCCCTTGTAGTTGAAAAGGCTTTCCACGATCACCACGCCGTTCAGCAGCCAGGGAAACTGCAGCATGATGACGGTGAAGGGCGCGATCAGCGCGTTGCGCAGCGCGTGGCGCATGACCACGGTGCGGAAGGGGACGCCCTTCAGACGGGCGGTGCGGATGTATTGCTGGGTCATCACCTCGGTCATCGAGGCGCGGGTCATCCGGGCGATGTAGCCGATGCCGTAAAGCGCGATGGTCATCACCGGCAGCGTAAAGTTCCAGAAGGTGATGTCGTCCATCGCCGAAGTGGCCGAGGCAAGGAACAGCGTCTTCTTCGGCTCGATCAGCCCGTATTCCGCCAGGATCGGCGAGATGCCGGTGGCGGCCGTGGCGAACAGCGCGACCAGCACGACACCCGACACATATTCCGGCGTCGCGGTCGAGGCGATGGAGAAGGTCGACAGAGTCCTGTCAGTCGCCGAGCCTTCGCGCATCCCCGACAGCACGCCCAGGATCAGCGAGGACGGGACCATGACCAGCATCACCGCCAGCATCAGCCAGCCGGTCGCGGCCAGCTTCTCGCCCAGCGACTCCATCACCGGCGTCTTGAAAAAGGTCGAAAAGCCCCAGTTGCCCTGCAGAAGTCCGCAGTAGCTGGGGGCCGCGGCGGCGTCCTGGCCGATCTCGAAGCAGCGACCGCGTGTCTGTCCCTTTTCGTCGGTATAGGTCCAGCCGGGCACGACGCCCAGCCACTGACCGTAACGCAGGAACACCGAACCCGAGTGGCCGTTCTGGGCGATCCAGTCCTGCACCGCCTCTTCGGTCATGCGGACTGAGCCTTCGGTCCGCGCCAGCTTTTCCAGGTTGGGCTGCAAGTTCGTCAGATAGAAGACCACAAAGGTCAGGGCGATGGCGGTCAACAACATGACCCCAAGCCGCCGCAGCACGAACACTCCCATGCCGGTCCCCTCGATTTCGGTGAATTCCCCCGGGAGGGGGCGCGGCGGGCGCGCCCCTTCCTAGTTCTTGGCCGGTCTAGGCGATCAGACCATCGACCACTTGTAGTGGTGGTGTTCGAAAGCCGGGTGGTGGGCCAGACCTGCGAAGCTGTCCTTGTGGTGGCTGAACAGCGACCGCGAGAACGGGTTGATGATGTAACCCTCTTCCTGAAGGATCGTGCCCATCTTCGCCGCCAGTTCGCGCCGCTTGTCCGCATCGGCAATCGACAGCGCCTCGGTCATCAGCGCGTCGAACTCGGGGTTGGCCATCGCGGTTTCGTTCCACGAGCCGGTCGAGGTGTAGGCAAGGCTCATGTTCTGCACGGCAAGCGGGCGGTGGTTCCAGGTGGTGGAAGAGAAGGGATACTTCTGCCAGTCGTTCCAGAAGGTCGAGCCCGGCATGACGGTGTGCTTGATGTTCATGCCAGCGTCTTTCAGCTGGGCCTGAACCGCAGCCGTGGTCGCAGCTTCCCAGCCGTCGTCCAGCGAGATCACCTCGAACTCGGCATCCTTCAGACCGGCTGCTTCCAGCGCGGGCATCAGGCCGGCCGGATTGATCGTCTGCGCCGGCAGCTCGGGATATTCCGGGTGGATCGGGAACATGTGGTGGTTCTCGCCGGTCTTGCCAAGGTTGTTGTACCCAAGCTCCAGCACGACTTTCGGGTCGACCGCCAGCTGGACCGCCGAGCGCACGGCCTTGTCCTTGTAAAGGTCCGAGGCCGAGTTCATCCGCACCACGATGGTGGAAGCGGTGACGAGTTCCTCTTTCACCAGACCCATGCCATCCAGGATGTCGATGAACTCGCCCACGGATTCATAGTTCGCGTCCACCTCGTCCGAGGAGAACAGCGCGACCATCGCCGCGGGGTCGGTCCCGAAGTCGACATAGGTGATCTCGTCCAAGGGTGCAGTGCCGCCCCACCAGGTGTGGTTCGGCGCGCGGACCAGCACAGCCTTCTGGCCGACTGCGACTTCCTGCGGGATGTAGGGGCCGGTGCCGATCGGGTTCGACGCCGGGTCCTGACCGTCCTGGAACGAGGCATGCACCACGGCCGCCGGATAGTCCGACAGGTTCGCCACGATGGCGATGTCGGACGCGGTCAGGTTCAACTGAACGGTCGACTCGTCGACCTTGACCACGGCACCTTCGCGCAGGGTCTTGGTCGCTTCATCGACGAGGCCGGTGAACCGCGACGCCATCGCATTGCCCTCGACGTTGCCATCGGTCCAGCGGGCGAAGTTGCGCACCACGTCGTCGGCGGTGAACGGCTCGCCGTTGTTCCAGGTCACGCCCTGGCGGACCTTCAACGTGTACTGGGTCGCGTCGGCGTTGGCTTCCCAGCTTTCCAGCAGGCGGCCTTCGAAGGTGCCGTCATTGTTGTACTGGACGAGGTATTCCAGCCAGCCGCGGTAGATGTTGGCGATCTGCGGCCAGTCGGCCAGGCGCGGGTCCTTGGTGCCCTTGACCTCCATCGCGACGCGGATCGCGCCGCCGACCTTGGCTTCCTGGGCCTGTGCCGGGGCAGGCAGGCCGATCAGGCCATAGGCGGCTGCGGCCGAAACCCCAAGCGCGGTGGTGCGGGTCAGGAATTCGCGACGGCTGAGTTTGCCTTCAGCGAATTCAGCAACGTACATCTTCGCGGCCGAGTGGACCTCGGCCTCGTGGATCATGTCTTTCATTCTTGTCTCCCTGGTCAGGTTCTTTTTCATTGGTTGTGGTGACGCGACAACCCTAGCCGACAGAGCGGTGACACCGTTCCAGACAGCTTGCACGACCCGCGCACCCCCATGTCTATTGCGCATTTTTTTCCAGCTTGCGTCAACGACTGCTTTCGACGGTTGGTGTCCCTTAAGCGACATCATCCTGTCGATTTCTTTACCCGCTGGACAAAAACCCGTCAGCCCGCGCGGCGGAAGGCCGAGGGCGATTTTCCGGTCAGATGCTGGAAAGCGCGGGTGAAATAGGCGGGCGAATTGAAACCAAGCTGTTCGGCGATCTTGCCGACGGGAACCTTGGTCTCGGACAGAAGCTTGCGGGCCTCGAAGATCCGGCGGTCCTGCAGAAGCGCGCTGGCCGGACGACCGCAGGCGGATTTGCAGCACCGCGTCAGATGGGTCGGCGTGACACCAAGTGCTGCCGCGAAATCCGCCACGTTCATCCCGGTGCGGAAGTTGCGCTCCAGCAGGGCGGTGTAGCGCGCGACGAGGCGGCGGGTCGCGTCCTGACGCGGTGCCTCCAGCGGGTCGGCCTTCTTGGCCTGCCGCTCCAGCCAGACGCCAAGGAGGCCGACATAGGCCTCGGTCGCGCGTTCGTGGGCTGGCGTGTCACTTTCCAGCTCGCGCAGGATCGAATCAAGCAGGACGTTCACCTCCTGCTGGGCATGGACCTCGCGGATGCGCAGATGCAGCGGCGACTTTGGCAGGACCACCTTCGGATCGCGCCCGAAGAAGACCGCCGTGCCGAAGACCTGGGGTCCGGCCTCGAACCCGTGCATGACGCCTGCGGGGATGTAGACCGCATTATGTGCCGTGTAGCCGCGCGTCACCCCCGAGATCGTGATGCGGCCCTGGCCCTTGGTGAACCAAAGGAGGCAGGGTTCGGACAGCGAGCGCATGGCTTCGACACGCCAGCGACCACCAGCGGCAAGGCGCGGGATCGCAACGAGACGAAGCTGCGAGGCAGGGGCGGACTTCAACATTCTGGGGCAGGTCCTGTGGCAGAGGCGCTGGCCGAACCAGTAAAGCAGGCGCGCGGGGGCAACCCAAGCGATTTTCACGATTTGGCGGCAGAGTTGTCCACCGATGTTCCATTATCTTGTGTAAAAGCCTGTGGATAAGCGGAAAACCGCTGCAACTGCGGCGTGCAACCCTCTGTCAGGGAAGCAAAACCTGGCGCCAGGCCTTCATGTTCGATCTGAACCAGGTCCGCTGCCGCTTGGCATATTGCCGACTGGCCAGAGTGGCCGCCTCGGTCGCGTCGGCCAGGGTCATCTCGCCCATCAGATGCGCGATCAGTTCCGGGCCGCCGATGGCCTTCGAGGACGGCCGCCTGGGGTCCCAGCCGATCAGGTTTCGCTGCGCTTCCTCCAAAGCCCCCTCGGCCAGCATCCGGGTGAAGCGGCGGTCGATCCGGTCGTTCAGCCAGGCGACCTCGGGGACCAGGACCAGCGCCTCGGCCCCCGCCAGCGGCAGAAGGGGGGGCGGCGTGTCGTCCTGCCACGCCGCAAGACCCCGCCCGGTCGCCCGCCAGACCTCCCAGGCGCGCTGGATGCGAACCGGGTTCAGCCTGTCGATCCGGGTAGCGGTGGCGGGGTCGAGGTCCGCCAGAAGCCCCGCCGGACCTTCGACGGCCAGCCGCGCGTCCGCCTCGGACCGGACCGAGGGCGGGACCTCTGGCACGTCGGCCAGTCCCTTGGTCAAGGCGTTGAAATAAAGGCCGGTTCCCCCGACGATCAGCACGGGCCGGTCCAGCAGGTGCGTCACCTCGCGCAGCCAGTGACCGACGGAATAGCCGGTCTCGCGGGCAACGTGACCGTAAAGCGCATGGGGCAGGGCGGCTTCGTCCGTGGCCGAGGGCCGGGCAGTCAGAAGACGCCAGTTTTCATAGACTTGCAGCGCGTCGGCGTTGACGATCAGGCGCCCGTCCCGCGCCGCCAGCTCCATCGCAAGGGCGGACTTGCCGCTGGCCGTGGGGCCCGCCAGCAGCACCGGTGCGTCGCGCGATATGCTGTCGATCCGCATCCGAACCCCACCCGATCGGCAGTTGAACCCGCCGCGGTTTTGCGACATTTTGCGGCGCAGTCCAAACACAAAACGATATGCAGGGGTCCCATGTCCGAACCGGCCACCAAATACAGCCGAGTGATGCTGAAGATCTCGGGCGAGGCGCTGATGGGCGACCAGGGCTATGGCCTGCATCCCCCGACCGTGGCGCGCATTGCGCAAGAGGTGAAGTCGGTCCGCGACATGGGGGTCGAGATCTGCATGGTGATCGGCGGTGGCAACATCTTCAGGGGGTTGCAAGGCAGCGCCCAGGGGATGGAGCGGACGACAGCCGACTACATGGGGATGCTGGCGACAGTGATGAACGCGCTGGCGATGCAGTCCGCATTGGAAGCGGTTGGCGTCTTCACCCGCGTCATCAGTGCCATCCCGATGGACCAGGTCTGCGAGCCCTACATCCGCCGCCGCGCGGTGCGGCACCTGGAAAAGAAGCGGGTCTGCATCTTCGCGGCCGGGACCGGCAACCCGTATTTCACGACGGACACTGCGGCCACGCTGCGGGCAAGTGAAATGGCCTGTCAGGCGATCTTCAAAGGCACCAAGGTCGACGGGGTCTATGACATGGACCCCAAGAAACACGCCCATGCCAAGCGCTATGACAACGTGACCTATGACGAGGTGCTGGAGAAGCACCTGGGCGTGATGGATGCGACCGCCATCGCCCTGGCCCGGGACAACAACCTGCCGATCATCGTCTTCAGCCTGGACGAACCCGGCGGGTTCCGGGGCATTCTGGCGGGTGAGGGGACCTATACCCGGGTCCAGGATTAGCCCGCTGTGCACCGTCTTGGTGTCCGGCCCTGTCCTTAAGGGCAGGAGCTTTGGCCTATACCGGGTGTGTGACGCTCTGCTATAGAGCGCGAAATCGCGGGGTAAGGCCCGCACTCGAAGTGAAGGACCTGTCCGATGGCACAAGAAGACCTTGAGATCGACACCGATGCAATCCAGCGCCGGATGGACGGCGCGATGGCGGCCCTGAAGACGGAATTCTCGTCCCTGCGCACGGGCCGCGCCTCGGCGGCCCTGGTCGAACCGATCCAGGTCGAAGCCTACGGACAGATGACCCCGATCAACCAGCTTGGCACCGTGAACGTCCCCGAGCCGCGGATGGTGGTGATCAACGTCTGGGACAAGGCGATGATCTCGAAGGTGGAGAAGGCGATCCGCGAAAGCGGCATCGGCATCAACCCGATCGCCGACGGCCCCCTGATCCGCCTGCCGATCCCGGAACTGAACGAAGAGCGTCGCCGCGAATTGACCAAAGTTGCGGCCCAATATGCCGAAAGCGCCAAAGTCGCGATTCGCAACGTGCGGCGCGATGGCATGGACCAGATCAAGAAGGCGAAGGCGCAGGGCATGGGCGAAGACGACCAGAAGTTCTGGTCGGACGCAGTTCAGGACCTGACCGACGCGGCAATTGCGGCCGTCGACCGGGCGCTGGAAGCCAAACAGGCAGAGATCATGCAGGTCTGACCTGCAGGCGGAGGGGCGGCGATTGTCGAAGGACTTGCAGGTGGGCGTCGCGATGCGACCCGTGAACCACCTGGCGATCATCATGGACGGCAACGGACGATGGGCAACCAACCGGGGCTGGGCGCGGCTGGTGGGTCACCGCAAGGGCGCCGAACGGGTGCGCGAGATCGTGAAGGTCGCCCCGGACCTGGGGATCAGCTGGCTGACGCTGTACGCCTTCTCGACCGAAAACTGGAAGCGGTCCACGGAAGAGGTTCTGGGCCTCATGGCGATCTTCGCCCGCTATATCGAGCGGGAGGCCGACCGCCTGGCCAAGGCCGGGGTGCGGATGCGCTTTATCGGCGACCGCAGCCGTCTGGACCCCAAGCTGCAGCGCATGATGGCCGGGATCGAGGCGCGGACGGCGGGCCTTGACCGGCTGAACCTGACCGTGGCGATCAACTACGGCGGGCGGGACGAGATCTTGCGCGCCGTCCGCAAGATCGCCGAAGCGGCGGCGTCCGGGATTCTTGACCCAAAGCACGTGACCGAAGCCGCTTTTGCCGAGCGGCTGGATACCGGCGGGCTGCCCGACCCCGACCTGGTGATCCGCACCAGCGGCGAGACGCGGACCTCGAACTTCCTGCCCTGGCAGGCGGCCTATTCCGAATATGAATTCACCGAGACGCTGTGGCCCGACTTCGGTCCCGATGAACTCGCGTCCATCGTCCAGCGCTTTTCCAACCGGGAACGGCGCTTTGGCGGGGTGCTGCGGTGATGGACCCCGCACCCGCCCCGTCGGGCAGATGGGCCGACCTGCGCACCCGCATCCTGTCGGCCATCGTGATGGTGGCCGTCGGCGCGGTGGAAATCTGGCTGGGCGGGGCGGCCTTTGCGGCGTTGGTCGTGGCGCTGACGGGCGTGATGATCTGGGAGCTGGCGACGATGACGGCGCCGCACCGGCAGCGGTCGCCGGTGCTGCTGGCGGTTGCGGCCTCGGCGGCGCTGGTCGCGGCGCTGGTCCTGAAGACGGATGTCGCGGCGCTGTTCCTGGCGGGGCCATCTGTGGCGCTGCTGCTGACCCCCCGTCGGGACCGGCGTCTGGCCAGCGCCTATGCTTTGGCGATCATGCTGGCCGGCTATGGCCTGATCGACCTGCGGCAAAGCGGCGGGGGAACCTTGATCCTGTGGCTGGTGGCCGTGGTCGTCGCCTCGGACGTGCTGGGATACTTCGCGGGGCGGATGCTGGGAGGCCCGAAGTTCTGGGAACGGGTCAGTCCGAAGAAGACCTGGTCCGGCACCATCGCGGGCTGGATCGGCGCGGCGCTGGTCGGCTTGGTGATGGTGCTGGCCGCGGGGGCAAGCTGGCTTCTGGTGCCTTTGTCGGCGCTGGTGGCCTTTGCCGGGCAGTTGGGCGACATCGCCGAAAGCTGGGTCAAGCGGCGGGCAGGGGTCAAGGATGCCTCGACCCTGATCCCCGGGCATGGCGGGGTCCTGGACCGCTTTGATGCGCTGATCGGCGCAGTGGTGGCCGTGCTGGCGCTGGGGCTTTTGGCCCCGGTCCACGGACTTTTCGGGGGCTGAGGTTTTGCGCAGCCTGTCGATCTTCGGGGCGACCGGGTCCATTGGCGAGCAGACCGTCGATCTTCTGGTGCGGGCGGGCGGGGCCGAGACCTATCGCGTCATCGCCCTGACCGGGGGCCGGAACATCGCTCGCCTGGCCGAAATGGCGCGCGAGTTGCGGGCCGAAGTGGCAGTCTGCGCCGAAGCCTCGGGCCTGGCCGAGCTGCGCGACCGGCTGGCCGGATCGGGCGTCGAGGCGGCGGCCGGAACCTCGGCCATCGTCGAGGCGGCCGAGCGTCCCGCCGACTGGGTGATGAGCGCGATCGTCGGCGCGGCGGGGCTGGAGCCGGGCTTCCGGGCGCTGCGGCACGGGGCGACGCTGGCGCTGGCAAACAAGGAAAGCCTGGTGACGGCGGGGCCGCTTCTCATGGCCGAAGCCGCGCGGCATCAGGCCCGCATCCTGCCGGTGGACAGCGAACATTCGGCGATCTTCCAGGCGCTGGTGGGCGAGGATATCGCCGCGGTCGAAAGGATCATCCTGACGGCCAGCGGCGGCGCCTTGCGCGACTGGCCGCTGGACCAGCTGGCACGCGCAACGGTCAAGGAAGCTTTGGCGCATCCGAACTGGGCGATGGGGCAGCGGATCACCATCGATTCGGCGTCGATGTTCAACAAGGCGCTGGAAGTCATTGAAACGCGTGAATATTTCGCGGTCTCGCCCGAGCAGATCGAAGTCATCATCCACCCCGAATCCCTGATCCACTCGATGGTCGGCTACCGTGACGGGGCGATCATGGCGCATATGGGTGCGCCCGACATGCGCCATTCCATCGGCTATGCGCTGAACTGGCCGGACCGGTCGCACCTGCCGGTGGCGCGGCTGGATCTGGCGCAGGTCGCCACTCTGACCTTCCGGGCCCCCGACCTTGCGCGCTATCCCGCACTGCGGCTGGCGCGTGAGGTGATGGCGCGGCGCGGGTTGGCGGGCGCGGCCTTCAACGCGGCCAAAGAGGTGGCGCTGGACCATTTCCTGGCCGGAGGCATCGGCTTCATGGACATGGCGGGCCTTGTCGAAGACACACTGTCGCAGCTTGATCCCGATCTTGGCCACGAAAATGACGCCATGACCCTTGAGGATGTGCAGGCCGTGGACCATCTGGCACGGATACGGGCAAACGAACGGGCGGACGCAATCGCCCGCAGACAGGCAGGAGAGCGGTGATGGAAGCGATTGTGGCGGCGCTTGGCGGCACGGCCTGGACGGTGGTGTTCTTCGTGATCGCGCTGTCGGTGATCGTCTTCGTCCACGAATACGGCCATTATATCGTCGGTCGCTGGTCGGGCATCCATTCCGAGGTCTTTTCGGTCGGTTTCGGCCCGGTCCTGTTCAGCCGCACCGACAAGCGCGGCACCCGTTGGCAGTTCGCGGCGATCCCCTTTGGCGGCTACGTGAAGTTTCTGGGCGACGCCGATGCCAGCTCGGTCCGGGCAGGCGACGTCTCGGGCATGAGCGCGGCGGAACGGCGGCACACGATGGCCGGGGCGCCGCTGTGGGCGCGGTCGGCGACAGTGGCTGCGGGGCCCGTCTTCAACTTCATCCTGACCTTCTTCCTGCTGGTCGGTCTGGCGCTGGCCCTGGGTGCCCCGCGGGACGAGCCTGCGGTGGGCAGCCTGCGCGCCTTTCCGTTCGAGGGGCCGACGCTGCAACCCGATGACGTGATTCTGGCGGTCGAGGGGCAGGCAACGGCGGACTGGGAAACGTTCCGTTCGGTCACCGAGGGGCTGAAGGGCCAGGCCACTTTGTCCTATACCGTGCGGCGCGGAGATCAGGAGCTGACCGTCAACGGGCCGCATCCACTGGCCGCCGTGGTGGGCGAAGTGCAGATCCGCTCGGCCGCGATGGACGCAGGTATCCAGGAAGGCGACATCATCCTGAAGGCGGGCGGCCAGGATGTGCGCTATTTCGACCAGCTTCCCGAAATCGTCGCTGCCAGCAAAGGCGAGCCCGTGACACTGACCGTCTGGCGTGACGGCCAAAGCTTCGACGTCGCGCTTGCCCCGCGCATCCGCACCGTCGATGACGGCAGTGGCGGCTTTACCGAACGTTACCTCCTGGGCCTCTACTCGGGCATGTTCTTCGAACCCGCCGTGCGCAGCGTCGGCCCGTGGGAGGCGGCAACGGGTGCGGTCAGCAGCATGTGGCTGATGACGACGACCACCTTCTCGGGCCTGTCGCACATGATCCAGGGCGCGATTTCCAGCTGCAACCTGTCGGGGGCCATCGGCATGGCCGAAACGGCGGGCGATGCGGCGCGCAACGGGCTGGAAAGCTTCATCGGGATGCTGGCGATCCTGTCCTTCGGCGTCGGCCTTTTGAACCTCTTTCCGATTCCCGTGCTGGACGGGGGCCACCTGGTCTTCCACGCCTATGAGGCGGTGACCGGCAAGTCGCCCTCGGACCGCGCGCTGCGGATTCTGACCACCGTCGGGCTTGGCCTGGTGCTGACCATCATGCTTTTCGGTCTGAGCCGCGATCTTCTTTGCGTCTGACCGGTCGGAAAGGGGCCTGAACAGGTCGACGGGCACGGGGAAAGGTAAACCTTACCCGTCCCGTGATTGCCTGAAGCCACAACATCTTGCAAAGTTATCCACAATGACCGCAGGCTTTTGACAAAGCTTGGCTTTGTCGGTAGCTATCCGGAAACAGAAAATTTCGGCGAGGATGCAAAATGCGGATGACCCAAAGCACGGCCACAGGGCGGTCGTTCCGGGCCACGTCAAGGGCGCGTCTGCTTGCAACGGCGATTTTCCTCGGTGCGGCAACGGCTTCGGCTCCCTTCCTCACCCCGGCCTTTGCGCAGGTCTTTTCGTTTTCGAACGTGACGATCGAGGGCAACGAACGGGTCGATGCCGCAACCATCCTGAACTACGCCGGAATCAGCCGCGGGGACGAGGTGTCCGCCGGGGGCCTGAACGACGCCTACCAGCGCATCCTGAACTCGGGCCTCTTCGAAACCGTTGAACTGGTGCCGCAGGGCTCGACGCTGGTGATCCGGGTCGTGGAATACCCGATCGTCAACGTCATCAGCATCGAAGGCAACAAGCGGCTCAAGGATGAACGTCTGGTCGAACTGATCCAGTCGCAGCCGCGCCGGATCTATTCACCAAGCCAGGCCGAGGCCGACGCCGCCGCCATCGCCGAGGCCTACCGCGTTTCGGGGCGTCTGGCTGCATCGGTCACGCCGAAGATCATCCGCCGCAGCGACAACCGCGTCGATCTGGTGTTCGAGATCACCGAAGGCCGGGTTGTCGAGAACGAACGGATCTCGTTCACCGGCAACAAGGCCTTCACCGACCGCCGCCTGCGCCAGGTGCTGGAGACCAAGCAGGCCGGTTTCCTGCGCAACCTGATCCAGCGCGACACCTATGTCGCCGAGCGGCTGGAACTGGACAAGAAGGTCCTGACCGACTTTTACCTGTCGCGCGGCTTCATCGACTTTCAGGTGCTGGACGCCAGCGCCGAACTTTCCCGCGAACGTGACGCCACCTTCGTCACCTTCACCGTGCGCGAGGGTGTGGCCTATGACATCGGCGCCGTGACCACGGTTTCCGAAGTGGAAGGGCTGGACGCGGCCGAGTTTCAGGCGGTGCAGAAGATCCGGGCGGGCCAGACCTACAGCCCGCTTCTGATCGACAACAACATCACCCGGATGGAAACCCTTGCCCTGAAAAAGGGCCTGAACTTCGTCCGGGTCGAGCCGCGGATCACCCGCAACCCCGCGGGTCAGGTCGTGGATGTCGAATTCGCCATCGTCCGTGGCGAGCGGATCTTTGTGGAACGCATCGATATCGAGGGCAACACCACGACCCTGGATCAGGTGATCCGGCGTCAGTTCCGCACCGTTGAAGGCGACCCCTTCAACCCGCGCGAGATCCGTCAGGCGGCCGAACGCATCCGGGCGCTTGGCTTCTTTGCCGACGCGCAGGTCAACGCCGACCAGGGGTCCGCCCCTGATCAGGTCGTGGTCAACGTCGACGTGGAAGAACAGCCCACAGGCTCGCTCAGCTTTGGCCTCAGCTACTCGGTCGCCACAGGCACCGGGGTCAATGTTGGCTTCTCGGAGACCAACTTCCTGGGCCGGGGTCAGCGACTGTCGGTGGCGATCTCGACCGCGTCGTCGAACCAGAATTCCAGCTTCAGCTTCACCGAGCCGGCTCTCCTGGGCCGTGACCTCAGCTTTACCATCGGCGGGTTCTACCGGACGTCGGAATCGGACTTCTCGCTTTACGACACCCGCAACATCGGCTTCAGCACCGGCATCGGCTTCCCGCTGGGCGAACAGTCCAGACTGGACCTGCGGATCGGCGTGGCCGAGGACCGGCTCAGCAACTATACCGGCACTTCGACGATCATCGCCGCGGAAGAGTCGCTTGGCGCGCTCAGCACCGTTTCGCTGGGCTACACCTACGAATACGACAACCGCGTCACCGGCCTGAACCCCAAGGGCGGCGTGTTGCTGCGGTTCGGGCAGGACTTTGCGGGCCTTGGCGGCGATACCGAATACATCAAGACCACGGCCCTGGCTCTGGCCGAAACCCGCGTGATGAACGAGGAAGTGACCCTGCGGGCGATCTTCGAGGGTGGGGCGATCAGCTCGCTGGGCGACAACACGTCCCGCGTGACCGACCGCTTCTTCGGCAACGGCAAGATCCGCGGGTTCGAACCGAACGGGATCGGGCCGCGCGATGCTGGCGATGCCCTTGGCGGAAATCTTTTCGCCGTGGCCCGGTTCGAAGCCGATTTCCCGCTGGGCCTGCCGGAAGAATATGGCATCTCGGGCGGTGCCTTCTTCGACGTCGGCTCGGTCTGGAGCCTGGACAACGATGGTGGCGGCGCGGTGGACGACAGCTTCACGCCGCGCGCGGCGGTCGGTCTGTCGGTGTTCTGGAACACGCCGATCGGTCCGTTGCGCTTCAACTTCAGCCGTGCGGTGAAGAAGGAAGACTTCGACAAGGAACAGTCCTTCGACCTGACGGTTTCGACCCGGTTCTGACGATGGCTGGCTGGCGCAAAGCGGTGCGCCGCGGACCTTTGCGGTTTGCTGCAGCGCTGGTGTTCCTTGCCGCCGCCAGTCAGGCGCAAGAGGCTCCGGCCCCGCTTCTGACGCTGGATCAGGACCGGTTCTTCCTTGAATCCGATTTCGGGCGCGCTGCAGTCGACCGCGAGCGCGCCGATACGGCCGCTCTGGAAAAAGAAAACAAGCGGATCGAGGCCGAGCTTGTCGCGGAAGAGCAGGCTCTGACCGACCAGCGCGCCTCGTTGTCGCCGGAAGAGTTCACTGCCAGAGCCACAGCCTTTGACGACAAGGTCGAACGCATCCGGGCCGAGCAGGATGCCAAGGCGCAGGCGCTGGTCGCCAAGCGCGATGCCGAGCGCAAGGAGTTCCTGCAGCTGGCCGGACCCGTCCTGGGCGAGCTTCTGGGCGAACGACAGGCGACGGCAATCCTGGACAAGGGGTTGGTGATCGTCGCGCTGTCGTCCATCGACATCACGGACGCGGCCATCGCCAAGCTGAACGCCGCTTTGGCCGACCCGACGACTGACCTTCCAGCGGATGCGCCTGTGGTTGCACCGACCGACCCGGCGGAAGCGCCCCCTGCGACACCCTGACACCCGGCAACTTGTCTGCAGCGGCCCGAATTGGTAGTCAGACCCCAAGGCCTTGGGCCAGAGGGACGCGAAGGAACGACGACATGGATGCAAGCGCAGTGACCACCGCCGATCTGGACCTGATCCAGCGGATCATCCCGCACCGCTATCCCTTTCTGCTGATCGACAAGGTGCGCGACATCGTCGTCAACGAGTCTTGCGTCGGCATCAAGTGCGTCACTCTGAACGAGCCGCAGTTCCAGGGGCATTTCCCCGGGATGCCGATCTTCCCCGGCGTGATGATCATTGAGGCGATGGCGCAGACCAGTGGCGTGCTGGTCGGCCTGTCGATGGACCTGGTGGACAAGCAGGCCAAGGTCTTCTTCATGGGCGTCGACGGGGTCAAGTTCCGCCGCAAGGTCGTGCCGGGCGACGTGATGGAGCTGCACGTCAAGGCGGTGCGCGGCGGTGGCCGGGTCTGGAAGTTCGAAGGCCGCGCCTATGTCGAGGGAGAGCTGGCGTGCGAGGCCTCCTTCATGGCGATGTTCGACGTGCCGAAGGCATGAGCATCCATCCCGACGCCCGTATTCACCCCTCGGCCGTGGTCGAGGATGGCGCCGTTGTCGGTGCCGGCTGCCAGATCGGCCCGTTCTGCCATGTCGGACCGGAAGTCGTGCTTGGCGCGAATGTGGTGCTGAAATCCCATGCCGTCGTTACCGGCTGGACCGAGATTGGCGAGGACAGCGTGATCTTTCCCTTTGCCACCGTGGGCGAGGTACCGCAGGACCTGAAGTATCACGGGGAACGGACGCGGCTGGTGGTAGGCCGCCGCTGCCGCATCCGCGAAGCCGCAACGCTGAACACCGGGACCGAAGGCGGCGGCGGGGTGACGCGGGTGGGCGACGACTGCCTGATCATGACGGGCGCCCATGTCGGCCATGACGCGCAGATCGGCAACCGGGTGATCCTGGTCAATCACGTTGCCATTGCGGGCCACTGCGTGCTGGGCGACGACGTGATCGTCGGGGGGCTCTCTGGTGTCCATCAGTGGGTGCGGATCGGTCAGGGCGCGATCATCGGGGCGGTGACGATGGTGGCGAACGACGTCATTCCCTACGGCCTTGTGCAGGCGCCCCGTGGCGAACTTGACGGGCTGAACCTGGTCGGTCTCAAACGCCGCGGTGTCGACCGCGCCGGGATCACCGCGCTTCGGGCCGCCTATCAGACGCTTGCGCAAGAGGACGGGAGTTTCCTGGACCGCGCGCGCAAGCTGGCCGAGGAAAGCGACAACCCCCTGGTCCGCGAGATTGCGGATTTCATCCTGTCGAAATCCGACCGCAGTTTCCTGACCCCGAAGGGTGGGCGGTGACGGCCATGCGCACGGCGATCATTGCCGGGCAGGGCCGCTTGCCCAGGGCGCTTGCGGACGCGATGACGGATGTGCCGCTGGTGGCAGCCCTGGACGGGTTCACGCCGGACGGGCTGACGGTCGACCTGCGCTTCCGGGTCGAACGGCTGGTTCCCTTTCTCCGCGCTCTGGAACGGGATGGAATCCGTCAGGTGATCTTTGCCGGTGGCGTGACACGGCCAAGGCTGGACCCGGCGCTCCTGGACGAAGCCACAGCGGGCCTGCTGCCACGTCTGATGCAGGCGATGGCGGCCGGGGACGATGCCACGCTGCGGGTGGTGATCGAGCTTTTCGAAGAGTTCGGCTTTTCCGTCATCGGGGTCGAGGACCTTGCTCCGGCGCTTCTGCCCGGGGCAGGGGTCCTGGCCGGGACCGTAACCCCCCGGGATGAGGCCGACGCGGCGCGGGCCGCCCGGATCGTCGCGGCACTGGGGGCCGAGGATGTGGGGCAGGGGGCCGTTGTGGTCCAGGGGCTTTGCCTCGGCGTCGAGGCTTTGCCGGGCACCGACGCGCTGCTGGCTCAGGTTGCGGGTATCGTTGGCTTGCGTCCCGATCCGGCGCGGGGGCGGGGGGTGTTCTACAAGGCGGCCAAGCCCGGCCAGGATCGCCGGATCGACCTGCCGACCATCGGCCCCGACACCTTGCGCGGCGTCGCGGCGGCGGGGCTTGGGGGCCTTGCGTTCCAGGCGGGCTCGGTGATCTGCCTGGATCTGGACGAGATGCAGGGCTTGGCCGGGGAACTGGGCCTGTTCCTTTGGGCGCGGGGATGATCCGCGGCAGCTCATCGCTTGCTTCGCGGCGCTCTTCGCTTGGGGAGCTGACGCAGCGAAGAGGGGACGCAGTCCACCGATGAGCGGTCCGTTGAAGCTGTTCCTCATTGCGGGCGAACCCTCGGGCGACCGGCTGGGGGCGGCGCTTATGGCGGGGCTGAAGTCGCTGACCGATGTCAGCTTTGCCGGGGTCGCCGGTCCCCTGATGCAGGCCGAAGGGATGGCCAGCCTCTTCCCGATGGACGAGCTGTCGGTGATGGGCATTGCCGAAGTCCTGCCAAAGTATTTCCACCTGAAACGCCGCATCCGCGAGGCGGCGGCGGCAGCGCTTGCCTCGGGCGCCGACGCCCTGGTGACCATCGACTCGCCTGATTTTGGGCTGCGGGTGGCGGCGCTGGTCAAGGCCGCGCGGCCCGATTTCCGCACCATCCACTACGTCGCCCCCTCGGTCTGGGCCTGGCGGCCAGGTCGGGCGGCCAAGATGGCAAAGGTGGTGGACCACGTCCTGGCGCTGCTCCCGTTCGAGCCGCCCTACATGACCGCCGCCGGGATGACCTGTGATTTCGTCGGCCATCCGGTGGTGGCCGAACCCCTGGCCTCGGACGCCGAGCGGGCGGCCTTTGCCGGACCTGGTCCGCTGCTTCTGGCGTTGCCGGGGTCGCGCCAGGGCGAGGTTGCGCGACTTGCCCCCGTTTTCAAGGACGTCGTCGCGCGCCTCAAGACACGGCACCCGGACCTGCGCGTGGTCCTTCCCACGGTACAGGGCGTGGCGGGTCTGGTCCGCGACTTGACGGAGGGCTGGGCGGTCCGACCGCAGATCATCGAAGACCCTTCGGCCAAGCGCGGGGCCTTCGCGGCGGCGGATCTGGCGCTTGCCGCCTCGGGCACGGTCTCGCTGGAACTGGCCGCCAACGACTGCCCGATGGTCATCGCCTATGATATGCACCCCTTGACGCTGTGGCTCATGCGGCGCGCGGCGCTGATCGACACGGTGACCCTGGTCAACCTTGTCAGCGACACCCGAGTGGTGCCCGAGTTCATCGGGCCGGACTGCCGCGCCGACAAGATCGCCCCGGCGCTGGAGACGCTTCTCTCGGACGCCTCGCGCCAGAAGGCCGCAATGGCGCTGACGATGGACCGGCTTGGCAAGGGCGGAGAGCCCCCCGGCCTCAGGGCTGCGCGGTCGGTGCTGGCGGCGCTTCGCCGTTGATGATGCCCAGGACCTGCGGCATCAGGCTTTCCATGGTGTCGTTGATCAGCGCGATCATCCCCGGCTGCTGCGCCGCCGTCAGCTGCGGCAGCTTTGCCATCACCGACTTGCCTTCGGGGGTGGCGTAGAAGTCGCGCAGGGCGGTTATCTCGGCCAGGGTCATCATGTCGGCCATGATCCCGGCCTGATCGCGCATCAGCGTCGTCATCGGCTCGGTGAAGGTATCAAGGTAAAGCTGCCGGATCTGCGCCACCTGCGCGTCTGTCAGGCTTTGGCCCCCCGCCGCGACCTGTTGCAGGATCGGCTGATACATCGTCTCGATGATCGCGGTCATGTCGAAGCCATCCAGCGCCAGTTCGATATACTCGGCGGCGGCGGCCACGCGGTCCTCGCGGGTTTCGGCCATTGCCGGCAGGGGCAGGGCCAGCATGATTGCCAGAACGAAGGGCTTCACGACGCAGGTCCTTTCCAGATCCAGCCGCCGCCGAAGATGCGGCTGCCTTCGGGGGCATAGAAGACGCAGGCCTGACCCGCACTGACCCCGTCTTCGGGCGACAGAAGCTCGACCTCGGCGGTGGTCGGGCCGGTCGGGCGCAGGATCGCCTCACGCGGGGGGCGGGTCGAGCGGACCTTGACCTTCAGGTGCCACTCGGGACGGCTGTCAAACGGTGCGTCTCCCAGCCAGTTGATCTCGCGCACCGGGATGATCCGGGTCGAAAGCGCTTCTTTCGGCCCGACGATCACACGGCGGGTCAAAGGGTCCAGCTTCACGACGTAAAGCGGCGTTTCCAGGCCTCCGATGCCCAGCCCCTTGCGCTGGCCGATGGTGTAATGGATCACGCCCCGGTGCTGACCCAGGACAGTGCCATCCATGTCCACGATCTCGCCTGGATCGGCGGCACCCGGGCGCAGCTTTTCGATCACCGCCGCATAGTCGCCGTTCGGGACAAAGCAGATGTCCTGGCTGTCGGGCTTGTCGGCCACCGGAAGCCCGTACTTCGCCGCCAGCGCCCTGGTTTCCGCCTTCGAGGCCAGATGCCCCAGCGGAAAGCGCAGGTAATCCAGCTGCTCGGGAGTCGTCGAGAACAGGAAATAGCTCTGATCGCGCGCCGCATCGGCGGCCTGATGCAACTCGGCCCCGTGGTCCCCGACCATGCGCTGGATGTAGTGCCCGGTGGCCATGCAATCGGCCTCCAGGTCCTTGGCGGTGGCCAGCAGGTCCTTGAACTTGACCCTTTCGTTGCAGCGGATGCAGGGGACCGGTGTCGCACCCGCCAAATAGGCATCGGCGAAGTCTTCGATCACCGCCTCGCGGAAGGTGTTCTCGTAGTCCAGCACGTAATGCGGAAAGCCCATCGTCTCGGCCACGCGGCGCGCGTCGTGGATGTCGCGGCCCGCGCAACAGGCCCCCTTCTTGGCCAGAGCCGCGCCGTGGTCGTAAAGCTGCAGCGTGACGCCGACGACGTCATAGCCTTCCTCGGCCAGCATCGCGGCCACGACCGAACTGTCGACCCCGCCCGACATGGCGACGACGACCCGCGTTTCGGACGGGGGCTTGGGAAACCCAAGCGAGTTGAGGGCCAGGTCGCGCGGCATGATCATTGTCCGGGTTCAGGGAATGATGGGGAATATATGAAAATGCTGTGCACTCTCAATCCCCAGTTTCAGGATTGATTAAGTCTGATCCCGCATCCTGCGTCAAACCAACGAGGGAACGGTCATGTTTCTCAAACGCGTCGACGGGCCGCGGCAGGTCACCCTGCCGGATGGCAGCATCCTGACCCGGGCGGATCTGCCGCCTGCGGACACCCGGCGCTGGGTTGCCAGCCGCAAGGCCGTGGTGGTCCGCGCCGTGGTCTACGGCCTGATATCCGAGAAGGAGGCGCTGGAACGCTATGCCTTGTCGGAAGAGGAATTCGGTCTTTGGCGCTCGGCTGTGGCCAAGCATGGCGATGATGGCCTGAAAGTCACAGCGATCCAGAAATACCGACAACTTTAAATGGATTACAGCTCTCCCTCTGGCATAGTAACTCTACGTTAACCATTGACGGGCAAAGTCGTTAACGATGAACCACCGGAGCGGAGATTTAACGAATGCGGATTCTGCTTGTTGAGGACGACCCCACCACCTCGCGCAGCATCGAACTGATGCTGACCCATGCCAACCTGAACGTCTATTGCACCGACATGGGCGAAGACGGGATCGATCTGGCAAAGCTTTATGATTACGATCTGATCCTTCTGGACCTGAACCTGCCCGACATGAGCGGGCATGAAGTCCTGCGTCAGGTGCGCCAGGCGCGGGTGGAAACGCCGATCCTGATCCTGTCGGGCGCGGATGACACGGAAAACAAGCTGAAAGGCTTCGGTTTCGGTGCTGATGATTACCTCACCAAGCCGTTCCACCGCGAAGAACTGGTCGCACGCATCCATGCGATCATCCGCCGGTCCAAGGGACACAGCCAATCGGTCATCAAGACCGGTCGTGTGGCGGTCAATCTGGATGCCAAGACTGTGGATGTCGACGGCAAGGCGGTGCACCTGACCGGCAAGGAATACCAGATGCTGGAACTTCTGTCCCTTCGCAAAGGAACGACCCTGACCAAGGAGATGTTCCTGAACCATCTTTATGGCGGAATGGACGAACCGGAATTGAAGATCATCGACGTCTTCATCTGCAAGCTTCGCAAGAAACTGGCCGAGGCGACGGGCGGCGACAACTATATCGAAACCGTCTGGGGTCGCGGCTATGTGCTGCGTGATCCGGTCGGTGGTCAGGCCCGGCTTGCCGCAACCGCCTGATCTTTACCTTGGCGGGCCCGCCGCCTAACCTCTGCACGGCAGCATCCGGGGGGCGGGCAAGGTGGAGAAGGCGGTCGAACTCCTGACAGAAGCCGAGGCGCGCGAGGAACTCGCGCGTCTGGCGCAGGCGATTGCCGCCGCGAATACCGCCTACCACACTCTGGACGCGCCCGAGATTTCGGATGCCGACTATGACGCGTTGAAGCGGCGGAATTCGGCGGTCGAGGCGCGGTTTCCAGGCCTGAAGCGTGCCGATTCGCCATCCGACCAGGTGGGCGGCGCGGTGGCCGAGGGGTTCGGCAAGGTGCCGCACCGGGTACGGATGCTGTCGCTGGAGAACGCCTTCGCTGCCGAGGACATCACGGACTTTGACGACCGCGTCCGCAAGTTTCTGGGCCACCCCGGCGGACTGGACTATACCGCCGAGCCGAAGATCGACGGGCTCTCCTTGTCGCTGCGCTATGAAGGCGGGATGCTGGTCCAGGCCGCGACCCGCGGTGACGGCGAGGTTGGTGAGAACGTCACCGCGAACGCCCGCACCATCGCCGACATCCCCCAGCGCCTGACCGGCGCCCCAAAGGTGCTGGAGGTCCGTGGCGAAGTCTACATGTCCCACGCCGACTTTGCCGCGCTGAACCAGCGCCAGACCACCGGCGGCGACAGGACCTTCGCCAACCCCCGCAACGCGGCTGCCGGATCGCTCCGCCAGCTTGACGCCCGCATCACCGCCGCCCGTCCGCTGCGCTTCTTCGCCTACGCCTGGGGTGAGCTTTCCGCCCCCCTTGCCGAGACCCAGTTCCAGGCAATCCAGCGTCTCAAGGCCTTGGGATTCCAGACCAACCCCCTGACGGTCCTGTGTTCCGGCCCCGACGCCATGCTGGCGCATTACCGCCGGATCGAGGCGCAGCGGGCGACCTTGGGCTATGATATCGACGGGGTCGTCTACAAGGTGAACGACCTTGCCCTGCAAGCCCGGCTTGGCTTCCGCTCTTCGACCCCCCGCTGGGCCATCGCGCACAAGTTCCCGGCCGAACTGGCCTGGACCGAACTTCTGGGCATCGACATCCAGGTTGGCCGCACCGGGGCGCTCTCTCCGGTGGCGCGGCTGAGGCCGGTGACGGTCGGCGGGGTGGTGGTCAGCAATGCCACCCTGCACAACGAGGATTACATCGCCGGCCGCGACAGCCGTGGCCAGCCGATCCGCGGCGGCAAGGACATCCGCGTCGGCGACTGGGTTCAGGTCTACCGCGCCGGCGATGTGATTCCCAAGGTGGCCGACGTCGACCTTTCGCGCCGCAAGGACGGCTCGCAACCCTATGCTTTCCCGACGGAATGTCCTGAATGCGGCAGCCCCGCCCACCGCGAGGAGGGCGACTCGGTCCGCCGCTGTACGGGGGGGCTGGTCTGCCCGGCGCAGGCGGTGGAACGGCTCAAGCACTTCGTCTCGCGCGGGGCCTTCGACATCGAAGGTCTGGGTGCCAAGCAGGTGGAGATGTTCTTCAAGGACCCGACCCTTCCGATTCGCGCGCCTGCAGACATCTTCACGCTTGCTTCAAGAGACGCCGCCAACCCCTTGCAGAAACTGAAGAATCGTGACGGCTTCGGCGACACCTCTGCTGCCAAGCTTTTCGCCGCCATCGAAGCCCGCCGCACGATCCCGCTGGACCGGCTGATCTTTTCGCTGGGAATCCGTCATGTGGGCGAGGTCGCGGCCAGCCTCTTCGCACGCCACTACTCGACCTGGGACGCCTTCGAGGCCGCGATTACCCGCGCCAGCCCCGGCACGCCTGAATGGGCAGAACTGAATGCGATCAACGGGGTCGGTGAGGTCATGGCCCAAAGCCTGGTCGATGCCTTCCAGAACCAGGGGGAGCGCGCGGCCATTGACGCGCTGGTCGCCCAGTTGACGGTGCAACCGGTGCAGGCGCGCGGGGTGGTCGACTCTCCTGTGGCAGGCCTGACGGTCGTCTTCACCGGCACGCTGGAAAAGATGACCCGCGCCGAGGCCAAGGCGCGGGCCGAGACTTTGGGGGCAAAAGTTGCGGGCAGCGTCAGCGCCAAGACCGACCTTCTGGTCGCCGGTCCAGGGGCCGGGTCGAAGGCCAAGGACGCCGAACGCCTGGGGGTTCGCATGATCGACGAGGACGCCTGGCTGCAGCTGATCGGCTCTGCATGAGCCGGCCCGAGTCGCTATTCCCGCTTTTCGCCGGGCTGGAGACCCTTCCCGGGGTCGGCCCAAAGGCGGCAAAGGCCTTTGAGGGCCTGGGTGTCACGCGCCCCAAGGATCTCTTGTATTTCCTGCCACATTCCGGTGTTGACCGCGCCCTGCGCACATCCGTCCGCGAGGTTGTCCCTCCCGCCACCTTGACGGTCGAAGTCGAGATCGGCCAGCACGTCCCCCCGCGCCGGAAGGGCGGCCCTTACCGGGTGCACGTCCGCGATGCGCGGGTCGAATTTCTGCTGGTCTATTTCCATGCAAGGGCCGAGGCCTTGGCCAAACTGCTGCCGACCGGACAGCGGCGGCTGGTCTCGGGCAAGGTCGAATTGTTCGACGGCATCGCCCAGATGGTCCACCCCGACCATGTCCTTCGCCCTGAGGAGGCGCGTGAGATCCCGGCCTACGAGCCGGTCTATCCGCTGGCCGCCGGGTTGACGCAGCGGGTGGTCGGCAAGGCGGCTCAGGCGGCGTTGACCCGGATTCCGCCCTTGGCAGAGTGGATCGACCCCGCGCTCATGGCCCGCGAAGGCTGGCCCGACTGGCCTTCGGCGCTGATGGCCGGGCACGGGCCGACAGGCGCGGCGGGGTTAACCTTCACCAATCCGGCGCGGCAGCGGCTGGCCTATGATGAGCTTTTCGCCCACCAGCTTACCCTTTCGATCGCCCGCGCGCGCCTGCGCCGCGCCAAGGGCCTGGCGACCGAAGGCACGGGAACTTTGCGCGACAAGGTCTTGAAAAGCCTTCCCTATGCCCCCACGACAGCCCAGATCCGCGCGGTCCGCGAGATCGCGGCCGACATGGCCCAGCCGCTGCGGATGAACCGGCTTTTGCAGGGTGATGTGGGGGCCGGCAAGACCCTCGTCGCCTTCCAGGCGCTGCTCAACGCGGTCGAGGCCGGAGGCCAGGGCGTCATGATGGCCCCGACGGAAATTCTTGCGCGTCAGCACTTCGAAGGCCTGGCGCCGCTGGCCCGTGCCGCGGGCGTGCGGCTGGAACTGCTGACCGGCCGCGACCGGGGCGCTGACCGCGCGATGAAGCTGGAGGACCTGGCGACGGGCCGCATCCCGATCCTGGTCGGGACCCACGCGGTGTTCCAGAAAGACGTCGCGTTCAAGGATCTGCGTCTGGCTGTGGTGGACGAACAGCATCGTTTCGGCGTCGCACAGCGGATGGAACTGGGCGCCAAGGGCGAGGCGGTCGATGTCCTGGTGATGACCGCAACCCCCATTCCGCGCAGCCTGGCGTTGGCGACACATGGTGACATGGATGTCTCGGTGCTTGACGAAAAGCCGGCCGGCCGGAAGCCGATTCGCACCGCGATGGTCTCGGCCGAGCGGCTGGACGAGGTGACGGACCATTTGCGCAAGGCCGTAGCCGAGGGCCGGCAGGCCTATTGGGTCTGCCCGCTGGTCGAGGAATCCGAGGTCGTCGACTATGCCAGCGCCGAGGAACGGTTCCGGACGCTTCGCGCCAGCCTGGGCGACCGGGTGGGTCTTGTGCATGGCCAGATGCCGCCCGCCGAAAAGGACGCCGCGATGGCGCGCTTTGTGGCGGGGGAGACTTCGGTTCTGGTGGCAACCACAGTGATCGAGGTCGGGGTCAACGTACCCAACGCGACGATCATGGTGATCGAGCAGGCGGAAACCTTCGGGCTGGCGCAGCTGCACCAGCTTCGGGGTCGGGTCGGGCGGGGTGACGCGGCCTCGACGTGCCTCTTGATCTATCAGCCGCCCTTGAACGAGACCGGGCGTCGGCGGCTGACGACGATCCGCGACACCGAGGACGGCTTTCGCATTGCCGAGGAAGACCTTGCGATGCGCGGGGCGGGCGATCTGATCGGCACGGCGCAATCCGGCCTGCCGCGCTTTCGGGTCGCGGATCTGGAGCGTCAGGCCAGTTTGATGGCGCTGGCGCAGTCGGACGCGCGCAAGCTGATGCTGGACGATCCCCAGCTTTCCGGCCCGCGCGGCCAGGCGGCCCGGGCCCTTCTGTGGCTGATGGATCAGGACCGCGCCCTGCGTTTGATGAGCGTCGGCTAAGAAGTGCGTTCCGGTCTGATCACGAATGTTCTTAAAAAGTTCTTTACAGGGCGTTGCTGATATGAGAACAATTCAGCAACAAGTCATGGAGAACGCGATGAAAGACGCCGTGAAGACCCTGCTGTCCCACACTCCCAAAGGCGCGATGGAAGACCTCGTTGGCGTCGCGTCGCTGTTCGTTCTGCTGTTCGCCGTGCTGTCCGTGCCCGGCCTGCACTAAGGTTTCTGCCCCGCGCTCTGTCCCCCAAGGATGACGGTTCGCCTCGCCTGGCCCACCGTCCGCCGTTTCCAGACGCGCTACTGCCGCCGCCATCCAACCGGATGAGCGGCGGTTTTTTCATGCGGCTGCTTGTGCGGCCTCGATCGCGTCGCAGACGGCTTCCAGCGCAAGCAGGATCGAGGCGTGCCGGTTCTTGTAGTCGCGGGCGGGCAACAGCACCTCATAGCCGTCGAAGGGGGCTGGCGGAACCGGCCCGCCCGCTTTCAGCATCGCAACAAGCGCGCCCCGCGCGGCCTGCAACTCGGCCAGGGAGCGGCCGATCACGATCCCGCCCAGCACGGCGGCCGAGGCCTGACCGAGGGCGCAGGCCTTCACATCCTGGGCGAAGTCGGTGACGCGGCCGTCCTTGACCACCACGTCCACCGTGACTGTCGACCCGCAGAGGGGTGAGCGTCTGCGCGCCGTGCCTTGCGGCGCGGGCAGGCGGCCGAGATGCGGGATCTCGGCGGCCAGACCCAGGATACGGGCGGAGTAAAGCTTGATGAGGTCGCTGTCGCTCACGTGGATTTGCCTTCGTGCATGGAAATTGCCCGGCTGACCCCGTATGTAGACCCGGCACGCCCGCCTGCCAAGGAGAAGCCCATGCCCTTCGACCCGGCCACACTAAAGTATGATGCCGCGGGGCTGGTCCCCTGCGTCGCGCAGGATGCGGCCTCGGGGGACGTGCTGATGGTCGCCTGGATGAACGCTGCCTCGGTCGCGGCGACGCTGGAGACGGGGAAGGTCACCTACTGGTCGCGCTCGCGGGGGGCGCTCTGGGTGAAGGGGGAGTCCTCGGGCCACCATCAGCGGCTGGTCGAACTGCGCGTGGACTGCGACCGGGATTGCCTGTTGGTGCTGGTTCAGCAGGAGGGTCCGGCCTGTCACACCAACCGGAAGTCCTGCTTCTACACGGCGGTCCGGGACGGGGAAGAGGTGGAGATCCTGCAGCCTGTGCACGGCGGACAAAGCTGAGACCTGCGTCGCGACAAGCGGGTTGCGCTTAGGGATTGGGCAATCCGACCATCCGGCGGATGTCAGCGGGGGTTGCGCCTTCGGCCCGGTACTTCGCAATCGCCCGCGCATCGTCCCGTTTCGCGAGCCGCTTGCCCTGGTCATCCCGGATCAGGCGGTGGTGATGGTAGATCGGCGTCGGCAGCCCGAAAAGGTGCTGCAGGATCACCTGGACCGGCGTAAAGTCGAACAGGTCCTCGCCCCGGATAACACGGGTCACGCCCTGGTCGGCGTCGTCGAAGGCCGAGGCGAGGAAATAGGCCACGATATCTTCGCCCTTGCGCGACAGGACCACGTCGCCGATCTGGGTCACCGCCTGGTCGCGGTCGATGCGGTGCTGACCCGAATGTGCCGGGCCTGTTTCAACGAAGCAGAGATCGGTCGCAGCCAGAAAGTCAAAAGCAGCGGCCAGATCCAGACGAAGCGCATCACCGGGTCTTCGGCTTCCCAGTCCGCGCTGGCGGCAGGTTCCTGGATAGACGTTGAAGCCGACCCCTTCCTGCGGGGCGGCCAAGGCGGCACGGATGTCCGAGCGGGTGCAGGAGCAGGGGTAGAGAAGCCCTTTCCCTTCAAGCGCTTCCAGACGGGTGTTGTAGCTGGTGATATGCGCGGCCTGGCGGTGGATCGGGCCGTCCCACGACAGGCCAAGCCAGGCAAGGTCCTCCTGGATCAGCGCGTCATACTCGGGCCGACACCGTTCCAGGTCGGTATCCTCCATCCGCAGCAGGAACTGGCCACTCTTTGCCCGGGCCATGTCATGCGCAAGGATCGCGGAATAGGCATGGCCCAGATGCAGGGGACCGGTCGGGCTGGGCGCGAAGCGGGTTACGAAAGCCATTCCGTGAACGCCTGCTTCGCCCGGTCGGTATAGGCCTTGTAGCGGTCCTTGCGGCCACGACGGCCCCCCTTGGCGTCGATGGGCGGGAAAAGGCCGAAGTTCACGTTCATGGGCTGGAAGGTCTTCGCCTCGGCCCCGCCGGTGATGTGGGTGACAAGTGCGCCCATCGCGGTTTCGGGGGGCGGCGAGGAAAGATCGCGCCCGAGTATCTCGTGCGCGGCCATTCTTCCGGCCAAGAGACCCATCGCGGCGGATTCGACGTACCCTTCGACCCCGGTGATCTGGCCCGCGAAGCGTATATACGGATGAGATTTCAGCCGCATCTGCGCATCCAGAAGCGTGGGAGAGTTGATGAATGTGTTGCGGTGGATGCCGCCAAGACGGGCGAAACTGGCGTTCTCCAGCCCTGGAATCATTTTGAAAACAGCGGTTTGCGCGCCGTATTTCATCTTGGTCTGGAAGCCGACGATGTTATGCAGGGTCCCCAGCTTGTTGTCGCGGCGCAGCTGCACGACGGCATAGGCCTTTTCATCCGGCTTGTGTGCGTTGGTCAGGCCGACAGGCTTCATCGGGCCGTGGCGCAGTGTCTCACGCCCGCGCTCTGCCATCACCTCGATGGGCAGGCAGCCGTCGAAATAGCCCGCGGTTTCGCCTTCGTGAAACTCGGTCTTTTCGGCCGCCAGCAGGGCGTCGATGAACGCCTCGTACTGATCCCGAGTCATCGGGCAGTTGATGTAGGCCTTTTGCTCATCCTCGGTCTCGCCTTTGTCGTAGCGGCTTTGCAGCCAGGCGACGGACATGTCGATGGTCTCTGTATATACAATCGGAGCAATGGCGTCGAAGAAGGCAAGCGCCTCGGCCCCGGTGGCCGCACGGATGCTTTGCGCCAGCGAAGGGCTGGTCAGGGGGCCGGTTGCAATAATCCAGTTTCCGGATGAAGGAAGATCAGTAACCTCCTCATAGGATGTGGAAATCAGCGGATGATCCTTCAGCTTGGCGGTGACGGCAGCGGCGAAAGGGTCGCGGTCCACGGCCAAGGCTCCGCCTGCAGGCAAGCGGTGCTTATGGGCCATGTCCATCACCAGACTGCCTGCGGCGCGCATTTCCCAATGGATCAGCCCGACGGCGTTCTGCTCATGGTCGTCCGAGCGGAAAGAGTTGGAACACACCATCTCGGCGAAGTCGCCGGTGCGATGCGCGAAGGTGGCGACCTTGGGCCGCATCTCGTGCAGCACGACAGGAACGCCAAGATTTGCAGCAGCCCAGGCGGCTTCAGAGCCAGCCATGCCGCCGCCGATGATGTGAAGAGGTTCGGTCATGGCCCGGATTTAGGCCGGATTGTCGGAAAAGGAAAGCCGGGGGCTGCTGACGCCCCCGGGTCGTTGGTCAGACCTTGTCCACGGAAAGCTTGCCCGGACCGTGGGCGAAGATCATCAGGAAGGCACCGGCCACCCCAAGGTTCTTGAAGAACATGATCATCTGCATCTGATCGGCGGGCGCGAAGTGATACAGGAGCCCGGCCACGACGCAGAAGCCCGCGCCAAGGAGAGCCATCCAGCGGGCCTGAAAGCCGATCAGCATCGACAGCCCAAGCAGCACCTCGAAGATGATCGAGGGCCAGGCAAGAAACGCGGGCAGGCCGCCCGAGGTCAGATAGCCGGCAAAGCCGGCAACGTCGCCCATCTTGCCCAGGCCCGCCGGAATGAACATGGCGGCGAGGAAGAGGCGCGTGATAAGCGGCGCGTAGGTCTTGAGCTGTTCCATGATTATCCCTTGAACGCTTTGTCCGGTCTTGTGCCGGGTCCGGGCGTTCTTGCATGGGCGAGTAACTGTGCAAATTCCGTGCCGGGGCAGGGGTCGTGTGCGCTGATGCGCAGTCAGCTGCGCTGCACAAGACGGCGGCGCTGGTCCGCGGTGAAGGCCGCCGGATTAGAGACGTCGGCCCCCAGTTCCGCGGCTTTCTGGAAAAACCCGGAGGCGGGCAGGTGGTCGGGCGACAGGCGTTGGCTTAGGACTGCGGCGCGGAAGGGGCGGCCCTGTGCGGCGTCTTCCTCCATCAACGCCTCAAGTGCTGCCGTAAGTTCGCCCATGCGCAGGCCAAGGTCGCGCGCAAGGGCACCGTAGGGAAGGGTTTCGCCCGCAGCCGCAAGGGCTGCGAGCCTGGCTTCAAGCCTCATCACCCTGGTCGGCGACGCGGGCGACCGAGACGACTTCCTCATCTGCGGCCACCGAGAAGACCTTGACCCCGCCTGCCGACCGCGACCGGAAGCTGACCTGGTCAACCGGCACCCGGATCGACTGGCCGGTCGAGGTGGCAAGCATGATCTGGTCCGAGCTTTCGACCGGGAACGAGGCGATGATCCGGCCGCCCCTTGGCCCCGGCGAGATTGCCTTGACGCCCATGCCGCCGCGACCCCGGACCGGGTAGTCGTGGGAGGAGGAAAGCTTGCCCGAGCCGCCCTTGGTGATCGTCAGGATCAGATCTTCAGCGGCGGACATCTCGGCATAGCGGTCCGGGGACAGCTGACCGGCGGGAACG
Organism: Tabrizicola sp.; assembly: GCF_034366665.1. Lineage (GTDB taxonomy): Bacteria > Pseudomonadota > Alphaproteobacteria > Rhodobacterales > Rhodobacteraceae > Tabrizicola. Next base: position 4,754 of record NZ_JAXMMF010000038.1, on the reverse strand, counting down.
TGGTCTTCCTCGTCGTCGGTCTCCTCTTCGGTGATCCCGGCCATCAGGCGGCGCTGTTTCAGGTAAGCCTCGCGTTCCTCCGGGGTGGCCTCGAAGTGGCGGATGATCGACATGCTGACCACGTGGTCGCCGTCGGCCAGCCGGATGCCGCGGACGCCGGTCGATCCGCGGGATTTGAAGACGCGGATTTCGGTCGTCGAGAAGCGGATGGCGCGGCCTGCTTCGGTGACCAGCATGATGTCGTCCTGATCGTCGGCGATGGCGGCATTGACCAGAGTGATGCCCTCGGGGAGCTTCATCGCGATCTTGCCGTTGCGCATGACGTTGGTGAAGTCGCTAAGGTCGTTCTGGCGGACGTCGCCGTCGCTGGTCGCAAAGACGATCTGCAGGTTGCCCCAGTCTTCCTCGGGCACATCGACGGGCATCAGCGCGGCGATGGAGATGCCGGGGTCGATCGGCAGGATGTTGACCAGAGCCTTGCCCTTGGCGGTGCGCCCGGCAAGCGGCAGGCGCCAGGTCTTCAGCTTGTAGACCATGCCGTCGGTTGTGAAGAACAAGAGCCAAGTATGCGTATTCGCGACGAAAAGTGTCGTCACGACATCGTCGTCCTTGGTCTGCATCGACGACAGGCCCTTGCCGCCGCGGTTCTGGGCGCGGAATTCGGCGAGGTTGGTGCGCTTGATGTAGCCGCCCGAGGTGATGGTGACGACCATATCCTCGCGCTCGATCAGGTCCTCGTCCTCCATGTCACCGGACCAGTCGGTGATCTCGGTGCGGCGGGGGACGGCAAACAGGGACTTCACCTCACGCAGTTCGTCGGAGATGATCGCCATGATCCGATCGCGCGAGCCAAGAATATCCAGGTAGTCCTTGATCTTGGCGGCCAGCTGTTCCAACTCGTCGGTGATGGTTTTCACGCCAAGCTGGGTCAGGCGCTGCAGCTGCAGGTCCAGGATCGCGCGGGCCTGCACTTCCGAAAGGTTGTAGGTCCCATCGTCGTTGATCGGGTGCGAGGGATCGTCGATCAGGCGGATATAGGGCGCAATTTCGTGGGCGGGCCAACGCCGTGTCATCAGCTGTTCGCGTGCGTCCGCCGGGGTCGCCGAGGCGCGGATCGTCGCGACCACCTCGTCGACGTTCGACACGGCCACGGCCAGACCACAGAGGACATGGCTCCGTTCGCGGGCCTTGCGCAGTTCATAAGCGGTGCGGCGCGCAACAACTTCCTCGCGGAAGGTGATGAAATAGCTTAGGAAATCGCGCAGCGTCAGTTGCTCGGGGCGGCCCCCGTTCAACGCCAGCATGTTGCAGCCGAAGCTGACCTGCATGGCCGAAAAGCGGAACAGCTGGTTCAAGACCACGTCCGGCGTCGCATCGCGCTTCAGCTCGATCACCACGCGCACGCCGATCCGGTCGGATTCGTCGGCGATGTTCGAGATCCCCTCGACCCGCTTTTCGCGGACCAGTTCGGCGATCTTCTCGATCATCGTGGCCTTGTTGACCTGATAGGGAATCTCGTCGATGACGATGGCCCAGCGGTCCTTGCGCAGTTCCTCGATATGGGTCTTGGCGCGGATGATGACGCTGCCGCGCCCTTCCAGATAGGCCTTCCGCGCGCCCGAGCGGCCAAGGATCTGGCCGCCGGTGGGGAAGTCGGGGGCCGGGATGATCTCCATCAGCTGTTCCATGCTGATGTCGGGGTTCTCGATCAGGGCGAGCGTCCCGTCGATCACTTCGCCAAGGTTATGCGGCGGGATATTGGTCGCCATGCCCACGGCGATGCCGCCCGCGCCGTTGACCAGCATGTTGGGGAAGCGGGCGGGAAGGACGGTGGGTTCCTTGTCCTTGCCGTCGTAGTTGTCCTGGAAATCGACGGTTTCCTTGTCGATGTCGGCCAGAAGGAACGCGGCGGGCTTGTCCATCCGCACTTCGGTATAGCGCATGGCCGCCGCGTTATCGCCATCCATCGACCCAAAGTTGCCCTGACCGTCCAGAAGCGGCAGCGACATGCTGAACGGCTGCGCCATCCGCACCAGCGCGTCATAGATCGCGCTGTCGCCGTGGGGGTGGTATTTCCCCATCGTGTCGCCCACCGGGCGGGCCGATTTGCGGTAGGCCTTGTCGTGCGTGTTGCCCGATTCCTGCATCGCAAACAGGATGCGGCGGTGCACGGGTTTCAGCCCGTCGCGCAAGTCAGGGATCGCGCGCGACACGATCACGCTCATCGCGTAGTCAAGGTAGGCGGTCTTCATCTCGGCGGCGATGTCGACCTGGGGGCCGTGCCAAACGGGACGCTCCGGTGTTTCTTCTTTTTTATCAGTGTCTTCCGGGGTATCGGCCATGAGGGCGCGCGCCTTCCTTGCGGGATCAAGATTTAGCAGGCGGAAGGATACACCATCCTAGCTATGGGGTGCAATGGCGGGGTGCACGCGATTGGCAGCCGCTGGGGTGGAGTGCCAATATACTGTTTTCATTGATTTTTAGCGAAGGCCTGTCATGATTCTGTCATGGACCACCAGAAAGGACGGTTGCAATGGTCGGACGCGAGACGGAACTGATGCTGCGGGGCTATGGTCTGACCACGGCCGAACTTTACTACCGGATGCCGGATTATCGTAATGTTCTCAACAGCTTCATCTGGCAAGAGTATGATCTGGCCCCCGATTATCCCAAGCTTTTCCAGTTCATCGAGTTCTGGCACGAAAAGATCGAGGGTCCGCTGCATTCGGTGCGCTTTACCCACCGCAAGATGATCGCGCCAGGGGAATGGCGGAACGTTGTGGGTGAGTTTCGAATTCACTGAACGGAAACAGTCGCAGTGGCGCTAGTTCGTTGTTTCCAGTTGTGTGGGAAATGCCTGGAAACAATCACAGGATCTTTGTGGCATTTGTCTATGAAGTAGATACGGTGTAGCTACGATTTGTATATACGACACCCGATGTTGCGATACGCGGGTCTCCAGATCGCAAGCGTTTGCTACTTGGACCGGGTCGGACGGTCGAAAACCTTCTTGCCCATCAGCGAGCCCACCAGATCGACCATGAGACGGGCCGTCATGCCGCGGTCGTCGAGGAAAGGGTTCAGCTCCACCAGATCCAGCGAGGTCACAAGCCCGCTTTCATGCAAAAGCTCCATCACCAGATGCGCCTCGCGGAAGGTAGCCCCCCCCGGAACCGTGGTGCCGACGGCGGGCGCGATCGAAGGGTCGAGGAAATCGACGTCCAGGCTGACATGTAGCATGCCGCCTTCGGACCGGACCCGGTCAAGGAACTCGCGCAAGGGGGCGACCAGGCCGCGTTCGTCGATCACCCGCATGTCGTTGATGAAGATGTCCCGCTCCAGCATCGCGGCCTGCTCGGCGGGGTCGACCGAGCGGATGCCGAACATGCAGATGCGGTGGGCGGGCACGGGCGCGGGGAAGGGCGGGAAGGCGTCAAAGCCGTCGCGCCCCGCGATGTAGGCCAGAGGGGTGCCATGCAGGTTGCCCGACGTGGTGGTCAGCGGCGTGTGAAAGTCGGAATGCGCATCAAGCCACAACAGGAACAGGGGGCGGTCTTGCCGGGCGGCAAAGGCCGCAGCCCCGGCGGCCGAGCCCAAGGCAAGGGAATGATCGCCCCCCATGATGATCGGAAAGCCGCCCTGGCTAAGGGCGTCATCGACGCGGTCCATCAGGATCTCGGCCCAGCCGACGGTCGCGGCCAGATCGTGCACGACAGGATTTGCGCAGGTGACGGGTTTGAGGTCAGGCAGCGCGAGATCGCCCCAATCCTCGACCCCGTGACCCTCGGCGCTGACTTCGCGGGCGATGCCGGCGACGCGGTAGGCGGCAGGGCCCATCAGGCAGCCGGGGACCTTCTGGCCGCTGTCGATGGGGGCGCCGATCAGGATGGTTCTGGGCATGGGGGTCCTCTTGCTTTGGTCCGGTGTAGCGGGGCCGGATGGCCGGTGGCAACGGACAAATCGGCAGGATCGGCGGGGAAGCGCGGGTACAGTGAAGCCTTGGCGCGGCGGAAGGGCGCAGGGCTTTCCCCCGGAGGCCGCAGCGCCTATCATTGGAGACAACCACGGGAGAGGCTGATGATCGTCGAACTTGGGCATTTCGCGCTGATCCTGGCGCTGATGGTGGCGCTGGTGCAGTCCACGCTGCCCTTGTGGGGCGCGCACCGGGGCGACGCGCGGCTGATGGCGCTGGCGGGTCCGGCGGCGCTCCTGCAGATGGGGCTGGTTGCGGGGTCATTCGCGGCGTTGACCTGGGCCTTCGTCGTCTCGGACTTTTCCTTGGCGGTGGTGGTGTCCAACTCGCACACGCTGAAGCCGATGCTGTACAAGGTTTCGGGGGTCTGGGGAAACCATGAGGGGTCCTTGCTGCTGTGGGTGCTGATCCTGGCGGTCTACGGGGCGGCGGTGGCGGGGTTCGGCGGCAACCTGCCGTCGCGGCTGAAGGCGCGGGTGCTGGCGGTGCAGGGAATGATCGGGGTGGCGTTCCTGTTGTTCCTGCTTCTGACCTCGAACCCGTTCTGGCGGCTCGCGATGCCGCCTTTGGACGGGCAGGACCTGAACCCGCTGCTGCAGGACCCCGGATTGGCCTTTCATCCGCCGTTCCTTTATCTTGGTTATGTCGGCCTGAGCATGGCCTTCAGCTTTGCCGTGGCCGCGCTGATCGAGGGTCGCGTTGATGCCGCCTGGGGCCGCTGGGTGCGGCCCTGGACGCTGGCGGCCTGGGTCTTCCTGACCATCGGCATCGCGCTGGGGTC
>NZ_JAXMMF010000037.1:0-5688 GCF_034366665.1 Tabrizicola sp. | reverse complement strand
ACGGTTCAACGACATTTCCTAGACCTCATTTCCAGGGGTCAGGACATATGCCCAAGGGACCCCGAAAGGTCCCGGCGTACAGGACGGAAGCGGGGATGTCCCCACAAGCGTCGGGGCTCCGTTCTTTCGAAACCGGCCCCTGTGGCGACGCCATCGCCACGGCTCCCCCCATCCATGCGCCTTCGCGACAATTCGCGCAAGTCCGTTTTCGACCCTTGCTTGGCCGGTTTGCGACCCCATCTAAAGCCGGTGAACATGAATGGGAGTTGCAAATGCGCTGTCCGGTCGACAACGAAACCCTGGTGATGGCGGATCGTGGCGGGGTCGAGATCGACTATTGCCCGAAATGCCGTGGTGTCTGGCTGGACCGGGGCGAGCTTGACAAGATCATCGAGCGTTCGCTGGGCGGCCCCGCTGCCGCGCCTGCGCCGACCCCGCAGCAGGCGATCCAGCAGCATGTGGCGCCCCATCCGGCCCCCCATCCGGCCCCCGTCTACCAGCCCGAGCCGCGCGCCCCGCAAGGCTACCGCGAGGATGACCGTCGCCGGTACAAGGATGACGACGACGACTATCGCTACAAGAAGAAGCGCAAGGACAGTTTCCTGAGCGACATCTTCGACTTCTGATCAGCCAAACCGCGCGCGCCCCGGGCCCTGCCCGGGTCGGGCTTCCCTCGGTTGCCGATGGCGGCTTGAGCGCCTAGTCTCGCCGCCATGCACCCTGGCCCTCTGAACCTTGTCACTGACGTCCCCGGCCTTCGCGTCGGTCATGCCGATGATGCGGCGTTGCGCTCGGGCGTCACCGTGCTGACTTCCGACCGGCCTTTCGTGGCGGCGGTCCACGTGATGGGCGGCTCTCCCGGCACGCGGGAGACCGATCTTCTTGCCCCCGACCGCATGGTGCAGGAGGTCGACGCGATCTTCCTTGCCGGGGGGTCGGCCTTCGGTCTGGATGCCGGGCAAGGCGTGATGGAGGGTCTGCGCGCGGCTGGGCGGGGCTTTGCCGTCGGTCCGGTCCGTGTCCCCATCGTGCCGGGGGCGATCATTTTCGATCTGCTGAACGGGGGCGACAAGGACTGGGGCGACAGCCCTTACCCTGCCCTGGGGCGCAAGGCCTATGACGCCGCCGCGCAGGACTTTGCGCTTGGCACCGCAGGCGCGGGGTTCGGGGCGATGACCGGCAGCCTCAAGGGCGGCCTTGGCTCGGCCTCCTGTGTCCTGCCGTCCGGACTGACGGTGGGGGCGCTGGTCGTCGTCAACGCCCTTGGCCAGGCGACTGTCGGGGAAACGCCGCATTTCTGGGCTGCCCCGTGGGAGGTGGGCCGCGAGTTCGGCGGCCTTGGCCCCGCGCCCATGATCGCCCAGGACGCACCCTTGCCGCGCAAGCGGCTGGGCGAGGCGACAACCATCGCCATCGTCGCCACAAACGCCACCCTGACCAAGCCTCAGGTGCACCGCATGGCTGTGGCCGCCCATGACGGCATGGCCCGCGCGCTGGTGCCGTCGCATACGCCGCTGGACGGCGACCTGGTGTTCAGCGTCGCCACCGGAGGCAAACCGCTGCAAGATCCCGTGACTGACCCCTTCCAGCTTGGCCACGCCGCCGCCACCTGCCTGGCCCGCGCCATCGCCCGTGCGGTCTACCTTGCGCAGGCACAGCCGCTGGATCTGCAGCCGACCTGGCAATCCCGCTTTGGATTTGTGGGCTCTGGCGGCTGACCCAGGCGTCCCCTCTCCCCCCGGGGGAGAGGGTCAGGGTGAGGGGGGTGCTGTGCGTGGCCACTACCACCGCTTCAGGGCGTCCTCGTCGGCATCCTTGGCGGCCACCCAGGCCTCACCCCCGACCCCCAGTTCTTTCTTCCAGAACGGCGCCCGGCTTTTCAGGTAGTCCATCAGGAACTCTGCCGCCGCAAAGGCATCCGCCCGATGCGGCGCGGCGGTGGCGACCATCATGATCGCCTCGCCCGGCCGCAGCTTGCCATGCCGGTGGATCACCAGAACGTCGGCCAGCGACCAGCGGGACACGGCTTCTTCGGCGATTCCCCGGATCGCTTTTTCGGTCATGCCGGGGTAATGCTCGATCTCCATCCCGGACAGCGTCCCGCCCTCGTCCCGCACAAGGCCGGTGAAGCTGACCACCGCGCCCGCCCCTTGCACCGCGGCAGTGAAGGCTGACACCTCGGCCCCCACATCGAACGGCTGAGACTGGACCGCGACCCGCATGTCAGCCCCCCGCATGTCAGCCTCCGGTCATCGGCGGGAAGAAGGCGACCTCGCGGACCCCGGCCAGCGGCGCATCGAACGAGGACAGTTCCTGATCCAGCGCGACCCGCAGCGATGACAGGTCGGCGAAGGCCGCGTCATAGCGTGCCTCCCGGCTGCGCAACTCGGCGACGAGTTCGGCGACCGTCGTCGCCGACGTTTCCAGCCGCTCACGCGGGAGGCCGATCCGTTCCCGGACCCAGGCAAAGTAAAGCACGTCGATCACTTGTCTTCCCGCAAGAACGGCAGCGATTTTGAGAAATACTCCCACCCAGTCAGCACCGTCAGCAGCGCTGCAAGCCACAACAGCCAGATGCCCACAAGGTTCGCATAGGACGCGCAGTCGCGGTTGCCGCAGGTGCGGATCGCCTCGGCCTGACCGGCGGCGACGGCGGCCATGTGCTGTTCCGCGGTCATGCCTTCCAGCGCCAGGGCGTTCTGGTAGTCGAGCCCCGTCCCCAGAAACAGCACGGCAATCGCGATCATCTGCGCGGTGGTCTTCCACTTGGCCAGCCTGGTGACCTTCAAAAGCCCGCTCTTGTCGCCCAGATATTCCCGCAACCCGCCGACGAAGACCTCGCGGAACAGGATCAGGGTCGCGGGCAGGATCAGCCAGGGGTTCATCCCGTTGTAGCCGGTCAGGATCATGATCGCGATCACCACCATCGCCTTGTCGGCGATGGGGTCCATCATCGCGCCGAACTTGGATTCCTGCTTCCACAGCCGGGCGAGGTAGCCGTCGAACCAGTCGGTCAGCGCCGCGCTGACGAACAGAGCCAGGGCGAACCAGTCAGCCCAAGGCCGGTGGAAATACAGGAACATCAAGGCGACGCCAGGGGCGGCCAGCAAGCGAAGCACGGTCAGCGTGTTGGGAATGTTCCACGTCATGCAGAATTGGTAGACCAAGGGTCTGGCAGGGGGAAGGGGATAGTTTCCCGGTCAATCTGCCGAACCGAAGCCACCTAAAGGCCGCTCGGCTGGCCCACCACGACGAAGTGCAGCGCGTCCGGATCGAAAAGTTCCGCTGCGACGCGCTTTATGTCCTCCATCGTCACGGCCTCGACCTTCGAGTTGCGGGTGGTGACGTAGTCGATGGGCATCCCGTCCATCTGCATGCCCACAAGGATGCTTGCAATCGGCCCGTTGCCATCAAAACGCAGGGGGTAGGACCCGGTGAGATAGGTCTTGGTCGCCTCAAGCTCCTCCGGCGTCACACCTTCGCGTCCGATGCGGCCCCATTCGGATTTCACCACCTCGATGGCCTCGGCGACCTTGTCGTTCGAGGCGGAGAATTGCCCCAGAAGCATGTCGGCGTGGTCCATGTTCACGATGTAGGTGCCGATCCCGTAGGTCAGGCCGCGCTTTTCGCGGACTTCGGTCATCAGCCGCGCGGTGAAGCGACCGCCGCCCAGCATCTCGTTCAGGACGAAGGCCGGGAAGAAATCGGGGTCGTCACGGGGAATGCCGCGCTGGCCGAAAAAGACGGTGGACTGCGGTGAGGGAAAGTCCTGCACGGTGATGCCGGCGGGCAGCAACCAGGGTGCCTCGGTCAGTTGCGGCGCGCCGGTGGCGGGCAGGTCGCCCAGCAGCCGGTCCAGAAGGAGGCCCAGCTCTTCGGCGGTGATGTCGCCTGCCGCCGCGACGAAGACCCGGTCACGCGCCAGCGCCGCCTTGTGTGCGGCCACCACGTCGTCGCGGGTCAGTGCGGTGACCGTCTCAACGGTCCCGTCCCCCGACGAGCCGTAGGGATGGTCGCCGAAGGCCAGAAGGTCGAACCGTTCGGACGCGATGGTCCCGGGGTCCTTTTCGTTCGAGCGCAGGTTCGACAGCACCTGTTCCCGCACCCGGTCAACCGCATCCTGGTCAAAGCGCGGAGAGACCAGCGCCGCACGCAGAAGGTCGATGGCCTGGTCACGGTTTTCGGTCAGGAACTGCGCCGACACGCCGACCGAATCGGTCCCGGCGTCAAAGCTGAAGCTGGCCGCAAGCGCATCGCGCGCCTCGGCAAAGCCACGGCTGTCCATATCGGCCGCACCTTCCTCCAAAGTGGCGGTCATCAGGTTGACCACGCCGCGCTTGTCGGGGGCCTCAAGCGAGGTGCCGCCGCGGAACTGGATTTCCAGCGCGGTGAAGGGGATGTTGTGATCCTCGACCAGCCAGGCGGTGATGCCACCGGGCGAGGTGACTTCCTTGATCGGGATCTCGGCCTGGGCAGGAAGGGCAAGCGCCAGAACGGCGGCGAAGACGGCGCGGATCATTCCTGGACCTCCGGTGCGGCGACGGGGGCGGCGGCGGCGGGGGTAACCTCGGCCGGGGCGGCTTCGGCCTGGGTCAGCCAGCCGGTGACGGCTTTGCGGCGGTCCAGCACCTTGCGGGCTGCGGCCAGGATATCGGCCTCGGTCACCGCGGACAGCGCCTCGTCCCAGCCTTCGATGTCGGCCAGTGTCAGCCCGACGCTGAAGCCTTCGCCATAGCGCCGCGCAAGCGCTTCGACATCGTCGCGGGCGTAGATCTCGCCGGCGCGGACCTGAGTGCGGATACGCTCCAGCGCGGCCGGGTCGGGGCCGTTCTCCAGAAACTCGGCCAGCACACGGTCAAGCTCGGCCTCGGCTGCCTCGAGGGTGACTCCGGGGGCGGGGATCACGGCCACGCCGAAGGTCGCGTCGTCGATCGAGGTGCCGCTGTAGAAGGCGCTGGTAAAGACCGCCACCTGAGCGTCGAACTGCAGCGCCCGCGCCAGGACCGAGGTCTGGCCATTGCCGCCCAGAAGCTCGGCCAGGACGGTCAGGGCCGCAGCCTCGGTCTGGTTGCCGGGGTCACGCTCGGGGGCGACGTAGGTGCGGAAGACGTAAGGGTCAGAGACGCGCTCGTCTGCCAAGACCAGCCGACGCTCGGCCAGTTGTGGCGGTTCCTGCGCGCGGTCGCGCGGCACGATCGCGTCCGAAGGCTGAAGCGGACCGTAATGCTGTTCGGCAAGCGCCCGGACCGCCTCGGGTTCCACATCCCCGGCGATGACCAGGGTGGCGTTGTTCGGGGCGTAGAAGCGTTCGTAGTAGTCGAGGGCATCCTGGCGGCTGAGCTGCTCCATTTCGTGGCGCCAGCCGATGATCGGAATGCCGTAGGGGTGGTTCAGGAACTGGGCCGCCCGCATCTGTTCCATCAGAAGGGCGCCCGGATCGCTGTCGGTGCGCTGGGCGCGTTCTTCCAGGATGACCTGGCGTTCGGTCGTCACATCCTCTTCCGTCAGGCGCAGGTTGCGCATCCGGTCGGCTTCCATCTCCATCACCAGGTCCAGCCGGTCGGCGGCGATGCGCTGGAAATAGGCGGTGTAGTCCCAGGAGGTGAAGGCGTTGTCATCACCGCCCTGCGCCTCGACGATGCCGGAAAAGGCGTTGGGGGCAACCTTTTCGGTGCCCTTGAACATCAG
>NZ_JAXMMF010000036.1:0-12511 GCF_034366665.1 Tabrizicola sp. | reverse complement strand
CACGCTCGAACTCGGCGGCAAATCCCCCTACGTCGTCTTCGACGACGCCGACCTCGACTCTGCCATCGAGGGCCTCGTCGACGCGATCTGGTTCAACCAGGGCCAGGTCTGCTGCGCGGGCTCCCGCCTCCTCGTCCAGGAAGGCATCGCCCCCCGCTTCTACGCCAAACTCAAACACCGGATGGACGGCCTCCGCATCGGAGACCCCCTCGACAAGGCCATCGACATCGGCGCCATCGTCGACCCGATCCAGCTCGACACCATCACCCGACTGGTCAAAGAAAACCCCGAGGGCGACCACTACCAGGCCCCCTGCCCCCTCCCCACGGCAGGCTCCTTCTACCCTCCCACCCTCATCACGGGCCTCGGCACCGCCTCCCCCCTCATGCAAGAGGAAATCTTCGGCCCCGTCCTCGTCGCCATGACCTTCCGCACGCCCGAAGAAGCCGTCCAACTCGCCAACAACACCAGATACGGCCTCGCCGCGACGGTGTGGAGTGAGAACATCAACCTCGCCCTCGACATCGCCCCCAAGCTGAAAGCCGGAGTCGTCTGGGTCAACGCCACCAACCTCTTCGACGCCGCCGCAGGCTTCGGCGGCGTCCGCGAATCCGGCTTCGGGCGTGAGGGCGGATGGGAGGGCCTGATGGCCTACCTCAAACCCAGCCAGAAACCCGCCGCCCTCAAACCCGCCCCCACCCCAGCGGCCCCGCAAGACCCCCAAGTCGACACCCTCGACCGCACCGCCAAGATGTACATCGGCGGCAAACAGGCCCGCCCGGACTCCGGTTACTCGCAACCCATCTACAGCCCCAAAGGCAAACTCCTTTGCCATGTCGGCATCGGCAACCGCAAGGACATAAGGAACGCGGTCGAGGCCGCCCACGCCGCCAAAGGCTGGGCCAAAACCACCGCCTACAACCGCGCCCAGGTCCTCTACTTCATCGCCGAAAACCTCTCCGCAAGGCACTCCGAGTTCGCCCAGCGTCTCCAAGACCTCACCGGAAAACCCGGCCAGGCCGAGGTCGACACCTCCATTCAACGCCTCTTCACCTACGCCGCCTGGGCCGACAAATACGACGGCCACGCCAAATCCGTCCCCATCCGCAGCATCGCCCTCGCGATGAACGAACCCGTCGGAGTGATCGGCGCGCTCTGCCCCGACGAGGCCCCCCTCCTCGGCCTCATCTCCCTCATGGCCCCCGCCATCGCGATGGGCAACACGGTGATCCTCGTCCCCGGCCAGCACCCCCTGTCGGCCACCGACTTCTACCAGATCCTCGACACCTCCGACGTCCCCGCCGGGGTCGTCAACATCGTCACCGGCCCACCTCAAGACCTCGCCAAATCCCTCGCCGGCCACATGGACGTCGACGCCGTGTGGAGCTTCTCCTCCCACCCCCTCTCCGCCCTCATCGAGCGTGAGGCGGCCGCCAACCTGAAACGCACCTGGGTCAACCACGGAAAGGCGCGGAACTGGATGGGCCCCGAGGGCGAAGGCCGGGAGTTCCTGTCTCAGGCCACCGAGGTCAAGACCGTCTGGGTGCCGTATGGGGAGTGACGGAGTAACTAGCGACTGCCAATAGATGCCAACCAATAAGAACCAGCACTTCGTTCCACAATTCTATTTGCGGCGCTTTTCGCGCAACCAAAAATCCATTGAAATGCATGTGTTGCGAAATGGAGCTACCATTCGTTCTGCGTCCATAAGTGATCAGTGCTCGAAACCCTATTACTATGGGAAAGGGGACTCTATCGACTCCCTTTTCACATCCATGGAATCCGCGTGCTCCCCAATCCTCAACCAAGTTGCGGCCCATGGGGCAAATTCGCTGTCCGAGACAAATTATGAAATGCTCCTTCTATTCCTTATGTTGCAGCGATTTCGCACAGAAGGCGCAAGGAGACTTGGATTTGAACAACACCTCGAAGCAAAGAGGCGGATCGGAAGAGAACTGCCTGATGGAGTAATTTCCGAAATAGACAGCATGCCGCCAATGGACCATATCTCCATGAGCAAAATGGCTATCGGAATGTATCCCTATATTTATGACCTTTGGACAACGATCCTAAAGGCTCCAAGCACCTGCAGTTTTGTGACTTCAGACGACCCTGTCGTTCTATTTAATAAAGCAGGTGAGCAATCCAGAGTTCCCCATTCGATTGGCCTTTCAAACTCTGGGTTAATGATTGCCTTCCCTTTAGACCCGCAGACTGCACTGCTAATGTACGATCACGGCATTTACTCCGTGTCGGAAAACGCCCAAGGTAGGGTCTACCTCTCTGCGGAGGAGGTGAATAGGTTCAATAGACTTCAGTTTCTCAATTGCAGTGACGCGCTTTATTTTCAGAATGCCGATGCGGTTGACATTGGCTATCTCAGATCATTTGAAAAGGATAGGCTGTCAGAAAGAGTAAAATTCGCCGAGTTTACGTTGGAGGAAGACTACGTTGGAACTCACGAGAGATACAAAAGATGGAATGAAGGTGATCCGTATGACTTTCGTACATCCAGGCTTATCTCCTTCCAGTTCCTCCCAATAAGATCCAACTTTCATGCAAGATTCCTCAAATACAAGCTTCATCCCCGTTATGACGATACTAGATCGTCAGGAGGATACTTTCGAAATCTGAAGTTTTATGAGGTCTGCAAGGACTACGCTGCGCGCATGAAGGCCAACAAAGCTAAGCCGCTCACGCTGCATGCACAGCGTTTCGGATAACTCGTGTAACCCGTGCCCGATTCGCCCAACAAGGTTAACGCCTCACCACCCACCCGAGCGTATGTACGGAAGCCATACGCTTTCCATACGCCTTCCATACCCCCACCCAGCCCGAAATCCCCCGGATTAACCCAGCGTTCCCAACCCCTTACCCGGAATCCCTTGCGGCCGCCTCAAGCCCGCCCCGCCGCCGCACTCAACGTCAAAGGATCAATCCCCATCCCCCGCAGCGCTGCCGACCACTTGCCCCCGTCATCCGCCCCGAACAGCACCCCCTCCGGAGCGTCGCAGGTCAGCCAGTCGTTCCGCGCGATCTCGGCCTCCAGCTGACCCGGCCCCCAGCCGGAATATCCCAACGCCAGCAAGGCCTTACCGGGACCGCCGCCCGAGGCCAAAGCCTCCAGCACGTTGATCGTCGCGGTCATCTCCAGGCCCCCCGGCACCTTCATCGTGCCCTCGGCCCCGCCCCGTTCCCAGTCGGAGGAGTGCAAGACGAACCCCCGCCCCCGCTCCACCGGCCCGCCGAAATGCACGAGGATCTCGCGGCCCATTGGCGCGACCGGGATATTCAGGTGCTCCAATAGCCCAGAAAAACTAAGTTCTTCCAAGGGCTTGTTGACGATCAGCCCCATCGCACCCTCCGCCGAATGGGCGCAAAGCAGCACCACGCTGCGCTCGAAACGGGGGTCTGCCATGCCGGGCATGGCGATCAGGATCTGGCCGGAAAGGTCCATCGGAACCTCCTGTGCAAGTCATTGAAAGATAACGCCACGCGACGCTTAGACAATGGCGAAAACGTCACGCTCACGACGCTTCGCCGCAAAGTGATTTCCCAACCGCCCGGCTTTACCTATGTTCCCCCCATGATCAAATGCGCCTGCACCCTTGCCCTCATAGCCTCCCCCGCCCTTGCCACGACGCAGGACGACGTCCTGTCGGCCCAGCTAAGGCCCGGATGGCAAATGGAAAATGGCGCGCATATGGCCGCGGTCGAGATGCAGCTTGCCCCCGGCTGGAAGACCTATTGGCGCAGCCCTGGTGATGCGGGGATTCCGCCGACATTCGACTGGTCGGGGTCCGAAAACGTGAAGTCCGTCCGCATCCACTGGCCCGCCCCCAAGGTGTTCGAGCTGAACGGGATGCAGACCATCGGCTACCACGAACATCTTGTTCTGCCGGTGGAAATCACGCCACAGGACCCCGCGCGGCCGGTCCGCCTTTCGGTGGATGTCGAGCTTGGGGTCTGCGACGAAATCTGCCTGCCGGCCAGCCTGTCGCTGACCTCCGACCTGTCCCCGCCCGGCGGGCCGGACCCCGAAATCCGGACCGCCCTTGCCAAGCGCGCCGCCACCGCGGGTGAGGCCGGGGTGACCGGAGTCGCCTGCCTGGTCGATCCGATCTCGGACGGCCTGCGCGTGACCGCCACCGTGCGGATGCCCGACCCCGGCCGACCAGAGGTTGTGGCCTTCGAGACTGCCGACCGCGAGGTCTGGGTGGCCGAGGCCGTCACCGAACGCCGGGGGGGCGAGCTGATCAGCATGACCGAACTTGTCCCCCCCAGCGGACAACCCTTCGCGCTGGACCGTTCCGGCATAACCATGACCATCCTGGCCGCCAACGGCGCGGTCGAGGTCATCGGCTGCCCCGCGCCCTGAGCCGTCGGGTTGTGGCGGGGCCAGAGGGGCCCTAGTCTTGCCGCATGGGAATCGCCGCCAACATCGCCGAGGATTGGCATGCCGCTTTGGCGGCGCTGGCCTGGCAGGTCGAGGCGGGCGCGGACGAGACCATCCTTGATGCTCCGCTCAACCGCTACGAGCTGTCCGCCGAAGCGCCGAAGCCCTTGTCTGCAAAGGCGTCCTTGCCAGCTGCCTTGCCCTCGGCACCAGGTGCGGCAGACCCGGTGGCCGTGGCCAAATCCCTCGCGGAGCAGGCACCGACACTGGGGGCCCTGCAGTCTGCGCTGACCGCCTTTGATCACTGCGACCTGAAGAAGGGAGCGCGGAGTACCGTCTTCTCCGACGGCAACCCCCAGGCCCGGGTCCTGATCCTGGGCGAAGCTCCCGGTGCCGAGGAAGACCGCGAGGGCCGACCCTTCGTCGGGCGCGCCGGGCAGCTTCTGGACCGGATGTTTGCGGCAATCGGCCTGTCCCGCACCAGCCAGAATGCCGAGACTGCACTTTACATCACCAATGTCATGCCTTGGCGCCCCCCCGGCAACCGCGACCCGGAACCGGCGGAAATCGCGATGATGCTGCCCTTTGTCGAGCGTCACATCGCTCTGGTCGATCCGAAGGTGATCGTGGTGGTGGGCAACACGCCGCTTTTCGCGCTGACCGGGACCAAGGGCATCCTGCGGGCGCGGGGCGCCTGGTCGCAAGCGCTTGGAAAGCCCCTGCTTCCGATGACCCACCCGGCCTACCTTCTGCGCAACCCCTCGGCCAAGCGCGAGGCCTGGGCGGACCTTCTGTCCCTTCAAGCAAGGCTGCGTTGATGCTGCCGGTCGATCCCCTTGTTCTGCTGGCCTTCATTCCCGCGGGCCTTGCGCTGAACCTGACGCCGGGGGCGGACATGATGTTCTGCCTGGGTCAGGGGCTCAAGTCCGGCTGGCGGCCCGCGATGGCGGCGAATTTCGGGATCGCCTGTGGCGGGATGGTGCATACCCTGCTGGCAGCGCTTGGCCTTGGGGCACTGGTCGCGGCCCACCCTGCCGCCTTCGAGGCGATCCGCTGGCTGGGTGTCGGCTACCTGTTGTGGCTGGCACTAGCCGCGTTGCGCTCCTCGCCCTTCGCAGCCGAGGCGCAGGTGACGCCCGTCCCTGCGGCCAAGGCCTTCGGCCAAGGGCTGATGGTCAACCTGTTGAACCCCAAGGTGATCCTCTTCATCCTGGCCTTCCTGCCGCAGTTCGTTGACCCGTCCCGCGCGATCCTGCCGCAGTTCCTGACCCTTGGGCTGGTCTTTTCGCTGGGCGGTCTGGTCGTGAATGGGGCCGTGGGGATCTTTGCCGGGTCGATCGGCCAGCGCATTGCTCGCTCAGCCGGGCTGGCGAAGTGGCTGGGCCGGATCAGCGCGACGATCTTTGGAGCTCTGGCCCTGCGGCTCGCGCTCATGCCAAGGAACTGAAATGTCCCGCATCGACGACACCCTGCCCTTCCACCCGGTCCGCATTGCTGTCCTGACCGTCAGCGACACCCGCACGCCCGAGACGGACAAGTCCGGCGACACCCTGGTCGCCCGGCTGACCGAGGCTGGGCATGTGCTGGCCGACCGGGGCATTGTCCTCGACGACCGCCCTGCCATCGTGGCCCGCCTTAAGACCTGGATCGCCGCCCCTGCAGTCGACGTGATCCTGACCACCGGCGGCACCGGCCTGACGGGGCGCGACGTGACGGTCGAGGCCCACCGCGAGGTCTATGAGAAAGAGATCGAAGCCTTTGGCACCGTCTTCACCATCGTCTCGATGCAGAAGATCGGCACCAGCGCGGTGCAAAGCCGGGCCACGGGCGGCGTGGCGGGCGGCACCTATCTTTTCGCCCTGCCCGGCAGCCCGGGCGCCTGCCGCGATGCCTGGGACGAGATCCTGAAACCCCAGCTCGACAGCCGTCACCGGCCCTGCAACTTCGTCGAGATCATGCCGCGGCTGGAAGAGCATCTGAAGCGCAAGTGAAACCTCCTCGTTCGACTTCGTCTCCTCGTCGGACGGGCGCGAGGAGTGACGAAGTCATCGACGAGCCTTTCCCTTGCCGCGCCCCCCGGCCTTTGCGATAGAGGGGGAAACCGGACAAGGGGACAGACATGGCCTTCCGCGCACGGCATCTGCTGGGGATCGAGCATCTTGCCCCCCTGGAGATCACCACCGTCCTCGACCTTGCTGAACGCTATGTCGAGATGAACCGCCGCACGGTCAAGCAGTCCGACGTGCTGGCGGGGATGACGCAGATCAACCTCTTCTTCGAGAACTCCACCCGCACGCAGTCGTCGTTCGAGCTGGCCGGAAAGCGGCTGGGGGCGGATGTGATGAACATGTCGGTCGCGAATTCCTCGGTTAAGAAGGGGGAAACCCTGATCGACACCGCGATGACCCTGAACGCGATGCACCCGGACCTGCTGGTCGTCCGCCACGGGGCCAGCGGGGCCGTCAACCTTCTGGCGCAGAAAGTGGATTGCGCGGTCCTGAACGCGGGCGACGGACGGCATGAGCATCCAACGCAGGCCCTCCTTGACGCCCTCACCATCCGCCGCGCCAAGGGTCGCATCCAGCGCCTGACGATTGCCATCTGTGGCGACATCGCCCACAGCCGCGTGGCCCGCAGTAACCTGATCCTTCTCGGCAAGATGGAAAACCGCCTCCGCCTGATCGCCCCGCCGACGCTGATGCCCTCGGGCGTCGAGGACTTTGGCTGCGAGCTTTTCGACGACATGCGCGAGGGGCTGAAGGGCGCCGACGTGGTGATGATGCTGCGGCTGCAGAAGGAACGGATGGACGGCGGGTTCATCCCGTCGGAGCGCGAATACTACCACCGCTATGGCCTCGACGCCGAGAAGCTCTCCTACGCCTCGCCCGAGGCCATCGTGATGCACCCCGGCCCGATGAACCGGGGGGTGGAGATTGACGGGGATCTGGCCGACGACATCAACCGGTCGGTGATCCAGGACCAGGTGGAGATGGGGGTCGCGGTGCGGATGGCCTGCATGGACCTTCTGGCGCGGAACCTGCGGGCCGAGCGGGGGCGGAAGATCGTGGGGATGATGGCGTGAGAGAAGGACAGGATTGGTTCTCCGATATCCTCGACCCGAACGAAACCGTGCTCTGGTCCGGACGACCACAGGACCCAGAAACGAGCATTTGGCACAATGCGGACTTTGCTGCCGGATGGGTCTTCGCGCTAGGGATGAGTGCGGCAGCGATCGCAAAGGGTGTGGATCTGCTTCCGGTCAGCAGTCCAAGTTGTCGATCTGCCTTTCGGGCTTGTGCACCGGATTACATTTTCGCCTGGGTGTTCCTGATTGCCGCCGCCCTTATCCTCTATGTCGCCACTCGCACCTCGATGTCATCCCTGCGGGATCGCCGGTCGATCAGAACCGAGAGCTACGCGATCACGGAAGGACGTGCCTTGTTGAGCAGAACACTTGGAGGAAGGACGGTGGTTCGAAGCGTCCCAATCCATGCAGAACTCTGGGTGTCCTACAGTCCCGGGCCAGGCGGTGAAATCGGGTTAAGCCGCATGGTTCAAGGCGAGAGCGACGAAGGGTCCAACGCATTTGACGAGGAAATGGTCGTCTTCAGAAAGCTTGCAGACCCGGACATCCCGTATCGTCTGCTTCGCGAAATACAAACCCGCATAAAATGACCACCCCCCTCCCCCTCCACCCCAATGAAACCCTCCTCTGGGAGGGCGCCCCCGTCCCCGGCCTCCACCGCCGACGACTGACGTCCTTCCTGATGCTCTTCGGGCTTCCGTTCCTGCTGATCGGCGTTGCGCTCTTCTGCTACAGCCTCCTCCTCTATCCGCAGGCCGCAGACCTCCCGGATGGGGGCAACGCGCTGGTCACCACCGCCTTCTCCCTACCCTTCGCTGCCTTCGGGGCCTTCCTCGTCCTCGGCCCGATCATCGAGGCCCGCACTGCCTCGCGCGATGTCCGCTATGTGCTGACCACCCGCGCGGCCTATGTCCAGCGCACGGGGCGCTTTCCCAGCCTCAAGGTCTATCCGATCCTGCCCTCCACCGCGCTGGAACTGGAACGCGGCACGCGCGCCAGCACGGTCTGGCTGCATGCCCGCGTCGAACGCGACTCGGACGGCGACCTTGGCACCACCAAGGCGGGGTTCGAGAACATCGCCGAGGGGGAAAAGGTGTTCGGGATGATCCGCGACCTGCAGGGCAAGACGGAATGACCTCCTCGCCGACCCCAGCCAGCCGCGCGGTGCGTGCGTCGGACGCGAACGCGGCGGCAAGCTGGGACGGCAGTCTTGCGGCGGACGAACAGATCGAATGGCAGGGCGCGCCCGTTCAGGGGCCTGCACTGGGAGTTTGGCCGCCACAGGACGCTGGGGGCCACCGCCGCACGGTCCAGACGCTGACGAACAAACGCGCCTTCATCGCCACCGGCATTTCGGGGTGCAGTCCCTGCGCACCTCTGCCATTGCAACGATGCGGACCCTGCGGCTGGTGGACACAAGTCCCGGGCAGGTCTATTTCGGCCACAACACCGTGCGGCGGAAGGACCGGTCGACCGGGACATGGGAACGGCATATCGTCGAGGTCGGCTTCCTGAACCATGCCGACCCCTGCAGGGTGCAAGACCTTCTCCTGCGGCATGACGCCAAGGGCGAAAGGCCGACGTGAAGGTGAAAGAATGACCCCCGACCCCGACCGCAAGCCGACCAAAGCCGAGATGCGCCAGGGAGGCATGGTGGCCACCGCCGTCCTGGTCTTCATCGCCATATTCACCATCGTCATCGTCTGGATCGCCTGATGGCCCGGATCGAGCCGGACAGCATCCACGGCCACGCCGCGCCCTTGCAGGCGGGCGAGAGGGTAGAGGCCGAATTCGGGGCCGACCGCGTGGCCTATTGGCGCGGACATCTGATCCTGGCCGTTGTCCTCGGCACGGCGGCGGGGCTGTTTCTGCTATGGCAGGGCAACCCCTATCCCGTCGCCGGGCCGTTCGGGGCCATGCTCGCCATCGGGGCGCGGGCGGCCTACCTTGCGTCCGAGGCCCTGACCGAGGTCTGGCGGCTGACCGACCGTCGCCTTCTGGGCCCCGGTGGGCGGGTGATCCCGCGCGGGCAGATCCGGTCGGCGCGGCCCTTCCTGGGGGCGGTGCAGATCACCACCACCACGGGCGACCGACATCTGATCAAGTACCAGGCCGACCCGTCGGCGACGGCGGCCCGCATTGGCGGGGGCCGGACGTGACCAGGCTGACCATCCCGGCCCGTGACCTTCTGGGCGTCCGCGTCTTCCGGGCCGCCCTTTCGCCCGAAGACATGCAGCGCGACAAGGCCAGGCTTCTTCCCGCGCTGCTTGGCGACCCCGACCTCGACCCGGCCCATGTCGAGGTTTTCGACGTGGCGGACCTGTCGGACATCGGCCTTGCAGGCTACCTGACCGAAGGGCTGGGGGTGCCCGACAGCACCTTGGATGCTGACCGAGGCATGCTTCAGGCCATCCGGGGCCCCATCGTGATCCTGCGGTCGAAAGCGCTGCATGGGCGCGAGGGAACCCTGACCCTGGACCCCCGCCTGTCGCTGGTCGGCACCTACCAGGAGGCGCTTCCGCCGGTCCATTTCGAACCGCTGCCCACCACCGCTGCCGACGGCGTCCTGACCGGCACGCCCCCGACCGCCCTGCCCCAGCGCCCGACGCTGGCGTTCGTGCTGCTGGGTCTAGCGTTGGCCCTGGTGGCCGGAGCCGCGATCTGGCTGGCGCTGGGGTGAGTTCCAGTGGACAAGCCCCCCGCGCCGTCGCATATCGGGCGGGACCTTCGGACGGACCGGACATGACCACGACCCATTTCACCAACGCCCGCCTGATCGACCCCGAGGCCGGGACGGATGCCTTCGGCAGCCTGACGGTCAAGGCCGGGGTGATCCTGGCCCGCGACGAAAAAGCGCCGAAGGGTGCCACTGAGGTGGACTGCGGCGGCAAGTGCCTTGCCCCCGGGATCGTCGACCTTGGCGTCAAGATCGGTGAACCGGGCGAGCGGCATCGCGAAAGCTTTGGCTCGGCCGGGGCGGCGGCGGCGGCGGGCGGGGTCACGACGATCATCGCCCGGCCCGACACCCACCCCGCCATCGACACGCCCGAAACGCTGGAATTCGTCACCCGCCGCGCCGCCGAGGCACCGGTCCGCATCCG
Source organism: Tabrizicola sp. (assembly GCF_034366665.1). GTDB lineage: Bacteria > Pseudomonadota > Alphaproteobacteria > Rhodobacterales > Rhodobacteraceae > Tabrizicola. Next base: position 1,929 of record NZ_JAXMMF010000036.1, on the reverse strand, counting down.
CCACATGGCCGCCCTGACCAAGGGCCGCGACGGGCGCGAGATGACCGAGATCGGCTTTCTGCGCGATGCCGGGGCGATTGCGTTCTTCGACGTCTTCCGTGTCTCGACCGAGGCCAAGGCGATCACCCGGGCGATGGCCTACGCAAAGTCGCTGGGCGCGCTGGTCGTGGGGCATCCGCAGGACCCCGGGCTGTCGGCGGGGGCTTCGGCCACGTCGGGCAAGTTTGCCAGCCTGCGCGGCATTCCGGCCGTGTCGCCGATGGCCGAACGGATGGGGCTGGAGCGGGATCTGGCCCTGGTCGAGATGACGGGCGTTCGCTACCACGCCGACCAGATCACCACGGCCAAATCGCTCCCTTCGCTGGGCCGGGCAAAGGCGGCGGGGCTGGATGTCACGGCGGGGACTTCGATCCACCACCTGACGCTGAACGAGTTTGACGTCGGCGACTACCGGACCTTCTTCAAGTTCACGCCCCCCTTGCGGTCGGAACAGGACCGGCTGGCGATGGTCGCGGCGGTGGCCGACGGGACCATCGACGTGATCTCGTCGTTCCACACCCCGGCCGACGAGGAATCAAAGCGTCTGCCCTTCGAGGACGCCGCCGCCGGCGCCGTCGCGCTGGAAACCTTCCTGCCCGCCGCGATGCGGCTTTATCATGCCGGTCACCTGGATCTGCCTGCCCTTTTCCGGGCGATGTCGCTGAACCCGGCCAACCGGCTGGGCCTGCCGCAGGGTCGGCTGGCTCTGGGCGCGCCGGCAGACCTTGTCCTTTTCGATCCCGACGCGCCCTTCCTGATGGACCGTTTCAAGTTGCGGTCCAAGTCGAAGAACACCCCGTTTGACGGCGCGCGGATGGAAGGTAAGGTTCTGGCGACCTGGGTCGGCGGGACCCGGGTCTTTGCGGCGGAAGAGTGAGCCATGCCTGAGATCGTGACCTCGCAGGGGATGCTCCTGCTGACCGCCCTACTGGGCTACCTTCTGGGCTCGATCCCCTTCGGCATCCTGGTGACGCGGGCGCTGGGGCTGGGCGATCTGCGGCAGATCGGGTCGGGGAACATCGGGGCCACAAATGTGCTGCGGACCGGGAACAAGCAGGCGGCGCTGGCGACCTTGCTTCTGGACGGCGGCAAGGGAGCGCTGGCAGTGCTGGTCGCGCGCTGGCTTCTGGCCGAGGATGCAGCCCAGGTCGCGGGACTGGCGGCGTTCCTGGGGCATCTCTTTCCGGTCTGGCTCGCCTTCAAGGGCGGCAAGGGGGTGGCGACGTTCCTGGGACTGCTGTTGGCGCTGGACTGGATGGTCGGGGCGGCGGTCTGCCTGACCTGGCTGGTGACGGCCGCGGTCGGCCGCATCTCGTCGATTGCGGCGCTGGTGGCAGCGGCAAGCTCGGGGCTGTGGATCATGTTCCTGACCGACGGCAGCCTGTTCCTGCTGGCGCTGATCCTGACCATTCTGATCTACGTCCGTCACGCCGAAAACCTGAAGCGGGTCAAGGCGGGGACCGAGCCTCGGATCGGGCAGAAAAAGGCCTGAGCGTCCACAGGCGGGTGGGACGTCGGATGTCACGAAATCAATGACGTGCCTTCACGGGTTTACCGTCCGGTGACGCCTTTGGGCGGCTCGTCGATGACTTCGTCACTCCTCGCGCGGGCACTCCCGACGAGAAGCCGAAGGCGCACGAGGAGGCGTCAGAGAGAGGCGGCTTCATACAGCGGTGTGAGCGTTTTGCCCCAGGCGCCGTTGTAAAGGTCCAGCCACTTGTCCGCCTGCACGCGTCCGGTCTTCAGGCTTTCGACCAGCGGCAGAAGCTGCACTTCTTCACCCAGGCCCCGCGCCACCAGACCGGCATGGGACAGACCCACCGCGGCGCGGGCAAGATCGAGAAGCTTCACCCCCCCCGCCGCGGCCGGCAGGGCCGAGACCGAGGCGGC
>NZ_JAXMMF010000035.1:0-40524 GCF_034366665.1 Tabrizicola sp. | reverse complement strand
AGATTAACGGCAGATGAACCTGCCGCAATTTCGCCATATCTGTGCGGCAAAAAATTCTCATCAGGGCTGCCACCTGGAGTAAAAGAAAATGTGGGTTGATCCAAATCTTAACGACTTCTACAGCCGCGTTTCGCGGATCGAGAAATCCCATGCCAAGGGCTACGGTTTTGAAGCCGCCGGCACGTTGGGACGCAAGGGCGGCGCGCGGAGCGGGTCTCGGCTTCTCAAGCTGGTCAAGCCACTGGTTCTGGTGCTGGCTGTCGGCACCGGGATCAAGAGCGTGATCCACTACTATGTGGGCGCCCAGACCTACGAAAGCCGTGTGAGCGCCCTGGCGGTCGGCGACGGGTTTGACCCGGTCGGTGCCTGGCTGATGCATGCGGACCCGGTGACCCTTTGGGCATCGGCACAGATGCAGACCCTGCTTCCCCGTTGATCCAAGCTGCTTGATCGAACCATTCTATGACGAAAGGGCCGCATCGGTTGATGCGGCCCCATTTCGCGTTGTGCCATCAAGGTCCCGAAGGACCGTCGGCCTTGCCGGCCGTCGACCTTAGCGGCCGATGGAGTCCAGATCACCCCGGCACAGGCCGATATCGTCCAGCTCGCGGTCCGAGAGCTTGCTGAGGGCCTTGCGGGTGACGCGTGCATCGTTCCAGGCCTGGAACACCATCACGGCGTTCGACAGGGCGTTGATGGCACGGTAGGTGGTGATGGCGCCATACGGCGCCGGGCGGGTCGTCTCGACAGCGGCCATGGCGTTCATCCTTGTTCTTACACTGCACATATTGGAGGCTTATTCCTCCATGCAGTGCCAGATAGTCTTGCTGCATGTGCAAAGCAAGCTGTGGAATGGCATGACAGCCATGCAAGGGCTGCATGACGTGTGTCAAAATTTTGTCAAACTTTTCAGACCGTTCCGGCAGAGCGCGTCGGCCTGCGTCGCTTTTCATATCCGACCCGTCGTATTCTGCAAGTGCAAAATGCAGCGGCGGTTCGGGGTGGCCCGTGTGAAAGCCATTGGCGGATGTTCCCTTTTCGTGCTAGCCCTTGTGGCAAGAAGAAAAGCGGGGGCAAGATGCGGGTCATCGGCATCGATCCGGGGTTGCGAAACCTGGGCTGGGGCGTGATCGATGTGGCGGGCTCACGGCTTAGCCATGTTGCCAACGGCATCTGCCATTCCGACGGGGCGGACGGCGATCTGGCCGTGCGACTGTTGAGCCTTCATTCGCAATTGACTGAAGTTTTGCGCACCTGGCAGCCGGACACGGCGGCGGTGGAGCACACATTCGTCAACAAGGATGCGGTGGCGACGCTGAAGCTGGGCCAGGCGCGGGGGATCGCGCTGCTGGTTCCGGCGCAGTTCGGGCTGGCGGTGGGGGAATATGCCCCGAATGCGGTGAAGAAGACGGTGGTGGGCGTCGGCCACGCGGCCAAGGTGCAGGTGGATCACATGGTGAAGCTGCAGTTCCCGGGCGTGAAGATCACCGGGCCGGATGCGGCGGATGCGCTGGCCATCGCGATCTGCCACGCGCATCACGTGCAGTCGCAGGGTAGGTTGGCGGCGGCGTTGAGGGCGGCGGAATGATCGGCAGGATTTCCGGACGGCTGGACTGGCGCGGGCCGGACCATGTGCTGATCGACGTGCGGGGGGTGGGGTATATCGTCTACGTCAGCGAGCGGACTTTGGCGGGCATGCCGGGGATCGGTGAAGCTGTCAGCCTGTATACGGACCTTCTGGTGCGCGAGGACCTTTTGCAGCTGTTCGGCTTTCCGACCATGCTGGAGAAGGAGTGGCACAAGCTTCTGATGACCGTGCAAGGCGTGGGGGCGAAGGCCAGCATGGCGATCCTGGGCACCTTGGGGGCCGAAGGTGTGGGCCGGGCGATCACCTTGGGCGACGCGCGCAGCGTGCAGGCGGCCCCCGGAGTGGGGCCAAAGTTGGCGCAGCGGGTGATCCTGGAGCTGAAGGCGAAGGCGCCGGGGGTGATGGCCTCGGGCGTGGGGTTGTCGGTGACGGCCGGGGCCGAGGATGTGGTGGTAGAGGAGGCGGCTCCTGCCCCGCGCAAGGCGGCGCGCGTGGACGAGGGTGCGGCGCGACGGGCCACGGCCTCGGCCGATGCGCTGTCGGCGCTGGTGAACCTTGGGTATGGTCAGGGCGATGCGGCGCAGGCGGTGGCGACGGTTGCCGGGGATATGGTTGAGGCGGATGCAGCGGCGCTGATCCGGGCGGCGTTGAAAGTGCTGGCGCCCAAATGAGTTCGGATCCGGCGCTGCGGGGCGAAAGGTTGCCCGAGGACACCGACAAGGCGCTGCGGCCGCAGATGCTGGCCGAGTTCATCGGACAGGCCGAAGCGCGCGCGAACCTGGCCGTGTTCATCGAGAGCGCCCGGATGCGGGGCGAGGCGATGGACCATACGCTGTTCCACGGCCCCCCCGGTCTGGGCAAGACCACGCTGGCGCAGATCATGGCGCGGGAGCTGGGGGTGGGGTTCCGGATGACCAGTGGTCCTGTGCTGGCCAAGCCGGGGGATCTGGCGGCGATCCTGACCAACCTGGAGCCGCGGGATGTGCTGTTCATCGACGAGATTCACCGGCTGTCCCCGGTGGTCGAGGAGGTGCTGTATCCGGCGCTGGAGGATTTCGCGCTGGATCTGGTGATCGGCGAAGGGCCTGCGGCGCGGACGGTGCGGATTGATCTGCAGCCGTTCACTCTGGTCGGCGCGACGACGCGGCTGGGGCTTTTGACGACTCCGCTAAGGGACCGGTTCGGGATTCCGACCCGGCTGGAGTTCTATACCGAGGCGGAGCTGTTCGAGATCGTCACGCGCGGGGCGCGGCTGATGGGGATACAGGCGGAACCGGAGGGCTGTCGCGAGATTGCGCGGCGCGCGCGGGGGACGCCCCGGATCGCGGGGCGCTTGCTGCGGCGGGTAGTGGATTTCGCGCTGGTCGAGGAGGGCGGGCGGATCAGTCGCGCGCTGGCCGACCGGGCGCTGACGCGGCTGGGGGTGGACCATCTGGGTCTGGACGGCGCGGACCGACGGTATCTGAGCCTCTTGGCCGAGAATTACGGTGGCGGGCCGGTCGGGGTGGAGACCATCGCGGCGGCCTTGTCCGAGCCGAGGGATGCGATCGAGGAGGTGATCGAGCCCTATCTGTTGCAGCAGGGATTGATCCTGCGCACCCCGCGCGGGCGGATGCTGGGGGCCAAGGCCTGGCGGCATCTGGGGCTGGAGGCTCCGAAGGTGCCCGGACAGGCGGACCTGTTCGGGAGCTGAGCGGAGCGCTGGCGCGCGCGCCATATGTCTCGTCGTCGGGCTGTGCCTCCTCCTCGGTCGATGGGGGTTTCACCCCCAAACCCCCAGGATATTTGCGCCAGTATGAAAGCCGGCATGGCAGGTTGTCCGCAGGGGCTGCGTTGTGCTAGCGGGCGCAGCACTATCGGAGGCGCAGATGGAAGCGGGCGAGATCGAGGCGTTGTTCACGCGGGGCGACGGGCAGTATCTGTTCGCGCGCTGGGGGCGGCCGATCGTGCCGGTCGTGTTCGGGGTGGATGACGCGAGCCTGTCGGTCTTCAAGGGGGCGTTCGAGGCGGTGGTGGTCCTGGCGGGGCACAAGATGGCCGAGACGGACCCGGAGCTGGGGGCGAACCTGATGGTGTTTGCCTTTCGGGAGTGGGGCGAGCTTTTGGAGGTGCCGGATTTGGGGCGGCTGGTGCCGGAGTTGCCCGCGCTGGTGGCGCGGCTGGAGGCGGCGGGGGCGAACCAGTACCGGATCTTCCGGTTCGACCGGGACGGGTCGATCAAGGCGGCCTTTGTCTTTCTGAAGATGGATGCGGCACTTGCGGCGATGGAGGCGGAGACGCTGGCTTTGGCTCAGGCGGTGCAGACGGTGGTGCTGTGGTCGGACCGGGCCTTTGACGGCAGCTCTCCTCTGGCGCGGGTGGGAGAGATGGTGATCCTGCGGCCGGAAATCGGCGCCGTGATCCGGGCAGGGTATGACCCGGTGCTGCCGGTGATGGCGCGGGATGCGTCCCATGCGCTGCGGCTGGCGGCGCGGGTGCGGGTCGGCCTGGGGTGATTGCGGTGGACAGGAGGCCATCGCGGTCAAGGGCTTGGCTGGGGATGTCGGGGGGCTTGACGGCTTGCGGGGCCGGATGCCGTGGCCTAGCCTTTGCCCCGACCGCAAGGAGGCCCGCATGATCCCGCACCAGTTCCACACCCGGGTCTATTACGAGGACACCGATCTGGCGGGGATCGTCTATTATGCCAACTACCTGAAGTTCATCGAACGCGCCCGGACCGAATGGGTCGAGGCGCTGGGGGTGGACCAGGTCGCGCTGAAGGCGCGCGAGGGGATCGTGTTTGCCGTCCGCCGGGTCGAGGCGGATTACCTGCGGCCCGCGAAGTTCGCCGATGATCTGGTGGTGGAGACAAAGTTGCAGTCGCTGGGTGGCGCGCGGATCGTGCTGGAGCAGGTGGTGCTGCGCGGCGGCGAGCGGCTTTTCGTGTCCGTCGTGACCTTGGTCTGCCTGACCGAGGACGGCCACGCGGCGCGGTTGCCGCCCGAGCTGCGGGCACGGCTTTCGGGGCCGCTGCACTGAGGGCTGGCATAAGCGCAGCAGGGTGGCCGCAGCAGGGTGGCCCGAGGCTGCGGGACTGGCGTCGGTTGCCTCCGGCGGGGATATTTGGGCCAGTCTGAAAACGGGTGTCCGGAACGGGCGGAGCGGTTTGCGGCTGGCGCAGCGGGGCTGAAGGCCCGGCGCGGGCGGGGTGAGCCTGTGGCGGGGATGTTTCGGCGCGAACGACAGGTGGGCATGACCGGCGCGGCAAGCCTGCGCAGATGACAAGTGCCGTCATCGGCGCGCGGAACCCTGCCGGCCACAGACTTGTGTTGGCATTCCCCCTGCAATCTTGATAGAATCACCGCTAACGGAGCCGAGAAACGGCCCGATCAACAAGAGCAGGCGTATGGAAACCGAAACCCTTGCGATGGCGCAGGAGATTGATTTCTCCATGTTCGCCCTTTTTGCCCGTGCAACGCTGACGGTGAAGATCGTCATGCTGATGCTGTTCATCATGTCCTTCTGGAGCTGGGCAATCATCGTCCAGAAACACCTCATGCTGCGCCGGGCGCAGGCCGAGGCGACGGTCTTCGACCGGGCCTTCTGGTCGGGCGAACCCCTGGACGAGCTTTTCGAGAAGATCGGGGCCGAGCCGCAGGGGCAGTCGGAGAAGATCTTCGCGGCGGGCATGCTGGAGTGGCGGCGCAGTCACAAACAGGATGGCGGGTTGATCGCGGGGGCGCAAAGCCGGATCGACCGGGCGATGAACGTGGCCATCGCGCGCGAAAGCGAGTTGATGAACCGGGGATTGAGCTTCCTGGCGACCACGGGGTCCACGGCGACCTTCATCGGCCTCTTTGGCACGGTCTGGGGGATCAAGCACAGCTTCGAGCAGATCGCCATCAGTCAGAATACCAGCCTGGCCGTCGTGGCCCCCGGTATCGCCGAGGCGCTGCTGGCGACGGGTGTGGGTCTGGTCGCGGCCATTCCTGCGGCGGTCTTCTACAACAAGTTGTCGGCGGATATTGACCGGGTGATTGGCGGCTATGAGGCCTTTGCCGACGAATTCGCGACGATCCTGTCGCGCCAGCTGGATTCGTAAATCATGGGCATGGGGGCTTCAGGATCGTCGGGCGGCGGGGGACGTCGCCGGCGCGGCGGGCGGTCGGCCGCGATGAGCGAGATCAACATCACGCCGATGGTGGACGTGATGCTGGTCTTGCTGATCATCTTCATGGTGGCGGCCCCGATGCTGACGGTGGGCGTGCCGGTGGAACTGCCGAAGACGGCGGCGGCGGCCTTGCCGACAGAACAGGAAGAGCCTCTGACGGTGACGATCACCGCGGATGGGCGGCTGGCGATCCAGACCACGGAAGTCTCGGATGCCGAGATGATCCCGCGGCTGACGGCGATTGCGGCGGAGCGGACCTCGAACAGGATCTTCCTGCGCGCCGACGGGGCGATCCCCTATGAGCGGGTGGCGCAGGTCATGGGGGCCTTGAACGCGGGCGGGTTCAACGAGATTGGGCTTGTCACCGACGGCGAGGGGCCAAGCTTTGGCGCCGGGGCTGCGTCGAATACCGGAAACGACGGCGGCTGAGGCGGATGGACACGCGGTTCCAGACGGGGACGGTTGTATCGGCGATCGGGCACTTGGGGGTCGTCCTCTGGGTGCTGGTCGGCGACTGGCTGTTTGCGGATGCGCCGCCCGAGGAGGTCATCGTGACCTCGGTGTCGATGATCAGCTCTGATGAGTTCGCGGCGCTGCAGGCGGGGGCGACGCCGAACCCGGTCGAGGAGCCTGCGCCGGTGCGTCCGCAGGCCCGGCCCGAGGAGGTGGTGGAGCCGCCGCCGGAGCCAGAGCCACTGCCTGAGCCAGAGCCACTGCCTGAACCAGAGCCACTGCCTGAACCGGAGCCGCTGCCTGAACCCGTTCCCGAACCGGAGCCAACACCGGAGCCAGCGGTCGAACCACCGCCGTCCGATGCGGTGCAGGCGGAGGAGGAGCAGGCGATCCAGTCGGAATCGACCGAAATCCAGCCCGCTCCCGAGGCCGAAGAGATCATCGCGCCCGACCCGGTGCAGCCCGAGGTCGAGGCCGAGACGTCGGATACGCCCGAGCCTGCCGTGTCCGAGGACCCGGCGGCCGAGGAGGTCATCCAGGAGGAGCCGACCGAGGCGACGGTGCCCGAGGATACCGGGGACGTGACGCAGACCGAGGCGAATATCGAACAGGATGCCGAGACGGGGATGACCACCTCGATCCGGCCGCGCACCCGCCCGGAGCGGGCACCGGAGCCGGAGCCCGTGCCGGAGACCGAGGTGGCGGCAGAGGAGGCTCCGGTCGAGGACCCCGTGGAAGAGCCGGCCGAGTCGGCCGAGCTGAACGTACAGCCGGTGGATGATACGGCGACGCAGGACGCCATCGACGCGCTGCTGGGCGAGGCGACGGACGAGCCTGTCGAGGAGGCCTCGGGCGGGCAGGATCTGCCGCAGGGGCCGCCCTTGACGGGGGGCGAGATGGGCGACATCTCCAGCGCAATCGCGCGGCGGTGGAACCTGGGGGCGGCGTCCACGGATGTGCTGAGTTCGATGGTGGTGATCCGCGTCAGCTTTGACGAGAGCGGCCGGCCGGTGGACTTCGAGCTGCTGGAGTCGAGCGGCCCCAGCCAGGCGGCGATCGACAACCTGTTCCAGATCGCCCGCCGGGCGGTGAACCGGACCCATTCTGAAGGCGGAATTCCGCTGCCTCCGGACAAGTTCGACACCTGGCGCGTGCTTGACTTTGTCTTCGATGCGAATGGGATGCGGGTAAGATGACCCGTCACTATGGAACCAAAGCGGGGAATTTCCCCTTCTCTCCCGCGGCCGACGCGGGCAATGACATAGAAAAGAACGGAGCATGAGGCCGATGATCAGACCCATGAGAAAGACTTTCGGGACGTTGCTGGCGCTGGCCCTTGGGGTCGGGATGCTTGCCGCAGCGCCCGTGCTGGCGCAGTCCAGCCCGCCGCGGATCGTGATCGGGCAGGGCGTGATCGAGCCGATGCCGATCGCGATCCCGACCTTCATCGACGAGGGCGGCGCGGGGGACTATGCGCGCGAGATCAGCCGGGTGGTGATCTCGGACCTGGAGGGCACGGGCTTTTTCCGCAATATCGGGGAAGAGGCGCATATCAGCCGGATCACCAGCTTTGACGGCGGGGTCGCCTTCGAGGACTGGAAGGCGATCAACGCGCAAGTGCTGGTGACGGGGGCCGTGTCGGTCAGTGGCGACCGGATCACGGTGAAGTTCCGGGCCTATGACGTGTTCAATGGCACGACGCTGGAAGGGGCCGCACTGCAGTTTGCGGGCACCACGCAAGGCTGGCGGCGGATGTCGCACAAGGTCGCGGACGTGATCTATTCGACGATCACCGGCGAGGGCGGCTACTTCGACAGCCGGGTGGTCTTTGTCAGCGAAAGCGGGCCGAAGAACGCGCGCCTGAAGCGGCTGGCGGTGATGGATTATGACGGGGCCAACGTGGCCTATCTGACCGACAGTGCGTCCATCGTGCTGGCGCCGCGCTTCTCGCCGCAGGGCGACCGTATCCTGTACACCAGCTACGAATCCGGCTTCCCGCGGATCACCGTTCTGGATGTGGGATCGCTGCGCAGGCAGACACTGGACGAGCAGCCGGGCACCATGACCTTCGCGCCGCGGTTCAGCCCGGATGGCGGGACCGTGGTCTTCAGCCTGGAGCGGGGCGGAAACACCGACATCTATTCGCTGTCATTGGGCGGTGGCGGGCTGACGCAGCTGACGAACTCGCCGTCCATCGAGACCGCGCCCAGCTTTAGCCCGGACGGCAGCCAGATCGTGTTCGAAAGCGACCGCACCGGCTCGCCGCAGATCTACATCATGCCGGCGGGCGGTGGTGAGGGCTCGCGGATTTCCGGCGGCGAGGGGCGCTATGGCACCCCGGTCTGGAGCCCGCGCGGCGACTATATCGCCTTCACCAAGCAGAACGCGGGCCGGTTCCACATCGGCGTGATGCGCACCGACGGGTCGGAAGAGCGCCTGCTGACGGCAAGCTTCCTGGACGAGGGTCCGACCTGGGCGCCGAACGGGCGTGTCCTGATGTTCACCCGCGAAACCAGCGGTGGCGGCGGGCAGGCAAGCCTGTGGTCCGTGGACATCACCGGGCGGAACCTGAAGCAGATCCCGACCGACGGCCCGGCCTCGGACCCCGCCTGGTCGCCGCTTTTGCCCTGAATTGTGAACGACAAATTCATCGGGCCGCCGATTCCCTCGGCGGCGCAAAGCTGTTAATCTGGCTGAAATCGAGCCAACAAGAAGGATGACCCTCCCATGAGCCTTGCTGCGAAGTCGCTTCTCCTGATCGCCGTTCTGGGCCTTGCGGCCTGCAACAACCCTGACCGCTATGGCGCGGGTGCCGGTGGGCCTGGTGGGGCCGGTGGCGCTGGGGGCGCGGGCGGAATCGACACCACGGGTCTGGGCGATCCGAACAATCCGACGTCGATTGCCTATTTCAACCAGACGGTTGGCGACCGCGTCCTGTTCGCGGTGGACCAGTCGACGCTGTCGCCCGAGGCACGGTCGGTCCTGGCCGCGCAGGCCAGCTGGCTGAACCAGAACCCCGGCTATGCCGCGATCATCGAAGGCCATGCCGACGAGCAGGGCACGCGCGAATACAACCTTGCGCTTGGCGCGCGCCGGGCTGCGGCGGTGCAGAACTTCCTGATCAGCCAGGGCGTCGCGGCGAACCGTCTGCGGACCATCAGCTACGGCAAGGAGCGCCCGATCGAGGTCTGCTCGACCGAGGCCTGCTATTCCCAGAACCGCCGTTCGGTGACCGTGCTGTCGGCTGGCGCCGGGGTCTGATCTGATGCGCCGCCTTGGTCTTGCCGTGGCGCTGTGCCTGCTGCCGGTTCTGGGTCACGCCCAGGACCGGGCGCAGACGCTTGCCGATATCCGCGCCGAGCTTTCCGCCCTTGCGGCCGAGTTCAACGCGCTGAAGGCCGAGCTTGTCTCGTCCGGTGCCGCCACCAGCGGGGCCGCCGGGGGCGATGCGCTGACCCGGATGGACACGATCGAGGCGACGCTGGCACGGCTGACCGCGCGGACCGAGGAGGTCGAGCTGAAGCTGAACCGGGTGGTCTCGGACGGGACCAACCGGATCGGCGACATCGAGTATCGGTTGTGCGAAGTGACCGAGGGTTGCGATCCGGCGAACCTGGGGGCCACGCCCGCGCTGGGCGGCGATACGGGCGGGGCTGCGGCCCCAGTCGCGGATGCGGGCGCTGCGCCAGCGCCTGCGACGGGTGGGGCGGAACTTGCGGTGGCAGAGCAGCAGGACTTTGACCGGGCCAAGGAGGTGCTCGGTCAGGGTGACTTTCCCGGAGCTGCAGCGCTCTTTGCGACCTATGCCCAATCCTATCCTGGCGGACCGCTAGTCCCCGAGGCGCATTTCCTGCGCGGCGACGCGCTGACCCGGGTGGGCGACACGGCGGGTGCGGCGCGGGCCTATCTGGACGCGTTTTCGGCCGCGCCCGAGGGGCCTCTGGCGCCCGACGCGCTGTTGAAGCTGGGCGAGGGGTTGGGGGCTTTGGGCCAGGTGTCCGAGGCTTGCGTCACGCTGGCCGAGGTGGGCACGCGCTTTCCCGGCAGCATGGCGGCAACTCAGGCGACAGTGGCGATGCAGGGGTTCGGGTGCCAGTAGAGGATCGGCTGGTCTCGCTGATCCGGGACCGGCTGCCAGCGGACCAGACCATCGGAGTGGCGCTTTCGGGCGGTGGGGATTCCACCGCCCTTCTGCATTTGTGTCTGCGGGCGGGCCTTGGGGTCGAGGCGGTTACGGTGGATCACCGGCTGCGCCCGGACAGCGCGGGGGAAGCGGCGGCTGTCGCGGCCTTCTGTCAGGGGGTGGGGGTGCGGCATGAGGTCCGTGTCTGGGCGCATGGCGCGGTTCCCGGCAATCTGATGGACGCGGCACGGCGAGCGCGGATGGGGTTGATCGGCGATTGGGCGCTGGCCCGCGGTATCGGCGTGGTGGCGTTGGGTCACACTCGGGATGATGTGGCCGAGACGGTGCTGATGGGTCTGGGCCGGGCCGCGGGTCTGGCGGGGTTGTCGGGGATGCGGCCCCGGTGGAAGGCGGGCGGCGTTGCCTTTGTGCGGCCTTTGCTGGATGCCGGCCGGACCGAGTTGCGCGACTGGTTGCGGACCCAAGGCATCGGCTGGGTGGACGATCCGACAAACGAGAACGACCGTTATACCCGCGTGAGGGCGCGCAAGGCGCTTCAGGCATTGAAGCCCTTGGGCATCACTGCCGGGCGCTTGGCCCAGGTGGCGGCGAACCTCGCCCGGGTCCAGGAGGCTTTGACGACGCAGGTTGCCGCAGCCGGGCAGGGGGTCCGTGAAGAGGCAGGCGCTTTGCGGTTCGACGCCGGGGTCTGGGCCGAGCCGTCCGAGGTGCAACGTCAGGTGGTGATCGCGGCGGTCCTGTGGCTGGGCGGGGGGGACTATGCTCCACGTGCGGCAGAGGTGGACCGGCTGGTGGCCGCGCTGTCAGTGGGTGCGGGTGCGACGCTGGCCGGGTGCCGCGCGCGGGGTGGCTGGCTGATGCGTGAGGCGCGTGTCGTGGGAGGCACGGTCACGGTGGGGCAGGTCTGGGACGGGCGCTGGCTGGTCGAGGGGCCTGTGGGCGAGGTGCGGGCCTTGGGGGCCGAGGGATTGCGGCAGGTCAAGGACCGGCGCAAGACGGGGTTGCCGCGCGAAGTGTTGCTGGTCACTCCAGGCGTCTGGGAGGGCGAGCGGCTGCTGGCGGCTCCGGCAGCGGGGCTTTCCGCCGGTTGGACGGCGCGGCTTCAGCACCCGTTCACACTTCGCCGTTAGTGGATTGAACCCGGGGCGCAAAGGTTTATCTTAAGCCAAAGCCGCTTCTGCCCCGTCATGGGGCCGAGGGCGCATTCGGGAGATCCCTGCATTGGGTAATGCACGCAATATCGCGTTCTGGGTTGTGCTGCTGATTTTGGTCATGGCGCTGTTCCAGCTGTTTTCGGGCAACCAGACGACGATGTCGTCGCGCTCGCTGTCCTATTCCGACTTTATCGAGCGGGTGGACGCCGGGCAGGTCAGCAAGGTCGTGCTTGACGGTGAACGGCTGGTGGTCGTCGGCCAGGACGGCAATTCATACGTCACGATCAAGCCTCCGGGCGACATGGTCACGGAAAACCTTTCGCGTGAGCTGATCGGCAAGGGCGTCGAGGTCGAGGCCGAGCCGCAGGCGCAGTCGGGTTTTGTCTCGGTGCTGCTGTCGTTCCTGCCCTTCCTTCTGCTGATCGGCGTCTGGATCTATTTCATGAACCGGATGCAGGGTGGCGGACGTGGCGGCGCGATGGGGTTTGGCAAGAGCCGTGCCAAACTGCTGACCGAAAAGCAGGGGCGCGTGACGTTTGACGACGTCGCGGGCATCGACGAGGCCAAGGAAGAGCTGGAAGAGATCGTGGAATTCCTGCGCAACCCGCAGAAATTCAGCCGTCTTGGCGGAAAGATTCCGAAGGGCGCGCTGCTGGTCGGTCCTCCCGGCACCGGTAAGACGCTTCTGGCACGCGCCATTGCGGGTGAGGCCGGGGTGCCGTTCTTCACCATCTCGGGGTCCGACTTCGTGGAAATGTTCGTCGGTGTGGGTGCGTCCCGCGTCCGCGACATGTTCGAGCAGGCGAAGAAGAACGCGCCCTGCATCGTCTTCATCGACGAAATCGACGCCGTGGGCCGGGCCCGTGGTGTGGGCATCGGCGGCGGCAACGACGAACGTGAGCAGACGCTGAACCAGCTTCTGGTGGAGATGGACGGGTTCGAGGCGAACGAGGGTGTGATCATCATCGCGGCGACGAACCGGAAGGACGTGCTGGACCCGGCCTTGCTGCGTCCCGGCCGTTTTGACCGTCAGATCCACGTGCCGAACCCGGACATCAAGGGCCGCGAGAAGATCCTGTCGGTCCATGCCCGCAAGGTGCCGCTGGGGCCGGATGTCGACCTGCGGACGATTGCTCGCGGCTCGCCGGGGTTCAGTGGTGCTGACCTGATGAACCTGGTGAACGAGGCCGCGCTGATGGCCGCCCGGGCGGGGCGGCGGTTCGTGACGATGATCGACTTCGAGAACGCCAAGGACAAGGTCATGATGGGCGCGGAACGCCGCAGCATGGTCCTGACCCCCGAGCAGAAGGAGATGACCGCGTATCACGAGGCCGGCCACGCCATTGTCGGCATGGCTTTGCCCAAGTGTGACCCGGTCTACAAGGCGACGATCATTCCGCGCGGCGGTGCGCTTGGCATGGTGATGAGCCTGCCGGAGATTGACCGGCTGAACTGGCACCGCGACCAGTGCGAGGAGCGCATCGCGATGACGATGGCCGGAAAGGCCGCCGAGATCATCAAGTACGGCGCGGATTCGGTGTCGAACGGGCCGTCGGGCGACATCCAGCAGGCCTCGGCCCTGGCCCGGGCGATGGTGCTGCGCTGGGGCATGTCGGACGTGGTCGGCAACATCGATTATGCCGAAGCGGCCGAGGGCTATCAGGGCAATACCGGTGGTTTTTCGGTTTCGGCCGAGACCAAGCGGCTGATCGAGCAGGAAGTGAAGCGCTTCATCGACGAAGGCTATGAGACTGCCCGCCGCATCCTGTTGGAAAAGCAGGAAGAGTGGGAGCGTCTGGCCAAGGGCCTCTTGGAGTATGAAACGTTGACCGGCGACGAGATCCGCAAGGTTGTCGCGGGCGAGGCGCTGGGTGGCGACGACAACGCCGACAAGCCCTCGTCGGGCGGCGGCACGGCCTCGGTCGCGGCGATCCCCAAGACGCGGGGGCGCACCAAGAAGCCGGGGACCGAACCGGAACCCGCGCCGCTTTGAAACCAGAAAGGCCCCGCATCGCCGGGGCCTTTTGCTTTTCCCTCCCTGCCGCTAACCTGCCACCCGGACCAGGGAGACACGGCGGATGATCACGGCTTATGCTACCCGGGGCACTCGGCTGGAGAAGCTGGACCTGTCGGACCGCCACCTCTCGGAGGCGCTGTGGATTGACCTGGAGGCCCCGACCGAAGCCGAGGAAGACGCTGTCGAGGCGGTACTTGCGCTGGACATCCCCACGCGCGAGGACATGCAGGAGATCGAGGTTTCGTCCCGCATCTACCGCGAGGATGGAGCGCTGTTCCTGACCGCGCAGGTCATCGCCACCGCCGACCTGCGCGAGGCGGAAATCGGCCCGGTGACCTTTGCCGTGCGGCCCGACCGGCTGGTTACGGTGCACTATCACCACCCGCGGTCGCTGGGCTATTTCGCGGACTGGGCCGCCCGGCATGACATGGTGCTGGAGTCCGGGCTTGATGCACTGATGGGGCTGTTGGAGGCCATCGTCGACCGGCTGGCCGACATCCTGGAAGCCGAGGCGCGCCAGCACGAACTTCTGTCCAAGGCGATCTTCGCGGCGCATCGCCCCTCGGGTCGGGCCGAGACGCTGGGCGCGGTGCTGCAGCGGATCGGGCGGGCCGAGGCGATGAACGGCCGGGTCAACGAAAGCCTGGCGACGATCCTGCGGATCCTGACCTATCTCACGGCAAGCCCCGAGACGGCGGATGGACCCTGTCTGCACGCCCGACAGATGCCCATCGCGCAGGCGCAGTTGCAGGACGTCCGGTCCCTGCGCGAGGTGGCGGGGGCGCAGGCGGACAAGGTCCGGTTCCTGCTGGACGCGACCTTGGGGGTGATCAACATCCGGCAGTCGGATGTCATCAAGATCTTCTCTGTGGTGGCCTTTGTGTTCCTGCCGCCGACGCTGATCGCCAGCATCTACGGGATGAATTTCGACTATATGCCCGAGCTGAAATGGCCCTGGGGCTATCCGATGGCGCTGGGGCTGATGGTGGTCTCGGCACTGGTGCCCTACCTGCTGTTTCGGTGGAAGAAGTGGCTGTAGACTGGGACCCGGCGCGGTATGCGGCCTTTCGGGACCTGAGGTTGCGGCCGGCGCTGGACCTGCTTGCGCAAGTGCCGGAGTTGCCGGCGGGCGATGTCGTCGATCTTGGCTGTGGCGATGGTGCGGTGGGGCCGGCGCTGGCGGCGCGGTTCAAGCCGGATCATCCTCTGATCGGCATTGATGCCTCGGCTGCCATGCTTGCGAAGGCGGCAGAACTTTTAACGCGGGCGGGCAACCGGCTTTACGACGGCCTGACGCAGGCGGACATCGCGCTGTATTCGGCCCACACCCCGCCCGCGCTGATCTATTCCAACGCCGCGCTGAACTGGCTGCCGGACCATGCGGCGCTGATGCCGCGGCTGGCGGGGATGCTGGCGCGGGGCGGGGTGCTGGCGGTGCAGATGCCGCGTCAGGGCGATGCGCCCTCGCACCGGTTGCTGCGCGACGTGGCGGAGGAGCTGTTTCCGGGGCGTGTGCTGCCTCCGCCCTCGTCCGTGCTGCAGGCGGGGGAGTATGCGGACCTGCTGCTGGCCTTTGGCGAGGTGCGGGCCTGGACGACGGATTACCTGCAGATGCTGGACCCGGTGGCCGAGGGCCATCCGGTCCGCGCCTTTACCCAAAGCACGGCGATGCGGCCCTTCGTGGACGGGTTGACCGGGGATGAGGCCCGCGCCTATGTCGCGGCCTATGACGCCGCCTTGACGACGGCCTATCCGGCACTGCCCGATGGCCGCGTCCTTTTCCCCTTTACCCGCGTCTTCTTCATTCTGGAGCGTTCCTGATGCCTGCCCTTGTCCCGACCGATCATACCGCCCGCGTCGTCTGGCTGGGCTTCCAGCCGGTGCCGGTGGAAAAGCTGGTGATCACCTCGCAGCCGCTGGAGGTGATGCCGCTAAGCTTTGCGGGGTTTGCAGGTGAGGTGCATGCCGGGCTGACGCGGCCGTCGTGCAGTCGGGTCATGAAGCAGCATCCGCGGAACACGGTGATCCGCAACGTGCGGCAGTTGTGCGTCGTCAGCGCCGAAGAGATGGCAGAGGTGGCGGCGACGATGGGTCTGGACGCGCTGGATTACGCCTGGGTCGGCGCGTCCCTTGTGCTGGAGGGCATCCCGGACCTGACGCATCTGCCGCCCTCCAGCCGGTTGCAGGGGCCGGATGGGGTGACGTTGGTGGTGGACATGGAGAACCTGCCCTGCCAGGAGCCTGCGGTCACGATCGACAAGGCGCTGCCGGGACAGGGCAAGGGGTTCAAGCGGGCAGCCGAGGGCAAGCGGGGGCTCACAGCCTGGGTGGAACGCGAGGGGGTGTTGCGGCTGGGCGACGAGGTCCGGCTGCACGTCCCGGCGCAGCGGGGTTGGGCCGGCGGGAACACCGCTGCGGAAAAATAGTTAATTCTGGTGAAAATTCCGCTTTCGCGGCCCGTGGTTTCGTATCGGAAACACGGGCTGGCGAATTTGGCGGTGTTTAGGTCGCAAAACGCCTTCGACAAGGGCGCTAAGCCCGGTATCACGTCGCAAATGGCACAATTTGCCCGCCCAGGAGACGCACATGGCCTTCAAGACCGACATCGAGATTGCACGCGAAGCGAAAAAGAAGCCGATCATGGAGATCGGGGCCAAGCTGGGCATCCCGTCCTTGCATCTGCTCCCTTACGGCCATGACAAGGCCAAGGTCAGCCAGGAGTTCATCAAGTCCCTCGCGGGCAAGAAGGACGGCAAGCTGATCCTCGTGACCGCGATCAACCCGACCCCGGCGGGTGAAGGCAAGACCACGACCACCGTGGGTCTGGGCGATGGCCTGAACCGCATCGGCAAGAAGGCCGTGGTCTGCATCCGCGAAGCCAGCCTTGGCCCGAACTTCGGGATGAAGGGTGGCGCGGCTGGCGGCGGGATGGCTCAGGTCGTGCCGATGGAGGAGATGAACCTTCACTTCACCGGCGACTTCCACGCGATCACCAGCGCGCACAACCTTTTGTCGGCGATGATCGACAACCACATCTACTGGGGCAATGAGCTGCAGATCGACGAGCGTCGCATTGTCTGGCGTCGTGTCATGGACATGAACGACCGCGCGCTGCGTGATATCGTGGTCAACCTGGGCGGCGTTGCCAACGGTTTCCCGCGCCAGACCGGGTTCGACATCACCGTGGCCTCGGAAGTCATGGCGATCCTCTGCCTGTCCAACGATCTGGAAGACCTGCAGAAGCGGCTGGGTGACATCGTCGTGGCCTATACCCGCGAGAAGAAGGCGATCTACGCCCGCGACATCAAGGCCGACGGCGCGATGACCGTTCTGCTGAAAGACGCGATGCAGCCGAACATCGTGCAGACGCTGGAAAACAACCCGGCCTTCGTGCACGGCGGCCCGTTCGCCAACATCGCGCACGGCTGCAACAGCGTCATCGCGACGAAGACCGCGCTGAAGCTGGGTGAGTATGTCGTCACCGAAGCCGGGTTCGGTGCTGACCTTGGGGCCGAGAAGTTCTTCGACATCAAGTGCCGGAAGGCGGGGCTGAAGCCCTCGGCTGCCGTCATCGTGGCCACGGTGCGGGCGATGAAGATGAACGGCGGCGTGGCGAAGGCCGACCTTGGGGCTGAGAACGTCGAGGCTGTCAAGAAGGGCTGCCCGAACCTGGGCCGCCACATTGGCAACGTCAAAGGCTTTGGCGTGCCGGTGGTCGTGGCGATCAACCACTTCTACAGCGACACCGATGCCGAGATTGACGCCGTGAAGGCCTATGTCGCCGAACAGGGCGCCGAAGCGATCCTGTGCAAGCATTGGGCGCTTGGGTCGGAAGGCATCGAGGAGCTGGCGCACAAGGTCGTGTCGCTGGCGGAATCTGGCGCGGCGAACTTTGCGCCGCTGTACCCGGATGAAATGCCGCTGTTCCAGAAGCTGGAGACCATCGCCAAGCGGATCTATCACGCCGATGCGGTGATCGCCGACAAGTCGATCCGCGACCAGCTGAAGACCTGGGAAGCCGCCGGTTACGGCCACCTGCCGATCTGCGTGGCGAAGACCCAGTACTCCTTCACCACCGACCCGACCGTGCGCGGCGCCCCGACGGGCCACACCGTCCCGGTCCGCGAAGTGCGGCTGTCGGCTGGCGCAGGTTTCATCGTCGCGATCTGCGGTGAGATCATGACCATGCCGGGCCTGCCCAAGGTGCCGTCGGCCGAAGTGATCCGGCTGAACGACCAGGGCAACGTCGAAGGCCTGTTCTAAGCGCCGCATTGCCCTTGGCAAGCTGTCCCCTTATCTCGGGGGCAGCCTTGCGAAGGGAGACTTTGATGCGAACGCCCGCCGACTGCACCACGATGGCCGAAATCCGGGCCGAGATTGACCGGCTGGACGAAGACCTCGTCCGGCTCTTCGCGGAACGGGCGGGCTATATCGACCGCGCGGCGGAGATCAAGGCCGAGGTCGACCTGCCCGCGCGGATCGGGTCTCGGGTGGAAGAGGTGGTCGGCAACGTGCGCCGCCATGCCGAGGTTTACGGGCTGCCGCCAGAGCTGGTGGAAAAGCTGTGGCGGCGGCTGATCGACTGGTCCATCGCGCGCGAGGAAAGCAAGCTCGGGCCGGACAGTCTGCGGAAGGGATGAAAGCAGGGGCGCGATGACGGCCACTTTGATCGACGGCAAGGCCATCGCGGCCCGGATGCGGGATGAAACCAGGGCCGAGGCCGGGCGGCTGACGGCACTGGGCTGGGCGCCGCGGCTGGTGTCGATCTCGGTCGGCGATGTGGCGGCGGCGGAGTTGTATGTCCGGAACCAGCAGAAGTCGGCGGAAGCCGCGGGCGTGGGGTTCGAGGCGCGGAATTACCCGGAAAGCATCAGCCTGGAGCAGTTGCAGGGCGTGCTGGCAGGGCTGAACGCGGACCCAAGGGTCAATGGGATCATCATCCAGCGGCCGTTGCCGGCGCATATCCCGGTGAAGGCGCTGCAGAAGGCGGTGCATCCGATGAAGGACGTGGAGGGGATGCACCCCTCGTCCATCGGCAACATTGTCTACAACGACCTGACGCTTGGCCCCTGCACGGCCGTCGCGGCGGTGGAGATCCTGAAGACGCTGCCCCTGACGATGGAGGGGCTGGATGTCTGCGTGATCGGTCATTCCGAGATTGTCGGCAAGCCGATCGCCTTCCTGATGATGGGCCTTGGGGCCACGGTGACGGTTTGCCACCACATGACGCGGCAGGTCGCTGTGCATAGCCGCGCGGCGGATGCTGTGTTCGTCGCTGTGGGCAAGCCCGGTCTGGTGCGCGGCGAGATGCTGAAGCCGGGCGCGGCGCTGATCGACATCGGGATCAACCGGGTGGATGGCCGCACGGTGGGCGACGCGGACTTCGCCAGCTGCGCCGAGGTGGCGGGCTGGATCACTCCCGTGCCCGGTGGGGTCGGGCCGGTGACGGTGGCGATCCTGATGAAGAACGCAGTGCTCGCCACGGCGCTGCAGATGGAACACTATCGCACGGCCTTTGCGGCTGCGGTGTAACGGAGGATACGGAATGACGGCCAAGGTGATCGACGGCAAGGCCTTTGCGGCGGGGGTGCGGGCCCAGGTCGCGGCGCATGTGGCGCGGTTGAAGGAAGAGAACGGGCTGACGCCGGGTCTGGCCGTTGTGCTTGTGGGCGAGGACCCGGCGTCGAAGGTCTATGTGAAGAACAAGCATGCCTCGACCATCGAGGTCGGAATGTCCTCTTTCGAACATCGGCTGGATGCCTCGACCGGCGAGGCTGAACTGCTAGCGCTGATCGACACGCTGAACGCGGACCCGGCGGTGCATGGGATTCTGGTGCAATTGCCGCTGCCGGGGCATCTGAATTCCGAGCTGGTGATAAACCGGATCGATCCGGCGAAGGATGTCGACGGGTTTCACATTTCGAACGTTGGCCTGTTGGGGACCGGGCAGAAGTCAATGGTCCCCTGCACGCCGCTGGGCTGCCTGATGATGCTGCGGGATCATCATGGCAAGCTGGCCGGGTTGAACGCAGTGGTGGTGGGGCGGTCGAACATCGTGGGCAAGCCGATGGCGCAACTTCTGCTGGGGGACAGCTGCACGGTGACCATCGCGCACAGCCGGACCAAGGATCTGGCCGAGGTTTGCCGCCGCGCGGACATCCTGGTGGCGGCGGTGGGCCGGCCCGAGATGATCACGGGCGACATGGTGAAGCCGGGGGCGACGGTGATCGACGTCGGCATCAACCGGATCGAGCGCGACGGCAAGGGCAAGCTGGTGGGCGACGTGCATTATGAAAGTGCGGCGGCAGTGGCGGGGGCGATTACTCCGGTGCCAGGGGGGGTGGGGCCGATGACCATCGCCTGCCTTCTGGCGAACACGCTGACGGCCTGCTGCCGGGCGAACGGGTTGGCCGAGCCGGAGGGGCTGACGGCGTGAGTGCAGGCGTAGGGTGGGCGATATCGCCCACCCTACCCGCGCGCTATCTGGGCATCGGAATTGCAAGGACGCGCGGGCCAATGAGGATGGCCAGCGCGTCCTTTGCCATGAGGGCGGTGAGGACGGGGTCCTCGCACCTGAGGCCGCCGGTGTAGACGCCGTAAGCGGGCAGGACGAGGCGGGCGGCGTCGGCCAGGAAGCAGGGCTTCGATTGTCCGGCGAGGCGGGCCTTGGGGTGGTAGTGGCCGGAGATCTCGGCGCGTTCCGCCGGCTCGGCGATGTGGCGGAAGGTGAGGGGACGAAGCTTCAGCTCGGCCCGGTGGGTGCCGCCGAGGTTGATCGGGCCGGGGTCGTGGTTGCCGGTGATCCAGGTCCAGTCGCGACCTGCCATCAGGCGGGTGAGCCAGAGGCGGGAGGGTTCCTCGATCCCGTCCAGCGCCGCCAGGTCGTCGAAGCTGTCGCCGAGGCAGATCACGGTCTCGGCCTGGGTCCGTTCGAGGTCGCGGTCGAGTTTTTCCAGCGTGGCTTGCGTCTCGTAGGGGGGCAGGAGCGTGCCGCCGCGGCGGGCGAGGCGTTCGGATTTGCCCAGGTGCAGGTCGGAGACGGTGAGCGTCTTTCGGGCGGGCCAGTGAAGCGCGCCGGAGGGCATCAGGTGCAGCGTTTCGCCATGGAAGAAGAGCGCGTGGTGCATGGGGTGCTGCATGCCCCGGCGGTGCGTCTGCGGCAAGGGGCGGTGATTGAATTGAGTGCTTCGCACGGAGTCCTTGCCTCGGCTGCGCGGACTGCGCCGCTTGCCTCAGAGTGCCTCTGGCGGGGATATTTGGGCAAATGTGAAAGGCTCAGGTGAGACCGGCGGCTTCCATCAGGGCCTGCGCCTGGGCGGAGGCAAGGCGGTCGCGGGCTTCGCCATGGACGGGGATGCGGCCCGGCTCAAAAAAGAGGGGGGCGGCGAGGGGGGTGACACGGGGGCGGCGTTTCAGGTCGATGCGACCCTGGATGCGGGCGAGCATGGCCTCGATGCGGGAGAAGTCGATCAGGCCGCGGAGGGCCTCTTCGCGGGTGATCTGCAGGAGGAGGTGGTCGGGGTCATACTTGCGGAGTGTGTCGTAGAGGATGTCCGTTGAGAAGGTCGCCTGGCGGCCGGTCTTGCGGCGGCCCTGGTGGCTGCGTTCGATCAGGCCCGCGATGATGGCGGTCGCGCGGAAGGTGCGCTTCATCACCGCGTTTCCGGAGAGCCAGGTGTCGAGGCCGTCGCGGAGGGTCTCGACGTCGAAGAGGGGGGCGGGGTCGGTGACGGGGTCGAGGCCCCAGATCAGGGTGGCGTAGTCGGTGGCGACGAAGCCCAAGGGGGCAAGGCCTTGTTGTTCCATCTGTTTGGTGACGAGGAGGCCGAGGGTCTGCTGGGCGTTGCGGCCGGCAAAGCCGTAGACCACCAGGTGTTCGCGGCCGTCGTGGGGGAAGCTTTCGAGCAGGAGGGAGTGGGGGTCGGGGAGGCGGGAGACCTGACGTTGGAGGCTGAGCCACTGGGCGGTGTGTGCGGGAAGGTCGGGCCAGCTGTCCTGTTGGAAGATATCCAGGATGCGGTCGGCGAGGAGGGTGGAGGTGGCGAATTTGGTGCCGTTGAAGACAGCCACTTTCGGGTCGCGGCCGGGGGATTTCGAGACCTCCACGGTCATTTCCCGCAGGCCTTCGTAGCGGACGATCTGGCCGCCGATCAGGAAGGTGTCGCCGGGGGTGAGGGTGGCGGCGAAGGATTCCTCGACCTCGCCCAAGGGCGCGCCGTGGCCGCGCAGGCGGACCTTGAGGGTTTCGATGTCGATGATCGTACCGAGGTTCTGGCGGATCAGCGCGGCGGCGCGGGGGTCGCGGAGGTGCCATTTGCCCTGAGTGAATTTGAGGCGCTGCCAGCGGTCGTAGGCTTTGAGAGCGTAGCCTCCGGTCGCGACGAAATCGAGGCAGGCGTCGAATTCCGGTTTCGTGAGACCCGTGTAAGGGCCGGCGGTGATGACTTCGTTGTAAAGGTCATCCGCGTCGAAGGGGCCGGCGCAGGCGGTGGCGAGGATGTGCTGGCAGAGGACATCCCTCGGCCCCGGGCCGCGCGGTTCGCCGTCGAGGCTGTGGGCTTTGACGGCGTCGAGGGCGGCCTGGCATTCGACGACTTCGAAGCGGTTGGCGGGGACGAGGAGGGCCTTCGACGGCGCGTTGTAGCGGTGGTTGGCGCGGCCGATGCGCTGGACGAGGCGTTTGACGTTTTTCGGTGCGCCGACCTGGATCACGAGGTCGACGTCGCCCCAGTCGATGCCGAGGTCGAGGGAGCCGGTGCAGACGACGGCCCTCAGGGCTCCGGCGGTCATGGCGTGTTCGACACGCTCGCGCTGTTCGCGGGAGAGGGAGCCGTGATGGATTCCGATGGGCAGGTCTTCGGTGTTTTGCAGCCAGAGGTCGTGGAAGAAAAGCTCGGCCTGGGCGCGGGTGTTGTGGAAGATGAGGGTGGTTCGGTGCCGGGTCACCTCGTTCAGGATGGCGGGGATGGCGTAGCGGCCGCCGCCGCCGGACCAGGGGGGCGGAGCCTCGGTGTCCAGCATCTGGATGTCGGGGCCGGGGTCGGCTTCGAGGATGGTGGTTTGCGACGCGAGGAAGCGGGCGAGCGCCGGGGGGTTCTCGACCGTGGCGGACAGGCCGATGCGGCGGAGGTTCGGGTTCAGGGATTGCAGGCGGGCGATCTGGAGGACGAGCTGGTCGCCACGTTTGGATTCGGCGAGGGCGTGGATTTCGTCGATGATGACGCGTTGCAGCCCGGCGAAGATGCGGGGGGCGTCTTCGTAGCTGAGGAGGAGAGCGAGCGACTCGGGCGTGGTCAAAAGGATGTGGGGCGGGTCGGCGCGTTGGCGGCGGCGCTGGGTGTAGGTGGTGTCGCCGGTGCGATCCTCGACCCGGATTTTCAGGCCCGCGCCCTCGATGGGGGTGCCGAGATTGCGGCGGATGTCGGCGGTGAGGGCTTTCAGGGGCGAGACGTAGAGGGTGTGGAGGCCGGGTGCGGGGTTCGGCCCAAGCTCGGCGAGGGTGGGCAGGAAGCCGGCGAGGGTCTTGCCGCCCCCGGTCGGGGCGATGAGGAGGGTGGCAGGGTCGGTGGCCCGGGCCAGCATGTCAAGCTGGTGGGGGTGGAGGGTCCAGCCCTTGGCGGCGAACCAGTCGGAAAGGGCGGGGGGAGGGTGGTCATGGGCTAGAGATAGTGTGCCGGGGCGGGGTGGGGAAGGATGCCGGCGGGGAATGGGGTGGGCCTGCGGTAGGAGGCTTGGCGGTATGTGGGAAGATTGGGTCGAGCCAAGGGGGGGTGTCCACGGTGGACAAAGCGGCGAAGCTGTTTGGTTGCAACGTGTTACGCGTGGGCATTAGGATTCTGGCAAGAATTGACGGGTGTTTTGGCTGGGGCGGAAGCATGCCGGTGGTGCGGGCGGCAGCGGAAAAGGAGAGATGAGATGGTTTGGGGAGTGGTGGTACCATCCAGTTTTGGCGACTTTCGGCCGGAGGGCAATTTCGTCGGCTGGGAGGAGCGGCTAGATGCCTACTATCACAAAGAGCTGGCTGATGGTCCGCTAAAGGCCCATATGCCGAGAGCTTCCTTTTATCGTTCCGGCGTTCTTCGGAAATTCCTGTATGAACTCGGCGATCTGATGCCTGATGGCCTACGGGTTGAACGACCTCTGCCGCATGAATGGCCGGAGGAATACCGGACCGCCAAGACCCACGACAAGCTGGGCTCACTGATCGAGATCGACGGATTCTTGGCAGTGGATGAGCGCCTGAAAGCGCTGATCGAGGCGATTGAGCCGGGAGTTCATGATTTCCGCCCGATCCGGATCACCATGCCGCGCGGCAAGGATTATCCGGTGCCCTATCATGTCCTGCTGATCGGCCAATTCCGGGACAGTTTCCGGCCAGAACTGAGCACAGACGGCGCCTGGTACGGTAAGCCCGGCGATTACACCGTCCATGACGAGAAGAAGGCGTTCGCGGGGTCCGCGATGTCATCCGAAGCGACTGTCGGCCTACATCTCTGGCGCGAACGAAATCTCGACCGGCCAGAATTCTGCCTATCGGACGGACTGCAAGACGTGATCGCCAAGGCGGGTCTGCGGATGATGAAGCATTACAAGATGAAAAGCGTCTAAGCGATCGCAAGCAAGCGTAGGCTGCGTCATGTTTCGCATCCTACCGGGGCGGCGCGATGCATGGGGCAGCGTCTGGCCGGCGCGAATCGCGAGGCGTAGGAGAAGGATTTGCTCTGACGGAGGATTTTCGGAGAACGATCCTCTCTGCAGGCGGTTGTTCCGTCGCGCGGGGGGCGGCTGGAACTGCGGCGCTTTTTCCGCGGGGCTCGTGTCATTACGCTTGCCCGGCCCCCGCCCCCCGCCTAATCCGGGGGACATGAGAATTTTGTTCCTGGGCGATGTCGTGGGCCGGTCGGGCCGGGCGGCGGTGACGGAGCGGCTGCCGGGGCTTCGGGCGGCCTGGGGTTTGGATTTCGTCGTGGTGAACGGCGAGAATGCAAGTCAGGGGGCCGGGCTGACCGGCGACCATGCGAAGGAATTGCTCGCGGCGGGGGCGGATTGCCTGACGCTGGGCGACCATGCCTTTGACCAGAAGGACATGCTGAGTTTCATCGAGCAGGAGCCACGGATCGTGCGGCCCTTGAACTTCTCGAAGGTCGCGCCGGGGCGGGGGTTCCGGGTGTTCGAGGCGACGCAGGGGCGCAAGGTGCTGGTGACCCAGGCCTTGGGCCAGGTGTTCATGAAGCGGCCCTTCGATGATCCGTTCAGCGCCTTGGAGACAGTGCTGAAGCAGCACACGCTGGGCGGTGTGGTGCAGGCGGCGGTGGTCGATTTCCATGCCGAGGCGACGTCCGAGAAGATGGGGATGGGGCATTGGTGTGACGGGATGGCGAGCCTGGTGGTGGGGACGCATACGCATGTGCCGACATCCGACACGATGATCCTGGGCAAGGGCACGGCCTATCAGTCCGACGCGGGCATGTGCGGCGATTATGACAGTGTCATCGGGATGGAGAAGCTGGAGCCTTTGCGCCGCTTTCTGACGGGCATGGCGAAGGGGCGGTTCGAGCCTGCGAATGGCGAGGCGACGCTTTCCGGGGTCTATGTCGAGACCGACGACAAGACGGGGCTGGCGCAGAAGGTGCGGATGATCCGCGTCGGTGGCAAGCTGCAGGAGTCGGTGCCATGAGTGCGGTGGCAGAGGTGGCGCCAGTGCCTGGCAGCAAGCCGGGGCGCTGGTTCTTCGTCGGCGTGCTGCTGTGGCTGGGCATCGGCTGGGGGTCCACGCATCCTTTGGGGAAGATCGCCACGGAGACGGGGCACGGGCCGTTCGGGCTGATCTTCTGGCAGCAGGTGGTGATGGTTGCCGTCCTGGGCGCGATCGCGCTGGTGAGGCGGAAGGGAATGAAGCTGACCCCGGCGGCGCTGCGGTTCTATGTCGTGGTGGCGGTCCTGGGGACGATCATCCCGAACGGGACCTTCTATGCTTCGGTCGCGCATCTGCCCTCGGGTGTCATGTCGATCATCATCGCGATGATCCCGATGCTGGCCTTTCCGATGGCGCTGGCGCTGGGGATGGACCGGTTCTCGGCTTTGCGGCTGGTCGGGCTGGCGATGGGGCTTCTGGGCGTGGGGCTTTTGGCGGCACCGGGGGCGGCGCTGCCGGATGCGGCGCTGGTCGCGTGGCTGCCGGTGGCGATGGTCGGGCCCTTGTTCTATGCGATGGAGGCGACTTACGTGGCCCATCGCGGCACGCTGGGGATGGATGCCCTGCAGGCGATGCTGGGGGCAAGTCTGATGGGCCTGATCCTGTGCGCGCCGCTGATGCTGGCGATGGACCAGAGTTATTCGCCCTGGCCTCTGGGCCGGGATGATCTGGCGCTGGCGCTGTCCTCGGCGCTGCATGCGCTGTTGTACGCAAGCTATGTCTGGCTGGCGGCGACGGCGGGGGCGGTCTTTGCGGCGCAGTCAAGCTACCTGGTGACGGCGGCCGGGATGCTGTGGGCGATGGTCCTTCTGGGTGAGCGGCCTTCGGCCACAGTGTGGGTGGCACTTGCGGTGATGCTGGCCGGTGTCGCGCTGGTTCAACCGCGCGAGCGGGCACGGCGGGAGGCGGTCTGATGTTCGGACTGTCCATCCCGGCCGAGTTCCAGCCCTGGGTCGCACTGGCGATCCTGGTGGTGATGTTCGTCCTGTTCGTGCTGGAGCGGACGCCGGTCGAGGTCACGGCCATCGGGGCGGCGGCGGCGATGATGGTGCTGGGCATCCTGCCGGTGAAGGAAGCGACCTCGGTCCTGTCGAACCCCGCGCCCTGGACCATCGCACTGATGTTCCTGGTGATGGGCGGGATGGTGCGGACGGGCGCGGTCGAGGCAGTCGTGACCGCTGTCACCCGTCATGCCGGAGATCGGCCGAAGACTGTCATCGTGGTGCTGATCGGGTCGATTGCGGTGGCCTCGGCCTTCATGAACAACACGCCGCTTGTCGCGGTGATGATCCCGGTGGTGATCCAGCTGGCGATGAAGATCGGAACGGCTCCGTCAAAGCTGTTGATCCCGCTTAGCTACATGACCGTGCTGGGAGGGATGATCACGCTGATCGGGACCTCGACCAATATCCTGGTGGACGGGGTGGCGGTGAAGCAGGGGCTGGAGCATTTCAGCATGTTCGAGATCGCGCCCCTGGGCATCGCGGTGACCATCGCGGGCGGGGTGTTCCTGATGCTTTTCGGCGACCGGCTTTTGCCGGTGCGGCAGTCGATGGGCGTCCTTCTGAACGACCGGCGGAAGATGAAGTTCTTCACCGAGGTGGCGGTGCCCGAGGAAAGCCAGCTGATCGGCCAGCCGGTGCTGGACATCGACATCTTCAAGCGCGACGGCGTGCGGGTGATCGACGTCCTGCGCGGCGATGCCAGCTTGCGGCGTGACCTGGGTCCGGTGACGTTGCAGGCGGGGGACCGCGTCGTCCTGCGCACCGAGATGACCGAGCTTATGGGCCTGCATGCGCGCAAGGACGTGCATCTGGTCGACAAGCTGTCGTCGGTCAAGACCGAGACGGTGGAAGTCCTGATCGGCCCCGGCTGCCGGATGGAGGGCAACCGGCTGGGCGACCTGCGGCTGCGGCGGCGCTATGGCGTCTATGTGCTGGCGGTGCACCGGCGGAACCAGAACATCGGTCGGCAGCTTGACGACCTGATCGTGCGGGTCGGAGACACTCTGCTTCTGGAAGGCACGGTCGAGGATATACAGCGTCTTGCGGCGGACATGGACCTGGTCGACGTGAACCGGCCCAGGGTGATGGCGTTCCGGCGCGCGAAGGCCCCCATCGCGCTGGCCGCGCTGGCGCTGATCGTTGTGCTGTCGGCGCTGGACCTGGCACCAATCCTGCCTTTGGCCTTGCTGGCGGTGGCGGTGATCCTGATCACGCAATGCGTGGACAGCGACGAGGCATTTTCCTTCGTCGACGGGCGCTTGCTGGCGATGATCTTCGCCATGCTGGCCGTGGGCGAAGGGCTGGACCAGTCCGGCGCGGTCGGGATGATCGTGACCGGCGTCGCCCCCTGGCTGGAGGGGCTGGGGCCGTTCATGCTGATCCTGGCGGTCTATTTCATCGGGCTGGTGCTGACCGAGTTCCTGTCGAACAACGCGGTGGCGGTGATCTACACTCCGGTCGCCATCGAACTGGCCCAGACGCTGGGCCATGACCCGCGGCCCTTTGTGGTGGCGGTGATGTTCTCGGCCACGCTCGCCTTTGCCACTCCGGTCGGGTATCAGACCAACATGATGGTCTACGGGCCGGGCGGGTATCGCTTCAGCGATTTCACCAAGGTCGGGTTGCCCTTGAACATCATCACCATGCTGGTGGTCTGCGCGCTGATCCCGCTGATCTGGCCGCTGTGATCCGGCTTATACAGGAGACTGACATGCGCAAGCTGCTGCTGGTTCTGGCCCTTGGCGGGTGCGCCGGGTTGCAGGCGAACCCGGTGCCGCAGGCCGCGCGGCTGTCGGCGGACACCCTGACGCTGACCCTGTCGGACGGGACGACCTGTCGGGCGCGCTGGGCCGAGGCGGGCGGAGCGGGGCGGTTCGACGATTGCGGTGCGGGCTTTGGCTATGCGGTCGAGGTGGTCGAGAACCCGAACATCCTGCGCCAGCTTTTCACCGGCCTGACCGAGGCGCTGGGGGCGGAAGGCGCGGTCCCGCCGATGGCCGAGGTGGTGATTACCGACGCCACCGGACGCGACCATGTCTTCGTCACGCCGCCCCCTGCGGACCTGTCGGACGACTGAGACGCGGCTCGTCGTGCGTCTTCGACTTCTCCTCGCAGGGGCGCCCTGCGACGAGGGACGAAGTCACCGAGGAGCGTTTCGGGGCGCGGGGGTTGCTCTTGAGCGGCCCGGCGGTGTAATGGACGCCATCACCGAAATGGGACCGAGGTAAGGCCAAATGGCAGGCCATTCGAAATGGGCGAACATCCAGCATCGCAAGGGCAAGCAGGACAAGCTGCGCTCGAAAATGTTTTCCAAGCTGTCGAAGGAAATCACCGTCGCGGCCAAGATGGGGATGCCTGACCCCGACATGAACCCGCGCTTGCGGCTGGCGATCAAGGCGGCCAAGGCGCTGTCGATGCCAAAGGACGTGATCGACCGCGCGATCAAGAAATCGCAGATGGGCGACGGGGCGGACTACACCGAGATCCGCTATGAAGGCTACGGCGTGAACGGGATCGCGGTGATCGTCGAGACGATGACCGACAACGTCAATCGCACCGCGTCGAACGTGCGGTCCTACTTCAGCAAGTGCGGCGGCAACCTGGGCACCACGGGCTCGGTCGCGCACTCGTTTGATCGGGTGGGCGAGATCAGCTATCCCGCCTCCGTCGGCTCGGCCGATGACGTGATGATGGCGGCGCTGGACGCCGGCGCCGACGATGTCGAATCGGACGAGGACGGCCACTGGGTCTATTGCCAGGTGGAAAACCTGTCCGAAGTCTCGGACGCGCTGGAAAAGGCGCTGGGGGAATCGACGGAGTCGAAGCTGGTCTGGCGGCCGCAAAGCCGGACCGAGGTCGATCTGGACACCGCGCAAAAGCTGATGCGCCTGATCGACCTTCTGGAAGAGGACGACGACGTCCAGACCGTGACGCACAACTTCGACGTGCCCGAAGACGTGGCCGCGCAGCTTTAATTCTTTGCTGCCCCTTGCTTTTTGCGCCGAAAGGGCGCATGTGCAGGGGGCAATAGCTTCTTCTCTTTCGTTCTACTGTCTGCTTCGGCCTTCAGCTTCGATCGTGACGACACTAGGCCAGGCCACCGCACGCTGCGGGTGGCATACATGACAGGAGACATCACGATGGCCAATGGCACCGTGAAATGGTTCAACGCCACCAAAGGCTTCGGCTTCATCGCGCCCGCAGGCGGTTCCAAGGACGTTTTCGTCCACGTGACCGCGCTTGAGCGTGCGGGCATCCGCTCGCTGCCCGATGGGCAGGCCGTGACCTATGACATCGAGCAGGATCGCAACGGCCGTGAATCGGCTGTGAACCTGGCTCTGGCGTAAGCCTTATCCCTTCGGGGACCAGGGAACGGGGGTGGCGCAAGCCGCCCCCGTTTTCTATTGCACCAGGCTTTGCCGCGCGGCCCGGCGGATCGCCTGGGTCACCGGGGCCAGCGCCGGGGCGGCCAGGCGGGTGAACTGCCAGTGGAGCGCGATGTCCAGGGGGGTGTCGAGGATCAACTCGACCAGCGCGCCCGACGCAAGGTGCGGGGCGATCAGCGGCTGGGGGTTCATGCCCCAGGCCAGGCCCGCAAGGCAGGCATCGACGAAAGCCTGGGACGAGGCCATGCGGTGCGTCGGCAGCGCCGGGCGGGCAAGGCCTTGGGCCGTGGCCCAGCGGGTCTGAAGCTGGTCCTTGTCCGAAAACGTCAGCGCCGGGGCGTGGGTCAGCGCGTCTGGGGTCACTCCTTGCGCAAACCAGTGGTCCCGGTAGCTGGGTGAGGCTGTGGCGCGGTAGCGCAGCGCGCCCAAGGGCACCGTGTCGCAGCCTTGCAGCGGACCGGCGTGCGCGGTGATGGCGGCCACGACTTCGCCCCTTCGCAGCCAGTCCTGGCTGACATCCTGATCGTCGATCACCAGGTCGAAGAGGAACCCCGTGGTGGCCGCAAGCGCGGGGATGACCCAGGTGGCCAGACTGTCGGCGTTCACCGCAATGCGCAGCGTTGCGGGGCCGGGGGCAAGGCCGGGCAGGTCCTGGGCCAGGGTGCGTTCCAGAAGTGCGATCTCGTCATGATGCCGGATCAGCCGCAGGCCCGCGTCGGTGGCGGTGCAGGGTTGGCCGCGGCGGATGAGGAGGGTGCCCGTCGCCTCTTCCAGCGCCTTGATCCGCTGGCTGATGGCCGATGGGGTGACGTGGAGTTCGACCGCCGCAAGGTCGAAAGCTCCGCGCCTGTGGACGGCGGCAAGGGCGGCGAGTTGGGCGGGGTCCAGCATTAGCTGCGCTTAATCCAAGGCAGGAAGATTAACTGGAGTTTGCTGACTGGTCGCCATAGGTCAAGGGCAAAGCGGGAGGGGACGATGGGCGAGACGGATCTGGCGGTGCTGCTTGCGACGATGGAGCCGGTGCTGCATCCCGAGCCTTATGGCTATGCGGTCTGGACGGGGGAAACTCTGCCGCTGCAGCCCTTCGCGGCGATTGCTGAGGCAGAGGGACTGACCGTCGTCGCCCCGCTGGACAAGATGCAGGCGGCGGGCATGGTGTCGGACCCCTGGGCGCGGATCAGTCTGACGGTGCACTCCGACCTTGCGGCGGTCGGCCTGACGGCGGCCTTTGCGGGGGCGCTGGGGCAGGCGGGGATCAGTTGCAACGTGATCGCCGGCTATCACCACGACCACCTTTTCGTGCAGTGGGATCGGCGCAAGGATGCGATGGCGGCGTTGCGGGGTCTGTCCGGTGCTTGAGGCGGCGGTCAATGGCTACGTCGTGGCGCTGAGCCTGATCCTGGCGATCGGGGCGCAGAACGCCTTCGTGCTGCGGCAGGGTCTGCGGCGCGAGCATGTGGGCGCGGTGGTGGCGGTCTGCGCCGTCTCGGACGCGGTCCTGATCGGGGCGGGGGTGGCGGGGTTCGGGTCGCTGAGCGCCGCGCTGCCCTGGTTCGGCGAAGCGATGCGCTGGCTGGGCGTTGGGTTCCTGCTGGTCTATGGGGGATTGCGGTTTCGGGCGGCGTTGCGCGGCGGCGAGGCGTTGCGGCCGACCGAGGTGGGGTCGGCCCCGCTGGGAAAGGTGATGGCGACGTGCCTGGTGCTGACCTGGGCCAACCCGCATGTCTATCTGGATACGGTGGTGCTGATCGGGTCGATCTCGGCCCAGTATGCGCCGCATCAGGCGATGTTCAGGGTGGCGGCGGCCTGTGCATCCTTGAGCTTCTTCACGGCGCTGGGCTTCGGGGCGCGGCATCTGGCCCCGGTCTTCGCACGGCCCGCGGCCTGGGTCTGGCTTGAGGTCGGCGTGGGGGTGACGATGTGGGTCCTCGCGGCGGGGCTGGCCTTTGAGGGCTGAGCCCCGGGCGGCGGTCGGTTTCTCGCGAAGGGCGCGGCGGGCGGGAAGGTGCGGTGCGCTGAAGCGCACCCTACGCTTGTTTCGGCGGTTGCCTTCGCCGTGCCGTTGGGCTTCTGTCCGGCCATGCGAGACGTGACGGATCTTGGGCGGCCCCTTGAGGGGGCCTTGTGGATGGCGGGGGCCGGGCTGTCCTTTGTCGGGGTGAACGGGATCGTCCGGTACCTTGGCACCGACCTTCCGGCGGCGCAGTCGGCGTTCATCCGGTTCGGCTTTGGGCTGCTGTTTCTGCTGCCAGCCTTGTGGGCCATGCGGGGAATGCGCTTCGGCCCGGGCGTCGGGCGCATGTTCCTGGGCCGCGGGGCGCTGCATGTCGTCGCGGTGGTCCTGTGGTTCTATGCGATGGCCCGGGTTCCGGTGGCGGAAATGGCGGCGATTGCCTTTCTGGGGCCGGTCATGGTGCTGGTGATCGGGGGCCTTCTCTTGGGCGAGGGCCTGGGGGCGCGGCGGGTGGTGGCGGTGCTGGTGGCGGTCGCCGGCGGGCTGATCGTGCTGCGGCCGGGAGTGCGGGAGTTGTCGCTGGGGCATCTGTCGCAGCTTGGGGCGACGGTGTTCTTCTCGATGAGCTACATCATCGCCAAACGGTTAAGCAGGGAGGCTCCGGCCTCGAGCATCGTGGCGGTGCTGTCGGTGACGGTTACGGTGGGGCTGTTGCCGCTGGCGGTGGCGCAGTGGGAGCCGGTGCGCTGGGAGCAATGCGCCTGGCTGGCCGTTGTGGCGGGGCTGGCGACGCTGGGGCATTACGCGATGGCGAAGGCGTTTCGCGCGGCCCCGCTGGCGGTGACGCAGCCGATCACGTTCCTCCAGCTGATCTGGGCGGCGCTGTTGGGCCTGCTTGCCTTTGGCGAGCCGGTCGAGCCCTGGGTGCTGGCGGGGGGCGCGCTGATCATCCTGGCAATCAGCGCGAACACCTGGGCGGAAGCGCGGCGGGGACGGGCAGCTCCGGCGCTGGTGGAGGACCCCTGAGCGGGCGGTGGGCGGATCGCCCACCCTACGGGCCGGACCGCGTCATTGGCCTGTCCGGACACAAGGGAAGCGGGGCGCGGAGAGGCGGGGTTCGCTTTCGGGGTGGCGGGCTTATCGGTTTGTGCCGCACGCCTTCAGGCGGGGATCGCCGCCGGGGACCAAGGCACGGGCGTAGGGTGGGCGATGCGCCCACCCTTGGCGTGTTGCAGGCCAAAGGGGACCAGCGCGCGGTCTGATCAGCGGGTGTGAAGGAAGCTTCCCTAGGGTCCCGGACCAAGGCGATCCCGCGGAGGTTCTGATGCCCGATGAAACGACGATACTGTCGCTGCCCCTGATCCTTCCGGCGCAGGCGCAGAAACATGTCACCCACAACGAGGCTCTGGTGCAGCTGGACCTTATGGTTCAGCTTGCGGTGATCAACCGGACGCTGACCACGCCGCCGGCGCTGCCGACGCTGGGCGACCGCCATATCGTGGCGGCCGGGGCGACCGGGCCCTGGGTCGGCCAGGCGGGCCGCATCGCGCTTTATACCGAAGCGGGGTGGCAGTTCACCCAGCCCCTCAACGGCTGGCAGGCCTATGTGATGGCCGAAAGCCAGATGGCCTTTTTCAACGGGCTGACCTGGATCGCGCTGTCGGACGGGCCGTTTACCGTGGGGCAGCTGGGCGTTTCGGCCACCCCAGATGCGACGAACCGGCTGGCCGTCTCGTCCCCGGCGACACTGCTGAACCATGCGGGGTCCGGTCATCAGCTGAAGCTGAACAAGGCCGTGGCGGGCGATACGGCCAGCCTTCTGTTCCAGACCGGTTTCAGCGGTCGGGCAGAGATGGGCACGGCTGGTTCGGATGACTTCAGCGTCAAGGTCAGCGCGGACGGATCGACCTTCTTCACGGCGCTGGAGGCCGATGCGGCCACGGGCGAGGTGACGCTGCCGCAGGCGGTGCATCTGGGCGGGCAGGCGGCGGACCCCTTGGCTCCGCTGGACGGGACGTTGTGGCTGAACACCACGACGGGAGAGGTCAAGGTGCGCAGCGCCGGGGCGACCCAGGTGGTGGGTGGGGCCGGTGGCGGCACCAGCGACGGGGACAAGGGCGATGTCACAGTCTCTGGGTCCGGAACGGTCTGGACCATTGATGCCGGTGCAGTCACGCTGGGCAAGCTGGCGGACCTTGCGACCAGCACCATTCTGGGTCGGGCGACGGCCGGGACGGGCAGCCCCGAGGCGCTGACCGCGACGCAGGTGCGCACGATCCTGAACGTGGCGGACGGAGCGACCTCGAACGCGGCTGATGCGTTCCTCTTGAACCGGGCGAACCACACGGGAACGCAAGCTGCGGCGACGATCACGGGGCTGGCGGCGGTGGCGACAAGTGGGTCGGCGGCGGATCTGACGGCTGGCACTCTGCCTGCCGCCCGGTTTGACGATACCGCACACGGGACCCGTGCGGGAGGTGCGTTGCACAGTGCGGCCACGACCTCGGTCGCGGGTTTCATGGCGGCGGCAGACAAGACGAAACTGGACGGGGTCGCCGCGGGGGCGAACAACTATGTCCACCCGAACCATTCGGGGGACGTGACCTCGGTCGCCGACGGGGCCACCACCATCGCGGCGAATGCGGTGGGGTTCACCAAGCTGGCGGATATTGCCACCGACAGCCTGATCGGCCGGGACACGGCCGGGACGGGCGATCCGGAGGCGATCACCGTCACCGGGGGGATCGAGTTCAGCGGGGCTGGCTCGATCCGGACCAGTGCCTTCACCGGGGACGTGACGAAGACCGCGGGCGGCACGGCCCTGACCATTGCGGCCAACGCGGTGGACAACACCAAGGCCGCGGATATGGCGGCGAACACGATCAAGGCCAATGCCACGGGTGCCACGGCAGACCCGGCGGACCTGGCGGTGGGCACGAACTCGGTCGTGGGCCGGGTCGCGGGCACCATCGTGGCGGCGCAGCTCGTGGACGCTCAGGTCGCTGCGGGGACGCTGACCAATGCGAAGCTGGCGACCGTGGCGACCGGCACGCTGAAAGGCCGGGCCGCGGCGGGCACCGGTGCGCCAGAGGACCTGACGGGCACGCAGGCGACAGCCCTTCTGGACACATTCTCGAGCGCGGCGAAGGGCTTGGCCCCGGCCTCGGGCGGGGGGACGGCGAACTTCCTGCGGGCGGACGGGACCTGGGCGGCACCTCCCGGCGGAGGGGGGGGTGTCAGCGATGGCGACAAGGGGGACATCACGGTCAGCGGGTCGGGGGCGACCTGGACAGTGGACGCGGACGCGGTGACGAACGCGAAACTGGCGAACATGCCGGCCGTGACGATCAAGGGCAACGCCACGGGGTCGGCAGCGGACCCGGCGGACCTGACCGGGACGCAGGTGACGGGGCTTCTGGACACATTCTCGAGCGCGGCGAAGGGGTTGGCCCCCGCCTCGGGTGGGGGGACGACCAACTTCTTGCGGGCGGACGGGACCTGGGCTGCCCCGGCAGGCGGGGGTGGTGGTTCCCCCGGCGGCTCGAGCGGCGAGATCCAGTTCAACAGCGCGGGCAGCTTTGCGGGCGCGGCGGATGTCGAGATCGAAGGCGGCCAGCTGCGCCTGCCGGCGATCACGACGCCGACGGCCCCGGCTGCGGGCGGGGTCAAGCTGTTCGGGCGCGACGTTGCCGGGCGCGTCCTGCCAGCGATCATCGGGCCTTCGGGGCTGGACACATCGTTGCAGCCGTTCTTCGGCCGCAACAAGATGGGACTTTTCGTCCCCGCAGGGAACGGCGGCGCGGATACCCAGATGGGGCTGGTGATCTCGGCCACCGGGACGGCGACAAGCGAGAACGTGGCGACCACCAACCTGCACAACTACATGCGCCGCCGGTCCTGGCGCATCACCACGGCCTCGACCACGGCGGTTGCTGGCATCCGGGGCGGGGCGCTGCAGTTCAGCGTCGGCGGGCCGTCGGCGGGCTTGGGCGGGTTCCACCTGGTCTGGCGCTGGGGGCCGGCGACGGGCGTCACCAACGCCTCGCACCGGGCCTTTGTGGGGATGCGCAACTCGACCGCGGCACCGACGGACGTCAACCCCTCGACCCAGACCAACATCTGCGGGATGGGCTACGACAGCGCCGATACCAACGTCCAGTTCATGTACAACGACGGGACCGGGACAGCGACGAAGGTTGATCTTGGCGCAGGCTTTGCCAAGCCGAATGCCGACCTGACCTCGGTCTACGAACTCGCGATGTTCGCGCGTCCCGGCACGACCCAATCGCTGACCTATGAGGTGACGAACCTGGTTTCGGGCGCGGTTGCGACCGGGACGGTGACGACGGACCTGCCGACGACCACGACTTTGATCAACCCCTACAGCTACATGAGCGTGGGCGGCGTGTCGTCGGTCATCGGCTTTGCAACCATGAGCCTCTATATCGAGACGGACTACTGAGATGACCTGGCATGTCCTGTTCACAGAAGACGGCACTCCGGGCTGGATCGGCGAGGCTGCGCGCGAGGGGAGCGAGCCGGTCGAGGGGCTGACCGTCGACTTCCTGGCCACCCATCGCCGCACCGCGCGCGGCAAGTGGGTGGTGCGGGCAGCCCCGGTGGCGGTAGAGCCGACGGCCGAAGAGCTGGCTGCGGTGGCCGAGGCCGCCTATCAGGCAGCGCTTGCGGACCGTGACGAGGCGGTTCGCGCGGCGCTGGCCGTGGAAGCCGACCCGCTGTTTTTCCGCTGGCAGCGCGAGGAGGCGACGCGGGACGACTGGCTGGCTGCCGTGGCGGCGGTCAGGGCCCGCTTTCCCAGGCCCGGACGTCCCTGATCTTCAGTCGGGTCCGTCCGTCGCGGGCGGGCCCGATTTGACAGGTGTCGGATGCCTGCATAGACAGGCTTCCTGGGCAAGAGGGCAGCACGATGCGCATCGCGATGGTGGGGACGGGGTATGTCGGGCTTGTCTCGGGCGCGTGCTTTTCCGACTTCGGCCACGAGGTCACCTGCGTCGACAAGGATGCCACCAAAATCGGGCGTCTGTCGCGGGGCGAGGTGCCGATCTTCGAGCCGGGGCTGGAGGCGCTGATCGCGAAGAATGCGGCGGCGGGGCGCCTGTCCTTTACCACGGATCTTGGCGCGGCCGTGGCCGGGGCCGAGGCGGTGTTCATCGCCGTCGGCACTCCGACCCGGCGCGGCGACGGCCATGCCGACCTGAGCTATGTGATGGCAGCGGCGGCGGACATCGGTCGGGCGATGACGGGATATGCGGCGGTGGTGACGAAATCCACGGTGCCGGTCGGCACCAACCGCAAGGTGGCCGTGGCCTTGCGGGCGGCGAACCCGGCGGCGGAATTCGATGTCGTCTCGAACCCCGAATTCCTGCGCGAGGGCGCGGCAATCGACGATTTCATGCGCCCCGACCGGGTGATCGTCGGGGTCGAGACGGCGCGCGGCCGCAAGGTCATGGCCGAGCTGTACCGCCCGCTGTCGCTGCGCGAATTCCCGATGGTCTACACGGGTCTGGAAAGCGCCGAGATGATCAAATACGCGGCCAATGCCTTTCTGGCCACCAAGATCACCTTCATCAACGAGATCGCGGCCCTGTGTGAAAAGGTCGGCGCGGATGTGAAGATGGTGGCCCGGGGCATCGGCATGGACGGGCGCATCGGCGACAAGTTCCTGCATGCCGGGCCGGGCTATGGCGGCAGCTGTTTTCCCAAGGATACCAAGGCATTGGCGCGGATCGGGCAGGAGCATGCCTCGCCCATGCAGATCGTCGAGACGGTGATCAAGGTCAACGAGGAGGTGAAGCGCCGGATGATCGACAAGATCGTCGATCTGTGCGGCGGAACCCTGCGCGACAAGACCATCGCGGTCCTTGGCGTGACCTTCAAGCCGAACACCGACGACATGCGGGACGCGCCCGCGCTGACCATCATCCCGGCCCTGGTCGGCGCGGGGGCCAAGGTTCGGGTCAGCGACCCGCAAGGCCGCCACGAGGGCGAGGCTTTGCTGCCGGGGGTGAAATGGATCGAGAACCCCTATCAGGCCGCCAATGACGCCGATCTGGTGGTCCTGCTGACCGAATGGAACGAGTTTCGCGGTCTGGACCTGGCAAAGCTGGCCCGCAAGATGGCCACGCCGCAGATGGCTGACCTGCGCAACATCTACGACCCTGCAGAAGTGCGCGAGGCCGGTTTCACGGCCTATGTCGGTGTCGGTCGCTAAGGCTTTTAGCCAGCTTTGCCGAAAATCGCGGGGAAACGCCGCGATTGCGCCCAGATTGCTTCACCTGCCGTAACCGCTTTCAAGCGCAGTCTTCTCCCTGGGTACATGGGTGTGTGACTGGGGCCGAAAGTGATCAACTTTCAGGTGGTAGAGGTATTTTCTGCGGCGCCATTGCACATGGTGTCCGGCATCTCCGATCTGGAGCTGGTGGTGCAGGGTGGCCGGGTGCTGCTTTACACCGCGACGCGCGCCGGGGGTGGGGTGCTGGCGCTGGATGTGACGGGCGCGATGACGCTGGTCGATCAGGAAAGCCTGGCGCCCGGGTCGTCCCTGCCGGCCGAGGCCGTGCTGGAGACGGTGACGATCAACGGCGTGCGGCATCTGGTCGTGACCGGGGGCAGCACGGCAGGCGTGATGGCGTACGGCCTGGGCGGCGACGGGGCGCTGCTTGCGCCGATGCAGCTGCCCGGCAGCCTGTGGGGGGCCCTGTCGGCGCAAAGCGTGGTGCAGGTCGGGGGACAGACCTTCTTTTACGCCGCCCGGTCCGGTGAAAGCACAATCCACGCCTATTCGGTCGCGCCCAACGGGACAATGACGCTGGTCGGCACGCGCGTGCTGGACGGGGCGCATACCGGGGTCGACATCTCGTCGCTGGTGCCGGTCACGGTGGGCGGCAACCGGTTCCTGATCAGCCTGTCGCTGGAAGCGGACGTGGTGCGCGCCTTCCCGGTGGGGACCAACGGGGCGCTGGGCAACCCGCGGATGATCGGTGCGCCGAACGGGCTGGGGATCAACGATCCGTCGGACGTGAAGGTCGTCGAGATGGCGGGGGTAACCTATATGGTCGTGGCCTCGGCCGGGTCGTCCTCGGTCAGCGTTCTGGGGATTGGGCCTGACGGTGCGATGTGGGTTGCGGACCATGTCGTGGACACCCAGGACACCCGCTTTCAGGGGGTGCAGGCCCTGGCCACGGCCACGGTCGGGGACCGGGTCTTTGTCATCGCGGGCGGCGGCGACGAAGGGCTGACCGTGATGACCCTGATGCCCGACGGCCGCCTGGTCAGCTGCGGGCAGATGCTGCAGACCCCCGGCGTGATGCTGGACAACATCACCGCGATGACCGCGCAGGTGGTGAACGGAATGATCCAGTTGTTCGTCACCGGCGAGGGCACGGGGATCACCCGGCTTCAGCTTGACCCCGGCACTCTGTCGCCGATCCAGACCGGCAGCCCGGTCGCTGCCAGCCTTTCGGGGACCGCAGGATCGGACATGATCCTGGGCGGCGACGGGGACGAAGGGATCGAGGGCGGGCAGGGCGCGGACATCCTGGCCGACGGTGCGGGGCAGGACACGCTCTTCGGTGGCGCGGGGGCCGACACCTTCGTGCTGACCGCCGATGGCGTGCTTGACGTGATTGCGGACTTCCAGCTGGGCACCGACCGGCTGGACCTGTCCGGCTGGGGCCCGATCCATTCGCTGGCCGCGCTGACCATCACCGCGACCGCAACGGGGGCGACGATCTCCTACGGGGAGGAAGTGCTGGAGCTGCGGACCCCGAACGGCCAGCCACTGCCAACGGTCAACTTCCAGCTGAAGGACGTCATCAGCCTGTGGCACGCGCTGCCCTCGGGCCCCGACCCCGAGAACCTGATCTTCGGCACCAACCAGGTGGACTACCTGCAGGGCGGCACCGGCGAAGACATGTTCATGGTATCGACCGGAACCGACACCGTGGAGGGGGGCGCGGGCTTCGACACCATCGTTCTGGCCCGGGCCACCGCGGCAGTGCGGCTGAACCTGGAAAGCCTGAACCAGAACACCAACATTGCCGCCGGGCAGACCTATGTCTCGATCGAGGGGATCATCGGGTCCGCCTTCTCGGACCAGTTGACCGGCAATAGCCTGTCCAACCGCATCGATGGAGCGGAAGGCAATGACCGGATGACGGGTGGCGCGGGGGCCGACAGTCTTTTCGGCGGCCTCGGCAACGATTCGCTGCTGGGGGGCACCGGCGCGGACCTGCTGGACGGCGGGATCGGCCGCGACCGGATCAGCTACCGCGAATCCGTCGTCGGCCTGATTGCCGATTTCGGCCAGCCCGATCGAAACACCGGCGAGGCGGCAGGCGACATCTACCTTGCGGTCGAGGATCTGGAGGGTTCGGGCTACCACGACACCCTCGGCGGCGATGCGCAGGCCAACCAGATCTTCGGGATGGAAGGGAACGACCGCATCGAAGGGCGTCTCGGCAACGATTCGCTCTTCGGTGGCGAAGGCAACGACACGCTGCAGGGCGACGTAGGCGGCGACCGTCTGGACGGCGGTGCGGGCATCGACTTTGCCAGCTATGAAAGCAACCTGGTCGCGATCCGCCTGGACCTGACCACTGCGGCGCTGACCACCGGAGATGCGGTGGGCGACACCTACCTCGGGATCGAAGGATTTATCCTTACCGCGTTCGCGGACAGTTTTGCCGGAACCGATCTGGCCGACCGGGCGATCGGTGGCGCGGGCAACGACACGCTGACGGGTCGCGGCGGGTCGGACTGGCTGTCGGGGGGTGCGGGGAACGACGCGCTTTATGGCGGGGAGGGGGATGACACGCTTTTGGGGGGGGCGGGGTCGGACCGGCTGGAGGGGGGTCTTGGGCGCGATCTTGTCAGCCACGCCGATGCGGCGGCGGGGGTGCGGGTGGACCTTGCGAACGGGGCGCTGAACACCGGCGAGGCGCGGGGCGACGTGCTGGT
>NZ_JAXMMF010000034.1:0-3835 GCF_034366665.1 Tabrizicola sp. | reverse complement strand
AAAATCCTTCTGGTGCGCGAAACGCGACAACCGTATCCTTCGTCATGTGGCATATCCTTTTCTCTGCGAGAACTGCGGCGCGTCAACAACGCCTTGATATGCCACCCAATCCCCCCGTCACCAACTTTCAGCTATAGCTCGCGAACGTGTCGGACGTCACCGCTTCGCCAGGTTTGAACGCCTTGTCCTGCCGCATGTAGGCAAGATAGGGCGCAACCAAACGGACACGCGCTGCCCCATGCGCGCGGGCCGCGTCGGCGGCAAAGGCAAGGCGGAGGAAATCCGGGTCCGGTCCGGCCAGCGTGGCAACCACATCGACGGCACGACCCTTCACGGGCGCCAACAGCCGCAGATAGGTCTCGCCGTCTGGAAAGCGGCGGGTTTCAATAGCGGTTACCTCCCCGCCCCCGGCAAAAGCAAGCTCACGGGCGAAGTTTTCATTGCCAGGCATTGGCAAGATCATAGGCTTCTGCATTGTCCCTACCTTCACGATGTCAACTTGGCTCAAGTCACGCCCGGCCATCACGCAAATTGCCGAAAGAAATAATTTCGGATCGGGACAAACAGAACGGCAATGTACCACCCGTAGAAAACCGTCCAGAGTAGTCCCAGAAAGACACTGGCTGAATTGAGCCAGACGAACCCCGGAAAGACTGCTTCGAATGCCATTTGCATTCCTTGCGCAGGCAGGACTAGTGCGGCCAGCAGGCAAAGGATGAAACTGACTGCGAAGAACACCGACAGCGTGCAGCCAAGCGGCACGATAGAAAGGCGACGAAATTGGCGCTGATCCATGACGATTTCTCCAACGATCCGGCACTACTTGCCGATACGAAGAAAGACGCTCCTGCAAGCCGGACATTACATCTGTGCAAAATCGGCAAATTGGCGCGCCTGTCCCATTTGTCTTCGAAGTCAGCTTGCCCAGGAAGCCCGCGCGAAGTGGCTTTTTCCTGCCGTTTCAGGCGGGCCTTCGCGCCCGGTCGTGTCCGAACAGCTCCGGACATTCTTCGGCGCATTTGTTGGTCAGGATGATCCACGCCAGATGCACCGTCGCCAACCCCGCGAGAAGGCAGAAGAATGAGATGTAGGCGTAGCGCAGCAGCGTCACATCCAGCACCACCACGGCCGCCACAGTCAGCGCGAAGTGCCTCATGTGCCGATAGCGCGACATGGCGGGCGGCGCGATGATCAGAAAGACATAAAGCGTGTAGCTGATCCAGCGCGGCATGAACTGGTCAAGCAGCATCGAATTCTCGTAAGCAAGTGAGTCGCGGTTGACCGTGACCACCAGCCAATCTGTGCCCAATCCGTGCGGGATGTAGAGCAGAAGACCAAGCAGCAGTCCCACCCCGGTCATAGCGAGGAACCAGGGACGACGGTGGCTGTCCGGTGGCTCTAGCACCCAGACCGAAAAGGGGATCCAGAACGGCCACATGAACCAGGTGAAGAAGATGAAGCTCATTGCGCCCCAGACCATCGTGGCATGGTCGCCTCCATTGACGCCAATCCAGACGAACCCCTCGCTGAACTGCTGGATACCGGCGAACAGCGGCATCAGGCCGATGGGAAGGTAGCGCCAGTTGCTGCGCATGGCCTTGACGATGATCGCGGCACCACCTGCAGTCAGAAGCACGCTGGCAGTAAAGCTGACGGTAGCCGAGAGACACATGCATCTGTCCTTTCTTCTATGCTGAAATAATTGTTCCGGCCGACCCGTTCAGGATAGCAGTGGCGTCTTCCATCCGGCCGATCCCCGCCAGCCGCCCGCCCTTTGCGACAAAGTTCAACCCCGCGGCCACCTTCGGCCCCATCGAGCCTTCCGGTAACGCCAGTTGCCCGGCCTCGACGGCGGACATGCGCGGGATGCGGCGGGCGGCAGACGTGCCGAACCCTTCCATCACCCCGTCTACATCTGTCAGCATTAGAAGCGCGTCGGCTCCGAGGCCATGCGCAAGCAGGGCGCTGGCATGATCCTTGTCGATCACCGCTTCGACACCGGCCAGGCTTCCATCGCCGCGCCGCACGACGGGAATTCCGCCGCCCCCGGCGCAGATAACGATCACGCCTTGCGACAGAAGCAACTGGATCACTCGCAGATCAGGGATC
Source organism: Tabrizicola sp. (assembly GCF_034366665.1). Classification (GTDB taxonomy): domain Bacteria; phylum Pseudomonadota; class Alphaproteobacteria; order Rhodobacterales; family Rhodobacteraceae; genus Tabrizicola. The sequence continues at coordinate 1,726 of NZ_JAXMMF010000034.1, read as the reverse complement.
TCGATTGGCCTCGGAGAAGGCACTACGCGCCGCCAGGACGCGCCGTCCGGGGCGATGGTCCAGCCGCGCTGTGCGGCGAGGGCCTTCGCCTCGGCTTCACTGTAGCTCGGGCCGACCGGCTTGGTCGGGCGTGCAAATGCCGGGTCGGCCGGATCGACCAGAACTTGGGTCAAAAGCGCCGCCACCGGACGGTCGTGGCCCAGTGCGTTCTCCAACTCCTGCTCAATCAGATAGCCGATCATGCCTTCAGTTTCCGCACCCAGCACGTCCAGTGGGTCGGGTGCGTCGGGCCGGAATGCAGCCCCCTGCAACGCCAACAACCCGACTTGCGGGCCGTTCCCATGCGTTACGACCAGATCATGTCCCACGCGCACCAAAGCGGCCAGCGCCCCTGCCGCGCGCGCGACGTTGGCACGTTGCACCTCGGTCGTCATGGGCTCGCCCCGTCGCAAAAGCGCGTTCCCACCAAGGGCTGCGACCACCAGCATGGGCTCAGTGTCCCAAGGTTGCGACAAGGACCGCCTTGATGGTGTGCAGCCGGTTCTCGGCTTGGTCAAAGACGATCGAAGCCGGGCTTTCGAACACCTCCTCGCTCACCTCCATCTCGGTCAGGCCGAACTTTTCCGCGATCTCGCGGCCAACTTCGGTCTCTGTGTTATGAAAGGCCGGAAGACAATGCATGAACCGGGCCCTCGGGTTGCCTGTGCGGCCCATCATGACCGCGTCGACGCGCCAAGGCGACAGCAGTTTGATGCGTTCGGCCCATATCGCTTCGGACTCGCCCATCGACAGCCAGACATCCGTGTATAGGAAATCGGCACCCCTGACAGCCTCGGAGGGGTCCTTGGTCACGGTGATGCGTGCGCCGGTATCTCTCGCGATAGCCATCGCCTCGTCGATCACGGCCTGTTTCGGCCAGCACGACTCCGGCCCCCCCAGTCGCACGGCCATCCCCATTTTCGCGCCGCCGATCAGCAGGCTTTCCCCAACATTGTTCCCCGCATCACCGAGGAAGGCGAAAGCGATCTGGCGCAAGGGCTTTTCGGCGTGTTCCTGCATGGTTAGGAAGTCGGCAAGCACCTGGGTCGGGTGGAACTGATCGGTCAGCCCATTGTAGACCGGCACGCCCGCATGGCGCGCGAGCTCCTCGACGATCTCCTGGCCGAAGCCGCGGTATTCGATGGCGTCATAGACGCGGCCCAGAACGCGGGCGGTGTCCTTGATGCTTTCCTTGTGGCCGATGTGGCTTCCGGACGGCCCGAGATAGGTGACATGCGCGCCCTGGTCATGGGCGGCAACCTCGAAGCCGACGCGGGTGCGGGTCGAATCCTTCTCGAAGATCAGTGCGATTTCACGCCCCCGCAGTACTTGCTGTTCCGTCCCGGCATATTTCGCCGCTTTGAGGTCGGCGGATAGCTTGAGAAGGAAGGCGATTTCCGCAGGTGTGAAATCGCGCAGTGTCAGGAAATGGCGGTTGCGCAAGTTGAAGCTCATTGTTTTGTCCTTTTCGTATCAGGCTGGGTCGCGGATCGTCGGGCAGGTCATGCAATGCCCGCCACCCCGGCCCCGCCCCAGTTCAGCGCCTGGCATCTCGCGCACGTCGATGCCTTCGGCGCGCAGCATGGCGTTGGTGTCGTCGTTGCGATCGTAGCCGACGATCACGCCGGGGCGTAGCGCCACCACGTTGTTGCCGTCGTTCCATTGCTCGCGCGCGCGCTCGGCCGGG
>NZ_JAXMMF010000033.1:0-26984 GCF_034366665.1 Tabrizicola sp. | reverse complement strand
TCTCGAACGGTTCAAGCGAGGGCAGGCGAATCGGCTGGCTGAGTTCGAGAAGCGCCAGGTCGCCGCTGACGCGGTCCAGCTTGTCGGTGGCCCCGTAGCGGTAGTCGGGGTGGGCCACGGCGCGGCTGACGCTGCGATAGGCCACGGCACGGCCATTGCGGAAACCGGCCTGAAACTCCATGTCCTCGGGGCGCATCTGGACGCCGGTGGTCTTGTCATACAGGCAATGCGCCGCCGTCAGCACCAGTTGCGGGCCGATCAGCGCCCCGGTGCAGAAGCCATGCTTGCCCATGACCAGCTTGCCGACGGCATCCCAGCCACGCGCATCATCCGCCGTTTCCAGCTTGACCATGCCATCGTCCAGGGTCTGCTCCAGAGTCTGCGACTTTGCCATGCCCGCAAGGGCCAGCCCTGCCGCCAGAAGACCAGGGATCAGGTGACGCATGGAACCCTCCCGCCCGCGCGGTCTTCAGGACTATGGGGGGACTTTGGCGGATTTGGGGCGTCGCGCAAGGGCTCAGATGTCCAGCGCGCGCGGTTTCGGTCCCCCTGTGGCCCAGTCAAGCAGTTCGACCGTATGCACGACCGGAACTTCGGTGCCCGAGCCGATCTGCATCATGCAGCCAATGTTGCCCGCCGCGATGACCTGCGGGGATTTCGCCTCCAGCGTCGCCACCTTGCGGCGCTTCAGCTCTGCACTGATCTGGGGTTGCAGAAGGTTGTAGGTCCCGGCGCTGCCGCAGCACAGATGGCTGTCGGCGGGTTCCACCACTTCGAAGCCCGCGCGTTTCAGGAGGTCCTTCGGGGCGGACTTGATCTGCTGGCCATGCTGCAGGCTGCAGGCGGCATGGTAGGCGACGCGGAGGCCCTTGGGCGCGCCTTGCGGCAGGCCGATCTTTACCAGCACTTCGCTGATATCCTTGGCCAATCCCGCCACCGTCGCCGCGTCCTCGGCCAGGGGATCGGTGCGGAACATGTGCCCGTAGTCCTTCACCGTCGTGCCACATCCGCTGGTGTTGATGACGATCGCATCCAGGCCCCCGGCCTGCTTTTCAGCCATCCAGGCCCGGATGTTGGCGGCGGCAGAGGCATGGGAGAGACCCTCTTTCCCCATGTGATGCGTCAGCGCACCGCAGCAGCCCTGGCCCTTGGCCACGACGACCTCGCACCCCAGGCGGCGCAGAAGGCGGATGGTGGCGTCGTTGATGTCGGTGTTCAGCGCCTTCTGCGCGCAGCCGGTCATCAGGGCGACCCGCATCTTGCGCTCGCCCTGCGCGGGGAACACCTGCGGGTCGTCGTTGCGGCTGACCGGTGGGATGGTCTTCGGAGCCATCCGCAGCATCGCCTGGACCCGCGCGTCGGGGATCATCCAGGCGAAGGGCCTGCCGATCTTGGCCGCCAGCAGCGCCAGACGGAACCGCCCCGGATAGGGGATGATCCGCGCCAGGACGGCGCGCAGGACCCGGTCCATCAGGGGCCGTCGGTAGGTCTTCTCGATATGGGCGCGGGCATGGTCGACCAGGTGCATGTAATGCACGCCCGAGGGGCAGGTGGTCATGCAGGCAAGGCACGACAGGCAGCGGTCGATGTGCTTGACCGTCTTTTCGTCCGCCGGGCGGCCCGCCTCCAGCATGTCCTTGATCAGGTAGATCCGGCCCCTGGGGCTGTCGAGTTCATCGCCCAGCACCTGATAGGTCGGGCAGGTCGCGGTGCAGAACCCGCAGTGGACGCAAGAGCGCAGGATCTCGTTGGCCCGCTTGATCCCGGGATCGGCCAGCTGTTCGGGCGTAAAATTCGTCTGCATCAGATCATGCCCCGGTTCAGGATCCCGCGCGGATCGAATTTCGTCTTCAGACCGGCCACCAGCGCCGCCACTTCGGGTGCCTCTGCGGGGAAGGCGGGACCGCCCTCGCCCCGGACCCGGGTCGCATGGCCCCGACCCGCGACAGCCGCCGCGACCTCGGCCCCGCGCCCCGGGGCAAGGACCAGCCAGATCAGCCCGCCACCCCAGTCCCACACAGCCTCGCCCCCCAGTCGCGCCACCACCTCGGCGGCGGCTGTCGGCAGGGTGGAGATCCGCCAGACATCGCCCGCCTTGCCCTGCAAGGGCACCACATCGCGCACCTCGCGCCAGGCCCGGGCCGAGGCGTCGCCCTCGATCACCGAAACCTCGCCACCAACCCGCGCGCGCAGCTCGCCCACCCGGTAGGCCACCGACCCGGCCATCCCCTCGACCCGGATCAGGCTGCGCCCCGAATGTCGGGCCACGCCAGAGACGTCGAAGGGCGACCCCAGCGCCGACCGCAAGGCCGCCAGCCCCGCCGCATCCTCCAGCCCCTCGATCACCAGCGTCGCCTCGGCTTCGGGCTGGGCCTGGACCTTGAAGCTGACCTCGCTCAGCACCCCCAAGGTCCCCCGGCTGCCCGCCAAAAGCTTGACCAGATCATAGCCGGTGACATTCTTCATCACCCGCCCGCCGTTCTTGACCACGGCCCCGGTCCCATCGACAAACCGCACCCCAAGGGCCGCATCGCGGGCGGCCCCCACCTGCACCCGGCGCGGCCCCGAAGCGTTCGAGGCCAGCACCCCGCCGATGGTCGACACGCCCTCGCGACCCAGAAGCCCGCGCAGGTCCGGCACCTCGAAGGCCAGCCGCTGGCGTTCGCCTGCCAGCACCGCCTCGACCTCGGCCACCGGCGTTCCTGCCCGCACCACCAGTGTCAACGCGCCCGGCTCATAAAGCTGCACCCCCGACAGGCCGCCGGTCTCCAGCACCTCGCCCACTGCATGACCCAGGGTCCGGGTCCCGCCGCCACGGACCAGCAAGGGACCCGAGGCCCCCGCCACGGCTTCCGCCAGCTCCGTTTCACTTGAAGGCCGCATGGACCCGCCTTTCATCTGTCTTCAAATATCCCGGGTAGCCATCTGGTTTCGCCACCGGTTCAAGAAACCGGAAGGCTGGGGGCAGCGCCCCGGGGCTTCAGCCAGCGCGCCGCGTCTCGCTCGTCGCCAGTGGAAACACCTTCGCGGGGTTCAGCAGCCACTTCGGATCAAACACATCCTTGACCCGCATCTGCGCCTCCATGTCGGCAGGCGCGAACTGCACCGCCATCAGGTCCCGCTTTTCGATCCCCACACCATGTTCGCCGGTCAGGCAGCCGCCGACCTCGACGCACAGTTTCAGGATCTCGGCCCCGAAGGCCTCGCACTTTTCCAGATCGCCGGGGGTGTTGGCGTTGAACAGGATCAACGGGTGCATGTTGCCGTCGCCCGCGTGGAAGACGTTGCCGACGTCCAGCCCGAACTGAACGCTCATCTCGCCGATCCGCTTCAGGACGTGGGGGAGGCTGGAGACCGGGATGGTCCCGTCCAGACACATATAGTCGTTGATCTGCCCCATCGCCCCGAAGGCCGACTTGCGGCCAAGCCAGATGCGCTTGGCCTGATCCTCGTCCGCAGCCTCGCGGAACTCCACCGGGTCGTGCGCCAGGGCAATCTGGCGGATGCGGGCGAGTTGCTCGCTGATTTCCGCGTCAGAGCCTTCGACCTCGATGATCAGCAGCGCCTCGCAATCGGGGTAGCCCGCCTTGGCGAAGGCTTCCGTGGCGCGGATGCAGGGGCGGTCCATGAACTCGATGGCGACGGGCAGGATGCCGGCCTTGATGATGTCGCTCACGCAGGCCCCCGCGACTTCGTTCGAGTTGAATCCGACCAGCACCGGCCGCGCGCCTTCGGGCTTGGGCAGGATGCGGAGCCAGGCTTCGGTCACGACGCCCAGCTGCCCCTCGGACCCACAGACGACACCGAGGAGGTCCAGCCCCGAGGGTTCTCCCCAGGGACCGCCCAGCGTGACCACTGTCCCGTCCATCTTGACCAGAGTCACACCCAGCAGGTTGTTCGTCGTCACCCCGTATTTCAGGCAATGCGCCCCGCCCGAGTTCATCGCGATGTTCCCGGCGATGGCGCAGGCCAGCTGGCTGGAGGGATCGGGAGCGTAGAAGAAGCCCTCGGCCTCGACCGCGCCACTGACGCTTAGGTTCGTCCGCCCGGACTGCACCCGGATGAAGCGGTTGTCGTAGTCCGTCTCGATCACCGCGTTCATCCGCGCAACGCCCAGGATCACCGAATCCGCCGTCGGCATCGCGCCCCCGGCGAGGCTGGTCCCCGACCCGCGTGGCACGACCGGGACACCTTCCTCCCAGCAGATCCGCAGCACCGCGCTGACCTCATCGGTCGTGCGCGGCAGAACGGCGGCAAGCGGCGGACAACGGTAGGCGGTCAGCGCGTCACATTCGTAGACCCGCAACTCCTCCACCGCGTCGATCACCGCGTCGGCGGGCAGGACAGAGCGCAGCCGCGCCACGATCCGCGCCTTGCGAGCGATCACTGACTGGTCGGGCACTGGCATGTCCATCGTCGATCCTCCGCTGACTGGTAAAGAAATATAACCAATTTCACCAGCTGACAAGGAAAAACCCCGCCCCTACTGTCTGGCCATGACAATGGACCTTGGCAGCCTTCCGACGCTTGACCTTATCCTTTTGGCGGGGCTGGTCCTGGCATGGCTTGTCTCGGGCTGGCTTAGCGAGCATCCGCCGCAAAGCCTCCCTTCGGTGTCGCTCCTGATGGAGGAGTACCGCCGCGACTGGATGCGGACCTTCGTCACCCGCCAGCCCCGGATCTTTGACGCCACGCTGATCGACAGCCTGCGGCAGGGGACGGCCTTTTTCGCCAGCGCCTGCATGATCGCCATCGGTGGCGGGGTGGCGCTGATCGGCAATGCCGCAGCCGTGCAAAGGCTGACCGAAGAACTGCCCCTGAACGGACCGGGACCGGACGTGGCGCTGAAGATGCTGCCGGTGATCGGGCTCCTGGCCAATGCGCTGCTGAAATTTGTCTGGGCGCATCGGTTGTTCGGCTATTGCTCGATCCTGATGGCTGCCGTGCCGAACGACCCCGAAGACCCTCTTGCCTTCCACCGCGCGGGCCAGGCGGCCGAGATCAACATCACCGCCGCGCGCAGCTTCAACCGGGGTCTGAAGTCGATCTACTTCGCCCTTGCGGCCCTTGGCTGGCTGCTGGGTCCCTGGGGGCTTTTGGCGGGCACCGTCCTGGCCACCGGCATCCTTCTGCGGCGCGAGTTTGCCAGTTACTCACGCAAGGTGATCCTGGCGCGCGAGCCTTAGGGCCACCTGCCCCGCCGCCGCCTCGCCCGACAGCCGCGCACCAGCGGCGGTCTGCTTCAGGCCCCCGGCCAGCGCCTCGCCCGCGAACCAGATGCGGTCGCCCACCGGGTCCTGCAGCACGTCGCGGGCATGGGCCTTGCCGGGACGGGCAGCGGCATAGCCGCCCCGCACATGGCGTTCCGCCGACCAGTTGGTCATGGTGCCGTGGGTCACCACGCGCCGGACGTCCGCGCCGAAGATGTCAACCAGACGGTCGGTGACGAAATCCACCGCGGCGTCGCGCCCCGCCGCCTCCATCTCCCAGGCGAAGTCGCCGCCGACAAAGCCGACCATCAGATCGGTGTCGAAGGGAAAGGCCAGGAAATAAAGGTCGTGCCGCGCGTGGCGTTCGATCAGGATATCATCGAAGGGCTTCAGGCCCAGTCGCGTGCCCTCGATCCGGACCGGCACCTTGGTCAGAAGACCCATCGGAAGGTCAAAGATCGCCTCTTGATGCTGGACCGGCAGGTCGGGGGTGAAGGCGATATCCTCGAAAGCCAGGACGCCGGTGGAAACGGTGACAATGACCGCCTGCGCCCGGATCGTGCCCTGCGTCGTCTCGACCTTTACCCCCGGCCCGTCCCAGTGGATGCGGCGGACCGGAGTTCCCAGCGTGACCGGCACGTCTGCGCCCCAGCGGTGGATCAGCGCGCCGAAGCCTTCCCTGGTGAAGTAGTTCGGATCAAGGTCCGCTGCCGCGCGGTAGTCCGTGACGCTGATCTCGTCATCATCGGCACCGAAATCCATCGGCCCGGCGAATGTCGCGCTGACCCGCAACCCGTGGCAGGCCTCGACCAGGGTGGACAGCCGGTCGCTGGAGCCCCTGTGGCGTTCGATGCAGGCGGCAAGTTCCGCCTCGGCGCGCTGTTCGGCTTTCATCTCGGCGTCGGTGGCCTTGCGGCGGCCGAACCAGAGGTGGTCAAGCCCCATGTCGTGATGCTGCAAGGTCCAGCCCGCCGCGACGGCCTCGGGGAAGAAGGGGTTGCGGTCGGCAGCATGCAGCCAGGCGCAACCGAGGTCGAAGGGGACGCCGAAGTCGGCGGTCGTGGTCAGCGCGCGCCCACCGATCCGGTCCATCGCCTCGATCACCCGGAAGGTCAGCCCCGCAGTTTGCAGGCGCTTGGCCGCCGCCAGTCCCGCGCAGCCTGCACCCACGACCACGACATCGACGTCCGTCATCTGAAATCCCTCCGCTCTCAAATGCGGACAGGATGGCAAGCAGAGCGATTCGCGCCAAGGCCGGGCTCTGCAGGCACCGCTCATCGCTTCCTTCGGTCGCTCTTCGCTGCGAGGACCGACCGAAGGGCGGGACGAGCGTCCGGTCAGGCGGCCTTTGCGCCCTTTCGGCCCTCGACCAGCCAGGCGACGACGGCCAGCCCCGCCGCGACCAAGAGCCAGGCCCAGGCAGGCAGGAAGGGCACGACGTTGACCTCGGTCGTCAGGTACGCCTCGCGCGGGGTGATGCCGATCCAGCCGCGGCCCACGGCCACGCGGCCCTCGGCCACCGCGCGGATGTCGGGAGTGCCGGGTTCCAGCCGCGTGACGCCACCACGGGTCGCCTCGGCCAGCGGAGCAAGGTCGGCGCCCGAGGCGATGGTCTCGACAAATTCGCGCGGCGTCGCGGGACCGACGGCGATGACGCGGGTCAACTCACCCTGTTCCAGCCGGTAGAGGCCAAGCACCGGCGCCTGGAACACCGCCTCAAAGCGGCCCGGAGCGGCCATCGGCATGGCAAGTTCGGTCACCGTGCCGTCGGGTCCGGTGATCGTGACCGGGCCCGGTTCCTCTTCGGCCAAGGTCCGGCGAGTGATGGTCATCGCCTCGCCCGTCACGTCGGCTGTCAGGGTTTCTTCCTCCAGCTCCGGCTCTTTCAGCATCCAGTGCGCCAGACGGCGGAGAAGCTCCAGCTGCGGCCCACCCCCCTCATAGCCGCGGCCCCAAAGCCAGGCGTGGTCCGAGGCGAGCACCGCGACGCGGCCCTGATCGACCCGGTTCAGCACCAGCAGCGGCAGATCGCGCGGGCCGGACATCAGCACCTGGCCCGCCACCTGCTCGACTTCGATCAGCCGGAACCAGCGGCCCCAGCCGCCTTCGGGGGCCTCGGCCTCCAGCCCCTCGGTCACCGGATGGCGGCGGCCAAGGTCGGTCAGCGCCGGGCGGTAGCCCTCTTCGACCACTTGCGCTGTCGGTGCGACCGGCAGGATCTCGGCCATCGGCGAGCGGTAGAGGCTGTCCACCGCCCCGAATTCCGGCCCGGCGGCGACCAGGACGGTGCCGCCCCCCCGGACATAGGTCACGATGTTCTCGATATAGGACATCGGCAGGATGCCCCGCATCCGGTAGCGGTCGAAGATGATCAGGTCGAATTCCTCGATCTTCTCGACGAAAAGTTCACGCGTGGGGAAGGCGATCAGGGACAGTTCATCGACCGGCACGCCGTCCTGCTTTTCCGGCGGGCGCAGGATGGTGAAGTGGACAAGGTCCACCGCCGCGTCGGATTTCAGAAGGTTGCGCCAGACCCGTTCGCCGGCATGCGGCTCGCCGCTGATCAAAAGCACCCGCAACCGGTCGCGGACCCCGTTGATCTGCACGGCCGACGCGTTGTTGCGGTCGGTGATCTCGCCCTCGACCGGCGCCACGCTGAATTGCAGCACATTCGCCCCGCCATGCGGCAGGGTCACCGGAAGCTCCAGATCCTCGTTCAGGGGCACGGTGAAGGTCGCAGGCTCCTCGGTGTCGATCGAAATGGTCAGCTCGACTTCGGCACCAAGCGGCGGAGGGGTGCCCACATCCTCGACCCGAAGTTCAAGCTGAAACTCCTCGCCGATGATGGCGAAGGCGGGGGCGTTCTTCACGACGATGCGGCGGTCCCAATCGGCCTCGCGGCCCGTCAGCAGGACCTGCAAGGGCGCGGGCAGGTTCGGAACGACGCCAAGATCGTGGACCCGGCCGTCGGTCAGCAGGATCGCCCCCGCCACCCGCGCGCGGGGTTCCTCGGCCAGGGCTTCGGACAGTGCGGTCAGGGCCAGCGTCCCCGAATCCTCGTCCCCATCGCCGACCCGGTGGATGCGCAGTTCGGTGTTCGGCATCTGGGCAATCTCGGCCTCGACCGAGGCGATGGCAGCCTCGGTCTGGGCGGTCCGGTCGCCAAGGTCCTGACTGGCGCTTTCATCGACGACCAGGATCACGATGTCCGACAGGTTCTGGCGTTCCTCCTCCTGAAGCGCCGGGTTGGCCAGCGCCAGGACCAGCGCGCCAAGGGCCAGCGCGCGGATCCACCAGCCGGAAAGACCCCGCCACAGTGCAAGCCCCACCAGCAGGACCGCAGCCGCGGCCAAAGCATAGACCAGCCAGATCGAGACGAGCGGCGCGAAGATGACAGAGGCGCTCATTGGCCCAGCCTTTCCAGAAGTGCCGGGACATGGACCTGGTCGGATTTGTAGTTGCCGGTCAGCACATGCATGATGAGGTTGATGCCGAAGCGGTAGGAAATCTCGCGCTGCTGTTCACCCGCGAAACCGCGCCCGATGGGGACAAGAGGCACGCCGTTGTCATCCGTCGCCCAGGCCGAGGCCCAGTCCGCCCCGCCAATCACCACCGGAGTCACCCCGTCGTTGAGGTTGCGGAACGGCATCCCCTCGGCGGCGACGGCTTCGGCATTGGGCGCGGCTTCGACCCAAAGCTGTCCGCCCGCATGACGACCGGGGAAGTCCTGCAAGAGATAGAAGGTCCGGGTCAGCACGTGGTCCGGCGGGATCGGCTCCAAGGGCGGGATATCCAGGCCCGAGGCGATCAGTTGCAGCGCCTGACCTTCGGGCGTGGTGCCGCCGCCAAAGCCCGCAAGGTCGGCGTCGCGGGTGTCGAAAAGGATCATCCCCCCGGTCCGCAGATACTGGTTCAGCCTGGCATAGGCCGCGTCCGAGGGTTCCGGCGCACCGACCACCACAGGCCAGTAAAGGAAGGGGAAGAAGGCAAGCTCGTCAGCCTCGATGTCCACGCCCATCGGCATCATCGGCTCGATCGAGGTGCGCTGCCACAGCTTGTCGGACAGACCCAGAAGCCCCTGCCGCGACAGCTCGTCCACCTGGCGGTCGCCGGTCAGCACATAGGCCAGGACGACCGAGGAGGTCGCTTCGATGGCGAAGTCGTCGTTGGGCGCGGGGGTGTTAGGCGCGGGGGTGTCCTGTGCGGCCGCTTCACGCGGCGTGGCGGCCAGAAGCGCCAGCGCCAGCACCACCGCCGAACCGCGCGCGATCCCGCGAAGACGTCCCGCAAGCCACAAGGCGGCCAGCACGTCCAGCAGAAGAAGGACCGCGGCAAAGGTCAGGAAATCGCCCTTCAGCGCCTGGACCGCCCGCGCCTCCAGCCGGTCCACCGGCACCGATTGCGGCCAGACGGCGGGCTGCAAGGTGGTCTCGTCGCCCATCACGTTCAGCGCCACCCGCCGATCAGCGCCGGCATAAAGACCGGGCTGGAAAGCCTGGCTTGGCCCCGCCGCAATCGCCGCGGCCAGCGCCTCGCCCTCGACCCCCGGCAATTCGCCCGCGTCCGAGGTCGAGCCGTAGGCGTCCAGCACCACTTCGGGCGACCAGGTCTGGCCGGACAGGTCGGCGGCTTCGGGTTGCGCGGGTTTGGTCGACACGGCCAGCCGTTCCAGCATCTGCACGAACAACCCCGACAGCGGCAGCGAGGACCACTCGGCATTTGCGGTCACATGGACCAGCACGACCTGTCCGCCACCGATCACCTTGCGGGTCATCAGGGGCGTGCCGTCATCCAGTGCGGCGATGGTGCGTTCGGTAAGGGCGGGGTCGGGCTGCGCCAGCACCTGTTCGCGCACGACGACATCCGGCGGTGCAGTCAGCCCGAAAAAGGGCGAGCCTTCGGGGAACGGGGCCAGCGCCTTCGGCTCCCCCCAGCTCATCGCGCCGCCCACCGTCCGGCCGCCTTCGCGCAGGCGGACCGGCATCAGCGGGTCTTCGTCGACGCGGCTGACGTCGCTGGCGGCCATCACCGGCCCGGCAAAGCGCAGAAGCAGGCCGCCGTTTTCCACCCACTCCAACAGCGCATCGCGTTCCGGTCCGGCGATTTCGGCCACGTCGGCCAGCACCACCACGTCGGGGTTGGCCAGAAGCGTGTCCTTGAGGTTGCCGTCGATGATGTCCGCCGTGGGGGCCAAGGCCTGCCGCAGGTAGTGCAAGGGTGACAGAAGCTGAAGCGTCTCTTCATCCGCGCCGCTTTGGATCAGGGCGATCTTGCGCCGTTTCAGGCTGTCATCCGCCAGACTGACCGACCCCGCCGTGCGGGAGCCCTCCAGCGCGAAACGGGTGATCCGGTTGCGCAGTTCGGGCGGCAGGTCCATTGCGGCCTCGGCCTCGGCGGCGCCGCCTTCGAAGGCCAGCGTCACCCGACCGAGGTCACGCTCGATCCCTGCAGGGTCCGGGCCTTGCGCGACGACCTCGACCGTGCCCGCCTCACCGGCTGGCATCCGGCTGACGGAGACGACGACCTTGCCATCCTCGAACCGCGTGGGGCGCAGGCCATAGATGGCGCGGATATTCTCGATCACCCGAACCTCGCCACGCGATTGCAGCGCCGACAGCAGCGCATCGCGCCCGTCATGCGCCAGGCCGTCCGAAAGCCAGGTCGTCTCGAAATTACCCTCGGGCAGGGCTTCGGCCCAGTCGGCAAAGCCCGCGGGCGCCCAGGCCTGCGGTTGCAGGCCAGCGGCGCGACCGGCCCAGGCTTCGGAGGTCTGGAATTCGACAGCGCCCGGCGCGTCGGTCAGCCGCAAAAGCGCCACGGGGCGGCCCTGCACGCCTGTCTCGGCCACCAGCGCCTCGACCTTTTCCAGCCGCTGCGGCCAATCGCGGGCATCGGCCCAGCCGCCGTCCACAACGATCAGCATCGGCCCGGTCCCCGGCGCGCGGTCATCGGGGTTCAGCACGGGGCCGGCAAAGCCGATGATGACGGCCGCAATCGCCAGCGTCCGCAACAGAAGCAGCCACCAGGGCGTCTTGTCGGTCTCGGCCTCGTCGTCCTTCAGGCCCAGCAGCAGCGCCACGCCGGGGAACCGCCGCCGGATCGGCGCGGGCGGCACGGCGCGCAGGAGAAGCCACAGGATCGGCAGCGCAATCAGCGCGACCAGAAGCCAGGGGACCGCGAAACCGATGGGGCCAAGGGTGAACATCTACCGACCCCCCTGCAACGCCAGATAGGACCACAGCAGCGCCGATTGCGCCGGATGGCCGGTGTGATGGGTGGTGAAGTGCCAGCCCACGGCCCGGGCCAGCCCGGACAGCCGGTCTTTCCGTTCCGCCAGCCGTGCCAGGTAGCGGGTCCGCAGCTCGCCCGCCTGCTGGGTCTCGTGGCGCATGGTGCCGCCCATCGATTCAAAGATCGTGCGACCGTCGAAGGGAAACTCCTCTTCCGCCGGGTCGAGGATCTGGATCAGCACCCCCTTCACGCCGCGGTCGGCGGCGCGGGCCAGACCGGCCTCGATCCCCGAAAGGTCGCCCAGAAAGTCGGACAGGAAGACGGCGCGACCGTGGCTGACCATGCCCTCGGTCTGGGGCGCGCCATAGTCTTCGCCCGCGTCGTCGCCCGCCAGCCGCGCCGCGAGCCGCAGAAGCTGCGTGCGGCCCGCCCGGGGCGAGGCGAGACCGGCCAGCCCGACCCGTTCGCCGCCACGAAGCAGCAGCACCGCCAGCGCCAGGCCCAGCAGCTTGGCCCGGTCCGCCTTGGGCGCGCGGGACTTGTCGCCGGAAAAGCTCATGGATTTGGCCGGATCGACCCAGATCGTCACCGACTGCGCCGCCTGCCATTCGCGTTCGCGCACGAAATGCGCGTCGGACCGCGCAGACCGCCGCCAGTCGACCATTCGCGCCGAATCGCCCTGATGCGCAGGGCGATACTGCCAGAACTCATCCCCCAGCCCCGCCCTGCGGCGGCCATGCTCGCCCATCATCACGGTCGAGGCCAGCATTTCGGCCTCGGCCAGCAGGGGCGGCAGGGTCTGCCCCAGCGCCTCGGCGCGGGACCGCAGTTCGCCGGTCGGGGGGGCTATGCTCACGCCGCGGCCTCAAGCCCAAGCGTGCGCTGGGTGACGCGGGCGATGATCCCGGCCAGCGTCTCGCCCCGGGCGCGGGCGGCAAACGAAAGCGCCATCCGGTGCACCAGCACCGCCTGCGCCAGGTCCGCCACATCGGCGATCGAGGGCGCAAGCCGGCCGTCCAGCAGCGCCCGGGCACGTACCGTCAGCATCAGCGCCTGTGCGGCACGGGGGCCGGGGCCCCAGGACAGGCTGTCCGCAAGCTCACGCCCCTCGGGTTCGCCCGGCCGGCACGAGCGGACAAGGTCCAGGATCGCCTCGACCACCTGCTCGCCCACCGGCATCCGGCGGATCACCGATTGCGCGCCGATCAGCCCTTCGGCGGTGAAGACCTGATGCGCCTCGGCCTCTTCGGCGCCCGTGGTGGCAATCAGGATGTCGCGTTCGGTCTGGCGGGTCGGATATTCGACGTCCACCTGCACCAGGAAACGGTCAAGCTGCGCTTCGGGCAGGGGATAGGTGCCTTCCTGCTCGATCGGGTTCTGGGTGGCAAGGACGTGGAAGGGCTTGCCCAGCGCGCGGTGCTGGCCCGCGATGGTCACCTCTTTCTCTTGCATGGCCTGCAGAAGCGCGGACTGAGTGCGGGGGGACGCGCGGTTGATCTCGTCCGCCATCAGAAGCTGGCAGAAGATCGGCCCTTCGACAAAGCGGAAGGCCCGGCTGCCGTCGGCGGCGGTGTCCAGCACCTCGGACCCCAGGATATCCGCCGGCATCAGGTCCGGCGTGAACTGGATGCGGTTGGCCTTCAGGCCCATCACCGTGCCCAAAGTGTCCACCAGCCGCGTCTTGCCCAGGCCCGGCAGGCCCACAAGCAGCGCATGCCCGCCGCACAGCATCGAGGCGAGGACCAGGTCAACGACCTTTTCCTGCCCGATGAAGCGGCGGTTGATCGAGGCCTTCGCCTGCCCCAGGGTGGCGCCCAGCGCCTCGATTTCCGCGACCAGCGCCTTGGTGTCGGCCATGCCTTCAGCTCCCTTCAGGGTCCATTCCCGCCAGTAAAGCGAAGTATCCCGGCGGGCACAAATGGCAAAAGGCGACTTGACACAAATGATCGTGAGAGGTGCGTCAATCCTTGGGTCCAAAATCCTTAAGCAAGGATTTTGACAAATTTCTTACTCAAGAAATTTGGTCCCGGTCCGACCCGCACGACGGAACCCCCGACCCGGCACCCGGTTGCACCCCGCCCCAAGGCCATTACAGTGCGCGCATGACAAAACCGAACGCCGACACACTTGCCGCCGCCGCAAAGGCCGCCGCCACGAAAGGCCCGCCCCCGCTCCACCTGTGGAACCCGCCGTTCTGCGGTGACATCGACATGCGCATCGCCCGCGACGGCACCTGGTTCTACCTTGGCACCCCCATCGGCCGCGCGCCCCTCGTCAAGCTCTTCTCCTCGATCCTTAAGCGCGAGGGGGATGCCTACTTCCTGGTCACGCCGGTCGAGAAGGTGGGGATCACGGTCGACGACGCCCCTCTTCTTGTCATCGACTTCGACGTCACCGGGGAAGGCCGCACCCAGAGCCTGACCTTCACCACGAAGACCGAGGACGTCGCGACCCTTGGTCCGGACCACCCCTTGCGGGTGGAGCGGGACCCCGCGACGGGCGAGCCGTCGCCCTATCTTCTCATCCGGGCCAATCTTTGGGCGCTGATCGACCGGAAATCCTTCTACCGGCTGGTTGATCTGGGTTGCCATGAGGTGCACGACGGGACTAAGTGGTTCGGGCTATGGTCCTCGGGGCAGTTCTTCCCGGTCATCCCTTCGTCGGAATTGCCCTGAACAACAGATGCCCCGTTTCGCCGCCAACCTGACCCTGCTCTTCAACGAGGTTCCGACGCTTGACCGCCCCGACTGGGCGCAGCGCTGCGGGTTCGACGGGGTCGAGGTGCTGTTCCCCTATGACGCACCGATGGCGGATTGGGAGCGTGCCCTGAACGGAATTCCTTTGGCGCTGATCAACACGCCGCCGGGCGATTGGGCCAGCGGGGACCGGGGCTTCGCCGCCGTCCCGGGGATGGAGCTGCGCTTTCGCGACAGCTTCCTGCGCGCCGCCGAATATGCCACCCGGCTCAAGGCGACCCGCGTGCATGTGATGGCCGGGGTCGCCAAGGGTCCGCAGGCCGAACAGTGTTATGTCGAGAACCTCACCTGGGCCCTGGCCGAAGCGCCCGAGCTGACGCTGTGCCTCGAACCCCTGAACCCCGACGACATGCCGGGCTATTTCCTGAACGACTACGACCAGGCCGCCCGCATCCTGGACGATCTCGCCAATCCCCGGATCGGCCTGCAGTTCGACCTGTGGCACGCCGCACGCCTGCACGGTGATGCCGGGGCCGTGTGGCAGGACCAGCGCCACCGGATCAACCACGTCCAGATCGCGGGCTTCCCGGCCCGGAACGAACCGGGCGGCGGGGGCTTCTCGCTGCCCGACCTTTGTGACGAGATCGACGCGCATTGCCCCGGGGTCTGGATCGCTGCCGAATATCGTCCGGCCAAGGGCACCTCGCAGGGCCTAGGCTGGCTTGCGGCGCTGAAATCCCGCGGGGCGCTGATCGGCGGGTGACCGCGTAGGGTGGGCGGTTCTGCCGTCAGGCAGGTTCGCCCACCGCCCCCGCCAGACCTCCCGCATCCCTCTTGTGCCTCGGCCCCCTCCGCCGCTAAAAGGCGGTGCGGACTTGCAAAGGACCCTGCCCATGCCCACTCCAGCCCCCGAGACCCAGACCGTCACCACCTGGAAAGTGGCCTGTGACGGTGGCGAGGGCGCGCTTGGGCACCCTCGCGTCTGGCTGACGATCCCGCAGGACACCGGCTGGGTGGAATGCGGCTACTGCGACAAGCGCTACATCATCGACCGCGACCACGCGCACGACGACCATTAGCGCTTACTCCGCCGCAAATCGCGGCTCCAGCACATCAACCCC
This sequence comes from Tabrizicola sp., assembly GCF_034366665.1. GTDB lineage: Bacteria > Pseudomonadota > Alphaproteobacteria > Rhodobacterales > Rhodobacteraceae > Tabrizicola. The sequence continues at coordinate 11,726 of NZ_JAXMMF010000033.1, read as the reverse complement.
CAGCGACCGCCAGGCCAGCGCCGAGCCGTCCAGCTCGGGAGTCGAGCTGAGCGTGACGCCTGCGCACCCCGCCTTGGCCGCCATCTCCCGCGCTGCCGTCAACAAAGCCCGGCCAATGCCGCGCTTGCGGTCGGGCTCCTGCACGTAAAGCTGCTCGACAAAGCCCCACTCCGCCCCCGCCACCATGTTGCGCCCGACCAAGAGCAACGCGAAGCCGACGGGGTGGCGTTGCGGGCTGTCCGTGCGATGCGCGACCAGCAGCCGCGCGGCCCGGCCCTCCAGCGCGATCCGCGCCAGCACGGGGGGAGTGATCCGGACCGACGCGCCGGCTTGGGCGGCCAGCGCGATCAGCATCCGGTGGGTTTCCGGCAGGTCGTCCGGTGTCGCAAGGCGGACTGTGACGGTCGGGGCAGGTTCGGGAGCAGACATCTTCGGTTTCCTTCGCGGGGGCCCGGCGAGGGGGAACCTGTGAACCAACTGGCCGAACCCTCGCGGGCGGCATCGTGGGAGTTGGTTTCGGTCGTGAAACGCTGCCCTGCCGCCTATGTGGCGCAGGTCCAATAAAACGAGACAGGGATCATCAAGTGCAGCATGGCCAGACCATGCGTCGGGTTGGAGGTTCCGTCAAGCCTCTATTGGCGCGTCACGTGTTCGGTGAGAAGCCCCAGGATCAGACCCACCACTGCCGCCACCGGCATGATGATGAAAAGGACCCCGATCAGGTGGAGCCCCTGGGGGTCGACGGCCCGCGACATGTTCGACTGCGGCAGCGCGAACACTGCCGCCAAGGCCGCCCCCGCCACGAACCCCGCAACCGAGAACCCAAGCTTGCGCATCCGGACATCCCCACCTTTTCCGCCCTCTCCTACCATGCGAGGGTTCCGCCCGACAATGTCAGGGACCAGCATGCGCCGCCTCGTTCGATCTCTGCTTCTGACCCTGGCACTTCCGGTCCTTTACCTTGTGGCCTCGGCCCTGATGCCCCTGATCCCCGGCCCCGGACCGGACCTCTCCGGCCCGCCCGCGCACCGTATCGGCCTGCTGCAAGGCCCGATCCACACCGACATCCTGTTTCCCCTGACCCCCGAAACCCGCACCCGCTTTGCCTTTGCCGACGCCGCCGGCGTCCCCCTGAACCACCCAGAGGCCGCATGGCTGGTCTTCGGCTGGGGCTCTGCCGCCTTCTACACCACTGCCGGGACCTATGCCGACATCACCGCCAGTGCCGTCCTGACCGCCGCGACCGGTGATGGCGCGGTGATACGGCTGGACGCACTCGGCCCACTGCCGCCCCTCGAAAACCTTCGTTTCCTCCAGCTTTCCGAGGCGCAGTTTCAGGCGCTTCTCAACCAGACCACCGCCGCCCTCGCCGGCGAAACAAAGCTGGACCATCCCGGCTTCACCGGCTCGGACGCCTTCTTCCCGGCACACGGGCGCTTCCACCTGTTCCGCACCTGCAACGTCTGGCTGGGCGAGACCCTGCGCGCTTCGGGCATCCCCTTCGGCCTCTGGACGCCCGCCAACTGGTCGGTCACCCTGTCGATTGACCGGCACCTCCGGGGCCAAACCGGGTAGCCCTTCCCCGCGCCTTCTGCCAATACTTCCGACCAGACTCGGGAGACCTACCCATGACCTTCGGCACCGGCCACCACCTGCACCTCATCGACGGCTCGGCCTATATCTTCCGCGCCTACCACGCGCTGCCGCCCCTGACGCGCAAGTCGGACGGGTTGCCCGTCGGTGCCGTCGCGGGCTTCTGCAACATCCTGTGGAACGAGCTTTCCCGCACCACCACGAACGGCAAGGCCGCGACGCACCTTGCCGTCGTCTTCGACCATTCCGCCACCACCTTCCGCAACGCGCTTTACCCCGAGTACAAGGCCAACCGCCCCGAACTGCCCGAGGACCTGCGCCCGCAGTTCCCGCTGACCCGCGAAGCCACCCGCGCCTTCAACGTCGCCTGCCTTGAAACCGAAGGGTACGAGGCCGACGACATCATCGCCGCCCTCTCCTGCCGCGCGGTCGAGGCGGGGGGAAGCTGCACCATCATCTCCTCGGACAAGGACCTGATGCAGCTGATCCGGCCCGGCGTCGACATGTTCGACCCGATGAAATCCCGCGCCATCGGCCCCGACGAGGTGATGGAGAAGTTCGGCGTCGGCCCGGACCGGGTGATCGACGTGCAATCGCTGGCGGGCGACAGCGTCGACAACGTCCCCGGCGCCCCCGGCATCGGGCTGAAGACCGCCGCACTTCTGATCAACGAATACGGTGACCTCGACACGCTTCTGGCCCGCGCGTCCGAGATCAAGCAGCCCAAACGCCGCGAAGCGCTGATCGACAACGCAGACAAGATCCGCATCTCGCGCCAGCTGGTGACGCTGGACTGCGACACGCCCCTCGACGTGACACTGGACGATCTGGAAATCCGCCTGCCTGAGCCCGACACGGTGATGGATTTCCTGACACGGATGGAATTTCGCACCCTGACAAAGCGCGTGGCCGACAAGCTGGGCCTCGCCCCGCCGGCGCTGCCCGAAACCACGCAACTGACCGTCGCCGCGCCCCGCGATGAGAAGCCGCAGGCGCACGAAGAGCAGCCCGCCTTCGACACCTCCGCCTACGAATGTGTCCGCACCCGCGACGCCCTGGACCGCTGGACCCAACGGATCACCGAAGTCGGCCATGTGGCCGTCGACACCGAAACCACCAGCCTGGACGAGATGCAGGCCGACCTCGTCGGCATCTCGCTCTGTGTCGATGCAGGCAAGGCCTGTTACATCCCGGTCGGCCACACCACCGGCGGAGGCGACCTTTTCGGCGCGACGGCCCTTGCCCCCGACCAACTCCCGCTGACCGAGGTCATCGCCGCCCTCAAACCCCTTCTCGAGGACCCTGCCATCCTCAAGATCGGCCAGAACATGAAATACGACTGGAAGATCTTCGCCCGCCACGGGATCAGGATCACCCCGTTCGACGACACGCTTCTGATGTCCTACGCCATGTACGCAGGGTTGCACAATCACGGCATGGACGAGCTGTCCGACCGCTACCTCGGCTACCAGCCGATCTCGATCAAGACGCTCCTCGGCTCGGGCAAAAGCCAGATCACCTTCGACAAGGTCGCCATCGACGACGCGGTGAAATACGCCGCCGAGGACGCCGACGTCACGCTCCGTCTCTGGCAGACCTTCAAGCCCCGCCTGCATCGCGCCCGCGTGACCACCGTCTACGAGACGCTTGAACGCCCCCTCGTCCCCGTCCTTGCCGACATGGAGATGGCCGGGATCAAGGTCGACCGCGAGGTGCTGCGCGGCATGTCCAACGTCTTCGCGCAAAAGCTCGTGCAGTTGGAAGAGGAAATCCACGACATCGCGGGCGAGACGTTCAATGTGGGCAGCCCGAAGCAGTTGGGCGAGATCCTGTTCGACCGGCTGCAAATCCCCGGCGGGGTGAAGGGCAAGACCGATGCCTACGCCACCGGGGCCGACATCCTGGAAGACATCACCACGCTGGAAGACAGCCACCCGCAGGGCGCGAAACTGGCGGCGCGCATCCTCGACTGGCGCCAGATCGCCAAGCTGAAATCCACCTACACCGACGCCCTGCAACTGGCGATCAACCCGGACACCGGCCGCGTCCACACCTCCTACTCCATCGCCGGGGCCAACACCGGACGGCTGGCGTCCACCGACCCCAACCTGCAGAACATCCCCGTCCGCACCGAGGAAGGCCGCCGGATACGCGAGGCTTTCGTGGCCCCCGAAGGCCGGGTGCTGGTATCGCTCGACTACTCCCAGATCGAACTGCGCATCCTGGCGCATATCGCCGACATCCCCGAACTGCGGAAGGCCTTCGAGGACGGCATCGACATCCACGCCCTGACCGCGTCCGAGATGTTCAACGTGCCGTTGGACCAGATGACACCCGACATCCGCCGCAAGGCCAAGGCGATCAACTTCGGGGTGATCTACGGGATTTCCGGCTTCGGCCTGGCCCGCAACCTGCGCATCCCGCGGGCCGAAGCGCAGGGCTTCATCGACCGCTATTTCGAGCGCTTCCCGGGTATCAAGGGTTACATGTCCGATACTGTAAAGTTTGCCCAGTCGAACGGCTATGTGCAGACCCTTTTCGGTCGGAAAATCAACACTCCCGAGATCAACGCCAAAGGCCCCGGCGCAGGCTTCGCCAAACGCGCCGCGATCAACGCGCCCATTCAGGGCACGGCCGCCGACGTCATCCGCCGCGCGATGATCCGGATGCCCAAGGCCATCGCCGGGCTGGACGCAAAGATGCTCCTGCAAGTCCACGACGAACTTCTGTTCGAAGTCGCCGAAGCCGACGCCGACCGCCTGATCCCCATCGCGAAAGAGGTCATGGAACAAGCCTCCTCCCCCGCCGTCACCCTGAACGTCCACCTCGCGGTCGAGGCCGGAAAGGGCAAGAACTGGGCCGAAGCGCATTGAGCGATCCCCTCCCCTTCGCCACCCCCGCCGACTGGCGCGCCTGGCTTCAGGCGCACCACGCAACGACGCCCGAACTCACCCTGAAGCTCTACAAGAAGGCCAGCGGCACACCCTCGATCACCTGGGAGGAGGCCGTCATCGAAGCCCTCGCTTTCGGCTGGATCGACAGCACAAAACGCCCCGGCGGGTCCGACCACTGGCTTCAGCGCTTCAGCCCCCGCAAGCCCCGCTCGGGCTGGAGCCAGAAGAACCGCACCCATGTCGAAAAGCTGATCGCCGAGGGCCGGATGACCCCCGCCGGACTGGCGCAGGTGCAGGCCGCCAAGGTCGATGGCCGCTGGGACGCCGCCTACGCCGGTGGCAAGGACGCCAAAGTCCCGCAGGACTTCCTGGACGCGCTAGCCCACAACCCCAAGGCAGCCGAGACCTACAAGACCCTGAACGCCCAGAACCTTTTCGCGATCTACTACCGGCTCACCACCGCCAAGCGCCCCGAAACCCGCGCCAAACGCATCGCCGATTTCCTTGCCATGTTGGAACGAGGGGAGAGATTCCATTGATCCACACCTGGCCCGCCCTCAAGGCCCACGCCTTCTCCCTCAACCTGCCGCAGGTCACCATCGACCACCCCTGGGGCAATGAATGCCTGAAGGCGCACGGCAAGATGTGGTGCTGGTGGAGCCCTTACGTCGACGCCGCCGTCTTCAAGGCCAGCCGCGATGAACGCGAGATGCTGCTGGCCGCCGACCCTGACACCTTCACGCTTCACCCGCACTACGCCCCGCACAATCTGATGCTCGTCCGCGCGGGCCACATCGACGAAGCCTGGGCCACCGCCCGCCTGCGTCAGCACTGGCGCGACGCCGCCCCGAAACGCTGGCTGAAAGCCTGGGACGCGACCAATCCGCAGCTCTGACCCAAGCCCTTTCACCTGGTGCCAAATATCCCGGGGGTTTGGGGGCAGCGCCCCCATCAGCCTCGGCTTCGCGCTCTTCCGCGCGAAGCCGAGAGCAAGGGCATGCGGCGCACGCCGCTCCATTCGAAAACCGCCCCGGTCTAGCGGTCGATCCGGCATTGATAGCAATTGTTCCGCGCCGACCGCACATGCAGGTAGGACACGCGCGCGTCCTTGAACAGTTCCCTTGCCCGCGCCGCAATCGCCGCGGTCTCGACCACTCCCCCCGTGCCATAAACGATCCGGTCGTCCGCGCCATAGCCCCGGACGATGTAATCCGATGCTGCCAGCATCGCGGGCATGGCCTCCCCGCCGCCCGCCGCGCAGGCGTCCGCACAAAGGAAGATCGGCCCCACCTCGGCATAGGGTTGCGGCGCGGGGAAAGGCCTGTGCGCCAGCACCAGCATCCCCGCAGCTTCGGGGATCATCCCCAGACAATGCCGACAGGGGTTGCCAGCCCCGTCCGAAAGGGTCCGCTCCGGCACCTGCCCGTTCGCATCCAGGCCCCCGGCCTGGTAGGACCGGACAACCTTGGTCGGAATCGCCACAAATCGCATCCTATCCTCCGTGTTTCACCGGAAGATCCCCGACAGATGAAGGGCAAGCGACCCGATCCTTGCGGGTTCAGTCGCGTTCCAGCATCCGCCCCAGCACGCGGCCACCCAGGATGTGCAGGTGGTAATGCGGCACCTCCTGCATCCCGTGCGCGCCCGCATTGGTGATCGCGCGGAACCCTTCATCCCCCGTCAGCCCCAGGATCGCGCAGACCTTGGCAACGGTACGGTGGAAATCGACCAGTTCCTCTGCCGAGGCCTCGGCCGCGAAGTGGTCAAGGCTGACATAGGCGCCCTTCGGGATCGCCAGCACATGCACCGGGGCTTGGGGATGGATGTCGTGGAACACCAGCGTGTGCGGTGTCTCCATCACCGTCTTGTTCGGGATCTCGCCGCGCAGGATGCGGGCGAAGATGTTGGTCGGATCGTAATTCCAGGTCATGTCGGTCAATCCACGAATAGATATTCGGTTGCAGCTATCGCCCGCGCCTGGTCGGCCGGGATGTCCAGAAACGCGGCCAGCGCCTGCGTGTTCTCGTCGACGCTGCCGCCCTGCACCATCCGGTAGTGGCCCGAAAGAGCCAGAGCGCGCAGCCGGTCGCTTTCGAACTTCCCATCATAGCGGATCGTCGGCAGCAAGAGGCCCAGCGCCGCCTCGGGCGTATGCGGCCCCGCGAGGCCCACACGCCGCGCATGACCCAGAAGGTACTCGTCCGAGAACGCGCATTCGATTTCCAGCAGCCGCATCCGCGACCGATCCTGGTGGAAATCCTGGATCAGCTCGATGCTGCCAGGATCGACGCACAGGACAAGCCGGTCACTGTCCCAGCGTTCGAAAAGCATCCGCACCAGCGCCCGGCGGTGCCGCATCCGCTTTTCGATCGACCGCTCGATCCCGCCCAGATCGGGCAGCGGCGTCGCTTCCTCGTTGAAGAGATAGTCCACCGCGGGCAGACCGGTCTGCCCGCGCACCCGTTCGACCAGCCGCTTGGCCACGTGCCATTTCTTGCAGGCCACCACCAGCAGCGTCCGGCTGCGGCCAAGACTGCCCTCGGCATCCCAGAACCGCTGGGCAAACCGCCGCCCTTCGCGCCCGCGCCGGGTCAGATAGGCGAACTGCCGCGCCCCATCGTCCGAGATCGCGAACTCCCGCCCCGTCTCGGCATAAAGCGCGCCGAGCCGCTCTTTCAACTGGCGGGCATCGGGACTGATCTTGCGTGCGAAGAGAAAGCCCTGCGCCAGCAGCATGTCGTGGTGGTCGTCGTAGAAGGTCACCGGCATCCCGTAGTCGGTGAACATCAGGAAGGTCAAAGTGCGCGACCGGATCTCGCGTTCGGGGACCAGATGGGCGACAAGCGTCTGAAAAAACGTCTCGTCAGGGATCCACGTGGTCGCGAAGAACCGCCGCACGTCCGGGCGCCGGTCCACCAGTGCAAGCACCGCCTCGACAGTGCGTCGGCGCAGGCACCACCACTGGCTGCCAATGCGGATCTTCAGGTCTTCGGGCACCTTGCGCGCCAGGCCCAGCTTCTTTTGCACCTCGATCGACCGGTAGAACAGCCACTTGCGCTGACGTTCGTTGAACCAGTGCCGGTAGATCAGCCGCTCTTCCTGGATGCCGGTCTTGATCCAGCCCGAGCCGTAGAAGTCGAAGCTTTCGATATGGTCGGCGTCGTCCCGCTCCAGCGCCGCATGGATGTATTCCGCGGTCTTGATCGGCATGCAGTCGCCCGACAGCATGTAGAAATGCGTGGCGCCCGGGAAATCCTCGACCGCCGCGCGCAAGGCTTGCAACGTGGCCGCGACCAGGCTCCATTCGCCCCAGCCGCACTTGACGCGGCGGCGGGCGAAGGTCACCTGCGGGTTTCCGGCCAGCGCCGCCCGGATGCGGGCGAAATCCGCCGCCTTCGACCGGGCGTCGAAATGGATCGCCACACAGTCCCCGGCGGCCGTCAGCCGCAATGTCTGCGCGACGACCCCCTCGGGGTCCTTGTGACAGAGCAGGATGAAGGCGATTTGCGTCATGTCGGCTGTGTCTTGCAATCGCTTGGGGACACCCCTTCCCTAAACCGGCCCATCGTTCCTTGAAAAGCCCGAATATGTCTGCTTGATTGCCGCAATCAAAGTTTACACCTGCGTCAATGGTTTTTGGCCGGAGAAGGGGATTTCAGAATGGGTTTTCCCGGAACCTGGATGACGGAAAGCGAAAGCGTCGTCTACCGGGTCGTGCCGAAATGCGCCTGCTCGACCATCGGGCAGATCATGTACTACTCTGACCACGGCCAGTTCTTCGACGGCGACATCCACGACGCGACCACGGGCCTGCACAAATGGGCGCTGGACGCCAGCCAGCCGGTGATCGAACGCACCGTCCGCGCGCGGCAAGTCTATGCCTTCACCTGTGTCCGCAACCCTTATACGCGCATCCTTTCGTCCTTCTTCGACAAGATCTGCGGCATCCAACGCAACGGCAAGCGCTACCGGGGGAACCTCGTGCCGCTGCTGATCCAGAAATACGGGATCGAGGTCGGCGGCGACGACGGCAAGCAGGAGTTCGACCAGATCGCCAGCTTCCGCCGGTTCCTGCTGTTCGCCCGCGACACCATCCGCTGGAAAAAGCCGATGGAGCCGGACATCCACTGGTCGGCAATGGCCGGCCATGTCTCGACCTTCATCGTCAATGGCGGGCGTTACAACCACATCTTCTTCACCGAGGATTTCAATCCCGGCATGCAGGTCGTGCTGGACAATATCCAGACGAAACACTCCGTCGATCTGGCGGCAATTCCCCGCTTCAACGAAAGCGAAGGCCACGGGCCGAAACGCGCCCACCCGGTCGAGGCCTATTTCGACGATCTCTCGATGCACCTCATGTGGGAAATCTACAAACGCGATTTCCAGCTTTTCCGCTATGATTTCGAGAACCCGGCGAACAAGCTGCCGTTGGGCCCGGTTGACCTCGACGAGGTGCACGCCAAGCTGGGCGACTGATCCTCGACGACGCCTCCTCGTGCGCCTTCGGCTTCTCGTCGGGGGTGTAGCGAGGAGTGACGAAGTCATCGACGAGCGGGAGGGTTGAATGGACAAAGTCACCGGCGGCTGCCTTTGCGGCGCTTTGCGGTTCAACGCGACCGGCCAGCCTTACCGCGTCGGCCTCTGTCACTGCATGGATTGCCGCAAGAACCACGGTGCATTGTTCCACGCCTCGGCGATCTTTCCGGATACCGCCGTGACCCTGATGGGCGAGGTTCGGACCTACCGCGACCGCAGCTTCTGCCCGACCTGCGGCTCGCCGGTCTATGCCCATATCGGCGACGAGATCGGCATCAACCTTGGCTGTCTCGACGAGCCGTCGAGATTCCGCCCGACTTATGAGCTGTGGACCATTCGGCGCGAGGATTGGCTGCCCGAGTTCCCAGGGATGCGGCGGTACGAGAAGAACCGGGAAAACCCAGCCCGCGCAGAGCCCCAAAATCCTTAAGCAAGGATTTTGACAAATTTCTTACTCAAGAAATTTGCCCCCTATACCGGGTCGTCCGTCCCCGCCTTGCGGAACCACTCCACGATCGCCGCCCGCTCCTCCGGCTCCATGTAGCTCAGGTTCCCGGGCGGCATCGCATGGGTTACGCCCGCCTGCAGATAGATCCGCCGCGCTTCATGCGCGATCTGGGCGGGCGTTTCCAGCACCACGCCCTTCGGCGGCCAGTGCAGCCCCTCCCACCCCGGTTCGGCTGCGTGGCACATCGAACAGCGGCCCTGCACGATGCCGACCACATCCTCGAACCCGGACGCAGAGGCATAGACCAGCGCGGCCCCCTGCAGCTTGGCTTCCCCCTCAACCGTCCGCATCGGCGCGGTGGACAGCCAGGCGATGATCAGGAACAGGAGCACGGTGACAAACCAGGTCCAGTGCGGGTTGCCCTTCCGCGCGTGCCGGGTGTTGAACCAGTGCCGTATCGTCACGCCCATCAGGAACACCAGGCTGGCGATCACCCAGTTCCACTCGGTCGCGATGACCAGGGGGTAATGGTTCGACAGCATCAGGAAGACCACGGGCAGGGTCAGGTAGTTGTTGTGCGTCGACCGCTGCTTGGCGATCTTGCCGTATTTCGGGTCCGGCTTCCGCCCCGCCTTCAGGTCAGCCACCACAACGCGTTGGTTCGGCATGATGACGAAGAACACGTTCCCCGACATGATCGACGCCGTGAACGCCCCCAGGTGAAGCATCGCCGCCCGGCCGCTGAACACTTGCGTGTAGAACCACGACATCGCCACCAGCACAACAAACAGCGCCACCATCAGCACGTTCTGATCGGCATTCACAAAGACCTTGCACAGCGTGTTGTAGGCGATCCAGCCGAAGGCCAGCGAGGCCAGCGAAATGCCCACCGCCTGCCAGACCTCCAGCTCCATCACCGTGGGGTCGATCAGGAACAACTCGGCCCCCAGGTAGTAGACCAGCACCAGCATGACAAAGCCCGACAGCCAGGTCGCATAGCTTTCCCATTTGAACCACACGAGGTGATCCGGCATCGACGCAGGGGCCACGAGGTATTTCTGGATGTGGTAGAATCCCCCACCGTGGACCTGCCATTCCTCGCCGTCCGCGCCGCTGGCCAGGTTGCGATCTCGGTGCAACCCAAGGTCCAGCGCGATGAAGTAGAAGCTTGACCCGATCCAGGCGATGGCGGTGATCACATGCAGCCAGCGTGCCGCGATCTCGACCCATTCCCACAGAACCACCCAGTCGTACATCGTGACACCTCCCGGCTTTGTCGAAACGCTATCCCGCGCGGCACCTTTCTGTTAATCCATAGAAACCCCGCATCACTTTCAAGCCCTGCCGAACAATGGCCCCCCGATGTCCTATGTGAACAACATCCGCATGTTCGTCCGCGTCTACGAATTGGGCAGCATGTCCGCCGCCGCGCGTGATCAGCGCACCTCGCCCGCGGTTTCCTCGGCGCGGATTTCCGAACTGGAGAAGCACCTCGGCGTGCGGCTCTTCAGCCGCACCACCCGCAGCCTGCAACCCACCGAGAACGGCCGCATCTTCTATGATGGCGCGCGCCGTATCCTTGAGGCCATCGACGACGCCGAAGCCGCGGTGATGGACGTGACACAGAACCCGCGTGGCACGATCTTTGTCGCCGCGCCCCTGGGGATCGGCCGCCGCCTCATCGCTCCCCGGGTTCCGGCGTTCAAGGATCAATACCCGCAGATCGACGTCCGCCTGCGCCTGTCGGACCGGGGCATCGACGTGGTGGCGGAAGGCATTGACGTGGCCTTTCACCTTGGTCTCCTGGAGGATTCCACCCTCAAGGTCCGCACCATCGCCGACTGCCCGCGCCTTCTGTGCGCCGCCCCCGCCTACATCGCCCGCCGGGGAATGCCCGCCGATGGCGAAGCCCTGGTCCGCGACAAGCACGACTGCCTGAACCTGCGCTTTCCGGGTGCCAAGGAATTCCAGTGGACCCTGCAAACCCCCGACGGCCCCCGGCGGTTCGAGATCACCGGGCCCTTCGAGTCCGATGACGGCGACGTCCTCACCGGCTGGGCGCTGGATGGGCGCGGGGTCGTCCTGAAGCCGCTGTTCGAGGTCGCCGACCATCTGCGCGATGGCCGCCTGGTCCCCGTCGCCACGGCAACACCGCCGCTGCCGATCCAGCTGTCGGCGCTTAGCCAGCATCGAAGGCTCAAGGACCCCAAGGTCCAGCTCTTCACCGACTACATGGCCGCCCAGATCCGCGA
>NZ_JAXMMF010000032.1:0-55845 GCF_034366665.1 Tabrizicola sp. | reverse complement strand
CGCAGGACTTCGGCAGAGACCGGCGTCAGCGCCGTCGATGCGAGAGCCGCACCAATATACGCTGCAGTCAGAAGTCGTTTCATGTTCATGTGATCTGCCCTTTCGACCACGCCTCGTTTGGGTCTTGAATGCCCTTATGTCCGGGGAGAATGACCCAGTGCCGCTTTTTTTGCAATAATCAATGCTTTGGGGGAAGTTGTTGATGTGGATAAACTGCAACAGGTCGCAACGGATTGAAAAATGAAAGGGGCGCGGCCCCAGATAATGTGGCCGCGCCCCAAGGCTTTCAGAATGTCGGTTCAGTCCTTGCAGGGGATCACGACATCGGTGTCGACCAGGACCCCGCCGCTGCGCTGCTTGGCGTAGCACACTTTCTGTTCGATCACTGGAGCCACCACTTCGGGGGCGACTTCCACGATCCCGAGAAGGGACTTGGTGTCGGTCTCGATCGTGCCTTCGGTGGTCTCGGTGGCGTCCATCGCCAGCGACAGCGTCAGCTCGCCCGTCGCCTGCGCCTGGGCCAGACGGGCCACCTGCTCGGGCGTCGCTGCTACCGTTACCGTCTGCGCAACAGTGTCCGAGGCAACCTGCCCCTCGTTCAGCGCGTTGTCCACGGCGATGACCTGGACGGCGCTTTCGATCTGGCGGGTGATCCGCCCTTCATATCCCGGGACGTTGCCGGTCCACAGGATGTCGATGAAGTCGTCGGGCTTCACGAAGTTCGATACGCCCGAGTCGGTTCCGACCTGGATTGCAAAGGCGCGCTTGCCCTTTTCCAGCTTGGAGGTGAGGCTGGCCAGCTCTCCCGGCTCGGTGACGCGGCTGGCAAGAACCGGCTCGAACGCCTCGGTCGAGCGCATGATGTAGCGCGGGCCATCGGCGTTTTCCGGGAAGAGCTTTTCCTTCTCGCGGAAGATTTCCTTCGGAAGGGATTTCTCGGGCCAGTAGATCAGCTGGACGTCGCCTTCCGCAAGCGCATCGCCATAGCCCTTTGCCTTGGCGAAGACGTAGACCTCGACCAGCTTGCCGGCCTTGGCGTTGAACGACCGCTCTTGCTCCAACGCGGTTTCAAGGTCGGCCATGTAGCCCTGAATCATGTAGACGGCCACACCGGCCAGCCCCATGCCGACCAGAAGGACCAATGCAAATACTGCTCTCATTTCTACCCTCTACTTGCTGGGAGCGACCCTGGGTGTGACCCCCGCGCGCGCCCCGCGCTTCTAGTGTTGTGGGGCCGCCCGTTGCAAGTTTGCAGGCGGGGTGCCCCGAATCGGTGGCTGGATCGGTCGCGATTGCGGGGAACGGGGCTGAAACCTTGCGCACCATGTGATCCGCGCCCGCGACGGGCGATCCTTGATGGCTGCAACTTGGCTGCGGAATGCGGCGAAAGTTTAACGGAGGTCGGGCTACAATCTTGCAGCCGGGGGGGAACTGTTTCCCGAACCTGCGACACGAGGTCCCTGAATAGGAAAGGCCGCGCCTTGCGAAAGGCGCGGCCCGAAGAACGTGAGACCTGAATTACTGGCAGGTAACCGAGTTGTTCTGTTCCATGCAGGCCTGCGCGCCGGCGAGTTCGGCGTTGATCGCCTCGGCGAGGTTGGAAACGGCCGGGCGCACCCAGCTGAAGATCAGCAGGCCAAGGCCCACGACGGCAGCGGTCAGAACGACCCAATCAACAGTAACAGCACCGGCTTCGTCTTTCAGGAAAGCGGAAATCTTGGTCATCATCTTGTCCCTTGATAGGTGTTCACCTGTTCTAAACCGGTGCGATCTGGGCTGAACCGTCTGCCTTCGTCGGTCGGTATGCACCCATATGGCCCGACAATCATGGCAGGAGTTGGGACTGGTTTGGTTATTTCTGCGCCGAACGCAGAAGGGTCCAGGAAACAGGTAAACCATTGAAATAAAATAGAATCGAATGGAGATGTTGGTGCAGGAGGATCTGGGCTCAGCAACTATAAGGCGAAAAATGGGTATGGCGTTAGGGTGCGTCGGGTACGGCAGTATCCAGGCGCTGCAAGGCGATCCCGGGCCCCGGAAGCAAGGCCGCGGGACCAGGCGGTGCCCCCCCGGAAACGCAACTGGCCGCGCTTCTTTCGAAGCGCGGCCAGAGTAGGATATCCTGCGGCGATTATTAGCAGGTAACGCCGTCGCTTTCCATGCAAGCCTGAGCTTCGGCCAGCTCGGCGTTGATCGATTCAGCCAGGTTCGAAACAGCCGGGCGGACCCAGTTGAAGATCAGGAGGCCGAGGCCCACGACAGCGGCGGTCAGGACCACCCAGTCAACGGTCACGGCGCCGGCTTCGTCTTTCAGGAAAGCGGAGAAATTGGTCATGGTCTTGTCCCTTTCTAAGGTGCTCATCTTTAACTCAACCGCTTCGATCTGGCCTTCGCTGCGCCTTCGTCGTTCGGTATGAACACATATAGCCCCCCAAACGTGGCAGCAGTTTGGACGACATCTGGAGATTTTCGGCCGCATCGGAAAATCTGCCGAGACTTGGCCAAGCCTATGAAATTCAAGGAAACAAATTTTAGGAATCTGTTCACGCTTCCATGCTAGGCCGTGGTTTTTCGGTCAATTCTGGCGGAAATGCCATGATTGCCCCGCGAAAGTGCTGGCTGGGGCGATGCGAACCTGCGAATCTTGCTGCAAAACAACGAGGCGAGCAGGCCCCGACATGATCAGCAAGACCACATGGACCGCAGCGATTCTCTGCGCGGCCCTTCCCCAGGCGTCTTTCGCCGAAACCAGCTTCAAGCGGGTGAAGGTCGGGGAAGGCCTGCCGGGCAAACGGATCACCGTGCAGATCGACCCCGAGGAACAGGCCCGCTACCTTGCCGCCTTGCCGAAGGTCGATCCGAACCCGGATCACGGGCTGGAGGAGCCGAAGGCGGTGGAAAAGCCCGATGAGGGCCCGATGACCGAACCCGGCCCGGGGCCTTCGTCCTCTTACGCCTGGTTCTGGGAACAGGTCCCGGCCGGGATCGGCGGCGCCTCGGACCGGTTCGACATCGCGATGGCCTCGTTGTCGCAAGGGCCGGATGGGGCCTCGGTCCGCGCGCCGCGGCTGCAGACGATGCAGGATATGGCGGACGCCTATGGCAAGGACATCCTGCGCGCGACGCTGGACACCAATGTCTCGCCCGCGCTGGTGCTGGCGGTGATCGGGATCGAAAGCGCGGGGCAGTCGGATGCGGTCAGTCATGCCGGGGCGGTGGGGCTGATGCAGCTGATCCCGGCGACGGCGGAGCGGTTCGGGGTCAGCGACTCGACCGACCCGATCCAGAACATCAAGGGCGGCGTCGCCTATCTGGACTGGCTCCTGGAGGAGTTCGACAACGATCCGGTCCTGGTGCTGGCCGCCTACAACGCGGGCGAGGGCGCGGTGCGCAACAACGGCGGCGTGCCACCCTATGCCGAGACGCGGGATTATGTGCCGAAGGTGCTGGCCGCCTGGCAGGTGGCGCAGGGGCTTTGCGTCAGCCCGCCGATGCTGGTGACCGATCCGTGCGTCTTCCGGACGGACATCGCTGGACTATAGGCGCCGGGTTTCAGACGAAGACGTCGGCCCAGTCGGGGTGCTTCAGCCGCGTGGCGTTCACGAAGGGGCAAAGGGGGACGACCTTGAAGCCGTCCTTTCGCGCCGCCGCCACGAGGGCTTCCACCAGAGCCAGGCCCGCCCCGGTGCCCCGAAAGCTATCCGGGACGCCGGTGTGGTCGGCGATGATCAGGGTCGGGGTGGTGATCGAATAGGTCAGCTCTGCCTCTTCCCCGCCGCGCCGGATCACGAAGCGACCCTTGGTCGCCCCGTGTTCGCGGGTGACGAGGTGGTCAGACAAGGGTGGCCTCGGTCGCGGCGCGCACGTCGGCCTCGGTCACGCCGGGGGCGCATTCCACCAGCTTGAGACCGCCGGGGACCACGTCCAGCACGCAAAGGTTGGTGATGATCCGGTTCACCACGGCCTTGCCGGTCAGCGGCAAGGTGCAAGCCTTCAGCACCTTGGATTCGCCGTGCTTCGAGGTGTGGTCCATCACGACGACGACGCGGCCGACGCCCGCCACCAAGTCCATCGCCCCGCCCATACCCTTGACCAGCTTGCCGGGGATCATCCAGTTCGCCAGATCGCCATTCTCGGCCACTTCCATTGCGCCAAGGATCGCCATCGCGATCTTGCCGCCGCGGATCATCGCGAAGCTTTGGGCCGAGTCAAAATAGGCAGTCTGAGGCAGTTCGGTGATGGTCTGTTTCCCGGCGTTGATCAGGTCGGGGTCTTCCTCGCCCTCGAACGGGAAGGGACCCATGCCCAACATTCCGTTTTCAGACTGCAGAGTGACGCTGACCCCCTTGGGGATGTAGTTCGACACCAGCGTCGGAATCCCGATGCCGAGGTTTACATAGGTCCCGTCCTGCAACTCCTGCGCGGCGCGGGCGGCCATGCCGTTGCGGTCCCAGCCTTTTGCGTCGCTCATCATGCGTTCTCCCGCTTGCGGACAGTCCGCTGTTCGATGCGTTTTTCATGGCGGCCGGTCACGATGCGGTGGACGTAGATCCCCGGCAGGTGGATCGTATCGGGGTCAAGGCTGCCCAGCGGGACGATTTCCTCGACCTCGACGACGCAGGTCTTGCCGCAGGTGGCGGCGGGGACGTTGAAGTTGCGGGCGGTCTTGCGGAAGACGAGGTTCCCGGACGGGTCCGCCTTCCAGGCTTTCACGATGGCAAGGTCAGCGACGATCCCGCGTTCCAGGATGTAAGTGCGGCCGTCGAAATCGTGGTGTTCCTTGCCCTCGGCGATCACCGTGCCGACGCCGGTCGCGGTGTAGAAACCGGGAATGCCCGCGCCGCCTGCCCGCATCCGTTCGGCCAGCGTGCCTTGCGGGTTGAACTCCAGCTCCAACTCGCCGGACAGATACTGGCGCATGAATTCGGCGTTCTCGCCGACGTAGGACGAGATCATCTTCTTGACCTGCCGGGTTTCCAGAAGGACGCCAAGACCAAAGCCGTCGACGCCTGCGTTGTTCGAGGCGACGGTCAGGTCCTTGGTGCCCGCGTCACGGATGGCGGCGATCAGCAGTTCGGGGATGCCACAAAGGCCGAAGCCCCCGGAGGCGATCAGCATGCCATCGTGCAGAAGCCCGTCGAGGGCCGCAGCGGGGCTTGGGTAGACTTTGTTCATCGGTGATCTCCTCCCGGTTCCAGTCACGGAACATCGGACTGCGGTGATCCTGAAAGATTGCGCGGGGGGCTGCCATCCGTAAGAATACGTATATGGCTACGTAGAGGGGCGGTAATGCGCGACTATGAACGGCTCGCGTTCCAGCACGCACCGGATGCGACGCTGATCCTGGGCGACCGGGTGATCCTGCGGGCCAGCCTGCGGGTCGAGGCGGTGTTCGGCTGGACCCCGCGCGAGCTGGAGGGGCAGTCGATCCGGATGCTCTATCCCGGTCAGACGGATTACGAGCTGATCGGCGAACGAGCGCGCAAGGCGATGCAGGGGGCGGGGGTCTACCGCGACGAACGCTTCATGCGCCGCAAGGATGGGCAGGTCCTGTGGATGGAGGGGCATGGCACCGCGCTGGACCGCGAGGACCCGCAACGGCTGGCGGTCTGGACCTACCGGCCGTTGGAGGCCGAGGGACCGGCGGGCGCGCTGACCCCGACAGAGAGGCGGATCGCGCGCTATCTGGTGAACGGGTTCACCTCGAAGGAAATCGCGCTGGCGGTGGGGTCATCCCCCCGTACGGTCGAGGTGCACCGGGCGAACATGATCCGCAAGATGGGGGTCCGGAACAGCTTTGAACTGGTCAGCCGGTTGCTGGCGGGGGCTGGCTGAGGGGGCGCTCGCCGAGCATTTCATGCACTCCTCGCTGGGTCCTGCGACGCGTGCACGGAGTGCACAAGGAACTGTTGCGAGAGGTCAGCCCTCCCCCAGCAGTCCCCAGTGCAGGAAGGCGGTGGCATTGTGCTGGATGTAGTCGATCTGCACCTTCCGCGCGTCGTCGCCCTTCCAGAACTGGCCGTCGGCATACCAGTCCAGCTGCAGGGCCAGATTGTCGGCCGCATGGGTGTGGATGCGGGTCAGCAGGTCGGGGGACAGAAGGCCGGGGTGGTCTCGGGCAAGGAGGAGGACGCGGGTCAGCGCCTCGGTCCGGCAGGCGATGGGGGTGGATTGGCGGCGGGCGCGGTAGTGGGTGTCGCCCAGGATCGCCTCCATCAGCCCGGTCAGATAGGCCGAACCCAACGCCTCGGGCACCACGCCGCGTGCGACGGCTTCGCAGGCGGCATAGGCCATCCAGTGACTTTGCTGGGCAAAGCCATAGCCCTGCCGCATCAGTCCGGTGGTGACGCGGATCAGATCACCGGTGGCAGGGCCTGACATCAGAAGTCCGAAGATCGCCTCGCCAGTATAGTAGTCGGACCGAAAGCCAAGGACCTCTCCGGTCTGGAAGTCGCGCTTGTGGCGGAAGTCGTCGCCGTCGATCTCGTCCAGGGCATAGGTGCGCATCCGGGACAAGGTTGCGGGCAGGGGATGGGGCAGGGCCTTGGGCGGAAGGGCCAGCGCGGGAAGGGCGGCAACCTCGGTCAGGGCCAGAAGGCCAAGGCCAAGCCCGCCCAGCTTGACCGCGCCATTGCCGACCAGGCCAAGGCTGGGCCGGTCGGGCGCAGCCCAGAGCGGCGGGGCGAGCTTGCGTCCAAGATAGCCCGTCGCCCGGATGATGGCCTCCAGAAGATCGGGGTCGGGCCGACCGGGCAGCTGGTTCGTTGCGCGGGCCATGAACCACAGGGTCCCGCAATGGCGCAGAAGGTTGTAGCCCTCATGCACGGCGGCGATGTCGTATGCGTCGTGCGCATAGATGAAGCGGCCCTTGTCCAGCACGATCCGGGCAAGATGGGCGAGCGCGGCGGTCACCACGTCCTGGCTGCGGGGCAGGGTCTGGGGCGAGCTGCGCATCGGACCTCCGTCGGCTGCGGGGCAGGCTAGTCTGCAAGGCCGGGTCATGGCAAGGAGCGGGCTTTTCCCCGCGCATGGCAAAGGCTAAGGTCCGCCCGGCTGCCCGCGTGGTGAAATGGTAGACACTGGGGACTTAAAATCCCTTGGCCGCAAGGCCGTGCCGGTTCGAGCCCGGCCGCGGGTACCAGCACAGTCCGGCGACCTGCTGCGCTGCTTTGGTTAAGCGGCCCTCGGGCGCGCCCCGGTCATTTCTGCGGAAGCGATGCTTCGTCCATCGAGAGCGCCAGCTGCTGCTCGATCTCTTCCCAGGAATAGGGCTTGGACACGGTCCGCACCCCGAACCTGTCGGCCCGCGCGTTCGCCCCGTAACCGGTGGTAAAGACGAACGGGGTGCGTCGCTGCTGCAGGTCCTCGGCGACCGGATCGCTCCACTGGCCGTTCAGGTTCATGTCCAGAAGCGCGGCGTCGACAGGGCTTTCCTGCAACAGCTGCATCGCCTGGTCCACGGTCGCGGCCGGACCCACGACGACGGCGCCACTGTCCTGCAGCATGTCGCACAGGGCTGCGGCAATCAGGAATTCGTCTTCCACGACAAGAACCCGGCGGCCTGACAGAACGCTCATCCATTCACCCCTTCGATCACGGCTTCGATGCGGCACTGCAGGCCGTCCGGTTGAAAATCCAGCCTGGCGGTGCCGTTCAGCTCGGCTGCCAGACCCTGCTCCAGCATAAGCGTCCCGAACCCCCGGCGCGAGGGGGGGATGACGGGCGGGCCGCCACGTTCCTGCCAGAGGATTTCAAGACTTCGGCTGGAGGGAAGTCGCCATTGCAGCACGACCGTTCCCTGGTCGACCGACAGCGCGCCGTATTTCATCGCGTTGGTCTGCAGCTCGTGCAGCGCAAGCGCAATGGCCAGGGCCTGCTTCGGCTTGAGCAGAAACGGCGGGCCGTCGGTGACGATCCGGGTCTTGTTGGCCGAAAGTCCGCCCAGCACTTCCCGCGCCAGTTCGTGCATCGGCGTGGCTTCCCAGTTCACGCCCGACAGGATGTCATGTGCCTTGGCCAGCACACCAAGCCGCCCGAGGAAGGTATTCACCGCCGGAGAGCTGCCCTCGGACCTGAAGGTCTGGTGCGCAATGGCCTGCACGACGGCAAGGGTGTTCTTCACGCGGTGGTTCAGTTCGGCCAGCATCAGTTCACGTTGCCGGGCGCTGCTTTCCTGTTCGGTGATGTCGACGTTGACGCCAATCATGCCAAGAAAGCGCCCGTCGCAGGCATATCTGGGCCGCGCTTCGGTCTGCAGGACGCGCCAGTCGCCCGAGACGTTGGCATAACGGCCGCGCAGGGTGACGGGGCGGTTCTGCGTGATGGCCTCGGCCATCTGCGACAGGATGTGGTCGAAGTCGTCGGGATGGATGGTGGCCGAATAGTCGAACTGGTCCAGCCCGTCGTCGGCCACGCCCCAGAAGTCCCGCGCACGCTTGTTGAGCTGTTCGCAGTGCCCGGTCGGATCGCTCATCCAGATCATGATCGGGGCCTCTTCGGTCATCTGGCGGAAGCGGGCCTCGGAGTGAACCAGGTCGGACAGCGCGGTCTCGCGCGCGGCCTCGGCGCGGGTCCGGCCAATGCTGAACCCAAGCTGCCGGGCGATGGTGACGGCCAGCGTCTGCGACTGGGGCTGGATGCTCTGTCGGCTGCTGTAGTAGGTCATGAACTTGCCGATGACGCGGCCTTCCTGGGTGATCGGCACGAAGCCCAGGCTGACGATCCCCTCGGCCGTGATCCCCTGCTTTATCCAGTCGGGTTCGTCGCTTTCGGCGATGTTCTCGACGAAGATCGGTGGAGGGTCCCGGTCGCCCGGCTTCCACGGCGTGTGGCCGGCAAGTGCGGTGCGATACTGGTCGGAAAGGCCACGCCAGGCGACGAACTGCATGGCGCCCGCGTCGTCGAAGAGGAGGATCGACGCCCTGTCGCAGTGCAAAGTGCGGGTAATGACATCCAGCGCCGAGCTGTAGATGTCATCGGCAGACCGGGCGTGGTAGATTGCGTCGGTGAACTCGTACAGGGCGCGAAGGTCTTCCTCGGTCGAAAGACCCCTGCTCGAACGATCATCCCCCGTCATTCATTCCCCCCAATTCCCTCATCCCCCGAATTCCCCCTGGGTGCCATTGGCCTGGCACCGCTTGGCGGAATAACGCGGACGTGCGCCGGTCGGTTCCATGCGCGCGCAAATAAATTTCCGCCGTGGCGTCGGTGGGCGGCGGATGGGGCGGCGGATGTAGAAACGGCCCGAACCGCATGGGTCCGGGCCGCGTCATCCAAGCCGGTGCGCGGATCAGGCGCGCAGGTCGAAACGGTCGGCTTCCATCACCTTGACCCAGGCCGAGACGAAGTCGCAGACGAACTTCTCGCGGTTGTCGTCCTGGGCATAGACCTCGGCATAGGCGCGCAGGATCGAGTTCGAGCCGAACACCAGGTCCGCCCGCGTCGCCGTCCACTTCACGGCACCGGTCTTGCGGTCGGTCAGTTCGTACAAGTTGTTGCCCTTCGGCACCCACTTGTAACCCATGTCCGTCAGGCCGGCGAAGAAGTCGGTGGTCAGCGCGCCCAGACGGTCGGTGAACTGCCCATGTGCCGTGCCGCCGTGGTTGGTACCAATCACCCGCATCCCGCCGATCAGGCAGGTCATCTCATGCGCGGTCAGGCCCATGAGTTGCGCACGGTCAAGAAGCAGTTCCTCGGCCGAGACGGCATAGTCCTTCTTCATCCAGTTGCGGAAGCCATCGGCCAAAGGCTCCAGCACGCTGAAGCTGTCGGCATCCGTCTCTGCATCGGTCGCGTCGCCGCGGCCTGCGTGGAAGGGGACGGTGACGTCAACGCCAGCGGCCTTGGCCGCATGTTCGACGCCGACGTTCCCGGCCAGCACGATCACGTCGGCCAGCGAGGCCCCGGCCTCTTTGGCGATGGGGTCCAGCACCGACAGGACGCGCGCCAGGCGGGCAGGTTCGTTGCCCTCCCAGTCCTTCTGCGGAGCCAGACGGATGCGGGCACCGTTCGCACCGCCCCGGTTGTCCGAACCGCGGAAGGTGCGGGCACTGTCCCAGGCGGTGGTGACCATGTCGCTGACCGACAGACCCGAAGCGGCGATCTTGGCCTTCACCGCGTCCACGTTCCAGGCCGTGGAGCCGGTCGGGACGGGGTCCTGCCAGATCAGGTCTTCCTGCGGGACCCAGGGCCCCTGGTAGCGGACCTTCGGCCCCATGTCGCGGTGCGTGAGCTTGAACCAGGCGCGGGCGAAGGCGTCCGAGAACGCGGCCTGATCCTTGGCGAACCGCTCACTGATCGCGCGGTAGGCCGGGTCCATCTTCATCGCCATGTCGGCGTCGGTCATCATCGGCATGCGGCGGATGGTTGGGTCTTCCACGTCCACCGGCATGTCGGCCGGGTCGATGTTGATCGGCTGCCACTGGAAGGCCCCGGCGGGGGATTTCACCAGTTCCCAGTCGTACTTCAGGAGCAGGTGGAAATAGCCGCTGTCCCACTTCGTCGGGTGGGTCGTCCAGGCGCCTTCAAGTCCCGAGGTGATGGTGTCGCGGCCGACGGACCGGGCCGAGTGGACCATCCAGCCCAGGCCACCCTCTTCGATGGCAGCCCCTTCGGGTTCCGCGCCGATGCGGGCGGCGTCGTTGTTGCCATGCGCCTTGCCGACAGTGTGACCGCCGGCGGTGAGGGCGACGGTTTCCTCATCATCCATCGCCATGCGGGCGAAAGTCTCGCGCACGTCCATCGCGGTGCGCAGCGGATCAGGAACGCCGTCCACGCCCTGCGGGTTCACGTAGATCAGGCCCATGACCACGGCGGCCAGCGGGTTTTCCAGGGAAGATCGGTCTTCCTTCGTCGGATAGCGTTCGTCCTTCAACCACTCTTTCTCGGACCCCCAATAGACGTCCTTCTCGGGTGCCCAGATATCCTCGCGCCCAAAGCCGAAACCGAAGGTTTTCAGGCCCATGGATTCGTAGGCCACGGTCCCGGCCAGGACCATCAGGTCGGCCCAGGACAGACGATTGCCGTACTTCTTCTTGATCGGCCACAGCAGCCGCCGGGCCTTGTCCAGGTTGGCGTTGTCGGGCCAGGAGTTCAGGGGGGCAAAGCGGTGGTTGCCGGTGCCCGCCCCGCCGCGGCCGTCGGCCATGCGGTAGGTCCCGGCGGCGTGCCAGGACATGCGGATGAAGAGGCCGCCGTAGTGACCCCAGTCGGCGGGCCACCAGTCCTGGCTGTCGGTCATCAGGGCGGTCAGGTCACGCTTCAGGCCCTCGAAATCCAGCTTCTTCACCTCTTCGGTGTAATTGAAGCCGGTCAGCGGGTTCACCTTGGTGTCATGCTGGTGCAGGATATCCAGGTTCAGCGTCTTCGGCCACCAGTCCGTGACCGTCTGCGTGGTCGTGGTGATCGCGCCGTGCATCACCGGGCATTTGCCCGTGCGTCCAACGTCATTGCCGTCCATCTTGTTCTCCCTGAACTGGCTGTCAAAAAACAAACCAAGCGCCCGGTCCCGGAACCGGAGGGCGACTCGGCTGCGTCATAGCGTGATCTATCGCTACCACCGTTGAACGATAATAGGAATTTTCATTTTCCTATCACCGCGATATGTACAGCCTATGACAAAGCTTACCATCAAGCACCTGCGCTATTTCGACGCGCTGGCCCGGCACCGTCATTTCGGGCGGGCGGCGGAGGCCTCGGCGATCTCGCAACCGGCGCTGTCCCTGCAGGTGAAAGAGCTGGAGGATATCCTGGGTGCACCGCTGGTCGAACGTGGGGCGCGGCAGATCAGCCTGACCGGCCTGGGCGAGGACTTCGCGCTGCGGGCGCGGGATGTGCTGCGGGCGGTGGACGAGTTGGGGGCCCTGGCGCGGGCCTCGACGGGGCCGTTGTCGGGGCGGCTGCGGCTGGGGGTGATCCCGACGGTGGCGCCCTATCTTCTGCCGCGTCTGATGCGCGAACTCGGCGCACGGTTTCCGGGCCTGGAACTTCGCCCGCGTGAGGCGGTCACTCCGAAGCTTCTGCGCGACCTGGGCGAGGGGCGGCTTGACCTGGCGCTGCTGGCTCTGCCGGTGTCAGAGCCGTCCCTGGTGGAACACCCGCTGCTGGACGAAGAATTCCTGCTGGTCCGGGCTGCAACCGCGTCGGATCACCCGGTCCCCGCGCTGGAAGAGCTGCGCGAGATGCAGCTTCTGCTGCTGGAGGAGGGGCATTGCTTCCGGGATCAGGCGATTGCGGTCTGCAAGCTGTCGCCGGGGCTGACCGGCGATATCATGGAGGGTTCGTCCCTGGGCACGCTGGTGCAGATGGTCGGGGCCGGGATCGGGGTGACTTTGATCCCCGAGATGGCGGCAGCGGTCGAGGGGCGCGCGGCCCCGGTCGCGCTGCACCGCCTGGCCGAGCCGCGCCCCAGCCGGACCATCGGCCTGGTCTGGCGGCGGTCAAACCCGCTCTCCGACCGCTTCACCGACCTGGCGCAGGGGCTGCGCGGGGCACTTGCGGGCTAACCTCCTCGTGCGCCTTCGGCTTCTCGTCGGAGCGGACCCCAGCGAGGAGTGACGAAGTCATCGACGAGCGGCCCGGTCAGGCGCCCCAGGTGCGTTCGAGAAGCCGTAGCCAGTTGCCATGCGCGATCTTCCGGATCAGCGGCTCGCCCAGGCCCATCTGGCGCATGGCGGCGATCAGGACCGGCAGGCCGTCGACCCCGCCGATGTCGCGCGGCGTCGTCGCCCCGTCGTAGTCGGACCCCAGGCCGACGTGATCTTCGCCGGCCAGCTTCAGCAGGTGTTCGATGTGGTGCATGACCGGGTCAAGCGTCATCTCGGCGCTCTCGCGGCCATCGGGGCGCAGGAAGCAGGTGGCGAAGTTCAGGCCCACCATGCCGCCCGTCTCGCCGATGGCGCGCAGCTGGCGGTCCGACAGGTTGCGGCTGGACGGGGTCACGGCATGGGCGTTGGAATGGGTCGCGACAAGCGGCGCGTCAGAGAGTTTGGCCACGTCCCAGAACCCGGCCTCGTTCAGGTGGGACAGGTCAAGCATGATCCGCAACGCGTTGCATTCGCGGACCAGGGCTTTGCCAAGGTCGGTCAGCCCCGGCCCGGTGTCCCCGGTCGAGGGGAAGCGGAACGGCACGCCGTGGCCGAAGATGGTCGGGCGGCTCCAGACCGGGCCAAGCGAGCGCAGGCCCATCGCGTGGAAAAGGTGCAGCGCATCAAGGTTCGGGCCGATCGGCTCGGCGCCTTCGAAGTGCAGGACGCCCGCGACCGCACCGGCAGCCATCGCGGCGCGGATATCGGCGACCGACCGGCACCAGCGGAAGCGGCCGCCAGAGGCACGCTCCATCCACATGAGATGCCCCAGCATCTCGACCGCGACGGGCTGGGCCGAGCCGTGGTCGATCAGCGCCGGAAGCGGCACGTCGTAGGGCGGGTTGTCCATCAGATCGTGGTACGAGGCCACGTCAGCGGTTTCGGGCGAAGGGATGTACACGGCAAAGAACCCGCCCGCGAAGCCCGACGACAGCATCCGCGGCAGGTCCAGATGCCCGGCGCCTTCGCCTTTCAGCCAGAGGTGCTCGCGGTTCGCGCCGGCGGCGGCGATCTTCAGGACGATGTCGTTGTGGCCGTCAAAGACGGGGACGAGGTCGGGCATTTTGGCGATCCGGGTGATTTGGGTTGCTGGCCCACTCTTTCCCTGATGCCCGGCCAAGGCAAGCCACCTGCGCCGCTTTGCCCGATTGACCCGCGCGGCAGTCCGGCCTAATCCGAAGACCATGCTGGCCTTCGTCACGCAAATTCGCCGGATTGTGCTTCTGGCCCTTCTCACCCTGCCGCTGGTCGCGTCCGGGTTCGCCCATCGCATGCCCGACGCCGATGATCAGACCGTCGCGGTGATGCTTGCGGCTGGGGCCTCGGTCGCGGACATCTGCGGCGCGGCGGGTGATGGCCGACGCCACGCCGATCCGTTGTGCCAGGCCTGCCAGATTGCGGGCGGTGGGGACCTGCCGTCGCTTGCGGGACCGGTCCGTCCCGCCGCGCTGCTGCTGCTGGCCGAGGTGACCGCCCCACGCGAGAACGCAAGGGCCGCGAGGGTCCTGGACCTGTCGCGGGCACCGCAGGGACCGCCGGTCGGCTGATCGTTGCCGCCTGTCCAGCGGGGCAGCGCAGCAGACATCTCCGACAGCCTTGGCTTGCCCGGTGCGGCGGGCCATTCCCAACCCTTGCGTGTCCCGAAAGGACCTACCGATGAAACGACTGTTTGTGCTTGCCACCGCCCTGTTCCTTGCCGCCCCCGCCCTTGCGCACGAGATTGTCGCGGGTGACCTGCAGATCATCCATCCCCATATCCCCCAGCCTGCGGCCAGCGCGCAGACGGCTGGCGGCTACATGGCCATCGTCAACAACGGCGCCGAGGCCGACCGGCTGATCGGGGTGGAATCCGCCATCGCGGCCAAGTCCGAGGTCCACGAAAGCAAGGTCGACGCGGACGGCGTCGGCACGATGGCCCATGTCGAGGCGCTGGAGATCCCGGCTGGCGGGACTGTCAGCCTGGAGCGGGGCGGGTATCACGTCATGTTCATGGGCCTGACGGGACCCCTGACCGAGGGCGAGATGCACAAGGCCACGCTGATCTTCGAGAAGGCGGGCCGGATCGAGATCGAGTTCATGATCGACCCGCCGATGGCGGCAGGCGAGATGGACCACTCGACAATGGACCACGGCGCGGCTCACGACTGATCTTGCATCGGGGCCTTCGGCGCAGCAGCATCCTGCGACGCCAGCGGCCGGAGGCCCCCTGCATGACCGAGGCTTCCAACGGGAAAACCGTGCGTCCTGGCGAGGTCGCGCTAAGCTTTGACCCCGCCCGGATCGCAGCCGACGCGCAGTTGCGCTTCATCGGGCGGCTGCGCAGCCCCTGGTCGCAGGGCAACTGCCCGAAGAACCTGCGCGAAGCGCGCGAGGCGGGTGGGGCATTTCAGGCCGAGATCGACCTGCCGTTCCGCCCCGGGCTTCTGGGGCTGGAGCGGGGCCAGCCGGTCATCCTGCTCTACTGGACCGGTCGGGCGCGGCGCGACATGATCGTCTTGAACCCGCCCCATCGCGACGGCCCGACCGGGGTCTTCGCGCTGCGTGCGCCGGCCCGCCCCAACCCCATCGCGATGGGTGTGGTCCGCTTGCTGGAAATCGACCGGACGGCGGGCCTTCTGACCTTCGACGCGCTGGATGCTTTCGACGGCACGCCGCTGCTGGATATCAAGCCCTGGCTTCCCTCGGTCGATGTGCCTCCGCCCTACGGCTAAGCCCAGGGCCTTCATTTACCCCGCTGGAAAGCTGCGCTACATCGTCGGGCGGGTGCTTCGGGCAGGACGGAAATGCTGGGATTTCAGACGGAACCAACACACGACCGCTATGACGTTGTGATCATCGGCGGGGCAATCATGGGGTCGTCGACGGCCTGGTGGCTGACGCAGCTGGGCTTCACCGGCCGGGTCCTCGTGATCGAGCGCGATCCGTCCTACGAGAAGGCCGCGACGACGCTAAGCTTTTCCTGCATCCGCCAGCAATTCTCGACCGAGCTGAACATCGGCATCTCGCAGTTTGGGGCCGATTTCGTGCAGTCGCTGCGGGCGCGGATGGGCGGGGACGACCGGGTGCCAGAGCTGAAGATCCAGAACTTCGGTTATCTTTATCTGGCCGATGACGGCGGATTCGCGGACGTTTTGCGCGCCAACCAGAAGGTCCAGGCGGCGGCGGGCGCGGGGACACGGCTTTTGACGCCCGAGCAGATCGCGGCGGAGTTCCCCTTCATGACGGTCGACGACCTGGTGCTGGGCAGCCTGAACACCCGGGACGAGGGGTATTTCGACGGCTCGACCGTCTTCGACTGGTTCCGCCGCAAGGCCCGTGAGGCGGGGGTGGACTATGTGGCGGACGAGGTGGTCGGCCTTGACGTCTCGGGGTCGCGGGTCACGGGCGTCCGGCTGAAATCGGGGCGGACGGTCGGCTGCGGGACGGTGGTGAACGCCGCGGGCACCCGGGGGGCGAAGGTGGCTGCAATGGCGGGGATCGCGATCCCGGTCGAGCCGCGCAAACGCTTCAACTGGGTGATCCAGGCGGCCCGGCCTCTGGACCGCCCGCTGCCGCTTGTCATTGATCCGACAGGGGTTTTCGCGCGTGAGGTGGGTGGCGGGACCTACATGGCGGGGGGCCATGCCGATGTCGATCCGGCCGTGGATCACGACGATTTCGCGATGGACCACGACCTGTGGCTGGACAAGATCTGGCCCGCGCTTGCGACACGCATCCCGGCCTTCGAGGCGGTCAAGGTGATCAGCGAATGGGCCGGGCAATACGACTACAACACGCTGGACCAGAACGCGATCACCGGGCCACATCCCGAGATCGGCAACTTCCTGTTCCTGAACGGCTTTTCAGGTCACGGGCTGCAGCAATCCCCCGCGATGGGACGCGCCACGGCCGAATGGATCGCTCATGGCGGCTACCGGACGCTGGACATGACCGACTTCCATTACCAGCGCATTGCCGAGGGCCGCGCGCTGGTGGAAGGGGCGATCATCTGAGGATGGCGGTCGAGGTTCGGTGAGTCGAGGGGGCCGTCGGGGATCGGTCAATCGGACGCGATCAGGGCGGTGGGCGATTGCACCGAAATGAAGTCCTTGGGTGCGAATACGAAGACCAGCACTCCACCATAGACGGCAAGGAACAGGGCGGCGGCGGCATAGGTTCTGAGGGATCGAGGGCGCGATTGCAGAACTTGGGTCATCTCGCGAGTTCTCCTGACAGGCAGCAAGTCGGGGGCAGCGACTCGGGTTTGGTGGGCAGAGATTACCATCGTTGTTGGCGATCTGCCTCCCCAAGATTTCAGAGTTGGCGGAATTCTGTTCTGCGGTCGCGCCGGGCACGCAAATATTCGCCTGCTTCAGTGGTGTTTCTGCGCCTGCAAACGAACCTTTTTCCGACGGCTTCGCGCCGCTTGAGCACCGGTCCGGTCAGCGATTCGTTGGTTCCAAGCTTGGATCTGCAAGCTTTTGAGAACGCAGTGTTTCCAGACCGGCACAGCGCGCCCGGCGCGGCGCGTCTTCCTGCGGTAAGCCTGCGGCCCGGGTCTGCGCAATCGGGGGTTGCATGGGCCGATGCTCCAGAGGTCTGCTGCGGCTGCACGGCTGGCGAAGATCCGCCTAGGTCCTCACGCCAGAGAAGCGGGTCTGCCAGTCGGCGCGCTCTTCGTCGGTGATCTTGCGGAACAGGTTCTCGGGCACCTCGAAGGCGTGACCGGCGGAAAGCGTGCGCATCGCTGCCGAGATGTCGGCGGGCCAGGTCCAGTCGTCGCTGCCCACAGCCTTCATCATCGTGGCTGACGCATCGGGGATGAAGGGGGCCGAAAGGACCGCGTAGACGCGGATCAGGTTCAGCGCGAGGCGGATGATGGCCTGCGCCTGCTCGGGGTCGGTCTTGACGACGGACCAGGGCGCGGCGGATTGCAGGTATTCGTTGCCGATGACCCAGATCGCCCGCAGTTCGGCGGCGGCCTTGCGGACCTCCATCTGCTGCATGAAGGCCGTGTAGTCGGCGATGCGCGCGCCAAGGTCGGCGATGAGGGCGGTTTCCAGGGGGCCAAAATGGCCGCCAGCGGGGACGGTGTTGCCGAACTTCGACACGGCGAACTTGGTCACGCGGGAGACGAGGTTGCCCAGCACGTCGGCCAGGTCCTTGTTCACGCTGGTCTGGAAATTCTCCCACGTGAACTCGCTGTCGCTGGATTCCGGCGCGTGGGACAGAAGCCACCAGCGCCAGTAGTCGGCGGGCAGGATCGACAGCGCCTGGTCCATGAAGACGCCGCGGCCCTGGCTGGTCGAGAACTGGCCGCCGTCATAATTGAGGTAATTGAAGGACTTGAGGTAGTCGACCAGCTTCCACGGTTCTCCGGACCCCAGGATGGTGGCGGGGAAGGACAGGGTGTGGAAGGGGACGTTGTCCTTGCCCATGAACTGGTAGTAGGTCACGTCCGCGGCGCCCTTGTCGGTGCGCCACCAGCGTTCCCAGGCGTCATCGCCCAGGCCTTTGGCATCGGCCCATTCGGCAGTGCCCGCGATGTATTCGATGGGGGCGTCGAACCAGACGTAGAAGACCTTGCCTTCCATCCCCGGCCAGGGCTGGTCGCCCTTTTTCACCGGGATGCCCCAGTAAAGGTCGCGGGTGATGCCGCGATCCTGCAGCCCGTCGCCGTCGTTCAGCCATTTCTTCGCGATCGAAGTGGTGAGAATCGGCCAGTCTTTCTTGCTGTCGATCCACGCCTCCAGCTTGTCGCGCAGCGCGCGCTGCTTGAGGTAGAGGTGCTTGGTCTCGCGCACCTCAAGGTTCGTGCTGCCGCTGATCGACGACCGGGGATTGATCAGGTCGGTCGGGTCCAGCTGCTTGGTGCAGTTTTCGCACTGGTCGCCGCGCGCCGCTTCATACCCGCAGTTCGGGCAGGTGCCGGTGATATAGCGGTCGGGCAGGAAGCGGTTGTCGTCGATCGAGAAGACCTGCTTTTCCGACACTTCCGCAATCAGGCCGTTCTCCGCCAGCTTGCCAGCGAAATGCTGGGTCAGCCGGTGGTTGCGCTGGCTGGACGACCGGCCGAAATGGTCGAAGGACAGCCGGAAGCCGCGCGCGATGTCGGCCTGCACCTGATGCATCTCGGCGCAGTAGGCTTCGACGGGCTTTCCAGCCTTGGCGGCCGCCAGTTCGGCGGGGGTGCCGTGTTCGTCGGTGGCACAGATGAACATCACCTCATGCCCCATCGCGCGGTTGAAGCGGGCGAAAAGGTCGGCGGGCAGCTGGGAGCCGACAAGGTTCCCCAGATGCTTGATGCCGTTGATGTAGGGTATGGCCGAGGTGATGAGGATACGTGCCATGTCTGCGCCTTCGCTTGAGTCCGGCGATTGATTAGCCCAAGCGCGGGCAAAGGGCCAGCGGCGCTAGGCCTTGCCTTTCAGCATCCGGGTCAGGGTCCCGTCGCCCTCCATCTCGCGCTTGAAGGCGGCGAGCATGTGGATGGTGACAAGAGCCATCAGGACCTTGGTCAGGGTGTCGTGCCAGCGGAACCACATGGCCTCACCAAACACGGACGGTTCGACCAGCGGCGGCACGGTCCAGCGGTCGGCGATCATGACGTCGATGCCGGTGGCGGAGCTGCCGGCCCAGCCGGTCAACGGGATGGCGATCAGCAGGGCGTAGATCGCCCAATGTGCGGCGCGGGCGGCCCAGAAGGCGGCGTTGCGCGGGCCGATGGGGTGCGGGGGTGGACTGGTGATGTGCCAGACGATGCGGAGCACGATCAGCGCGAAGATGGCAAAGCCGGTGGTCTTGTGCAGGCCGTAAAGCCAGAGGGTGGCCAGCCCCGGCTGCAGGTCGCTGATACGCAGGCCAAGCGCCAGCTGGCCGATGACCAGAAGCATCATGGTCCAGTGGATCACCCTTGTGACAAGACCGAACGCGTCCGGGCTGTTGCGAAGTGCCATGCGTCAGCCCTTTGCGTCGATCCGGGCCGTGATCAGGATGCGGACCTCGTCGCCAACCATATCGGCCCAGCCCGTCGCGCCAAAATCCGAGCGGTTGACGCGGCCCGAAAGCTTGACGGTCAGATGGTCGAGGTCGCCCTTGGCGCTGCCTTGTGGCCGGAAAAGCTGCGCCTTGAGGGTGACAGTCCTCGTGACGCCGCGGATGGTCAGGTTGCCGGTGACATTTGCCGAATCCCCGGCGCCCCTGACCGATGTGCTGGTGAAGGTCATCTGCGGATGATCCTTGGCCGCCAGCACTTTCGGGCCTTTCAACGCCTGGGCGGCGAAGGGAAAGCTGGCCCTGGCCCCGGTCACGTCCAGCGCGACATCGACCGTGCAGTTCGCCACATTGTCGAAATCAAGCGAGAGGTTGGCCTTGTCCAGGGGGATCGAGCCGGTGATCTTGTCGGGACCGAAGTCGGTCTCGAACGCCACGGTCGAGGCGACGGGGTCAAGCTGGTAGGCGATGGTCGCAGCCCGTGCGGGCGGGCCAAGGGCCAGTGCGGCGACGGCAAGGATGACAAGTCGGCGCATGGGACCCTCCGGTGGCTAGGCCAAGGGTAGCACCGGGGGGTTGCAAGACAAAATCAAGCTGCCGTGGGGGCGTTCCGGGCGCTACTGCGCGCAGTAGCCGCCGTCGACCAGGTGATACGAGCCGGTGATGAAGCTGGCGCGGTCCGACAGCAGGAATTGCGTCAGGTCTGCAACCTCTTCCGACCGGCCGAGCCGACCGATGGGATGCGCGCCGATCAGCGCCTCTTTCGCGCCGGGGGGCAGGTTGCCCAGAAGCGGCGTGTCGATGAAGGCGGGGCCGATGGCGTTCACCCGGATGCCCTTGGCCGAGTATTCCAGTGCGGCGGCGCGGGTCAGGCCCAGCAGCGCGTGCTTTGCAGCGGTGTAGGCCGAGGCGTTGGCAAAGCCGACCGAGCCGAGAATCGAGGCGATGTTGACGATTGCGCCCCCGCCCGCGTCCAGCATCGCGGGAATGGCGTAGCGCATGCCGTAGAAGACGGCGTTGAGGTTGACGTCCATCACCCGGTGCCAGCCTTCGATGGTGTATTCTCCGGTGGGCAGCATCGGCCCGCCGATCCCGGCGTTGTTGACCAGAAGGTGCAGGCCCCCGCCCCAATCGGCGGCCTCGGTCACCAGGCGTTCGACCGTGGGGGCATCGGCCACATCGCCGCCAGTGGCGCGGGCTTCGCCTCCAGCCTGGGTGATCGCCTCGGCCACGCGGGCGGCGGCGTCGCGGTTCAGGTCCTGGACCAGGACTCGGGCACCGCTGGCGGCAAGGCCGGTGGCGATGGCCGCGCCGATGCCAGAGCCTGCGCCGGTCACAAGGGCGGTTTTGCCGGGAAAGGTGATCTGCATGACTGTCTCCTTGCTGTGGTCAGGGCAAGGAAGGCCATATCCGGGCGGAAGGTTCCATGATCGAGGTCAAGTCAGAGGTCGGGCAGGGGCCTTGGCTCCAGTTCTTCTTCCTTTGGCCGGATGCGCAGCGACCAGCTGGCGGGGGGCAGAAGGCGGGCGCGGATGCGGGTCAGGGTGAAGCTGTCCTCCTCGGCCCACAGCAGCGCACGGCTGGGGGCGGGGGCCATGTGCCAGCGGCTTTCCACGCCCTGCGCGCCCCCCGTGCCCGGCAGCAGGACCACGCCGAGCGGCGGGGTGGCGTTGTCGCGCCGCGCGGCCTCGGCCCCCGTCTCGGCCGCCAGATGCAGGCGGCGGGTGGGGGTCAGGGCGGGGGGTGACAGAAGCTCGGCAATGACCAGCGGGGCCGCGCCGGAGCGGAGCGATTCTTCGGCCGCCCAGAGGAGGCTTTCGTCGCGCTGGGCCTGGACCAGGATCAGACGCGCGGGATCGGCGAGGGGCTGCAGACCGGCGGCGTTCAGGCGCTCGGTGGCCCAGCCGGGTCGGATCCAGATCACCGGGCCTTGGGTCTTGGCCATGATCCGGGCGGCGAGCATCAGGCGCGAGGGGCCGCACAGTTCGTGCACCCGGCCCCGCTGCAGGGTCAGGTCCCCGGCAAGCGGTTGCTGCGCCTGGGGGCGGCGGCTCTGGATTGGCAGACTCATGTGGAAAAGCTAGCGTGTTCGCGTAATGTTCTCAAGTGTGGGTCTTTGCCCTGTCACGGAACCGGCCTAGCTTTGCCCGCACCCAGAAGGAGTTCCCCGATGAAGACGCTGACCCTTGGCAAGACCGGCCTGACGGTTTCCGAGCTGTGCCTTGGCACGATGACCTGGGGCACGCAGAACACGGAAAGCGAGGGCCACGCCCAGATGGACATGGCGCTGGAGGCGGGCGTCACCTTCTGGGACACGGCGGAAATGTATCCGGTGAACCCGGTGCGGGCGGAAACCGCCGGGCGGACCGAAGAGATCATCGGCACCTGGTTTGCCGCGCGCGGTGGGCGGGACCGGGTGGTGCTGGCGACCAAGGTGGCGGGGAAGGGGCCGATCCTGCGCCCGGGCGAGGTGACGACGGGGGCCACGATGCGGACGGCGGTGGAGGCCAGCCTGAAACGCCTGCAGACCGATTACATCGACCTTTACCAGCTGCACTGGCCGAACCGGGCGCATTACCATTTCCGCCAGATGTGGCGCTATCAGCCGCCGAAGCTGGACCGGGCGGCCGAGACGGCCAACATGACCGACATCCTGTCCACGGCGCAGGCGCTGGTGACCGAGGGCAAGATCCGCGCCATCGGGCTGTCCAATGAGACCGTCTGGGGGGCGGCACGCTGGCTGCATCTGGCCGACACGCTGGGCCTGCCGCGCATGGCGACGGTGCAGAACGAATACAGCCTCTTGTGCCGCCAGTTCGACACCGACTGGGCCGAGCTTTCGGTGATCGAAGACATGCCGCTTCTGGCCTTCTCGCCCCTGGCCACGGGCCTTCTGTCGGGGAAATATGCGGGGGACGTGATCCCCGAAGGCTCACGCCGCAGCCTGAACCCGGACCTGTCGGGGCGGGTGACGGCGCAGGTCTTCCCGGCGGTGGCGGCCTATCTGGGGGTGGCGGCGCGGCATGGCCTCGACCCCTGCCAGATGGCGATTGCCTTTACCCGGACGCGGCCCTTCCCGACGATCCCGATCATCGGGGCGACGACGCTGGAGCAGTTGCGCACCAACATCGGGGCGGCTGGGGTCACATTGTCGTCAGAGGTGCTGGAGGACATAGCGGAAACCCACCGGGCCTACCCGGCCCCTTACTGACGGGACTTGCGGCGCGGGACGGATCAAGGCAGGTGTTGCCCCAAACCGGAGAACCCGATGCCCCGCAAGCCGTGCCGTCTGTCCCTTGCTGCCGTGCTTCTGTGTGCCACGGGACTGCTGGCCGCCTGTCAGGCAGGTGGCCCGGGGCCTGCGGGCAAGTCGCCGGACGATGTGACGCCCAACGCGGTTGTGGGAGACCCCATCGAGGTGACAGCCCTGGACGCGCCGTCCGGCGAGGCGGCCTCTCCTGTTGCCGCGGCCACTCCTGACGCCGCAGGCACCGAGACCGCCGCCCCGCAAGCCGCCTTGGCCGCTGCGGACGAGCCAGCGCCAGCCGCCACCGCAGCGGACCCCGCGCCGCAGCCCGACCTGGCCGAGATTCCGGTGACGCCGAAGTCGGAACAGCAACTGGCCTGCGAGAAGAAGAAGGGCCGCTGGGCACGGGTCGGCAAGGGCGAGGGGCGGGCCTGCGTCTTCCAGACAAGGGACTCGGGCAAACGCTGCGAGCGGGAAAGCCAGTGCGACAGCGTCTGTCTGGCGCGATCCGGCACCTGCGCGCCGTTCAAGCCGATGTACGGTTGCAACGAGATCCTGCAGGACAACGGAATGCGGGTGACCCTGTGTATCGAATAGCTTTGGCGCTGGTTCTGGTGCTGGCGGGTTGCGCGGCGAAAGCCCCGGCGCCGACGGCCTTCCGGGCGGCGGGCGATCCGATCTGGTCGGCGGCAGCGTTCCAGCCCGCTGATGTCGCAGGAACCTGGCGGCAGGTCGCGGATTTCCGGACCGCGGGGTCTTGCGATGCGGGCGCGGTCGAGTTCACTCCGGTCGCGGGCGGGCTGCAACTGCGCGGGACGCTTTGCCTGGCCGGGAAAGCCGAGGCGGTCTCGGGCACCGCACCGCTGGTCGGGCCGGGGCGGCTGCGGGTGAAGGGTGAGGACTGGTGGGTGATCTGGGTCGATGTGGGCTACCGGACGCTGGCCATCGGCACCCCCTCGGGGCGGTTCGGGATCATCCTGGACCGGGGCGCGATCCCGGGCGATCGGCTGAACGCCGCGCGGGAGATCTTCGATTTCAACGGCTACCGGACGGACGCGCTGACCGCGCTTTGATCCACCGCTCGTCGATGACTTCGTCACTCCTCGCTGGCGCTGCGCCTTGCGACGAGAAGACGAAGTCGCACGAGGAGCGGTCAGTCGACGCGGTTCAGAAGCGTCTGCAAATGGCCGACCATGTCGCGCGCGCCGACCTCGGCTTCGCGGACCAGAAGGTCGAAGTGCTGGGTGATGGTTTCCACCCGGGCGCTGTCGCGGAAGGCCAGGTAGTGGCGGCCAAGGTAGATCACCGCCAAGAGGGGGCCAAAGACAGTGACGGGGGCCGAAAAGAGCTTCCTTGCGTCGAAAAGACAAAGCCGCAGCGACGGGTAAAGCTGCTCGCACAGCGTCATCAGATGGCGCAGCTGGGCGCGGCGGATGTCGGCATCCAGCCCTTCATAGTAGCCCGAGGCGGTGGCGAAGGCGGTCAGTTCGTGCAGCGGGAGCGCGATTTCATAGTCTGACCCCGCCCCGCGCATCCAGCGCAGCCGGTCCTCGAAGGCGCCGATGGCCTGTTCGGCCGTGCGGCCCAGCTGGGGCTCGTATTCCCATTCCACCACGGCGCGGGTCTTCAGCATGTCGGGCAAGGTCGCCGGGACATGGCGGATCTTGTAGCCCGCCGCCTCTTGATGCCAGCCGAAGATGCGTTCGTCGATCAACGCGCGGGGCGCCTCGGTGAGGCTTAGGGACGCGGCCAGAAGGTCCGCGATGGGTTCGGGCCGGCCCGAGAGGCCTAGCAGCCAGTCGGCGCTGATCCCCAGCGCACGGGCGCAGTCGGCGGCAAGCTGGGCATTCGGCATCCGGGTGCCGTCCTGGAGCAGGGCCGAGATGGTCGAGCGGTCCACCCCGGTTTGCCGCGCAAGCTCGGCCTGGGTCACCTTGCGCGCCGCCATCGCCTCGGCCAGCCGGGCGCGAAACTGGGGGGCACGGTCGCGTTTGTCGATTTTATCCATCAGGTGCAGCTTATCCAAAACGAGTGATGGGTAAAGTTTACAATATCCCGAATTCCAGCCGGCGCGCCGATTTGCTAGCGTCACACGAACGTTACTCCAGCGCCGGGAACAATCTTGCAGACCGAGACCCGGGCCGTCGAATGGCCCACCCTGATCGTCTTCGCGGCAACCTACAGCCTCTGGGCCCTGGCAACCACCTATCTCTGGACCCTGTCGCCCACCCTTGCGATCCTGGCGGCATCGCTGGCCATCGGGCAGTATTCCTCCTTGACCCACGAAGTGCTGCACGGCCATCCGTTCCGGTCGCAAACCCTGTCCGAGGCGCTGGTGTTCCCCGGACTGACGGTCTTTGTGCCCTACCTGCGCTTCAAGGACTTGCACCTGCAGCACCATTTCGACCCGGCGCTGACCGACCCCTATGACGACCCAGAGTCGAACTACCTTGACCCCGCCGTCTGGGCGCGGCTGTCGGGTGCGAAGCGGGCGCTGCTGCGGTTCAACAACACGCTCTTCGGACGGATGCTGGTCGGGCCCGCGATCTCGGCCTGGGCGCTGGGGGCGGGCGACTGGGCGGCGATCCGGCGGGGCGAGCATCGGGTGACGCTGGCCTGGGGCCTGCATGCGGCCGGGCTGGCGCTGGTCTGGACCTGGCTGGAATGGGTGGGCGCGATGCCGGGATGGGCCTATGTGCTGGCGGCTTACCTGGGCTGGAGCCTGTTGAAGATCCGCACCTTCCTGGAACACCGCGCACACGAGGCGGCGCGGGCGCGCACGGTGGTGATCGAAAGCCGGGGGCCGCTGAGCCTGTTGTTCCTGAACAACAATTTCCACGTGGTCCACCACATGCATCCGGGTGTGGCCTGGTACAAGCTGCCGGGTCTCTACTTTGGCAACCGCGAGCATTACCTGCGGCGGAACGAAAGCTACCGCTACGCGAGCTATGTTCAGATCTTCCGGGAGTTCCTGTTCCGCGCCAAGGACCCGGTGCCGCATCCGGTCTTCCCGGTCGACAAGGGCGGAGTGCTAGACCAGCCGGCGGAATTGCGGGGTGGTGCCGGAGTTGTCGAAGAACGGCACGCCGGGCTGGTCGTGGCCCGCCACTAGGGCCGCAACCTCGGCCAGAACGACCTCGGTGATGAAGGGCAGATCCAGGGCGCGCGCCTCGGGCAGGGGCAGCCAGCGCAGGTGAGAAAGCTCTCCCGAGGCGAGGGTGAAGTCCTCGCGGTTGGTGTCCAGGCTGTCGGCATGGGCCAGAAGAAAGCGCGCGTCGAAGCGGCGGCTCCGGCCTGGGGGCGTGATGGCGCGGAAGATGAAGCGCAGCGTGGGATGCTCCATCGTGGCAAGGTTCAAGCCGGTTTCCTCGGTCAGTTCGCGCAGGGCTGTGGCGACCAGAGTACCGGGCGAAGGCGCGTCGGGTGCGACCATCAGCATCAGGCGGCGGGCACAGTCGGGCGTCAGAAATCCCGGGCGGGCGGCCTCGGCGTCCTCGTGGTCAACCCGGCCGCCCGGGAAGACGAACTTCGACGGCATGAAGACCGCCCCCTCGCCGCGCTGGCCCATCAGGACCTGCGGACCCTGGGCGCTTTCGCGCCAGAGGACGACGGTGGCGGCTGGGCGGATCGGCTCGTCAGTCATTTGGGCGGTCTGCAAAGCCGTGCATCCGGTTGGCCCATTGCAGGGCGACAAGTGCGCCCTTCAGCCGGGGCAGAAGATACAGCGACAGCGCCACGGTGCCGATGGTGAAGCCCACGGCCATGACCAGGGGCTCGGGCCGGAACTTGGTGAAGGTGATCAGAAGAATCGGCGCGAGGAGGTGGCCCACGATCAGGATCGTAAGGTAGGCCGGACCATCGTCGGCGCGGTGGTGGTGCAGTTCTTCGCCGCAGACCGGGCAGGTGTCGCGCACCTTCAGATAGCCGCGCAGCATCGGGCCTGCGCCGCAATTCGGGCAACGCCGCCGCCAGCCGCGCAAAAGCGCGGGCTTCAGCGGGCGATCCTCGGTTGCGAGGGGCTGGGCAGTGTCAACGGTGGTCATGAGCAAAGTCCGGGGTCCGGCCCCAGGGCTTGGGGGCGTTGCAGGAGGCCGAGCATAGTCGCTTCGCGCCGGGCTTCACAGAGGGAAGTCCCGCCCTGTGCCCAGATGTCGCAAGAACTTGCGACGGAAACCCTGACTGCGTCCGTTTGAAGGGCATGAGGGTCGAAACACCGGCCCCGGATACAGGAGAAGAAGATGTCTGCTTCGAAAAAGACGGTTCTGGTTACGCTGGCACTGACGGGTGCCCTGCTTGGCACCGTGGCGCTGGCCCAGAACAAGGGTATGGGCGGCGGTATGGGTGACGGCATGGGCGGCGAAGGCCGCGGCGGCATGCTGACCCAGATGTTCGACGCCATCGACGCCGACAGTGACGGCAAGGTCACGCTGGCCGAGCTTCAGGCGCACCGCAAGGCCGAATTCGCCGCCGCCGACACCAACGGCGATGGCGCTCTCAGCCCCGAGGAACTGTCGGCGCACCAGATGGCGAAGATGCAGGCGCGGATGGCCGAACGCACGCAGGCGATGCTGGACAACATGGACAACGACGGCAACGGCAGTCTGTCCGAGGACGAGATGGGCCAGGGTCCGGGCGAGCGTCACTTTGCGCGGCTTGACACCGACAACGACGGCGCGATCTCGAAAGCCGAGGCGGAAGACGCCATGCAGCACCGTGGCAAGCGCGGCCACGGCGGCGGCATGGGCAACAACTAGGGCTTTGCGGCCCAGCCGCCCAGCCGCTAAGCAGACGGAATGACGATGGCCTTCGACGCGCATGGGGACACCTCGGACGAGGCGCTTATGGTGCTTTATGCCAATGGCGACCGTCATGCCGCGCTGGCGCTGACCCAGCGCGTCACCCCGCGCGTGCTGGCCTACTCGGCCCGGCTTCTGGGCGGCGACCGGGCCGAGGCCGAGGACGTGGCTCAGGAAACGATGCTGCGGCTTTGGCGCGTTGCCCCCCAGTGGCGGCAGGGTGAAACCAAGGTGACGACCTGGGCTTACCGGGTCGCCACCAACCTCTGCATCGACCGGCAGCGGTCGCGGGGGCGCAGGCGGCAGATGGCGCTGGACGATGCGCCCGAAGTGGCCGATGGCGCCGTCGGGGCGGAAGCGCAGTTGCAGGAGGCCGGGCGTATGGCGGCGCTGGAGGCGGCACTGGCCGACCTGCCGGACCGGCAGCGGCAGGCGGTGGTGCTGCGCCACCTGGAAGGGATGACGAACCCCGAAATTGCAGCGATCATGGAGATCGGGGTGGAAGCGGTGGAAAGCCTGACCGCGCGCGGCAAGCGGGCGCTGGCGGCGATACTGTCGGGCCGCAAGGACGACCTGGGATATGAGGATGACCGAGATGCAGGATGATCTGGACGACCTCCTGGCCCGTGCGGCGCGGCGGCCCGCCCTGCCGTCCGAGGCGCTGATGAACCGGGTGCTGGCCGATGGGTTGGCCCTGCAGCCTGCGGCGCTGACCGTGCGGTCTGTGCCGCGTCCTGGCCTATTTGCGCGCCTGTCGGGACTTTTTGGCGGGCCTCCGGTGTTGGCGGGGCTGGGGACGGCAGCGGTCTTCGGGCTGGCCCTGGGCTACCTTAGCCCAACCACGTTGAATTACCTGACCGGGAGCTCGACCGAAACGGCCGAGTTTTTCCCGCAGGCCGATTTTCTGACCACGGAAGGCTGACTGCGATGAGCGACCCCCAGAATACCGCGCCGCCCACCCCTGCGCCGCCTCTGCCGCCGGTCGTATCGACCCCGCCGGGCACCTCGTCGCGCGGGGTGAAGATTGCGCTTGCGGTCTCGGTCGCGCTGAACCTGTGCGTCGCGGGGCTGGCGGTCGGGGCCTGGCTGGGGGGCGGGCACCGTGACATGCCGCGCGACATGTCCTTCGGCCCGTTCAGCGAGGCGCTGGATGACAGCGACCGCCGCGAGATCCGGCGGGCGCTTCTGGACCGGATGGGAGAATTCCGCGCCGCGCGGACCGAGGCCCGGGCCGAGTTCGAGACGCTGCTGGAAACGCTGCGCGCGAACCCCTTCGACCCCGAGGCGATGAAGGCCGCCCTGTCCGCCATCGAGACGCGCAATGCCGAGCGGCTGCAACTGGGGCGCAGCCTGATCGAGACGCGTCTGATCGAGATGTCGACCGAGGACCGCCAGCGTTTTGCCGACCGGCTGGAAAAGGGCCTGCGCAGGGGTGGCCGCGAGGGCGGCGTGCGCGACTAGGCCGCCGACAGCCGGTAGGTGACCTGGTTCCGCCCGGCGCCCTTCGATTCCAGCAGGGCAAGGTCGGCCTGTTCCACCAGCCCCTCGATGGCATAGCTGTCTTCACCACCAGCGCCCGCCACCGCGACGCCGATCGAAACGGTGACCCGCAACTCCTCGCCCGAGTGCAGCCGGATCGGCTGGTCGTCCATCGTCTGGCACAGCCGTTCGGCCACCCGGCGGGCGACAGCCATGCAGCTTTGCGGCAGGATGGCCAGAAACTCCTCGCCGCCGATGCGGGCCAGGATGTCGGTGTCGCGCAGGTTGGCAGTCAGGCGGCGGGCCACTTCGACCAGCACCTGATCCCCGGCAGCGTGGCCGTAGGCATCGTTCACCTGCTTGAAGCGGTCAAGGTCCATGACCATGACGGCAAACTGCGACCCGTCCTCACGCGCGCGGGCGGCGATGGCGGCAAGCTGCGGCGCGGCGCAGCGGCGGTTGTATAGCCCGGTCAATGGGTCGCGCATCGCCAGACGCAAGCCGTCCTGCATCCGCGCGCGCCGCCGGTCCGACTGGCGCTTGCGGCGCAAAAGGCCACGGGTGCGCAGGGCCAGTTCCTCGGCCGTGATGTCGGGGCCGACGGCATCGTCCGCGCCAAGGTCGAAGGCCATAGCCGCCTCGTCCCCCTCACCCGCGGGGCCGACCACGCAGACGGCAGCATGGCGGGTGGCCTGGTGGCTTTTCAGTTCGGACAACAGACGCAGCGTGCCTGACGGGTTCCGGCCGTCGTCGTGCAGGATGTACACCTCGGGGAGTGTGTGGCCGGTCGAGATTTCGGCCAGCGCCTCGCGCCGCGAGACCATGACCAGCCGGTCGCGCATCTTGCCTGCCAGCTGCGCCCACAGCGGATTGCCGGGGTCCGAGCCCACGACGGCAATGGTGCCCTGCGGCTCAAATGCCAGGGGTGCCTCGGCCAGACCGGCAATCGCCAGCCCCTCGGTCGAGGGAAATTCGCTTTCCGCCTTCAGCCGCAAAAGGTTGCGCAGACGGGACAGCAGGACACGTTCGTTCGCGGGCCGGTCCATGACATCGTCGGCACCCGAGGCGAAGGCGGCCAGCCGTTCCTCGGCCGTGCCAGAGGCCGTCAGCGCGATGACGGGAATGTCGCGGCTGGCCGGGTCGCGACGCAGCCGCTGCATCACTTCCAGACCAGAGATGTCGGGCAGACCGATGTCCAGCAGCACCAGATCGGGCCGTTCTTCCCGCGCCACGGCGAGGCAGGTCGCGCCGTCGGCGGCCAGGATCGGATCGTAGAAGGCCGCCGTAAGCCGGGCCTGCTGGACGATCCGGTTCGCCGCCACGTCGTCAACGATGAGAATCCGTGCGCTCATCCCAGATGCCGTCTTTTCATTCCACTTGTTGTGGACAACTCTGCCGTCGGGAAGGTTAAGAAATCCTTTCTGATTGCTGGCAGGAGATCAAATTTCATCTGCTGACACCAGAAGGCTATGAAAGCGAGAACAATGCAACCAGAAGTTGCTCAGACCCTTGCGATCCAGGCCCTTGGCTGGATCGCGGCGGACGACGAGATCTTTCCGGTTTTCCTGACCGCCAGCGGTACCGGCATTGCCGAACTGCGCAGCCGTGCGACCGATCCTGACTTCCTGGCGGCCGTGCTGGATTTCCTGCTGCAGGATGACCGCTGGGTGGTTGCTTTCTGCGATGCCGAGGGCCATCCCTATACGGCACCCCAGGCGGCCCGCGCGGCCTTGCCTGGCGGCGCGGTGATGAACTGGACCTGAGGGGCATGATGATCGACGGGCTGATCTTCGACAAGGATGGGACGCTCTTTGACTTCCGGATCAGCTGGGGCCAATGGGCCGCGACGTTCCTGCGCCGGAT
This sequence comes from Tabrizicola sp., assembly GCF_034366665.1. GTDB lineage: Bacteria > Pseudomonadota > Alphaproteobacteria > Rhodobacterales > Rhodobacteraceae > Tabrizicola. The sequence goes on along the minus strand of NZ_JAXMMF010000032.1, from coordinate 24,904 downwards.
CGCGTCGGACGAGGGGCATGCCGCCCGGCTGGGGCGGGCCATCGGCTATGATCTTGCCTCGGCGACCTTTGCGCCCGACAGCCCGGTGATCGCCGCCACTGCCGCCGATATCGCGGCAGCGCTGTTGCCGGAACTTCCGGGCATGACGCTGGCCGAGCTGACCGACCGGATCGACGCAAGCGCCGGGATGGCGCCGATGTCCGAGGCGGTGCCGCTGCGCCCGCTTCTGGAGGCCTTGCGCGAGCGGGGGCTGCGGCTGGGGCTGGCAACGAACGATTCCGAAGCGCCCGCGCGGCAGCATCTTCAGACCCACGGGATCACTGACTGCTTCGACTTCATCGCCGGCTATGACTCGGGCCACGGGGCGAAGCCGGGGCCGGGGATGTGCCTGGCCTTCGTGCGACAGACCGGGCTTCAGCCGGGGCGGGTGGCGATGGTGGGCGATAGTCGGCATGATCTGGACGCTGGGCGGGCGGCGGGAATGCGGACGATCGCGGTCCTGACCGGGGTTGCGAAGCGCGAAGAGCTTGCCCCCCACGCCGATGTCGTGCTGGACGATATCGGGGCCATTCCGGCATGGCTTTCCGGCCTTCAGGCCTGAATCTGCGCCCCCCGCGCGAAAAACGACGCTTTTTCGTCGCAAATGCAGTGACCACAACCGCCCGGCTTCCGTCATCTTCGCGGCAAGCGAATGGAGAGTGACGATGGCGGATGAACCAGCTCGGAGAAAGCGCGCCGGTGGGCGGGCGGGGATGAAGGTCCGCGCAGGCACGGCGGTGATCGACCAGATGCCCTGGCGGATTCCGGTGAACCCCGACGCTCCGACCGAGCCGTTGGATGCCGAGGCGGTGCAGCGCGTCCACAAGACCGCGATGCGCATCCTGCGCGACATCGGGATCGAGTTCCTGAACCCCGAGGCGGTGGAGCATCTGCGCCGTGCGGGCTGCATCGTGAACGGGACCAACGTCCGGATGGACGAGGACTTCGTGATGGAGATGGTCGCCCGCGCGCCCGAGACCTTCACGATCACGCCGCGCAACCCCGAGCGTGAGCTGATCATGGGCGGCAAGCACATGCTGTTCGTGAACGTCTCGTCCCCGCCGAACGCCTGGGACATGGAACGCGGCAAGCGGTCGGGCGACTTCGAAACCTTCCGCGAGTTCATGAAGCTGACGCAGTACTTCAACTGCATCCATATCGCGGGCGGCTATCCGGTGGAGCCGGTGGATATCCATGCCTCCGTCCGGCACCTGGATTGCCTGTACGAAAAGCTGACCCTGACCGACAAGGTGGTCCACGCCTACAGCCTTGGGGCCGAGCGGGTCGAGGACGTGATGGAGATGGTCCGACTGGCCGGGGGTCTGACGGAGGCGGAGTTCCAGGCCAAGCCGCGGATGTATACCAACATCAACTCGGTCTCGCCCCTGAAGCACGACTATCCGATGCTGGACGGGGCGATGCGGATGGCCAAGCGGGGGCAGCCGGTGGTGGTGACGCCCTTCACGCTGGCGGGGGCGATGGCTCCGGTCACGATGTCCGGGGCGGTGGCGCTGTCGATTGCCGAGGCTTTGGCGGCTGTTGCTCTCCTTCAGTACATCGCGCCGGGCTGTCCGGTGGCGATCGGGACCTTCACCTCGAACGTCGACATGAAGTCGGGGGCGCCCGCTTTCGGCACGCCCGAATACATGCGGGCGACGCAGATGACGGGGCAGCTGGTGCGCTACTACGGTGTGCCGATGCGGGCGTCGGGGGTCTGTGCGGCGAACGTGCCGGACGGGCAGGCGATGTGGGAGACGTCGAACAGCCTCTGGTCCGCCGTGCAGAGCCGCACCAACATGGTCTATCACGCGGCAGGCTGGCTGGAGGGGGGGCTGATCGCCTCGCCCGAGAAGTTCATCATGGACTGCGAGGTCCTGCAGATGATCCAGCGCTACTTCGAGGAGGCGACATTCGCCACCCGGGACGAGGACCTGGCCTTCGACGCGATCAAGGAAGTGGGCGCGGGCGGGCATTACTTCGGGGTCCAGCATACTCAGGACCGTTATCAGGACGCCTTCTATGCGCCGATCGTGTCGGACTGGCGGAACTACGAGGCCTGGCAAGCGGACGGGTCGGTCTGGACGGTCGAGCGGGCGCACCGGATCTACAAGCAGATCCTGGCCGAGTTCGAGGCACCAGAAATGAACGGGGACCACCTGGAAGAGCTGCAGCGCTTCGTCGCGCGGCGGAAACAGGAGGGTGGGGCGCCCACCGACTTTTGAACTTTTGCGGTCGGCGGTCGGCGGTCTGGGATATTGTTCTTGGGGCCGTTTGCGGATGGTGGGTCAACCTGCGCCTTCGGGCGCAGAACGACCCACCCTACGCGGGCGCGGTGGCCTGAACGATGCAATCGGGGGGGGCGGCTGCGCGCAACAGGAGCGGCTTGCGCCGCACGCCTTTTGTCTCGCCTCTGCGCGTGAAGAACGCGCAACCGGCTTGGGTGAAGGGCCTCCGGCGGGGATATTTGGGCAAATGTGAAAGAGCGAGGGGAGTGCTGCCTTTTGGCGTTGGGCGACTGGGTGGCTTCGGGTGGCTTCGGGTGAAGAACCGGCTCAGTTTCAGGGTTGGCTGCCTGGGGGCGGCGAAGGACCACGGGCCTGGACAGGACCGGAGGTTTCGCAGCCCAGACCTGCGGCGGCCCGGACCGCGGGGATCACTTGGACAGTTCAACCATCATCTCGTCCATCGCCTTGCAGGCGGCCTGCAGGTCGTCGCCTTGGGCGCTGGCCTTGGCGGCAAGTTCTTGGACCTTGGGGGCAAGCTGGGCCAGCTTGGCGGCGTCGGTGGTGGCGACCTCTTGCATTCTGGTCAGAAGATCGGTGGCCTTTTTCTGGGCAAGCTCGGTAGTGCAGACCTCTTCGCTGGTGCAGGCGGACAGAAAGCCGGTGGCGGCGAGTGCCAGAAGGGCGGATGTGATGCGCATGGGGTCCCTCGTGATTGATGGTTCGCGGGCGCTGTTCGGCCGCGGGGGAGGAGGATAGCGCAAGCCGGGGCCGCGCACGAAAGCGCGAGCGGCGGCCGCGCGGAAATCCGCCCCGGCGGGCATGCCTTGACCTTTCACGCCCTGTCCCGCAGGTTGCCGGGCACTTCACAAGAGCCCGAACAGGGGCCCGAACGGGCGAAAAGGCAGATGGCACAAAGCACGCGCCCGTTTTCGGGCTTTGAATTCATGATCGCCTGGCGCTACCTGCGCGCGCGGCGGGCCGAGGGCGGGGTCAGCGTCATGACCTGGATCAGCCTGATCGGCATCACGCTGGCGGTCTTTGCGCTGATCCTGACGCTGGCGGTGCGGGCAGGGTTCCGGGCCGAGTTCGTGGACACGATCCTGGGGGCCAACGCGCATGTGACGGTCTATTCGGCGGGCGTGGTGGGCGAGGATGGCCAGCTGATCCGGGGCTTTACCGACCCCGATGCGATGGCGGCGGCGATTGCCAAGGTGCCGGGGGTGACACGCGCGGCGCCCTTGATCAAGGGCAAGCTCATGGTCTCGGACGGCGAGGACACGACCGGGGCCGAGGTCTTCGGGATGTCGCCGGAGGAGTTCGCCAGCATCCCGCGGATCGGGGCGGGGTCGGATGCGATCGGGGATCTGGCGCGGTTTCCCGAAGGGATCGCGCTGGGGTCCGGGATCGCGCGGGAGCTGGGGGTCAGCGTTGGCGACCGGGTGCGGCTGATCGCTCCGGGCGGGGTGCGGACGGCGATGGGGACGACGCCCAGGGTCAATGCCTACGAGGTGGTCTATATCTTCAGCGCGGGGCGGTATGATATTGATACCACTCGGATCTACATGCCTTTCGTGGAGGCGCAGAGCTTCTTCAACAAGGAGGGTCGCGCGGACGAGATCGAGGTGATGGTCGAGAACCCCGATGCCATCGAAGGCTATGGCCAGCCGATCCTGGATGCGGCGGGGCCGGTGGCGATGCTGTGGACCTGGAAGGACAGTTCGGGGGCCTTCCTGCGGGCGTTGGACATCGAGGACAACGTGATGTTCGTGATCCTCTCGGTTCTGGTGCTGATCGCGGCGATGAACATCGTGTCGGGTCTGATCATGCTGGTGAAGAACAAGGGTCGGGATATCGGCATCCTGCGGACGATGGGGCTGACCGAGGGGTCGGTCCTGCGGGTGTTCTTCATCTGCGGGGCATTTACCGGGGTGATCGGGACCATCGCCGGGGTGGCTCTGGGGTGCCTGACCGCGCTGAACATCGACCAGATCATGAGTGCGATCAACTGGGTGAACGGGGCCGAGGTCTGGGATCCGTCGATCCGGGGGATCTATTCGCTGCCGGCCAAGCTGCAGCTGGGCGACGTCATGTCGGCGGTGGCGCTGTCGCTGGGCTTGTCGTTCATCGTCACCTTCTTCCCGGCCCGGCGCGCGGCGCGGATGAACCCGGTGGAGGCCCTGCGTTATGAGTGAGATGCTGGCCCTCGAGGGTGTCGAGAAGGGCTACAACCGGGGCAAACCGTCCGAGGTGATCGTGCTGCGGGGGGCGACCCTGTCAGTCGCTCGGGGCGAGGTCGTGGCGCTGGTGGCGCCAAGCGGCGCGGGCAAGTCGACGCTGCTGCATATCGCGGGGCTTCTGGACGTGGCGGACAGTGGTACGGTGCGGCTGGACGGGCGCGAGATGGGCGGGCTTTCAGACCGGGCGCGGACCGAGGCGCGGCGCGGCGATGTGGGGTTCATCTACCAGTTCCACCATCTTCTGCCGGAGTTCAGTGCGCTGGAAAACGTGGTGATCCCGCAGTTGGCCAACGGTGTGGCCAAAGCCGTGGCCGAGGCGCGGGCGATGGAGCTTCTGGGCAAGGTCGGCGTCGCTGCGCGGGCGGGGCATCGTCCCGCGGCGCTGTCGGGTGGCGAGCAGCAACGCGTGGCCTTCTGCCGCGCCTTGGCCAACGGGCCGAAGCTTTTGCTTGCGGACGAGCCGACGGGGAACCTCGACCCAGGCACCTCGGACCAGGTGTTCGGTGTGCTGATGGAACTGGTGCGAGCGACGGGGCTTTCGGCGCTGATCGCGACGCACAACCTGGATCTGGCCGCCCGCATGGACCGGGTGGTACGGCTGACCGCGGGCCAGGTGACCTAGATCAAGGCGCAGGCAGGCTGAACACGGTCCACTGCGACCATAAGGAGACACCACCATGCGCCACCCTTTGCTGATCCTGTCGCTGTCCCTGGTGTTGGGAGCCTGTGTCGAGCGCGAGACGCTGCCCAGCGGGTCCGAGGACTTTGCCGATTTCTGTGCGGCCTGCCACGGGATGTCCGGCAAGGGCGACGGCGAGGGGGCGGCGGCGCTGGACCGCAAGCCGGCCGACCTGACGCAGCTGTCGGCAAAGAACGGCGGGGTCTTTCCCGGCACGCGGGTGATGGCGAAGATCTGGGGCTATACCGGGGTCGCGCCAGGTCGGCAGGATGAGGCCTCGCCCATGCCGGAGTTTGCGGGACTGCTGCAGGGCGACCTGGTGCCCTATGACGGCGGCGACGGGATCGCAACGCCGACCCCGGTCAGGCTGGTGCAGATCGCGGAGTATCTGAAGGCATTGCAGAAGTAAGACGCACAGGCGGGGGCTGGCTCCTCGTGCGACTGCGTCTTCTCGTCGTGGCGACCTACATTCCATCGGACAAGCTGCGGGGCCGCCTCTATGGGTGCTGGCCCGCGCCCTTGAAATGACTTTTCAGACTGGTTCACCGACCGCCGGGGTCTGAGTCCTATTTCGGTGGGCGGTTGTAGCGGATGAAGGGGGTGACCTTCGCCACCCGGTCGTAAAGCTGGCGGGCGTCGTGGTTGAAGTCCTGCGTCAGCCAGTAGACGGCGGGGGCCGCAGCGGCATCGGCGGCGGCATAGACCGCCTCGATCAGGGCGCGGCCCAGGCCGGTGCCACGCGCCTCGGGCGCGACGTAGAGGTCCTGCAGGTAGCAGACGTCCTCGATCTTCCAGCAATGCCGGTGAAAGAGGTAATGCGTCAGGCCAAGAAGCGTGCCGTCCTGGTCTGCCACCAGCGCCGAGAAATCGCGCGGGTCCGACCCGAGCAGGCGGGCAAAGGTCGAGGCGTAGACCTCCTCGGGCACCGAAGTCTGGTAGAACTGCAGATAGCCGGTCCAAAGCTGGCGCCACTGGTCGTGGTCGCCGGGCCGCAAGGGGCGGATCGTGGCGGGCATGTGGGGATTGCTCCATCGGACAGTTTCAGCCTGCCTAATATGTTAACGCTTGGCAAGCGGCGGGAAATCCTGACTATGCGCGACACTGCCCAGACGCATAAGGGCGGACGGAACCGGGAGTATGTGACATGACGGGCCAGATTGCGGCACGGATCAGGCTTGCCCTGACGGGCGCGCTGGGCGGGGCTGCGCTTTGGGCGGCCATCGAGGCTGCGGACCGGACCTGGCTGGGCGATTTTCCGGCGCTGGCGCTGTTTGTCCTTCTGATCACGGCCTTCGGCGCGGTGATGGCCCTGGCGGGACCGATCGGCCTGCGTCGCGCGGTGCCAAGGTCGTTGGCCCTGGGGGTGGTGGTGGGCGCGCTGGCCTGGCTTGGGGCGCTGCGGTTCGACACGGTGGATCAGATGCTTTTCGGCGTGATCCCGGCGCTGGCGATCTTCACGCTGTCGACGCTGCCGCTGCCGTTCCTGATTGCCCGGGTGCGCAGCCGCTGGAACGACTACCCGGTCCTGTTCCTGGAGGCCTGGTCCATCGCCCTGCGCTTTGCCGCGGCGGGGGCCTTCACCGGGCTGGTCTGGCTGGTGATCTTCCTGTCGGACGAGCTGCTGCAAATCGTCGGCATCGACATCATCGGCAAGCTCTTGACGGACAGGCTGGTGGCGCTGGCCTTGGGGGGGGCAATCTTCGGGCTGGGCATGGCGGTGATCCATGACCTCGCCGATCTCTTGTCGCCCTACGTCGTCCTGCGGGTGTTCCGGCTGTTCCTGCCAGTGGTGCTGGGTGTGATGGCGGTCTTCCTGATCGCGCTGCCGTTCCGCGGACTGGAGGGGCTGGTCAGCGGGCTGTCTCCGGCGACGCTGTTGCTGACGATGGTCGGCGGCGGGATCGCGCTGGTGTCGATTGCCATTGACCAGTCTGATGCCGATGCGACGCAAAGCCCGCTTCTGGTCCGCTGTACGCAAGGCCTGGCGCTGATCCTGCCCGTGGTGGCGGCGCTGGCGCTGTGGGCGGTCTGGCTGCGGGTGGCGGACCGGGGCTGGTCGCCAGAGCGGCTGTTCGTCGTCCTGGTGGCGGCTGTGGGGCTGGTCTACGGGCTGGTCTATGCCGTCTCGGTCCTGCGGGGCGGTGCCTGGATGGAGCGGATCCGCCAGGGCAACATCCGCATCGCGCTGGGGGTTCTGGCACTGGCGGCGCTGTGGCTGACGCCGGTACTGAATGCCGAGCGGATCTCGGCCGCCAGCCAGTTGGCGCGGTACGAGGCCGAAGGGGTCCAGGCCCTGGACCCCTCTGCCCTGCGGTCCTGGGGCAAGCCGGGGGCCGGGGTGCTGGCGGTTCTGGAGGCGAAGGCGACCGAGCCGGGCCAGGAGGAGCTGGCGGCGGTTCTGGGGGGCGAGACGACGGGGCAGGCGGACAACGGGCCTGCGCTGCTTGCCGAGCTGACGGCGCTTCTGCCGGTGCAGCCGACCTCGGCCACGGGGATGCGCGACGTGATCCTGGGCGCGGCCGAAGAGTATCAGCTGCAGGACTGGCTGCAGGTCTGCAAGGTGCGGCTGGAGACGGGGCAGCCGGGCTGCCTTCTGGTGGTGGCAGACCTTCTGCCGCTGCGGCCGGGCGAGGAGGCGATGCTGTTTCTGCAGCGGGGAGTCGACTACATCGAGGTCAGCGGGCTGTATCTGGACGACAGCGGGATGCTGGTCTGGCGGACGGCGACGCAACCGGACGGGAAATACCTGTCGTCCGAGGCGGCCGCCCGGCTGTTGCGGCAGTACCAGACCGCTCCGGCGCCGCTGACAGCGGCCGAACTGAACCAGCTTGGCACTGGCGCGGACGGACTTTTGTTCCTGCCATGACGAGGAGGGGTTGTTAACCAATGCGCGATAGCCTTGCCGCCGAAACTGTCATGGGGTCGGACATGGATGCGCTTTTGCTGCGATCCTTGCAAAGCTATGTGATCGACACGTTCGGGGCCGAGCGCTGGCAGTCGGTCTGTCGTCGGGCGGATATGGGTGTGCTCAGCTTCGAGCCGATGCTCCACTATGAACCGGGCACCGCCGACCGCATCGCTCAGGTCGTGGCCGAAGCTCTGGGCCGTTCTGCCGATGCGATCTGGGAGGATGTCGGTATCCATCTGGTGACCCACCCCGGGCGCGAGGGGGTCCGGCGACTGTTGCGCTTTGGCGGGGTCACCTTCGCGGATTTCCTTTATTCGCTGGAAGAGCTGCCGGGCCGGGCGCGGCTGGCGATGCCGGACCTTGAGGCGCCGGAGGTGACTCTGGTCGAGCAGGGCGAAGACCGGTTCACGCTGTGCTGCCACTCGCACCTGCGCGCCACGCAGCGGGTGCTGGTTGGTCTTATGACAGCAATGGCTGACGACTATGGCACGCTCTGCCTGATCGAGGCGGAGTCAGCCGATTGCACCTCGATTTCGGTCCTTGACCGCCGCCACGCCAAGGCGCGGCGGTTCGACCTGGCGCTGCCGGAGGGGTAGATGCAGACACTTCGTCCCGAGGACCGGATCGAGCTGGACGGTGCCGCCACGGCGCAGTTCATGCCGATGCACCTGCTTTTGGACGCCGAGGGCCGCGCGATCAGCTACGGGCCGACCTTGGCGCGGGTGCTGCAGCCGGGCGCGGTGCCCGGCGCGCGATTCGAGGATCTGTTCGAGGTGCGATCACCCGGTGGGGCTGTCACCATCGGACAGGTTCTGGCGCGGGGGGGCAACCGGTTCCGGCTTCTGCCGAAGAACGGTGTGCGCGTCGGGCTGCGCGGTCTGGGCCAGCGCCTGCCGGGGTCGGGGCGCATCCTGCTGAACCTGTCGTTCGGGATCGACCTGACGACCGCCGTGCGCGATCTGGCGCTGACGGACGCCGATTTCGCCGCGACTGATCTGGCGATGGAACTGCTCTACATGGCCGAGGCCAATGCCGCCGTCACGCGAGAGCTGCGGGGCCTGAACCTGCGGCTGGAAGGCGCGCGGATCGCGGCCGAGGAAGAGGCGATGACCGACCCCCTGACTGGCCTGCGCAACCGTCGCGCAGCCGATCTGGTGCTGGAACGGCTTTGCGCGGCCCGGGCGGGCTTTGGGCTTTTGCACTTGGACCTGGATTTCTTCAAGGCCGTCAACGACACGCTGGGCCATGCCGCGGGCGACTTCGTGCTCAGCAATGTCGGCCGCATCCTGCGCGAACAGCTGCGCGCCGAGGATTGCGCGGCGCGGGTTGGCGGTGACGAGTTCGTGGTGATCCTGGCGAACCGCACCGACCCGAAGCTGCTGCAGATCATCGCCGAACGGATCATTGCCCGCATCAGCGAACCGATGGATTTCGAGGGGCAGCTTTGCAATGTCTCGGCCAGTATCGGCATCGTCCGGTCACTGGACCTTGCGGTGCTGGAACCCGTGCAGCTGCTTGCCGCGGCTGACCGGGCGCTTTATGCGGCCAAGCATGCAGGCCGCAGCCGGGCGGTGCTTCTGGTCACGCGCGGCGAGTAGCTGCAAGGCGGTCCGCCCGAGGGCGGGTCCGCCGCTTGCACGCACCCCCTAGTCTGGCGGCAGCAGCCAAAGTGCCTCGGGCGGGAGCGAGACTGTCAGGCTGGTGCCGGGCACCAGTGCGGCGGCAAGATCGGGCGAGGTCAAGGCCTGCAGCGCGCAGCCTTCGACGGTCAGGTTGACACGGGTCTGCGTGCCCAGGAACGTGACGGCCTCGACCCGCGCGAAGCGGCCATTCGGGCCGGGACCAAGGCGCAGCGCCTCGGGGCGGAGGGTCAGGACGCCCTCGCCCTCGGCCGTGCCGGGGGGCAGGGTCAGCGCCCCCAGCGCGGATTGGAAGACGCCGCCCCGGGACCGGCCGGGCAGGAAATTCACCCCTCCGAAAAAGCGCGCGACTGCCAGCGTGGCCGGGTTGCGATACAGGTCCTCGGGCGGGCCCTGCTGGGCAAGGCGACCGTCCAGCAGAAGGGCAATCCGGTCGGAAAGTGCCACGGCCTCGGCCTGGTCGTGGGTTACGACGATGGTGGTGATCCCGGTTTCCTGCTGCAGACTGCGGATCAGTTGGCGCATCTCGTCGCGCAAGGAGGGGTCAAGGTTCGATAGCGGTTCGTCCAGAAGAAGGACCTTGGGCTGCAGGACCAGCGCCCGGGCCAGGGCCGCGCGTTGCTGCTGGCCGCCGGACAGGGCGGCGGGGCGGCGGTCGCCCAGCCCGTCAAGGCGAACACGCGACAGCATCTCGGCGACGCTGTCCGCGATCCGGGCAGGGGCGAAGCCGCGCATCCGCAGGCCGAAACCGATGTTCTGCGTGATGGTCAGATGCGGAAAGAGAAGCGGGTTCTGAAACACCATCGTCACCCCGCGCCGTTCCGGCGGCAGGTGGGTGATGGGGGTGCCGTCCAGCCTGACCTCTCCCGCGTCGGGGGCGACAAGGCCCGCGATCAGCTTCATCGTGGTGGTCTTGCCGCAGCCCGAGGGGCCAAGAAGTGCGGTCAGGCTGCCGCTTTCGACCGTCAGGTCGATGTCGTGGACAGCGGCCTGCCCGGCCCCAGGGTAGGTCTTGCGCAGAGCGTGCAGCGAGAGGGTCGTCACGGATGCAGCCTTTCGCTCAGGCCCGCGCCCCGTCCGGTGATGCGGCGCGCCGTGACGGCCAGGATCAGCAGCCCCGGCAGGATGTACAGAAGCGCGATGGCGCCGGTGATGTCGTTGCGCCCGGCGCTGGCAAAGCTGAACAGGAGAAGGGGCAGGGTCTGGACCCGGCCGCCTCCGATGGACAGGGTCAGCAGGTACTGCGACCACGACACCAGGAAGGCAAACAGCGCCGCAATCATCAGGCCGGGCAGGATGGCGGGCAGGGTGACAGTGCGGAAGGTCTGCCAGGGTGTCGCGCCAAGACTGCGGGCCTGCTGCTCGAAAGCCGGGTCAAAGCGGGCGAAGACGGCGGCCAGGACCAGGGTCATGTAGGGCAGGACCGGAACCAGATGGGCCAGGATCACGCCGGGAATGGTCCCGGCAAGCCCGAGGCGCAACAGGATGCCGTGCAGCCCGAAGACGATGGCGATGCCGGGCAGAACAGCCGGGGCCAGAAGGAGAAGAAGGACCACGCCGCGCCCGCGGAAGCGGTACATGCCCAGGGCGCGGCCAGCGGGCAGGCCGATCAGCAGCGCAAGCAGGGTCGTGATGGTGGCGATCAGCGTGGTGGTGGCGAAGCTGGCAAGCACCCCCGACTGCGGCGACAGGGCGAAGCTCCAGGCCTGGGGCGAAATCCGGTCGGGCAGCAGGTTTGGAAAGCGCCAGCCCTGGGCGACCGACCAGCCGACCAGCGGCACAAGCGGCAGGACCAGAAAGCCCGCCAGCGCCAGGCCCGCAAGGGTGCGGAGGCTACCGCGCACCGCTGCCGCCTTTCGCAAGGACCCGGGCATAAAGCGCCACAAGGGCAACGCCGATCAGAGCGATGACCACGGCCATCGCCATCGCCTCGGGCCGGGTGGCAAGGTCCGTGTCGGTCGAGGCCTGCCAGGCAAGGACCGGCAGCGCCTTCGGGGCATGGGCCCCCAGAATCAGCGGAACCTCGTAGGCTCCGAAGGCAAAGGCGAAGACCAGGGCCGATGCGGCAAGCAGGCCGGGCATCAGCAGGGGCAAGAGGACATGCCGGAATGCCTGCCACCGGGTCGCACCCAGGCTGCGGGCGACAGATTCGTGATCTTCGCCAAGGGTTTGCATGTTGGCCAGCAGGATCAGCGTGATGAAGGGCAGTTCCTTCCAGATGTAAAGCAGGATGATGCCGATGGCATAGGGGTCCTGCGTCAGGACGGGAAACTCGGCCGGGGTTGCGATGAGGCCAGCGGCGTGGGCCAGGCGCGCGAAACTGCCGGATTGCGAGAAGAGGTAGAGGATGCCGATGGCGCCGACGATGTGGGGGATCGTCAGGTTCAGCTGGACAAGGAAGCTGATGAACGCCCGGCCCGGGAAGGTCTGGCGGAGGAGGAGAGCCACGGCCATTGCCAGTACGGCGGCGATCAGGGTTGATACGATGGCGATCCAAAGCGACAGGGCGAGCGACGTCAGAAAGCCCGGCGCGGTCAGGATGGCGGCATAGGCGGACAGGTCAGGATCGGTCAGCCCCAACGCAGGCATGTAGCGGAAGGACCGCAGCAGCGTCAGACCAAGCCCAGTCAGGAATAGCCCACCCAGCACCAGAAGGGCCGGAGCAAGCATGAGGGCGATGCGGGGGCGATCAGTCACGAGGGGGCCTTTCGGGCGGGTCGGCGGCAGCTTGCGCGATGGGAACATTACGGGCAAGCGGAGGCTGGCTCGTCGATGACTTCGTCACTCCTCGCAGCCGGGGACGTCGGACGTGCCTGATCTTGGAGGGAGACTTCCTCGTCGATGACCTTGTCACTCCTCGCCGGGTGCGGACGCGGCGCAGCGAGGAGGAGACGAAGTCGAACGAGGAGCGGTCAGTTGCCGACGTTCGCCGCCCAGCCCTTTTCAATGGCGGTCAGCCAGTCGGCCTGCAACTCGGGCAGGGCGGCCTTGGCCAGTTCGAAGGCCGGGACCACGGAAGGATGCGTCTTGATCGCGGCAAAACCGTCCTGGACTTCGGGGGGCGTGCGCAAGACCTCTATTGCCGGGGCCGCGCCCCAGACCTCGGGCTTGGCTTTCTCCAGCTGCGCCTCGCCGGACAGAAGCAGGTTCTGCACCACCATCGCGGCGGCCTTGTTGGGCGAGTTGTAGGGGATCAGCGTGTAGTTGGTGTTGCCGATGGTGCCGTCCGTCAGGCCGAAGGATCGCGTGGACTCCGGCCAGGTCCCGGCCTGCACGGCCAGACCGAACTGGGCAGGATCGTAGTTGAAGCTGAAGTCGATCTCGCCATTGGCGAAAAGCTCGTTCAGCTGGGTGACGGTGGTGGGATAGGTCGCCCCCTCGCGCCAGAGGAAGGGCTCGATCTCGTTCAGAATGGCCCAGGTCTTGGCGGCGGTCGCATCGAACTTGGCCTGGTCAAAGGGGCCGATCAGGCTTTCGGGGCCACCCGCGGCGTGGATGAACACGTGGCGCAGGAAGGCCGAGCCGGTGAAGTCCGGCGGCGCGGGATAGGTGAAGCGGCCGGGGTTCGCCTTGATCCACGCCAGAAGCGAGGCCATGTCGCGCGGCGGCTCGGCCACCACGGCGCTGTCATGGGCAAAGGCGAACTGGACGGTATTCCAGGGCACCTCGCAGCCGTCGACGGGCACGCCGAAGTCGTTGGCGATGGCCGGGTTGTCCCAGTTGATCAGCGTGTCGTTGGGCAAAAGCCCCGTATAGCCGCAGAACACGAGTTCGGCCTGCTTCATCGAGCGGAAATTCTCGCCGTTGATCCAGACAAGGTCGACCGAGCCCGCGTCGGTCACTCCGGCCTCTTTCTCGGACAGGACCTGGTTCACGATATCGGCGGCGTCGGTGATCGGCACCCGGTTCAGCGTGATGTCGTAGTCGGCGCGCAGCCGGTCGGCGACATAGCCCGAGACATAGGCATTGATCGTGTCCGACCCGCCCCACATGAACCAGTTCACCGTCCCGCCGCGCGCCTGGTCGACGATCTGGTCCCAGCTCATCGCTTTCAGGGCCTCGCCATCGGCGGTGTCGGCCAAGGCGGCGGTGGACAAAAGCAGGAGAGCGGCCAGGGATCGCAACATGATGGCTCCAGTTTCAGGACTGGCGCACATCAAGCCGATAACTGGCTGGAAAGCCAGTCACATGGCCGTTGGCGAGATGTAACGGAAGGTGGCAGCCCGTAGGGGAGTCGAACCCCTCTTACCTGGTTGAAAACCAGGTGTCCTAACCGATAGACGAACGGGCCACTGGCGCGCCTGTTACCCGCAGGCGCGGACGGGCGCAAGGGGTCAGCCGTCGATCTTGGCGCCCATGATCGCGATGGCCTGCTGATAGACCTTCGCCGCGTTCCATTGCTTGATGACGGCGAAGTTCGGCTCGCCCTCCTGGTAGCCTTTGCCCGCCTTCCAGCCCTTGCGGGCCAGGAAATTGGCGGTGGTCGCCAGTGCATCGGCCTGGTTGTACAGATCGACGACGCCGTCGCCATTGCCGTCCACGCCGTAGGTATAGGCGTTGCCCGGCAGGAATTGGGTGTGGCCCAGCTCGCCATGCTTGGCCCCAACGGTGTTGGGCGAGATCATGCCCTTGTCGACCATTTTCAGCGCCCCGATCAGGTGCGGGCGGAAAAAGTCGGACCGGCGGCAGTCATAGGTCAGCGTGGCGATGGCCGCGACGACGTTGGTGTCGCCCATGAAGCCGCCAAAGCCGGTCTCCATCCCGTGGATCGCGATGATGACGCCGGCGGGCACGCCATAGGCTGCCTCAAGGCTGGCATAGAAGTCGGGGTTCTTCGCCTTGCGGCTGCGGCCCTGGGCGACGATCGTATCGGCCCCTCGGACATTCAGAAACTTTTCCAGGCTGTACTTGAAGCTTTTCTGGTTCCGGTCGGCACCGATGGTCGCCTTGGAATAAGAGGTCGCCATCAGCGCGTCGATCCCGCGCTTGCCGACGCCTTCGGCCTTTGCCTCGGCGGCCATCTCGGTCTTCCAGCCCTCGTACTGCCCACCTGTGTCGCTGCAACTTGCGGCATGCGAGGCGAAGGGCAGGGCGATCAGCAGGGCGGTGGCAGACAAACGGGACAGAAGGCTTAACATCAGGCACCTATGATTGGAATTTTGGCCAATCTATTGAGTGCGCAGCAACAATCAAGCACGCCTTTGTGAAGATCGCGCTGCGGTCTCTGACATGTTGGTGAAGTGGCAGCCCGTAGGGGAGTCGAACCCCTCTTACCTGGTTGAAAACCAGGTGTCCTAACCGATAGACGAACGGGCCACGCTGTTGGTGGGGCGGTGTGTAGAATCTGCGCGGGGGTTCCGCAAGAGGAAAAATGCGTTACGCGGGTGCTGCGTCGTCAAGGCGAAGCTGCACCCGGGTTCGGCCGTTCCAGTGGTTCAGCTCCAGTTTTCCCGCCAGATGGAAACGCTTGTGCCCTGCGCCTTCCAGCGTTGCGCCGAGCGGGCCGTCGAAGGCCCCGAAGGCGATGGCGTCCAGCGCCGGGCCAGACCCGTCCGAGGCGCTGATCTTCAGATGGCTTTCGCCGATCCGGCGGCAGGTGACGGCTGCATTGGCAAAGGCGAAGCGGGGCGCGGGGGCAGCCTGGCCAAAGGGACCGGCATTCTCGATCTCTTCCACAAGCGGCACGGTCGCCCCCGAGGTGGCAAGCAGGCTGTCGATCCGCAGGTCGCGCGGGCCCGTGGCCCCGGCCCCCTGACGGGCCAGCAGCTCACCCAGCCGCGCCATCGCCGGTTCCAGTTGCGGCCGGGTCAAGGTCAGGCCCGCCGCCATCTTGTGGCCGCCGCCCTTCTGGATCAGCCCCTCGGCCGCGATGCGCTGGATTGCGGCACCTAGATCGACGCCGGGCACCGACCGGGCCGAGCCCTTGCCGATGTCGCCCTCGAAGCCGATCACGACCGAGGGGCGGTTCGCCGCTTCCTTCAGCCGCGCCGCGACGATGCCGACGACGCCGGGGTGCCAGCCTTCCGCCGCGGCCCAGACCAGAGGTCCGTCAAGCCCGCGCGCCTCGGCCTGGGCAAGGGCCTCTTCGCGGACCCGCTCGGTGATCTCGCGGCGTTCGGTGTTCAACTGGTCAAGGCGGGCGGCAATGCGCGAGGCCTCCATCTCGTCATCGGTGGCCAGAAGCCGTGCGCCAAGGTCGGCCTGACCGATGCGGCCCCCGGCATTGACGCGGGGGCCAAGCAGGAAGCCCAGGGCATAGGGGGTGGGGGCCTGATCCATGCGCGAGACATCGGCCAGCGCGCGCAGGCCGGGGCGATCCCGGCGGGCCATGATCTTCAGGCCCTGCCGGACAAAGGCTCGGTTGAGACCGATCAGCGGGGCCACGTCGGCAATGGTCGCCAGCGCGACAAGGTCGAGAAGCGCCATCAGGTCGGGGCCCTGGCTGCCCTGCTGCTTCAGCCGTCGGTTCGCCTCGACCAGAAGCATGAAGACAACTCCGGCGGCGCAGAGATGGGCAAGCGCGCCGTCCTCGTCCTGCCGGTTGGGGTTCACGATGGCAAGGGCCGCGGGCAGGGTTTCCAGCGCGAGGTGGTGGTCAAGGATCACCACGTCGGCCCCCTTGGCGGCAGCGATGGGCTCGTGGGACAGGGTGCCGCAGTCGACGCAGAGGATCAGGTCGTGGGCCGCGGCCAGCTGGGCCATCGCGGGGACGTTGGGGCCGTAGCCCTCGTCGATGCGGTCGGGGATGTAGAGTGTCGCCTGCAGCCCAAAGGCCCGGAGCCAGACCAGGAGAAGGGCCGCCGAAGAGCCGCCGTCGACGTCGTAGTCGGCGAAGATGGCGATCCGTTCGCGGCGACTGACCGCGTGGAGCAGACGGTCGGCGGCGGTCCCCATGTCCCGCAGGGTCAGGGGGTCGGGCATCAGATCGCGCAGCGAGGGGGCCAGGAAGGCGGGGGCGTCCTCGGGGGACACTCCGCGCGCCGCAAGGATGCGGCAGAGGGGGAGAGGGAGGCGGGTCTGCTGGGCCATGCCCTCGGCCAGCCGGTCCTGCACGGGGTCGGGGCCGACCCAGCGGCGGCCGGAGAGGGAGGTTTCAACGGAAAGGAAGGCGGTCATGCGGACAGGGGTGCCGGAAAGGCGAAGGCCGCGCAAGGGGGGAGTGGGCTGCCGATTTTGGTATCAAGGGGTTGGATGGATGCGTTTACCTTCCGGCCGTCAGTCTGGCCAGGGAGGGGACGCAAGGGGCCGATGTGGCGTCCGGTTCATCCGGGCATTTGCAGACGGCGGCTGCGCGCGGCCAGCAGCATCAGAGCGGCCCCTGCCAGACTGAGAAGTGCGGCCACTGCCATGAACGGCGTGTAGGTTGCAGCGGAGTTCAGCGAAAAGACCGCTGCGGCGATCCAGACCGAGACAACCCGCGACAGATCGACGAGCGACGTCGACAGGCCGACGCGGGACGGGATCGCCTCTTGCAGGTAGCTGATGTTGATGCTGAGTAAAGCCGCGATGGCGACGGCAGCGATGGCTTGCAGAAGGACGACCTGAAGAAAGCTGCCGACAAAGAGCATAAGCCCGAAGTAAAGCGCGAAGAGCGCGCTGGCGACGGCAAGGATCACGTCCTTGCGCACCCGCATCGCAAGGTAGCCCCAGCCGATCATTGCGGGCACTTCGATGGCCGCAGCGATCGAGGCGTTGATGCCGACTTGCGCCAGGCTCCCGTTCAGGTCGCGCAGGATGACCAGCGGCAGAAGCACCATGTTCAGCTGCACGGCGGCCATTGCGCAGGTCACGCCGATGATCCCGAATCTGTAAGGGGTGGCGATGCGGATGCGGGGCGGCGGGTCCGCTGGTGTGTCCGGGTCGGAGGCAGCCACCCCGATCTTTGCGTTCGGTTGCAGCCAGAGGAGGCCGATCACCAGCGTGCAGCCAACATGGGCCACGGCCGAGAAGGCGAAGACCGAATAGGCCGACCAGCGTGCCGCGATCAACCCGGCCAGGGGCGGCACGACGATCCAGGCCAGAGTGAACATGCTGCGCAGAAGCGACAGGATGAACTCGGCCCGCTCGGGGTGGGTGCGGTTGTAAAAGGCCCGCGAGTAGGAAAAGCTTTGCGAAAAGAGCGCGTTGCCGAAGGGAACCAGGAGGCAGAACGCGAGGACGAAGACGAACGGTGTCTGGATGGCCCAGATCAGACCGAAGGCAACGACGCCCATCACCGCGCAGAGAAAGATCAGGACACGGCGGTCGGCAACCTTGTCCGAGAGCCAGCCAAGCGCCACCGAGGCACAGGCGCTGCCGACGGCGGTCAGCGCCATGATCGTGCCGAAAGCGGCGTTCGACAGGCCAAGCTCATCGACGCCTACGATGGCCCGATAGGGCGTCATCGCGGCGAAGGCGGCACCGGACAGAAAGATGTTGGTGGCCAGAAGGCCAGTCACGCGGCGGGTGGGCATTTTCCCCGGGGTCCTGCTGCAAGGTCCCGCATCGTTACCGATGGAGGCCTGACGCGGCAACCTGCGTTCGGCTGTGAGCATGTGAGTCGGGCTGAAGCCCGACCTACTTTACCGGGGTCTTGTAGGTCATCCGGCGGATCGAGCCGGATTTGGAGCGCATCAGGATCGTCTCCAGCGTCACCCAACCCGGATCGCGCTTGATGCCCGCCAGGAGCGAGCCGTTCGTCACGCCGGTGGCGGCAAAGATCACGTCGGCGCGCACCAGGTCGTCGCGGGTGTAGACGCGGTCGAAGTTGGTGATCCCGGCCTTGCGGGCGCGGGCGCGTTCGTCGTCGTTGCGGAAGAGAAGCTTGCCGTAGAACTGCCCGCCCATGCATTTCAGCGCGGCGGCGGCGAGGACGCCTTCCGGTGCGCCGCCCGAGCCCATGTACATGTCGATTCCGGTCAGCTCGGGCTCGGCGCAGTGCATGACGCCCGCGACATCGCCGTCGGTGATCAGGCGGATCGCAGCACCAGTAGAGCGGACCTCGGCGATCAGGTCCTCATGGCGGGGGCGGTCGAGGATGCAGACGGTTATGTCCTCGGTCGAGCAGCCCTTGGCGGCGGCGAGGTTCGAGACGCGTTCCGACGGGGTCATCGACAGCGTGACGGTGCCGGGCTTGAGGCCGGGGCCGATGGCAAGCTTGTCCATGTAGACGTCGGGGGCGTGCAGAAGGGTGCCTCGCGGGGCCATCGCGATGACGGTCAGGGCGTTCGGCATGTCCTTGGCGGTCAGCGTGGTGCCTTCGAGGGGGTCGAGGGCGATGTCGACCTCGGGTCCGTTGCCGGTGCCGACCTCTTCGCCGATGTACAGCATCGGGGCCTCGTCACGTTCTCCCTCGCCGATGACGACGACGCCCTTGATGTCGAGAAGGTTCAGCTGGTCACGCATCGCGTTGACGGCTGCCTGGTCGGCGGCCTTCTCATCCCCGCGGCCGATCAGGCGGGCGGAGGCAAGCGCGGCGGCTTCGGACACACGGCCAAGGCCGAGGGACAGGAGACGATCCTGGAACTGCGATTTTTCTGACATCTGGTCCCCCGGGGTTTTCTTCCGTGTATCCGGGGGCCTTGGACGCGGCAAGCGTGGTGGCGCTAACGGTCAGCGAGGGAAGTTCAGAATGGCATCGGCAAGACAGGTGTCGATCTGCCGCAAGGCCAATTGGACTGGCGAGTCCGCACGGTTCGCGCCGCTGAGCCGCTGCGTCGATTGCAGAATGACCTTCTGGCCGCGCAGCGATGCGAAGAAGGCGTCCTGCGAGATCACGGCAACGAAAGGCTGCGCTTCAAGGGCAATACTTTGCTGCGGGTGGCCAAAGGCGGCCAGGTAACCGGCGGCACAGGCCGTCATCGTAGCGGAGCATCGCGTTTGGCAAAACGTTTCCAACGACCTGAACGCAGGGTCATCGGCCAATAGCGCCGCGGCCGCCAGCGCGGTCTGGGCGCTGAGGATCGGGCGGGGCCTTTGAAGGGCCTGTAGCACCGGGATCACCTCTGCCATGCGCGCAAGTCCGTCAGCGGGTGAATATCCTGCTGCCGAAAGGATCCGGTCAATCCGCTGCTGATCCACCTGGGCCCGGTTTTCCAGCGGAAGGTGCAGCCCGGAGTACAACACCAGTCCCATCCAGCCCGCGCGATCATCCAGCTTCAGACGTTCGGCCAGCAAGGCCTCGGCTGCTGCGGGATAATCGCCGCCCACATAGGTCAGCCGATCTTGCAGGTGCATGGCCACGGCCCAATCGGGAAGGGGCTGGTCAAAAAAGCCCGGCGGCAACGGCGCATAGGCTTGCGTCTGGCGCTGTCAGGTCAGGAAGAGAGCAGTGCCCTTTTCCACTTCGCCCGCGGCGTAGAGGAAGAAGGCGCGGTCAAGAAGGGCATCCATATCGGACGTTCCGACACCGCCCATCATTCCCCAGGCAGCGGCGACCGGGTCGGCCTTGGCAAGTGCATCGAACACGGAAACACCATTTACGAAGACCAATTGCCGCCGGACCGACGACGGTACGTCCTTTGAAAACCAGTCCAATGCAGCCGGAAGCGCAAGGAGCGCAGCAGTGTTTCCTGTCGATGCGGCGTTGTGCAGGTCGATCACCGCAAGGGGATCGTCAGCCTGCAACGCCATCTCGAACGGCTGGCGAAAGGCCGGATCGTCGATGCCTGCGACTTGTTCGGCCAGCGCGGGCGCGGCGAACAAGAGGGTCAGAAGGACCCCCCGCATTGTCTGATCTCACTGAACCGGTTCAAGGCCAAGCATCGGACCGGCGGGCAAGTTCTGTCAAGAAATCAGACTTCCTCGATCCGGATCGCGACGGGGGCGCCCACGAGGACTCCGGTCGCGGCGAAGCGGGTCATGGCGTGGGCGACATCGTCGGGGGCGGCCTTGTGAGTGACGATCAACACGGGTGCGTTGGTGCCCTGGTGGCCGTACTGGCGCATCTGGTCGATCGAAACGCCGGAATCGCCAAGGCAGGTCGCGATCTTTGCCAGCGCGCCGGGTTTGTCGAGAAGCGTCATGCGCAGGTAGTAGGGCGCGGGCGTCGCCGACTTCGCGGGCTGGGCTGCCGAAAGCGTGCTCGCGGGCTGGCCGAAGGTCGGCAGGCGGAAGCCGCGGGCGATGTCGATGACGTCGGCCATCACCGCGCTGGCGGTCGGACCCATCCCGGCACCGGGGCCGCGCAGGACGATCTGGCCAACGCTGTCGCCTTCCAGGACGACCATGTTGGTGCCGCCCTGCAGTTGGCCCAGGGGGCTGTCGGCGGGGACAAGGCAGGGGGTCATGCGCTGCTCCAGCCCGCGCCCCGTCATCTGGGCGACGCCCAGAAGCTTGATGCGGTAACCCATGTCCTCGGCGAGGCGAATATCGTCGATCGAGACATTGCCGATGCCTTCCAGTTCCACGGCGTCAAACGCGACGCGGGTGCCGAAGGCGATGGAGGCGAGAAGCGACAACTTGTGGCCCGCGTCGATGCCGCCGACGTCGAGGTTCGGGTCGGCTTCCAGGTAGCCCAGCTGGCGGGCCTCCTCGAACACGGTCTCGTAGGGCAGGTTTTCCGACTGCATCCGGGTCAGGATATAGTTGCACGAGCCGTTCATCACACCCATGACGCGCTTTATGCGGTTGCCCGCCAGCCCTTCGGTCAGGGCCTTGATGACGGGGATGCCCCCGGCGACGGCGGCCTCGAACCGCAGGGCGAGGTTTGCAGCCTCGGCCGCCTCGGCAAGGGCCTGGCCGTGGTGGGCAAGAAGCGCCTTGTTGGCAGAGACGACGTGTTTGCCCGCAGCGATGGCCGCTTCCGTCGCGTCCTTCGCCGGGCCCTCGTGGCCGCCAATCACCTCGACGAAGACGTCGATGTCGGGGCGCTGTGCAAGGGAGACAGGGTCGGTCTCCCAGGCATAGCCGGACAGGTCGGCGTCGCGGTTCTTTGTCTGGTCGCGGGCCGAAACGGCGGTGATCACCACCGGGCGGCCAGTGCGCGCGGCGATCAGGTCGGCATGGGCCTGGACGATCTTGACGACACCGATGCCGACAGTTCCAAGGCCGGCAAGACCAAGACGCAAGGGGACGGCGGACATCGGGGAACCTTTGGCAGTTTGCGGCTGTCGTCTGTTAGCCGGAAGCCGAAGCGGGTGCAACGCCGTCAGGGCGCGGGCGGGGCTGCGGATACGGCCGAGGCCCGGGCCCGCAGCCCGGCCGCGCGGGCCAGGACAGCGGGACCGGGATCCGTGGTCTGCGGTGCGGCCTGCGCGAGCAGGTCGTCGATCGGCAGCAACTGCGGCGGCGGGCCGGTATCCGGGCCCATCGCGTCGATTTCGGGGAAGGGGGCGCAGCCTGACAGGCTGGCCAATAGCAGAAGGACAAGCAGGCGCATGATGATCCCGGTGTGACCCCGGCACGCTACCCCCGGAACGCGCCGGGGGGAAGCCGGTGTCAGCGCTGGACGGCCGCGATCCGCAGGCGTCGGTGCCAAGCGATCAGGTGCAGGTGGTCGTGCCCACCAGGCAGAGCCTGCGGTGACGCGGACGGGTCACGACGAACTGGCCGTAGGTTCTGTCTTCAACCGCGACCAGAAAGCCCGCCAGAACCGATTTCATCTGGGTCTGGAACTGAACCTCGGTCTCGACGACGTACAGACTTTCCCCCGCATTCATCACAGGGATCCTGGAGCCCCGCCAGCCTTGGATGCCGGCCTGGGTCAGCGCGGGTACCTTGCCCTGTGGCGACATCGAGAAGAGCAGCCGGTAGGACCCACTGTCGGAATCGCAGACCAGGTCGGCCGGAGAGACACATTCGAAGCTGGTGATCCGGATTGCAACCTCGTGGCCACCCGGCGTCAGGAAGTTCACCACATTCTGCAGGCCATTCGCGAAGGCGACCGGAATGTCGTCCTTCTGGCGCGACAGAAGGTCCGCGACGGAATAGGCGGCCTTCTGCGTCACGTTGACGGTGCGGAAGACGTCCCAGTAGATGAACATCGCCACCATCGCCCAGATGATCAGGGGCAGCATCATGACCCCCTCGGCGAGGATCAGCCCATCTTCTTCGCGCAGAAAGGCCTGGAAACGTTGAACGGATTTGCGCATCTGTTTCATCCCGGTTCGTTCACGAAGACCGAGTTCACCAGCAGCGCGTAGGTGCCATCGGGTTCAGTGCTCATCCCGACCGCAAAGGCGGAAGCGGCACCGAACATCGGCCTTTCCTTCAGGCAGATGCGCAGAAGCATGATGTCGTTGTCGGTGCCGTAGGCGAACTCGTTGGCCGGCGGCTCGTCCAGGTTGACGTCCTGCACGCGGTCGACGCAGTTCTTCGGCGGAGCGACCATCGCGAACGAGCCGGTGTTGATCGGCTGCATCCAGATCTTCATGTTGTTCATGCAGGTCGCGACGGAATTGATCATCATCCCTTCCTCGCAGATCCTTTGCTTGAGGTTCTGGTGCGTGAAGTTTCGGTAATTGCCCAGCCTGATCTGGCGGACAACCTGGTCCACGGCGCGGTCGAACATCACGTGGCGCGCCATGAACATGCTGCTTTCGAACGAGACCGTGAAGATCATGAAAATGATCGGGAAGACGAAGACGAACTCGATCGGCCCCGTTCCGGTCTCGTCCTTGAGGAATGCGCGGATCCGGGTCATTGCGTCAACTTCAGCGGCGAGACAAGGACAGCGATCTGCTCGAAGGCCGAGTTCAGCTCGTCCCCACTGAACGCACGGTAGTAGTAGCCCGTGCCGGGCGACGCGCAGTTCTGGACCGGCGCTTCGTTCACCGTTCCGGCGTTACCAAGGACGATGCCGAAGACTTCGAAACCGGCGGTCTTTGCAGCCGTGCAGTTCGTGTTCAGAAGGCCGTCCATGTAGGCGTCGTTCTGCAGGTAGGGCGCGACGAAAAGGCTGCGGACCGTGTTGTACCCGCTGGTCCCCTGTACGCCCGAGCGCATGTAAAGCTGCTGCACGACCCAGTCGACGCGGACAAAGCGCCAGACTTCCGACCAGTCGAGCTGCCGGGCTGTGCCGCTGCCGGTCCAGGTCGGTGCAGCCTGCCACGCACGCGGATCGCAAGCGCCCGTTACGGCCGTTCCGCCCGAGCTTTGGCCTTCGGGATCCGAGGCCCGGTTACGCGGCGCAAGCGAGTTGGCCTTGAGGTGAGGGATGAAATATTCGCGGTTCGACGCCATCGGCCAGCCAGAGCAGGTGTTCGTCGTCGTCGGCATGAAGGGCCGGGTCCCGCCGGTAAGCGCAGTGCCGCCATTGGTGTAACGGATGGCGAAGTTGCCGTCCGCCCCGCGCCAGATCGGCGAAAGGCCGGTCTTGTAGGCGTCGCGGATATGGTCGCTGGCAACGTGGTCGCCGTCGGTCATCAGAACGATGATCTTGCGGGTTTCGCCGTCGTTGTTGGCGGTCGGACGTCCGGCCATCGCGGGTTCGCCGCCGCGCAGCGCCGAGTAGATCGGGCGGGCGGTTTCATCCATGAGAAGCGTGCCCCAGCGCATCCCCACGGCGATCGAGGTCCGACCGCGCGGCTGCAGCAGGGCGATCTGGTTGGTGACGGTGGACGGCACCGTGGTCGGAAGCAGGACCATGTTTCCCGTCGTCTCGTTCGTGCCAGTGCTGGGGTTGTCGCCGTGGTTGCAGATCACGTCGTTGCCGGCCATGTTCGGAACCGACCCTGTCGTTCCCGTGCCAGTGGCCGTGGGACTGCGGAAGTTCAGCACGACCCGTCCACCCGTGTTCGAGGTGGTGACGGTCGGGTTCGGGGTCGTGCCGGGAGCATAGGTGTCGGCCACCGCTGCCAGTGGATAGGACGTCGTGCGGGACATTTCAGTCTCGCTCCAGGTGCTGACCGGGAATTCAAGGCAGTTGATGTTCGGCACGCCCGTGCCTGCCGCTGGCACCGGCGACACACTCCAGCTTGCCAGGTTGCTGAATGCGAACTGGTCGCGCAGGTTCCTGGGAATGTTCACGTTCGACGAATAGGGCACCATCCCGATCGAGATCAGGTTGTTCGGATCCTTCGGGATCGTGTAGTTGCCCCCGGCGTCGCGGCTGAACTTCAGGATGTTGACGAAGTTCGTCGCAGCCGTGCGCAGCGCCGCGATCTTGGTGGTCGTGCCCGAGGATTCGCCCATCGAACCCGTGATGTCGAGCACCAGGATGACTTCGATCTTGGACACGCCCTGCTGGGCGCCCGAGG
>NZ_JAXMMF010000031.1:0-38649 GCF_034366665.1 Tabrizicola sp. | reverse complement strand
GAACTGGGTGAATTCGATGGCCCAGTGGATCGGGATGTTCAGGACGTTGCGCGTGACCGCGTCCAGAAGCAGCGTCGCGACCATCACGAAGATCAGCGAGGCGGCAAGGTAGCCGACGTAATCGGATATCCTGTCGACGATACGGACATAGGCCTTGATCAGGTGCGGCATCGTGCGCCTGCCGCTGCGGTTCTTCTCAGGTCCACAAGTCCACTCCCCTGGCTTTCAGCGCCTCTCTGTGCGCCTTGTCCAACTGATTGTCGCTGATGATCGCGTCGACATCGTCGATGGCGCAGACCGCATAGGCTGCGTGCCGTCCGAACTTGGTGGAATCCGCCAGGATCGTCACCGTCCGCGCCCCCTTGATCATCGCCCGGGCAATCTGCGCTTCGTCCAGACTTGCATCCATTGCGCCCTGGTCGGGGTCGACCGCCGCCACCGTCAGGATCGCACGGTCGGCGCGAAAGACCTGCAACTGCTCGATGACCGCAACCCCGGTGGTCTGGGCATTGTCGGCACCGTAGCGCCCGCCCAGAAGGTGGATCGCCGCATCGGAGCCCGCCTGCGCAAGACGCTCGGCCAGACGGCAGGAGTTGGTGATGATCGTCAGGTTCGGAATTGCGGCCAGAGGTTCCGCGGCGGCCAGGGTGGTTGATCCGGTGTCGATGAACAGGGTCTCGCCCGGCTCGACCGATTGGGCCAGGCGGCGGCCGATGGCGGCCTTGGCCTCGGCGGCGACAGTCCGGCGCTCGTCGTGGCTTGGCTCGCGGATCAGCTGCCTGCGCCGCGCGCCGCCATGCACCTTCTGGACCCGGCCAAGCGCGTCCAGACTGCCCAGATCCCGGCGGATCGTCTCGGCCGATACGTCGAACCTGGCTGCAAGCATCTCGACCGACACTTCCCCTTCACGCCGGATGATCGCCTCGATCTGAGGCTGTCGTTCGTGCGGCTTCATCCTCTTCCCCAGACCAACCGACCGTCTTGGGCGGCCCAGGTCAACAATTTTCTTGACCGAATGGTGAAATTCCCGGGCTGCCCTTGGCCATCAGCTTGACGAAAATGACCAAGTAGTCAATATCTGTTGAAAACCTCGTGGTAAGTGAATGAACCTCGTGGATCAGGCAGACCAGGCCGCTTCATTTGACGTCGCAGTGATCGGTGCCGGGGTGGTGGGTGCCGCCTTGGCGCGGGCCTTCACGCTGGCCGGTGCGAAGGTGGTCGTGCTGGAAAAGGCCGTCGACGTGCTTGACGGGGCGTCCAAGGGCAACAGCGCCATCCTGCACACGGGTTTTGACGCGCCTGAAGGGTCGGTCGAACTGGCCTGCATCCGCGAAGGTTATGCGCTGTATCATGACATCCGCGACCGGCTGGGCCTGCCCCTGGTCCGCGCCGGAGCGATGGTGCTGGCCTGGACCGAGGAAGAAGAGGCCGGGCTTCCAGCGCTTGTCGCTCAGGCTCTGGCCAACGGCGTGACGGACGTGCAGCCCTTGACCGGACCCGAGGCGCGCGCGCTGGAGCCCGCGCTCTCGCCTGCCGTGCGGGCGGGTTTCCGGGTGCCAGGCGAGCATCTGATCGACCCCTGGTCCGCCGCGCATGGCTATCTTCTGCAGGCCCTGGCCAATGGGGCGGTGCTGATGCGCCAAGCCGAAGTGCTGGCCGGTCGGCGCTCGGGCGACGGGTGGCATCTGGCGACCACGGCCGGAGAGGTCTCGGCAAGCCTTGTCATCAACGCGGCGGGCCTGTGGGGGGATGAGGTCGACCGGCGGGTCACCGGGGAAAGCTGGTTCACCATCCGCCCGCGCAAGGGGCAGTTCGTCGTCTATGACAAGACCGCTGCCGCCCTGGCAGGCCACATCCTGCTGCCGGTCCCGACCAAGATCACCAAGGGCATCGTCGTGTGCCGCACGGCCTTTGGCAACCTTCTGGTCGGGCCGACGGCCGAAGAGCAGGACGACCGCGAACACGCGACGGTCGAACGCGCGACCTTGCAGGCGCTGATGCAGCGGGGCACAGAGATCCTGCCCGCGCTCGCCGGGCACGAGGTCACGGCGGTTTATGCAGGCCTGCGCCCGGCGACCGAGGCAAAGGAATACCGCATCCGCACCGACCTTGCGCCGGGCTACATCTGCGTCGGCGGGATCAGGTCCACCGGCCTTTCGGCAGCGCTTGGCATCGCGGCGCATGTCGTGCGGCTGGCCGGGCGCCACGACACTGCCATCGCCGACCCGGTCTGGCCCCGGATGCCCAACATCTCGGTCGACGGCACCCGCGATTGGCAGTGCCCGGGACATGGCGGGATCGTCTGTCACTGCGAACTGGTGACCCGGCGCGAGATCGAAGCGGCGCTGACCGGTCCCCTGGCCGCGGGCAGTCTTGCGGGGTTGAAGCGGCGGACGCGGGTGACGATGGGGCGTTGTCAGGGCTTCTATTGTTCAGCCGAACTTGCCCGGATGACCGAAGGGCGCCTGGCGCAGCCGATGGTGGGGCCTTCCCATGACTGAGGCCGAAGTCATCGTGATCGGCAGCGGTCCGGCGGGCCTGGGGGCGGCCACCGCCCTGGCGCGCGCGGGGCGGCGCGTTCTGGTGCTGGAGCGGGAAGCGCAGGCGGGCGGGATTCCCCGACATTGCGGCCACTACCCGTTCGGCATGCGCGAGTTTCACCGCCTGCTGCGCGGCCCCGACTATGCCGCGCGCCTGAGGGATACCGCCCTGAGCGCCGGCGTGACGATCCGCACCTGCACGACCGCCACCGCCCTGCGCCCTGGCGGAGTCGTCGAGATCACGGATGATGCGGGGCCTGCCACCCTGACCGCGAAGGCCGTCCTTCTGGCCACCGGCGTGCGCGAGGCCAGCCGGGCGGCCCGGCTGATCGGCGGGGAAAAGCCAGGCGGGGTCCTGTCGACCGGGGCCTTGCAGGGGATGGTCTATCTCAACCATCAGCGACCGTTCCGTCA
This sequence comes from Tabrizicola sp., assembly GCF_034366665.1. Taxonomy (GTDB): domain Bacteria; phylum Pseudomonadota; class Alphaproteobacteria; order Rhodobacterales; family Rhodobacteraceae; genus Tabrizicola. The sequence continues at coordinate 35,695 of NZ_JAXMMF010000031.1, read as the reverse complement.
GCCAGTGATCCTGGGAACCGAGCTGGTCGCCTTCTCGGCGCTGCTGACCTGCCGCCATGCCGGGATCAGACCCCTGGCGATGATCGAACCGGAAAGCCGGATCACGACGCGGTCCCCGGTCCGCTGGCTGGCGGCGGCGCTGCGGGTCCCGATCCTTCTGCACAGCGAGATCACCGCGATTCATGGCCGGACGCGGGTGGACGGCGTGACCCTTGCCACTCCTGCAGGCCCAAGGGACCTGCCCGCAGACGGTGTCATCGTCTCGGGCGGATTTCGCCCCGATGTGGCGCTGCTGCAGGGAAGCCATCTTCAGATCGACCCCGGCTCTGGCGGGCCGGTGATCGACCGCTGGGGCCGCCTGTCCGACCCTGCCTACTTCGCCTGCGGCAACCTCTTGCGCGGCGTGGAAACCGCGGGCTGGTGCTGGTCGGAAGGTCAGCGAACCGCCCAGGCCATCCTGGCGGCCTTGCAGGGCCAGTTGCCAAAGCCGGATGGCTCAAGGCTGGTGCTTGCCCATCCGGCACTGCGTCTGGCCGTGCCACAGCTTATCGGCGCCGGGGCCTCAGGCGGGCCGTACGACAGCCTGCAAGTCCGGCTGGACCGCCCCGCGAAGGGCCAGCTGCGCCTGATGCAGGACGGACGCATCCTGGCCGCGACCCGGATCGACAGCCTGCCCGAACGCCGCCTGTCCCTGGCGTTACCATCCACATTTGGGCCCGGCCCGCTGACCCTGACGATTGCCGAGACGCCATGAAGATCGCAGCCATCGATCAGGGCACGACCAGCACCCGGGTTCTGCTGATGGATGCGGACGGGCGACTGATACCCACGCTCTCTCTGTCCCACGCCCAGACCTACCCCGCGCCCGGCCATGTCGAGCAGGATGGCGAAGCGCTGCTGGCCAACATCCGGCGCTGTCTGACGGCGGCCTCGGCGGACGTGGTCGGGCTCGCCAACCAGGGGGAAAGCTGTCTTGCCTGGGATGCGCGCGACGGGCGGCCGATTTGTCCGGTCATCACTTGGCAGGACGACCGGACCGCCGACGTGACCACGGCGCTGCAGCGCGACGGGGCCGCGCCCCTGGTGATGGCCCGCGCCGGCCTGCCACTGGATGCGTATTTCTCGGCCTCGAAGCTGGGCTGGATCATGCGCCATGTGCCCCGCGCGGCCGAGCTTGCAGCCCTTGGTCAGCTGCGGCTGGGCACGACGGATGCCTTCTTCCGCGACCGGCTGACCGGACGGTTCGAGACCGACATCGCCACCGCCTCGCGCACCTCGCTGATGGCCCTGGCGACCGGCACCTGGGACGCCGATCTTTGCGCGCTTTTCGGCGTGCCGATGGCGTGTCTGCCGCTGATCGGCCCAACCTCGGGTGATCTGGGAGCACTTCCCGGCGGCGCCCGGCTTGCCGCTTCGATCGTGGACCAGCAGGCCGCGCTTTTCGGACATGGCTGCGGCGAGCCTGGGGCAGCCAAAGTGACCTTCGGCACCGGCGCGTTCGTCCAGTGCCTGACGGCGGGACCCATGCGGCCACAGCAGCCTGGCCCCCTTCCCACGATAGCCTGGCAAAAGGCTGGACATCCGGTCGTCCATGCGCTGGATGGTGGGGTCTATGCCGCGGCCTCGGCGGTCAACTGGGCGGGAGAGCTTGGGCTTTTTCCCGACTTCGACGCGATTTCCGGTTTCGCCAATCCGCCCGCCATCGACCGGGGCATCACGTTTGTTCCCGCCCTGGCCGGTCTTGGCTGCCCGCACTGGAACCGGGCTGCGCGGGGGGCCTGGATGGGATTGTCGCTGGCCGATGGCAAGGCCGACCTGATGCAGGCGCTTCTGGAGGGGATCGCCCTGCGCACGGCCGAGGTGCTGGCGGCAATGGCGGCGCTGCAGCCGTTCCAGGGTCCGATCTCGGTCGACGGCGGCCTGTCGCAGAACCCCTACTTCGTCCAGTTCCTGTCCGAGGTCGCAGGCCATGACCTGTTCCTGCCCAATGAGACCGAACAGACAGCCGCAGGCCTTGCCCGCATGGCCGCCGAGGCTTCAGGCCTCACCCCTCCCGACCCGCGACCGGGGCGACTGGTCCGGGCGACCGACCAGCGGCACACCCACCGGCTGGAGCGATTCCGGGTCGCTCGCGAGGCGGTCGAGGGCTTTGCGCGCCTGACAGCAGGTCTGCCCGACTAGGCCTGCGGCATCCGCTGTCTGACGCGCCCTATAGGCAGGCGCGTCCAATGGCGGACTGCAACACTTTGCCAAGATTGAAATCCATCACACTTGACCTGACCGTTGCGGCGGGCGGGAATAGGCGATGGGTTCGTCGGGAAATTTCGGCCCCACAGGCGGAGGGGCGCCCGGAGGCTGCATCAGTGGCGGCAGGATGTGGTGCGGATTTGCGAACCAGTCGGACGGGTTGTATTTGGATTTCACCTTGGCCAGCGTACCCAGGTGATCGGCCCAATACGCGCGTTGCGGGGCCATTGTGCCCGCACGGGGATAATTCTGATAGGTCTGGCCGTTCATGCACGGCGCCATCAGGGCCATGAACCGGTCAAGCCATGCGATGTTGACGTCGTATTCCTCTTGCCGGAACCAGAACACTTCCATGAACAGGTTCATGAAGACATTGCGGTGAATAAAGGCATTCGGGTCGTCCTGACGCGTGATCGCCCCGCCGTACGGCTCGATGCCGATATCGTTCCAGTCGTTTGGAGAGGTTGCCATGAAATCCATCATCGCAGCCCATTCGGCCGCGTCGAGCATCCTATCGATGTAACCGGCCTGCGTTTCCTCGAAGACAAAGTCGGGCGCAGTGGGGATCGGCACTGGCTTTTCCAGCAATTCCTGGTTCAGCAAAGCATACCGCCCCGTCAGTTCGATATCGAGTGACGTGCCCGGAAGGTCCACAAGCGGCTTTATCATCGCCTTGCAGGCTTTTGTGTCGCCGTTGAACAGGCCCCGCATGTAGAGCCGGGGGCTGCCGTCCTGGATCATCACCGCGCATTGATAGCCAAGCTTGCTGGTTGCCGTTCCCGCGATGAATTGCGACTGCAAGGCAACCAATGCCGCCGGGGCGTCGGTGGCGGACCAGCTTAGCCCGAATCCGGCCATTTCGCCCAGATCGACAAGGGCATATGTGACACTCAGCAGGACCCCGAAATTCCCACCCATGCCCCCCCGCACCGACCAGAAAAGGTCGGCGTTGGTCGTGGCATTCGCCGCAACAATTCCGCCGTTCCACAGCATCATTTCAAAGCCGGTCACGCAGTCGCAGTTCATTCCGAACTCGCGCGAGGTGAAGCCATACCCGCCGCCCTGCATATAGCCGCCGATGCAGACATCATCGCAGCCGCCCCCTGGGACATGCAGCCCGTGGTCAGAGAGGACAGCATTCAGCCGATGGAAGGATGTCCCACCCCCCACGATTGCGCGTTTCGCGACCGTGTCCACCCAGACGGAATTCATGCGGCTCAGGTCAACGACCATGCCGTTGTTGATCGAGAAGCCCGCCGAACTGTGCCCGCCCGAGCGGCAGACGACCTCCAGACCGAATTCAGCCGCAAGCGCCAGACAGGCGGCGACATCGTTTGCGCATTCGCAATAGACGATGATTTCGGGAAACCGCTGGAATTGCCGGAAAAATACCTGTCGCGCCGTTTCATAATCAGGGTCGCCTGGCACCACGACAACCCCGTGAACCTGTCGCTCGAAAACAGCCAGATGCTGGTGCGAAAAGGGTGCGGGTCTTTTTGCGCCCTGCTCTGCCATTTGGCGCCGGGCGTGAATGCGTGTCGCTTTGGCGTTTAGTTTCTTGCTGCGTCTGTACAAGTTGTGCCCCGCCTTGATTGCAATCCAGAGCGGTCGTTTTTGGTAAATGCTTCCTTCAGCACTCTGCGACTTCCCTCGGCGAAGATAATGCGCCAATGTTTCCCTTATGCAAGACACGCAGACAGCCACCACAACGACGAAGCGCTTCTTTTCAGGAACGCACCGGACCGCCGATCCCGCCGAAACCTGGGCGCGGATCGTCCCGATCCTTCCGGATGTGGGTATCACGCGGGTCGCCGACGTGACCGGACTTGATGGCATCGGCATACCCGTCTGCAATGCGATCCGGCCGAATGCCCGCTCGTTGTCCGTGTCGCAAGGCAAGGGCGTGACGCTGACCCATGCGCGTGTCTCGGCGGCGATGGAAGCGATCGAGCTTTTCCATGCCGAACGCACGCCAAGAGACGTCGAGGTGGCGACCTATGAAAAGCTGGGGGCCGCACATGCGGTAGATCCCGCACGGCTTTCGCTGATGTCGGGTCACGAGAACAACCTTGAGCAGCGACCGCTGACCTGGGTCCGCGGCCGCGATCTGATTGCCGATTGCCCGGTCAGGGTGCCGCGCGACGTCGTCACCTGCGATCTGCGCAGCGACGCCCCCTCGGACCGGGTCTTTCTGACCAGCTCCAACGGGCTTGGCGCGGGCAATACCCTGGAAGAGGCCACCCTGCACGCATTGTGCGAAGTGATCGAGCGCGATGCAACCTGCCTGCATCAGGCATATTCGCAGCGGGTCGGGCATGAACCGGCGCTGATCGACACCGCGACAATTGATGATCCCTTGTGCCTTTGGCTGATCGACAGGATCAAGGCCGCGCAGATCGACCTGCACATCTGGGTCCAATACAGCGACCTCGGCGTGCCGTCCTTTGGCTGCTCGATGTCCGACCGACCGGGAAGCCGTATCCTTGGCGCGCCAATCGGGACGTTTCAGGGCTATGGCTGCCATCCCGATCCGGGCGTCGCGCTGTCGCGCGCGATCACCGAAGCCGTGCAGTCGCGGCTGACCTATATCTCTGGCGCGCGCGATGATCTTTTCCGCGACGACTACGCCGGCATCCAGACCGCCCGGAACCGACGGGGCTGGCTGGCCTGGCTGGAACGCGGCACTGTGGCAACCGACTTTCGCGACGTGGGTGGCTGGGTCAGCGATGATGTCGCGGTCGATCTTGGGCAGATGCTGGCCCTGCTGGTCCGGCAGGGTTTCGGTCGGGTGGTGGTCGTCGATCTAAGCATCGCGGACATCGGCATCCCGGTCGTGAAGGTGGTCGTTCCGGGCCTGGTCGAACCCACCATCGACAACAAGGCAGCACCCGGCGCGCGGATCGACGGATTTCTCGGACGCTGGAACATGCCAGCCGGGCTGCGGGTTGATGCCCTGCGCGGGGAGGCAAGACCATGAGCGGCATCGTCATCTTCCTTGGACCGACCCTGGACCGGGCCGCAGCGCAGGACCGGCTGGCAGCACGCTATCTGCCGCCGGTCTCACAAGGCGATATCCTGTCGCTTGTCCCTGAAAAACCGGATGCCATCGGGATCATCGACGGTTATTTCCAGCTGGTGCCCGCCGTCTGGCACAAAGAGATCCTGCATGCCCTGGACTGCGGGATTCCGGTTTTCGGGGCCGCCAGCATGGGCGCCTTGCGTGCGGCAGAGCTTGATGCATTCGGAATGGTCGGCGTCGGACGCATCTATCAGTGGTATCGAAGCGGGTTTCTTGACGCGGATGACGAAGTTGCGGTGATCCACGCCCCGCATGCCATCGGCCATCGGCCGCTCAGCGAAGCGATGGTCAATCTTCGTGCAACGCTGGATCTTGCCGTGCGCGACGGGGGCCTGTCCCTGGCCAGCGCCCAGGCTTTGCTGGAGGTCATCGCCGCCACGCCCTATTGGCAGCGCAGCCATGAGCGCCTGGTGGACGACGCCGCGCGCCTGGGTCTGCCGCGGGCGGAAATCGACGCCCTGTCGGGGGCTAGCCGGGTCGACCAGAAACGCCTCGACGCGCTGGAGATGCTGGATCTGCTGGCGGATGGCGCGTGGCAACGCACGGCGCGGTCGGGGTTCCGCTTCAACCGGACCACAAAGTTCAACCGGCTTGCCGACCGCGACACCTGCCTTGCCCGTAGTGGCGATGGCCGGATCACCTCTGGCGCGCTGGTCGATTTCTATCTTCTGGAAGGCTACCGTCTGGGCGAAGGTTCGATCTCGCTGGCCCGCGCCCGCGCCCGCCGGCCGGCGACCGAGGTCATCGCCGCATTGCACGACGAAGGGATGTACCAGACCGTGCTGCAAGACGCGCTGACGCGTGACCAAAGCGACGGGCTGCGCCCCTGCGAAGGCCCTGACCGCGCGGCCTTGGCGCGCTATTGCCAGCGGGCCAGCCTTGACCCTGCCCGCAGCATGGCCGATCTGGCCGCTGCCGTCGGTTTCGCAGACCCTGACCGGTTCATCGAACGGTTGCACCGGTTCTGCCCGGCCGAACCATTGAACGCCTGATGGCCGAAAACCCGCCCAAGCCTGAAAGCCAGAGGCTGTTCACGGATTTCGTGCGGCGCTTTCACGTCAACTTCGACGGGTCTTTCCCCGATGTCGAAACCACCCTGGGTCCAAGCAGCTACGCCTTGCTTGCGATCGAGGCCGAAGCGTCGGCGCTGGACGGCACGGCGCCGGTGGTGCTGGATCTGGGCTGCGGCTCGGGGCGGCTGTCCGAGGTCCTGCTGGAGCGGGGTTTGCCGCCCGAAAACCTGATCGGCGTCGATTTCGTGGCCGAGCAGATCGAACGGACCCGGCAGCGGCTGAACGCGCCCGCGGTGCGGCTTTTCCTCGCGCAATCGCAGGACCTGCCGTTGCAGGACAACAGCGTCGACTGCGTGCTCAATCACATGGGACTTGCGGTGATGGTGCCGGTCGAAGCGACCCTGAAAGAGGTCGGGCGCGTTCTGCGCAGCGGCGGCAGGATGGCGGTTGTGGTCGACGGGCCTCCGAAGGAAGGGTCGATAGACAAGCTTTACAACCGCATTCTGCGCGAAACCGTCGCCGCCGAACAGCCGGACGTCCTGCGCAGTGTTGCCAGCGAGCAGGATGTCTCGGACCCCGCGGTCCTGGCCCGGCTGGTGCATCTGCACACCGGCATGGACCTGCAAGCGGCCCGGTCCTTTGAACTGCTGATGCGGATGTCCGTCAGCGAATACCTTGCCTTCCTGGAAGGCGAATACCTGATGCGCCGGTTGGACGAGGCTGGCCGTCAGCGGGTGCGCGACGCAGTTGCGCGGCTGTTCGACAGCTATGGCGATGACCAGGTGGTCATTCCTCTGGCGATGCAGCTGATGGTGTTTGCCAAGCCGCCCGCCCAGGGTCACGCGGTGTCAAAGGGCTGATAAAGCGGATCGGCCCGGGCAAGGTCATCGGCGCTGATCCCCATTTCCCGCGCCCGGTCCCGCACGAACCCGGCCTCTCTGGCCATCGCGAATGTGGTTGCCAGACGTTCCCCGGCGGCAAGGCAACCGGTGACCTTGGCCGTTATCCCCCCTTGCGCAAACCAGTGCGCCGCGCAGGCAACCAGAATTCTGATGCGGCTGTTCAGGCCCATGGACTCACCGGCACGGGCGCGTTCTTCCGCTGCCTTCAGCCAGTCCAGCGGATCATCGCCAAAGACCCGGGCCGCAAGAGTGTCCAGCGCCGCCCGATCCTCGGCGGCAAGGTCTGCAAGACGGCTGAGAAGCCCGGCGATCTCCATATAGGTCAGGCCATGTTCGTGATCCGGCTCGCCGCCGTCCAGCACATCAAGATGGGCTGACAGCGCCGCAATGGCGGCCGCATCCTGACCCAGTGATGCCTTCGCCGACGCCAGATGCGGCAAGGTGTTATAGGGAATGCTGTCGCCGCCCAATGTGCGGCGATCCAGCATTGCCCGTTCATAAGCCTGTATCGCGCGCTGGAAGGCGCCGGTTTCATGGTGCAGACGCCCAATGAAATGATAGGCGAACCAGATCCCGGTGCGGTCGCCGATGGCACTGGATTCAAGCAGCGCCCGTTCAAGAATTGCCAGCGCCTCTTCGTGTTCGCCGATCGTGTAAAGATCAATGCCCAGATTGGCGATCGGATAGACCAGCTCATGCCGGTTGCCAAGCCGCTCCAGAATGGGAATTGCCCGGCGGTTGTGGTCAATGGCCTTCTCATAGGCCCCAAGCAGCCCGTGGATCGAGGCGATGCCGGCCAGGGACACCGCAATCATGTTGTCTTCCTGCACGCGCTCGGCAACGACCAGCGCCTCCTGGTAGATCACCAAAGCGCGGGGGTAATCGCCGCTATACTTGTAGGTCCCGGCCAGAATACCCAAAGCCTTGCACAGCATCAGTTCATTGCCCGACCGGCGGGCGATGGCGCGGGCCAGTTCCAGACGCTCGCGCGCGCGGGCGAAATCGCCCGACTGGCGCAGCACGTCACCCAGGGCAATCAGGATTTCAAGCTCCTGGGCGGGATCATCGGCCCCGAGGATTGCCGAAAGGCCGCTGTCCAGCGTCGCAAGCGCTTCCTCCCAGTCGCCGGTCAGCACGAGCAAAGCCCCAAGCCGGGCCGCGACCCTGACCTGCAATCCTGTCTCGATCTCGTGTTTCAGCAAAAGCCGGTAGTAGCGCACCGCATTTGGCACGTCATAGCTGTCATGTGCCATGTCGCCTGCCCGCAGCAGGTAGCGCTGCGCCATCTCGGGCATCTCGGCATGTTCGAAGTGATAGGCCAAGGCCCCCAGTCGCAAGAGGTCGGGCTGGCCCTCAAGCTGTTCCAGCGCCTGCGCCGCCTGCCTGTGCAGATTGCGCCGCACGACGACAAGCTGCATGTCATAGACGGAATCGCGCAGCATGGCGTGGCGAAAGCGGAACCGCCCCGGCGACTGCTCATCCCAGATCTGCTGCGCCTGCCCGGCCTCCAGCGCGCCCGCCACCAGGGCATCGTCGCCCAGCATCGCGGCCAGAAGCGGCACCTCGAACTCGTAGCCCAGGACCGCCGCCACCTGGATCACCGATTTCAGCCGCGCCGGCAGCCGGTCGATCCGGGCGACCAGCACCCCGCTTAATCCTTGCGGGATGTGTGCCGAGGCATTCGGGGCCAGCTCGACCCGCGTGGTCTGGCCTGCCCCGCGATGCAGAAAATCCCCCGAGGTGTTCAGCGTCAGGATAAGTTGTTCCAGGTAAAGCGGATTTCCCCCGGTCTTCGCCAGAAGATAGTCCACCACCCGGGTCGACACGGGCGCGCCAAGGGCAGTTTCCGCAACCACCCGCACGGCTTCCGCGCTTAGCGGCCGCATGGAAATGGTGGTCACCAACCGCTCGGGCGCAAAGGGAAGTGCGGGGACCTCGCCCCGGTCGTCCAGCCTGCTGGAGGCGATCACCGCGACCGGGACCGCCGTCTGGTCCGTCAACTGACGCAGGCTGTCCAGCGAATCCGCATCAAAGGCGTTCAGGTCGTCGGCGATCACGATCAGCCGCCGGGATCCTGCCAGGGCCTGCAGCGCCACAATCAAAGCGCGCGCGATGTTGCGGGTGCGCAGTTCGGGGACCTGGGCAAAGGTCGACCCCGCCAGGTTCACATCCACCAGAGCGGCCAGGTAAAACCGCACCAAACCAAGTTCTTCCTTCACCGGCACGCTGTCCGTGCCGGTCTGAAGCCGGGCCAGTGCCGCATCGAACGTTGTGCGGCGCTGGTCGCCCGCCGCCACTCCTGCCAACCCCAGCACAGTCTCCAGCGCCTTGCGAAACGGGCCGAACGGCCGACCCAGACCGGTCTCGGCCGTCAGGCGGACGATCCGGGCATCCGGTGCCGCGCCCTTTGCCACCAATGCAAGAACCCGTTCCTCCAGCGCCGTCAGAACCGCAGTCTTGCCTGAACCGGCACTGCCAATGACGGCTGCGGCTCCGGCCTGGCCGGTTTGAAAAACCGTCTCCACCGTGCCCAGCAGTTCGGAGAGCTCCGCCTCGCGTTCCACGATCTCGCCCGTCGTGGCGACCCGGGTCTGGCTGACTTTCCGAGGGCCCAGCGCATAGACCGGCTGAGGCTCGGAAAACCCCTTCAGTTCAAGATTGCCCACGAAATCAGTCTCGAAACGCTCCAACGCGTGGTCCCGCGCGGCCCGGTCCAGATAGAGCGCGCCAGGCTTGGCCGCCGACATGAACCGCGCGGCAAGGTTCACATGGCGACTGGAGCAGGTATAGACCGCCTGGCGCGTCGATCCGGAAAAGCCCGCATGCGCAAGCCCGCAAGTCAGCCCGGCGCTGATCGTCAGATCGGGGCGGGTCAGGACGTGACTGCAGAACTCCAGCGCCCGCCCGATATCATCTTCGGTGGCGATCGGCGCACCCCAGAAGACCAGCGCGCTGCAGCCCTTGTCGCCGTCTGTCAGCCCATTGATAAACCCGCCGAACCGGTCCTGAGCCTGAAAGATCGCCTGGACGAAGCGGTCCAGATCGCGGTCGGGAAACTCCACCTTCAGAAACAGGTTCACTGTCTGGCGGAATTCCCCGGTGCCGCTGGCTGTGGCGATGCTCTCGGGGACGAACTCGGCAACCAGGGGATCGACCGCGACCGGCGCGGGTTCAAGAACCGATGGAAGCGGCAGGTTGTCGACATTCTCGACGTGGCAGGCAAGGTCATCACCCGTGGGCCTTGTCGTGGCGACTTCGGCAAACCGCGCTGCGCTGGCCGACGTTGCAAAAAGCTCTCCCAGACCGGCAAGCTGGCGCACTTTGGCAACCTCGACGATAGGGCTGCCGTCAAAGTAGTAGATGTGGCGCCGGCCCTGAGGGTCGCCAAAGATGCGCCAGCGCACCTGTCCCTCGGCGATGCCGATGCGGGCATTGATTTCGAATGTCCCGAACGGCGTGCGAAACTTGTGGCGCGACCGGATCGTCTGGCGCATTTCCCATCCGGCGGCCAGACCGCGCCGCAAGGCATCTTCCAGACCCGGCGCCTGGGGGAACAGGGCCAGGAACCCGTCGCCCACGTAATTGGCGACAAAGCCGCCAAATTCGTGAACGCAAGCGGTCAGTGGTTCGAAGATCGCCCGGATGACATCGGCCAGCAGTTCGGCACCCTCTGGTCCGCGCGCGCTAAGGGCGTCGGTCACCCGGGAGAAGCCAGATATGTCGATATCGATCGCGCAGGCGTCAATCACGCCGTCAGACCGTCCTGCCCGGTGGTGATCCAGAATGAACTTCGGGCAAAGCGGGCGCGCAAAGGCCTGCTCTCGATGTCGGATCAGCGTCTGCAAGTCGGGTTTGACGGTCAAGCACCCTCCAGAGTTCCGAACGACCAGGCGGCCAGACGTTCAGTTCCTTACCCGGTGCCTGCGCGTCAGCCTATCACTTCTTGGGCCCTGTGGGCTTTTGTCCGGCAGTCCCAGGCCCCTCCGACGGGCCGGGGCCATCACCGTCTTCGGTCATCCTGCGCCCTTCCGTCACGCGACGTCCCGCAGCCTCGGCAGGACCCTCGTCATCGCCGACGCGCCGACCTTCGGCCGTGCGGCGTCCCAAGCTGGCCGCGCCTTCCGGACCAGTGTCATCGACAATCCGCCGTGCTTCGGTTGCGCGACGAGCCGCAGCATCCAGGGCCGGGGGATCTTCGTCCTCGACAATCCGCCGTGCTTCGGCTGTGCGGCGCGCGGCGGCCTCGGCGCTGGAAAAGTCGCTGTCGTCCACAATGCGGCGGGCTTCCGCAACCCGCCGCGCCGCTGCGTCCGACGTCAGATACCCGCCATCCGCGGCGACGAGTCGCCCGTCCGCCGCCCGCCAGGGCGCTGCGCCGCCTGCATTGGCGGGCAGCCCGGCAAATGCCACCATGCCCTGATCCGACAGAATGGGCGGATGGCCGGTCTCACCGTCCGCCCAGGCCTTGAGCAGCGCATCAGCCGTCGGTTTCGGTGGCAGCGGCAAGGTCAGGCGATCCAGTCGCGCCAAGGATGAGCCGCTCATCGACCAGCCGGTCGCACCGTCCTCGACCACCACTTCGGCACCCTCCGGGACCGCCAGTCCCACAGCCCGCAACGCCGCGGCGGGATCGGCGAACAGTTGGTCCTTGAAAGCGTCGTCCGTCCAGGCGCGTGCAATGATCTTCGAGATGCGCAGCACCCACAAATGCCACTCTGCCGCATCAAGCGGGTGCAATATGTCACCAACAGAACCGCTTTGAGCCATTTGCTTTCCCACCCCAATCGAAAGTGCGGCCCACGGTCGTGTCCGCGCGTGCCGACCATACCGCGACGGCAGATTCGGGCAACATGCATAAAGCAGTTAATTTAAAGTTAACGGATGCTGACCCCGACGCCCGTTTCCGGGACAGGCTGCGGACCGCAATGCTTCCGATCGGTTTCCTGTCGACCCAGTTTGTCGGTGTGTTCAGGCTTGCCCTGCCCCGAAAAGTGGCCTCCCCCCGCCACCATCCATCCGCGCACCGAACAGGAGCACTTCAATCGCAAACGGCGCGCATTGATCCTTTCCAGTTCCCGTGTCCCGCGCCACGCGGGGCGCGCGTGTCACGCCATCCCCAACGGATCAGCCCCCCTTGGTTCTAGGTCGTCGCGAGCCGTTCCAGCAGTCGGCAATAGGCGGTCTGGCCCGTGCGGAAGTTCGACAGACGGAAGAATTCGTTCGGGGCGTGCAGGTTTTCGTCGTTCATGCCGAAGGCAAAGACGGTGGCGTGGACTCCAAGCTCGTTCAGAAGCATCGTCATCACCGGGATCGAGCCGCCGGTGCGGGTGATGTAGGGGGCTTTGCCGTAAACTTCGGTCAGCACCTCGGCGGCGGCAGAGCTGGCGTTGTGGCCGGGGGGGACAAGGAAGGGGTCAGCGCTGCCGGGAAGGCGGGTGACGCTGACGCGAAGGCCTTTGGGGCAGGAAGCCTGGATGTGGGCGCGGAGGAGGTCGAAGATCGCGTCGGGCTTCTGGTTCGCGACCAGACGGCAGGTGATCTTGGCATGCGCCTCGGCGGGCAGAACGGTCTTGATGCCGCTGCCCTGCCAGCCGCCCCAGATGCCGTTCATCTCTAGCGTAGGGCGGCCCCAGAGGCGTTCGCGGGTGGTATAGCCTTCCTCGCCGAAGGTGTCGGGGATGCCGAGGTCGGCGATATAGGCGGCCTCGTCGAAGGGCACCCGGGCAAAGGCGGCGCGGTCCTCGACCGTCAGGTCAATGACGTCGTCGTAGAAGCCGGGGACGGTGATCTTGCCGTTCGCGCCTTTCATCGAGGCGATGATCTGCGCTAGGCCCTGGATCGGGTTGGCGATCCCGCCGCCCTGCTGGCCGGAGTGCTGGTCGCCCTTGGCTCCGCTGACGGTGATCTCGGCGGCCACAAGGCCCTTGAGGCCGGTGATCAGGTTCGGCTGATCCTCGCCCCACTGGCTGCCGTCGGCGGAGAAGATCATGTCGGCCTTCAGAAGCGCGCCGTTGGCCTTGATGAAAGGCGGCAGGTGGGGGGAGCCGATCTCTTCCTGGCCCTCGAAGAACATCTTCACGTTGACCGGAAGCTTGCCCTTCGTCTTCAGCATCGCCTCGACGGACAGGATCGGGATCAGCATGCCGCCCTTGTCGTCCGAGGCACCCCGGCCCCAGACCTTGCCGTCGCGCACTTCAGGCTCGAAGGGCGGGGTCTGCCAGAGGTCGAACGGCTCCGCCGGTTGCACGTCGAAATGGCCGTAGATCAGGATGGTCGGCTTGCCCGGCGCGTGAAGCCAGTCGGCATAGACGACCGGGTGGCCTTCGGTCGGCATCATGCGGACGTTCTCCATCCCGGCGGCCTTCAGGCGGTCGACGACCCAGTTGCCTGCGGCGACCACGTCGGGAATGTGGGCGGGGGCTGCGGAGACCGAGGGGATGCGGACGAAGTCCACCAACTCGTCGACGAAGCGGGCCTGGTTGGCCTCAAGGTAATCTGACCAGTCCATGCTGTTTCCTTTAAGCCGCAGGCATGCGGGTTTCGACGAGTTCGGCCCAGTAAGACGCGCCGAAGGGGATGGCTTCGTCGTTGAAGTTGTAGGCGGGGTGGTGGACTTCCGCCGTGTCGCCGTTGCCGACCTGGATGTAGGCGCCGGGGACCACCTGGAGCATGTAGGCGAAATCCTCGCCGCCCATGATCGCGGGGCAGTTGGTGTCCACCGCCCCCGCGCCGCCGATCTTTTCGGCGACTTTGGCGGCGAAGTCGGTTTCGCGTTCGGCGTTGACCATCGCCGGGTAGCCCGGACGCCAGTCAATCTCCACCGACCCGCCGAAGCCCGCGACGGTGCCATTGACCAGCGCGCGGAAGCGTTCCTCGGCCAGCTTGCGCACCCCCGCGTCGAAAGTGCGGACGGTGCCGCGCAGCTCGACGCGTTCGGGGATGACGTTCCAGGCCTCGGATTCGGTCTTCATCGAGGTGACGGAGACGACGATGGATTCAAGCGGGTCTGAGTTGCGCGAGACGATGGTCTGCAGCGCCATGACGGTCTGGCAGGCCATGACGGTGGTGTCGACGGTACGGTGTGGATAGGCCGCGTGGCCGCCCTTGCCGCGCAGGTGGACTGTGAAGTTGTCGGTGGCGGCATAGAACGGGCCGGGCTTGATCGAGAACTGCCCGACGGGCAGGCCGGGGGAGTTGTGCATCCCGTAGACCTCCTTGATGCCGAACCGTTCGATCAGCCCGTCCTTTACCATCGCCTCACCCCCTGCGCCGCCCTCTTCGGCGGGCTGGAAGATCACCGCGACGCGGCCGTCGAAGTTGCGGGTTTCGCACAGGTATTTCGCGGCACCCAAGAGCATGGCGGTATGCCCGTCATGGCCGCAGGCGTGCATCTTGCCGGGGGTCTTGGAGGCGTAGGGAAGGTTGGTGGCTTCCAGGATCGGCAAAGCGTCCATGTCGGCGCGCAGGCCCACGACATGGCCGCGGCTGTCGGTCTTGCCCTTGATCACGCCCACGACGCCGGTGCGGCCGATGCCGGTCACGACTTCGTCGCAACCGAACTCGCGCAGGCGGTCGGCGACCGTGGCGGCGGTGCGGTGGACGTCGTACATCAGCTCGGGGTTTTCGTGCAGGTCACGGCGCCAGGCGGTGATTTCGGCCTGCATCTCGGCCAGACGGTTCTTGATCGGCATGGGTTCCTCCCTAGTCCTTCAGGACGAAATGGCCGGGGGCCACTTCGGTATAGACCGATGGGGCGGGTTGGTGCCCCAGCGGAAAGATCGGCGACTTGATCGGCTTGAACGAAAGGTCATCGGCAAAGCGGCGTTTGGTGGGGTCGGCGATGGGGACGGCCGAGAGGAGTTGGCGCGTGTAGCTGTGCGCCGGGCTTTCGAAGATCGCCGCGCGGGGGCCGATCTCGACGATGCGGCCAAGATACATGACGCCCACCTGGTGTGCCACGCGTTCGACGACGGCCATGTCATGAGAGATGAAGAGGTAGGAGAGGCCGAGGTCCTCCTGCAGCTCCATCATCAGGTTCAGGACTTGGGCCTGGACCGAGACGTCGAGGGCGGAGACGGCTTCATCGGCGACGATCAGCTTGGGGTTCACGGCAAGGGCGCGGGCGATGGCGACGCGCTGTCTTTGGCCGCCCGACAGCTCATGCGGGAAGCGGTTCATGAAGGCGCGGGGGAGGTGGACGCGGTCGAAGAGTTCCTCGACGCGGGCTTTCAGCGCAGCCCCCGAGGCGAGGCCGAAGTTCACGATGGGCTCGGCCACCTGGTCCTTGAGGCGGCGGTAGGGGTTGAGGCTGGCGAAGGGGTCCTGGAAGACCATCTGCATGTCGGCGCGGGCTTTGCGCAGGTCGTGGGGGTTCAGCGCGCCGATGTCACGGCCACCGATCCAGACCTCGCCGCTGGTGGGCTGGACGAGGCGCAGGATCGACCGCCCGCAAGAGGACTTGCCGCAGCCGGATTCGCCGACGAGGGCCAGGGTTTCGCCGACGTTGAGCGTGAAGCTGACGTCTTCCACCGCGTGGACCTGGGCGGTGGTGCGGCGCAGGATGCCGCCCTTGACGGGGAAGCGGGTGGTGAGGTGGCGGACGTCGAGGAGGACTTCCTTCTTCCGCGCTGCCGGGGCAACCCGCGCCGCGCGGGCGGCTTCGTCCCCGATCAGGCGCATGCGTTCGGGGGCGGGCTTGCCCTTCATCTCGCCCAGTTTCGGCACGGCGGCGAGGAGGGCCTTGGTGTAGTCCTGTTGCGGCGCGGTGAAGATTTGGTCCACGGTCCCGGTTTCCACGATCTTGCCGCGATACATCACGACCACGCGGTCGGCCATCTGCGCCACGACGGCCATATCGTGGGTGATGAACAGGACCGCCATGCCCTTTTCGCGCTTCAGGCGGTTGATGAGTGCGAGGATTTCGGCCTGGATCGTCACGTCCAGCGCCGTGGTCGGCTCATCCGCGATCAGAAGCTTCGGCTCGCAGGCCATCGCCATCGCGATCACCACGCGCTGGCGCATGCCGCCGGAGAGTTCATGGGGGTATTGCTTGAGGCGGCGTTCGGGTTCGGGGATGCGGACGCTTTTCAGAAGCTCAAGCGCGCGGGCGGAGGCTTGGGACTGGCTCAGGCCCTTGTGGAGCATGAGGCCGTCGGTGAGCTGGCGCTCGATGGTGAAGACCGGGTTCAGGGCCGTCATCGGTTCCTGGAAGATCATCCCGATCTCGTTGCCGCGCACTTCGCCCATCACCGCGGGCGAGGCGGCGGCGACATCAAGCTCGGTGCCGTCGGCGCGGCGGAAGCGCAAGGCGCCTGCGGCGATGGTGCCGCCGCCGAATTCGACGAGGCGCATGAGGGAGAGGGAGGTCACGGACTTCCCCGACCCGCTTTCGCCGACGACGCAGACGGTCTCGCCCGGTGCGATGGTGAAGGACACATCCTCGACCCCCACGACGGGGCCGCTGTCGGTGGCGAATTCGACCCTCAGGTGATCGACCGAGACGATATCCTTCATCGCCACCCCCTATTTCGACTTCGGGTCAAGGATGTCGCGCAGGACGTCCCCGAACATGTTGAGGCCCAGGACCGTCAGCGCCACCGCCGCCCCGGGGACAAGGGCCGTCCAGGGGGCCACGTCCAGCTGGTCGCGGCTGGCCTGGATCATCAGACCCCAACTTGCCGCCGGGGGCTGGGTTCCGAGGCCAAGGAACGAGAGCCCCGCCTCGGCCAGGATGGCGAAGGCGAGGCTGATGGTCGCCTGCACGATCACCGCGGGCATGATGTTCGGCAACACGTGGCGCAGCATGATCATCCCGTCGGTGGTGCCCGAGGCGCGGGCGGCCTCGACATAAGGCATCTGCGCGACCTTCAGCGCCTCGCCGCGGATGATGCGGGCAAGGTAGGGGGTGAAGGCGATGCCGATGGCGATGATGGTGTTCTGCACGTTGGGGCCGAGGACCGCGCTGATGGTGAGCGCCAGCAGGAGCGCCGGGAAGGCGAGGAGTGTATCCACCAGGCGCATCAGCACGTTGTCGATCCAGCCGCCGAAGTAGCCGGAGACAAGGCCGAGGGGCAGGCCGAGGACGATGCTCATCAGGACAGCCGTGACGGCGATCTCCAGCGACGTGCGCGCGCCGAGGATGACGCGGTAGAGCATGTCGCGGCCCAGCTGGTCGGTGCCGAGAAGGTGGGTCCAGGTCGGGGGCGAGCGGCGGGCCAGCATGTCCATCTTGGTCGCGGCGTCGGGCGGCAGGATCATCGGGCCGAGGATGGCAATGAGTGCGATCAGCGTCAGAAGCACGATCCCGATCAGGCCTTTGGTGGTCTTGAAGCGCTTCATCCCGCTCACCCCAGCTTCACGCGCGGGTCGATCAGGACGTAGAGAAGATCGACGAGAAGGTTCGTGATCATCACCACGGCGGCGATGACGAAGACGGTGGCCTGGATCAAGGGCAGGTCTCGGTTGAGAAGCGCCTGATAGGTCAGCCAGCCCATGCCGGTATAGCCGAAGAGGCTTTCCATCACGATGATCGAGCCGAAGAGATAGCCGATCTGCAGGCCTGCGATGGTGATGACCGGCCCGATGGCATTGGCCAGCGCATAGCGCCAGATGACGGTGGATTCCCGCAAGCCCTTGGCACGGGCCACCCGGATGAACTCTTGCCCCAGGATTCCGGTCATGGTGGAGCGGGTCATCCGCGTCAGGTGCGCCATGAGGCCAAGGCCAAGCGCGAGGGAGGGGAGGAAGGCGTAGTGCAAGGAGCCGAGGAAATCCTCGGACGGCTCCACGATGCCCGAGGAGGGGAACCAGCCCAGCCAGCGGGCAAAGACCAGGATCATCACGA
Source organism: Tabrizicola sp. (assembly GCF_034366665.1). Classification (GTDB taxonomy): domain Bacteria; phylum Pseudomonadota; class Alphaproteobacteria; order Rhodobacterales; family Rhodobacteraceae; genus Tabrizicola. Next base: position 17,611 of record NZ_JAXMMF010000031.1, on the reverse strand, counting down.
TCCCCCAGAAGAAGTCGGGCAGGGACACGCCCATCAGCGAGGCCGAGGAACTGACGGTATCCTGCCATTTGTCGCGGTGGACGGCGGCCCAGACGCCCAGGGGCACGGCCAAGGCCAACGCGATGGTCATCGACATGACGACGATGATCCCCGAGGCGACGGCCTTCTGCGCCAGAAGCTCGGCGATCGGTTTCTTGAAGATCAGCGAGGTGCCCCAATCCCCGGTCAGAAGCCCGCCGATCCAGTTGCCGTATTGCACGAGGAGGGGTTCGTTCAGGCCAAGGGACTGGCGCAGGCCCTCCAGCGCCTCGGGATTCGACTGGGTGCCCATGATCATCATCGCCACGTCGCCGGGCAGGATGTTGGTGACGGCGAAGGTCACCAGCGTGATCAGGAACAGCGTCAGGATGACCGACAGAAGTCGGTTCAGGACATAGGTCATGGCGGAAGCCCCGGGGGAACCGGCGGGCCAGATGCGGCCCGCCGGAGGATGCGTCAGGCTTTCAGCCAGACCTTGTGGAAGTTGAGGTTCGACCCGTTCGGATGCACGACGGTATCCAGCCCCATGACCGACGGCTGCGCGCCAATGGTGCCATTGCGGAACCACAGGACGATGTCATGCGCCTCGTCCCAGATCTGCTTCTGCACTGCCTTGTAAACGTCTGCACGGGCGGCATCGTCCACGGTGACGCGGGCCTTTTCCGTCAGCTCGTCAATGATCGGGTCACTGATGTTGCGGTAGTTGAACGCGCCTTTCGAGTTCCAGACCGAGTAATACAGGAAGTCGCTTTCCCAGAGCGTGAAGAAGTTCATCATCGTCATCTGGTAGTCCTTGTCGACCCAGCACTGCGACAGCCAGTCGGCCCAGGTCAGCTGTTCGATGGTCAGGTTGACGCCGGCCATCTTGAACCATTCGACAAGGATCTGTGCGGTCTCGATGTGGTAGGGGTAGTTGGTGGTAGCCTTGAAGACGATGTTCAGGCTGCCCTCGGGATAGCCCGCCTCGGCCAGCATCGCCTTGGCGCCTTCGATGTCCTGCGGGCGGGGGGCGATGTCCTTGTTGTAGGCGGCATCGGTCGGGAAGCTGGGCGAGGCGGTGGTGGCCCCCTGACCCCAGAGCGCGCCCTGCATCAGCGCCTCCTTGTCGATGATCATGTCGAAGGCCACGCGGACGCGCTTGTCCTTGAACGGCTCGAACGTGTGATTCATGTTGATGAAGTCGAAGTTCAGCGGGAACCACTTTTTCACCTGCAGCCCGGCGTCGCCCTCGATTTCACCGACACGGTCCAGCGGGATGTCGTTGATCATGTGCAACTCGGCGGTGCGAAGGCCGGTGAGACGGGTGGTGGGTTCGGTGATCTCGCGCGCTTCCACGGCGTCCAGGAAAGCGGGGCCTTCCCAGTAATCGTCGAAGCGCGACATCTTGACCACGGTGCCGACCTCGTAGCTGTCGAACTTGAAGGGGCCCGCGCCCATCGGGTTGGTGCCCTGGGTCGGACCCGAATCCACCGGCATGATCACGCCCGCGCCGTTTTCCGAAAGGCGCGACAGGAAGGGCGCGTTGACGGCGCTCATCTTGATGACGACGGTCAAGTCATCGGGCGTCTCGATGGCGGCGACGTTGTTGAACACCTCGAAGTTCACCGCGCCGGTGGCCGGGTCCTTGCAGCGCTCGAAACTGTATTTCACGTCGGCGGAGGTCATCGTCGCGCCGTTGTGGAATTTGACGTTGGGCCGCAGCTTGAAGGTGTAGGTCAGCCCGTCAGGGGCCACCTCGAAGCTTTCGGCAAGGCCGGGGATGACCTTCAGGTTGGCGTCCACAGTGACGATGGACGAATGGATGTTCTGCAGCACCCGCCCCGAAGACGCCGTGCCGGTCTGGTGCATGTCCAGGTTCTGCGTCGTCTCGGAGTGGCCCCAGATCAGCGTGCCACCCGAGACAGGCGTGTCCTGCGCCAGTGCGGGCAGGGCAAAGCCGCCCATCAGCACGCTGCCGCCCATCACCGCTGTCGAGTTCAGAAGGAAGTCTCTGCGCTTCATGTCGTTTTCCCTGTTGATTGGCCGCGGGTGCGGACTTTTGGTGGAAGGCCGGTTGCGCGGCCCGTTAATCGTCTGCCCACATTGGCTGCGGGTCGGTTGTCGCTTACGTCGGAAATCCGGGCCTTTTGCCCGCTACGTCCAACGCCGTCTCCAGCGCCATGCCCAGCCGCAGGATCGGCCCCTCGTCGAAAAGCCGCCCCCAAAGCGAGATGCCCTGCGGCACGGTGTAGGTCTTGCCCCCTGCCGCCTCTCCCGTGGTCAATTTGCCCGAGGCGAGCGAGGCTGGGCTGCGGGTGCCCAGGTCCTCGAACCCCGCCCGCAGATGCAGACAGGGGTGGCCGGTGTAGTTCGAGGCGATCAGCATCGGCCCGGTCATGAAGGGGCCGATCAGGACGTCGCACTGCCGGAAAAGCCCGTCCAGCGCCTGCATGACCAGATAGCGCAGCCGGTCAAGCTGGACATGATCTACCGCCGACAGGAAGCGCGCCTTGCGCATGGCGTTCGGCCAGGCGGCGGCGTCCTGCCAGGTGAGCGTGTCGTCCTGGTTCGACAGGGTCAGGTCCTCGAAACTGGCAGCGGCCTCGGCGAAGAGGATGTTCATCAACGCGCCATAGGGCAGATCGGGGAGAGTGGCCTCCACGACCCGGACGCCCAGCTTGCGCATCGCGTCCAGCGCAGCGTGGTCCACCGCCGTCGCACCTTCGCCGAAAGCTTCGGGCAGGTAGCCGACGGTCAGCCCGCTGTAGTCGGCACCGGCGTCAAAGACGAAGGGCGCGGCGATGGTCGACCGGTCGGCCGGGTCCGCGCCGTTCAGGGCGGCAAGGACGATGGCCGTATCCTCGACCGACCGGCAGATCGGGCCGACCTTGTCGAGAGAATTGCACAGCGCCATGCCCCCTGCCCGGCTGACCCGCCCGAAAGTCGGGCGCAGGCCCGTCGTGCCGCATCGCTGGCTGGGAGAGGTGATCGACCCCAGTGTCTCGGTCCCGATGGCAAAGGCGCACAGCCCCGCCGCCGTGGCGCTGGCCGACCCGGCCGACGACCCGCTGGAGCCTTCGTTCAGGTTCCACGGATTGCGGGTGACGCCACCATACCAGATGTCGTTGTAGGCCAGCGCCCCCACGGTGGTCTTGCCCAGCAATACCGCCCCCGCCGCGCGGAGTTTCTTCACGATGGTCGCGTCACTGTCGGCGATGCGGTCGCGGAAGGGTTCGGCCCCCCAGCCGGTGATCGTGCCTCTGGCGTCGAAGAGGTCTTTCAGACCATAGGGAATGCCGTGCAGCGGGCCGAGGTTCACCCCGACGCGCGTCAAGGCGTCCGCCGCATCCGCCTCGGCCAGGGCGAGGTTCGGCGTCACCTGTGCCCAGCATTCCAGCTTTGGGTCCAGGGCGGTGATCCGGTCCAGGTAGATCTGGGTCAGCCGCCGACTGGTCAGGGCACCGGCCTTGATCCAGGCGGCCAGATGGGTGACGGGGGCAAAGGCGATATCCTCGTCGTCTTTCGGAAGCATCGCAATCACGGAAGAAAGCTTCAGCCTGTCCGCCCCGTGCGGCATCGCGAAATCGGCCAAGCGCGGGTCGAAGCGCATCGCCATCGGCACATGGTTCGGCAGCGGAACGGCCCGCCGCGCCAGGGCCGAGGCAATCTGGCCCTCAAGATTGTCCAGCATCAGCTGGCGTTCTTCCGGGGTGTATTCCACGCCCATGATCTCTTCGGCCGCCGCGATCGTCTTCAGGGTGATGCCGGTCACTTCAGCCTCCGTCCGGGGTAAGAATGCGCTTCAGGTTGTCCGCCAGCGTCGTCAGGTGCTTGCGCATCGCCGCTTCCGCCCCCGGCCCGTCACCGGCTTCGATGCATTTGATGATCTCGACATGCTCGGCATTCCGGTCCTGCAGCGACCGCATCGAGCGCGCCTTCTGCCGGACCCCGCGCCAATCCTGGTTGCCGCGGATTTCGTCGATCATCGAAAAGGCGGTCAGCAGCGGCTTGTTCTTCGCCGTCCGCGCGATCAGCCGGTGCAGCGCGCCGTCCCAAAGCTCGATCGAGTCAGGGTCCCCGGCCTGCAGAATCCGCTGCGCCAGATTGCGCATCCGGTCGATATCCTGGGGAAGCGCATGCCGTGCGGCCATCGCGGCCAGGACCGGCTCGATGCACAGCCGCGCCTCCATGACGTCGACGACGTTGGTCTCGCCCACGATTTCGGCCGCGAGAAGCTGAGTCTTGTCGGGGGCCTGTCCGGCAAAGGTGCCCTTGCCCTGCTTGCGCCAGATCAGCCCCTCGGCCAGCAGGGATTCCAGCGCACTGCGCACCGCCCGACGCCCGATTCCCATGCTGTCCGAAAGGTCCCGCTCGGTCGGAAGCCGCCCGTCGGCGGGAAGCCCGCCGCCCTCGATCATCGCCAGAAGCCGCGCCCGCACCACGTTGGCGCTGTCGGTCACGACCGGATTGCGGCGGGGTGTCGGCATCGACGAACCAATCCTTGAATGGTTCGTCGAGGAAAGGTTTCCAGTCCGATTCTGTCAACTGCTTTCCGCAGCAGCTGCCGCCCGTGATCGAAGACTTTGCAGAAGGTGCAACAATTGCCGGGAAAGCGGGCGGTCTGCAGATGAGGGGCCTGTTGCCACCCCACCCTGGCTGGGGTGCCGCAGGGCGGACCAAGTCCGGATTGCGCGCCGGCGTCAGGGCCGACGGGAAGCGGGGAACTTCGTCGATTCGGTGGCAGACCGCGGCATCATCCCGATGACCGAAGCGGGCATCACCACAAGTATCGAGGCGCTGTGCAAAGTCGCGATTGCGGACCGTGACGCGCAACATCACCCTGCCGCTGCGCTGGGTGGGGCTATGAGGACGCCCTGCCGGGCGCGGTGTCCGGCGGTAAGCGCCAGCGCGTCGCCATCGCGCGCGCGCCGTGGTCAGCGAACCCCGCGTCCTGTTTCTGGATGAACCCTCCGGCGCGCGGGACCAGATCCTGCGGCGTCAGATGAACATCGCGTTGCAGCGCATCTGGGCCGAGACCGGGGTGACAACGCTTCTGGTCACCGCGGGATTGAGACATTCAGCAAAGGCGGGAACCGGATGCAGAGCCTCGCCACCAGGCGGTAGACCGCCGCGTCGAGCCGCACGCGAAGGTCCTCGGACAGCACCTGGCAGGCCGGTCGCGGACATCGGTCAGACTTGGCCTGGGTAATGCTTAAAACCCTTCGCATCCTGGGCTGAAGCCACTTCGAGAAACAGGTTTTTAACGCTTTCCCGCTTTGTTCTCCACACCGTGTCGTTGCCGAGTGGGGCTTCAAGTGACTTACCAAAGCTTTTCATTGCCCGAGGTCGTGGATCTGACCTCGGCGAAAAAGGTCGCTGCAGACCTTCTGCACCATATCACGTCGGTACCAGCACCGTCGGTCGATGCCTCCAGACTGCGGCAGGCTGGCGTCCCACTCCTGCAGATTCTCGTTGCCTCGAAGCGCTTTGCCGACACGCAGGGCAAACCCTTTTCGGTAGAGGCATCTCCCGACGGCACACTGTCGAAGCTTCTTTCCAACCACGGACTTGACCCCTCGATGTGCGGTGCGTCGACCGAACTCGCGCCGGCCGCAGCGACCCTTCCCTCGGAAAGGACAGACGGATGACCAAGACGATCCTGGCAATCGACGACTCCCCCTCGGTGCGCATGATGGTGCAGATGACGCTGTCAGGCGCGGGCTATACGGTCGTGCTCGCAGTCGACGGTGAGGACGGTCTGGAGAAAGCGCTTTCGCACCGTCCCGATGCCGTCCTGACCGACCAGAACATGCCACGGCTGGACGGAATCGGCTTCATCCGCAAGTTCCGGCAGTCCTCGGTTTCGGCAGGGGTTCCCGTGGTTTTCATTTCCACGGAAAGCAGCTCGAACATCGTCCAGCAGGCCCGCGATGCCGGCGCGACCGGCTGGATCGTGAAGCCCTTTGATCAGGCCAAGCTGCTTTCCGTCGTCAGCAAGCTGGTGAAGGCATGAGCGTGGAAGACGACGTCGGCAGCAGCATCTACCGCCAGGAGGCGGGAGAACTTGTCCAATCCATCGAAGCCGGGCTTATCGCCCTGGAGCGGGCACCGGACGACCGCGATCTTCTGAATGCGCTGTTTCGCGATCTGCACACCGTCAAGGGTTCAGGTGCCATGTTCGGTTTCACCGAGCTTGCGATGTTCGTCCATGAATTCGAGACCGCATTCGACAAGCTGCGCCGGGGCGAGGCCGCGGTGACCGCCAGTCTCATCGCGATTTCGCTGCAGGCCTGCGATCAGATCATGCGGCTTCTGGATGCGCCCCAGACGGCGGCGCCGGAAAGTGCCGCGATCCTGTCCCGCCTGCGGGTCTGCCTTGAGGGCGCGGACGATGCGCTGGAAACCGATACCTGTCACAGCGATCCTGAAGAGGACCCCGATCTGGCTTCATCGGGTGAGACCGAAGTTCGGCCCGGCCTTGGGTTGCGGGTGACGTTTCGGCTGGCCTCCGATGCCCTGATGCACGGCCACGACCCCGATCTTCTGCTTGATGACCTGCGCAGCCTTGGACCCTGCCGCGTCCGCGCACTCGTCGATGAAGTTCCGCCGCTGGACCAACTCGATCCGACCGAATGCCTCCTTGGATGGGATGTCGAGATTGCGGGCACAGTCGATCCGTCCGATGTCGACTCTGCCTTCCTCTTCACGCGCGACTCGATGATGCTGACGATGTCGCCGCTTGAGTCCGGGCCCGTTGCGGCCGCCCAGCCGCAGACCGAAACGTCGCTGCCGTCGGGTTTGATGCCGGTATCTGCCGCCGCGATCTCTGCCCCGGTCCCGGGATCGACCGGGACCGCGCCGTCCTCCACCGAACCACCCCGACAGACCCGCGCCGCCGGTGCAGGCGACACGATGCGTGTTTCGACCGAACGGTTGGATGAACTGATGGACCGCGTCGGCGAACTGGTGATCGCCGAGGCACGTCTGCAATCGCTTGCTCAAGCCAGCCGGGACTCCAATCTTCTTGCGGTGGCGGAAGACATCCAGCGCCTCAGCGCCGCCTTGCGCGATTCCACCATGTCGATCCGGATGATGCCGCTGTCCTCGATCCTGGGTCGGTTCCAGCGCCTGATCCGGGATCTCTCGGCAAGTCTTGGCAAGCCGATGACCTTTGTCACGCGCGGCGAAGAGACCGCACTGGACAAGACAGTTCTCGAACTCCTTGCCGACCCCTTGGTCCACCTTCTGCGCAACTGCGCCGACCACGGTCTTGAACCGCCGGAAGAGCGCATCGCCTTCGGCAAGGCCGCCGCAGGCACGATCGAACTGACAGCCGAGTATTCCGGCGCCGAAGTCCTGATCACGATCCGGGACGACGGTCGCGGCCTTGATGCCACGCGGATCCGAAGCCGGGCCATCGAAAGGGGGCTGATCGCCGCCACCTCCGATCTGCCCGAGGCCGAGCTTTTCCGACTGATCTTCGAGCCGGGATTTTCAACCGCCCCCACAGTGACCGAGCTTTCCGGCCGCGGGGTCGGCATGGACGTCGTCAAGCGCACGATCTCAGGCCTGCGGGGGACCATCGACCTGACATCCGAACCAGGTCATGGCACGACCGTTCGTCTTCGCCTTCCCCTGACCCTGGCGATCATCGACGGGCTGCTGGTCGAAGTTGGAGGCGAACACTACACCGTGCCGCTTGCCTCGGTCGAAGAATGCGTCGAGTTGCCCGAGGATCTTGCAACCCCTCGTGGCGGATCGTCCTTCGTCAACATCCGCGGCAATCTGGTGCCGTTTCTGCGGCTGCGCACCTTGTTCTCGGTCGGCTCGCCGCTGCCCGAGTTCCAGAAACTGGTGGTCGTATCCTCTGCCGCGGGGCGCGTCGGGCTGGCCGTGGACCGGATCGTCGCCAACAATCAGACGGTGATAAAGCAGCTCTCGCCGCTGCACACCGGCCTGAAAAGCTTTTCAGGCGCCACCATTCTTGGTGACGGCACGGTGGCGCTGATCCTGGACGTGGCGCAACTGGTCGGCCTTGGGCGGACGCTTGAGGAACAAGGGCGCAAAAACAAGACCTTGCAGGAGCGCGCGGCATGAGCAACAGCCGTCAGATCGACGTCGTGACCTTGCAGATGGGCGGCGAGCGCATTGCAATTCCGGCCGCCTTCCTGCGCGAGATCATGGAGCCTGTCCAGGTCACGCGGGTCCCCACGGCCAACGCCTTCTCCGAAGGGCTGATCAACGTGCGCGGATCGGTCGTGCCCTTGACCGACCTGCGCGTCCCGTTCTGCATGTCGGCCGCAGAAGCGACGCCCGATACGCGTTTCATCGTACTTGATCTGACGGTCGGCGACACACCGATGACGGTCGCCATCTCGGCCGACAAGGTCGACACGGTCACCCCGCTTGACCCCGACCAGATCGCTCCCATTCCCGAAGTGGGGACACTGTGGCCGCCCGACTACGTGCGCGGCATCTGCAAGCTGGGGGGCGACTTCGTGCTGCTTCCCGACCTTCACCGCATCTTTCAGGACTTCAGCGCCTTGGGCGACCACCGAAAGGACTTCTCGAAATGACCGACTCTGCCAAGCCGAAAAGCGCCCGTTTCCGCAGCATCTCGACCAAGCTGATGCTCCTGCAATCCCTGGCCTTCGTGGTGATGGTGGCCATCAGCATCGCGGGCCAGATGGGCATCAACACGATTCTGGCCCGGATGAACTCGGTCTACGTCGACCGCGTGGTTCCCATCGACCAGATCAAGCATGTCTCGGACGCCTACATCAATGATATGCGCAGGACCGGCGACATTTTCGCGGCTGGCAAGATCTCCGTCCCGGAAGCCAAGGCCGAGATCGAGGCCTCCCTCGGACTTGCCACCGAGAAATGGGATGCCTATCTGGAAACTTACCTGACGGACGATGAAAAGAAGCAGATCGCCGTTGTCGACGAGGCCCTTCCCGCCGCACAAGCGGCGGAATCACGCATCCAGGCACTGATCGAGGCCAACAACCCCACGACGCTGGCGACCTATCTCGCCACCGAATTCGGCACCGCAACCGCGCCGCTGGAGGTCGCACTCGCCGGGCTGGTCGACTATCAGCTGGCTGAAGCGGAACGGCTGACCAAGGAAACGACCGCCCTTGGCTGGCTTCTGATCTGGTCCATCATCGCGGCCAGCGGTACAGCCATCGTCCTCTCGATCGTCGCGTCCATCATCTTCACGCGCCGTATCAAGGCGGCACTGGTTGCAGCGGTGGACATGACCAATGCGGTGGCCGACGGCGATCTCAATGTCCACGTCAACGCGCGATCGAACGACGAGATCGGACAGGTCGTCGAAGGCCTGAACCTTATGGTCGATCGCCTGCGCACCGTCGTTGCCGAGGTTGCGATGGCGACCGGAAATGTGTCCTCGGGGGCCGAACAGATGGCATCGACCTCGGAACAACTCAGCCGGGGGGCGACCGAACAGGCTTCGTCGACCGAAGAAGCGTCCTCGGCGATGGAACAGATGGCGGCCAACATCAAGCAGTCGGCCCAGAATGCGCTTGATACCGAGAAGATCGCCCGCAAGTCGGCAGCGGATGCCCGCGAAAGCGGCGTGGCGGTCGCCAAAGCGGTCGAAGCGATGCAGACCATCGCCGAGAAGATCATGGTGGTGCAGGAAATCGCCCGCCAGACCGACCTTCTGGCACTGAATGCCGCAGTCGAGGCCGCGCGGGCCGGCGAACATGGCCGCGGCTTTGCCGTCGTCGCCTCCGAGGTCCGCAAACTTGCCGAACGCAGCCAGACGGCGGCGGGAGAGATCTCGACCCTGTCGGCCAACACCGTGCGCGCCGCCCATGCCGCCGGCGACATGCTGCAGGGCCTGGTTCCCGATATCGAGCGCACCGCTTCCCTGGTTCTGGAAATCTCCAGCGCCAGCCAGGAGACCTCGACCGGCGCCTCGCAAGTCAACCTGGCGATCCAGCAGCTTGATACGGTGACACAGGAAAACACGGCCGCCTCCGAGCAGCTGTCCTCGACCGCCGAAGAGCTTGCCAGCCAGGCCGAGCAGCTGCAGGCCGCCATCGCCTTCTTCAAAGTCGACTCGGGCAGACAGGCAAGCCGGGCCCGTCGCACCCGCACCGAAGCCTCCGCGCCGAAGGCTGCACCAAAGGCCGCAAGACCCGTCGCGACGGCTCATGTGGCGGGGCCAATCAAGTCCGAGCCTTCGATCAAGGAAGCGAGCGGTGGCTTCAGCTTCGATCTGACCACCGAAGACGATCTTGACTCCGAGTTCAGCACCGCCGCCTCCAGAAAGGGGCGCGCCGCATGACCCTGGAGGGACAGATGGTACTTCTGGGCTGCGGCGAGGAACTCTTCGCCGTGCCGGTGACGCGGGTACAGGAAATTCTGGATCTCTGCCCGATCTCGCGCCTGCCGCACGCGCCGCCGCACCTTCTGGGCCTGATCGACGTGCGCGGCGAAAGCATTGCGGTGGGCGATCTTCGGCGGCTTCTGGGGCAGACGCCCGCCGCCGACAGTCCGGCCACCCGGATCATCGTGCTGTCGGTCGTCAAGGGTGACAGTCGCGCGGTGATCGCGCTGAAGACCGATCGGGTCATCGAAGTTGCCGAACTGGACCCAGGCAGCCTGGGTCCGGTTCAGGGCAAAGGCGTCTTCAACTGGGATGACCGGCTGGTCGTCGGAATCGGTCGTCGGAACGGGCGCTTTGTGACCGTGCTCGACCTTGAACACATGTTCCGCGACATTTCGACCAGCGCAAAGGTACGTGCCGCATGAGCCATCACAGCGTTTCAGGCATGACTGACGACGCGCCGCGCTTCGAGCGGTTCTCGCGGATGGTGCAGGATTCCATCGGTGTGCAGTTGCCCGCGTCCAAGAAGGTCATGGTGGAAAGCCGCCTGCGCCGGCGCATCACCGAACTTGGCCTTCGCTCGGTCGACGAGTACTTCCGGCACCTCTTCGACAATGGCGGCCTGACGAATGAACTTGACAGCATCTTCGATGCCGTCACCACCAACAAGACGGATTTCTTCCGCGAAGCCGAGCATTTCATCCACCTGACCGAGCGGATCATTCCAGCCCGGCTGTCGCGCCGCCAGGCTACCGGGCGCTCGTCCATGTTCAAGGTCTGGAGTGCGGCGGCCTCGACTGGCGCCGAGGCCTATACCGCTGCGATGGTGCTTGCCGACCGCGAAAGCCGCCGCGGCGCGTTTGAATGGCGGATCCTCGGGACTGACATCAATCGCAAGGTCCTGGTTGAAGCAAAGCGGGCGGTCTACTCCGACATGATCGTTCAGCCCGTGCCGACAGGTTTTCGCGAACGGTTCCTGATGCGCGGCCAGGGTCAGCAGAAGGGGAACTGGCGGGTGATCCCGGACCTGCGGCGCCGGGTGAACTTTCAGAAGATGAACCTGATGGACAATCACTACCCGGTCGACCGAGACCTTGACGTGATCTTCCTGCGCAACGTCCTGATCTACTTTTCCGAGGCGGATCAGGCCCGCGTGATCAACCAGCTTTCCGGCCATCTTGCACATCACGGCCACCTGATCGTCGGCCATGCCGAAGGGATGGTGGTGCGCCATCCCAGCCTGCGCCAGGTCGGGCCGGCTGTCTATCGCAAGGAGCAGTAAGATGTCTCAGCAGCACCTCAGCGTTCTGATTGTCGATGACAGTGCTGCCGTTCGGGCTGCCCTTTCATCCATCGTGAAATCCGACCCCGGCCTAACGCTGTTCGGGTTGGCGGGCGATCCGTTCCAGGCCGTCGATCTGATGCGTTCCGGCCTGCCCGATGTCATCCTGCTGGACCTTGAACTGCCCAAGATGGACGGACTGGCCTTTCTCAAGCGGATCATGGCGCAGCGTCCGCTTCCGGTGGTGGTCTGCTCCAGCCACACGGAATCCGGGTCAAAATCCGCGATGAAGGCGCTGGACCTTGGCGCGGCCGAAGTGCTGAGCAAACCTCGCCTCGATACCCCCGTCGCCCGGGCCGAGGCTGCCGTCCGCATCGGCGACGCATTGCGTGCGGCAGTGTCCTCTCAGCCCCTGCAGAAAAAGCGGGTCGCGGCCATGTCACTTGGGGAAAAGCTGACGGCGGACGTGATCCTGCCCGCGCTCCCCCCCCGCTCGGCACCCCAGACCGAGCCCATCGTTGCAATCGGTGCGTCGACCGGCGGCACCAACGCGCTGCAGGCGATCCTGACAGCCCTTCCCGAGACCTCGCCAGCTATCGTCATCGTGCAGCACATGCCGGAGCATTTCACGCGGGCCTTCGCACAAAGGCTGGACAGTCTCTGCCAGATCGAAGTTCGAGAAGCCGTCGATGGCGATGCGCCGCGCAAAGGCCTGGCCCTCATCGCACCGGGCAATCACCACATGCTCCTGCGCCGCCAAGGCACACAGTATCGCGTCGGGATCACGGACGGCCCGTATGTCGGTCGCCACCGTCCGTCCGTGGACGTGCTCTTCCGGTCCACCGCTCAGGCGGCCGGGCGGAACGCCTTGGGGATCATCTTGACCGGAATGGGCGACGACGGTGCCGCCTGCATGGTCGAAATGCATGCTGCGGGCGCGCGAACCCTTGCTCAGGACGAAGCCACCAGCGTCGTCTTCGGGATGCCCAAAGAAGCCATCGCCGCCGGCGGAGTGGACAGTGTCGTGCCCCTTCAGCGCTTCGCTTCGGAAATCGAAGCTTTCGGCGCCTCGTTTCGGTCTCCAGTCAGGTCCCTGCGATGAACTCGATTGCATCCCATCAGATGTCGTTTGGACCCGAGGGCGCGATCGGCGCAACCGCCCCGGCCGACCCGGAAAGCCTGCTTGTCGGCGTGGTTGCTCTGCGTGACAGTACCGAAGCCGCGTTTCTTGCAACCGGATCCCAACTGATCGACGTCGCGAACCTGCTGGCCGACGCCAAGTCGGCCGCATTGTCCATCGACTCGCTGGCCCAGTTCGATCTCTTGAACCAGCTTCGCTCGGAAGCAGAGCATCAGGCGAAGACCTTCGCCGCCCTTGCCTCAGAGTTTGCCGAAACCCAATCCGGCATTCGCAAGCTCGCTTCCGAGCTGACCGTTCTTGGACACGATTTGCAGGCCGTGGGTCGCTCGGTCGTGACGATGCGCAGTGTCGTTCTGAATGCCCGTGTGACGCTGGCGTCGCTGCGCATGCAGGACATGAACATGCGCAGCTTCGCGGAAAGCGGCCAGAGCGTCGTTGCGGAAATATCCGAACTGCTCATGCGTTTCGAACAGACGATGAACAACATCCTCAAGGCTGTCGACCAGACTCAGCTGATGGTTGGGCAGATCGACGCCACGATGCGCTCGGAGGTCCTGAGTGCGTTCGAGGACCTGATGCGGGATCTGTCAGGCTTCGATCAAGGGGTCCGGGCCGTCAGCGGACGAAGTGCCGAGTTGTCTCGCAAGCTTCAGTCTCTTTTCGAGGCGACCAGTCTGGCAGTGTCGGGACTTCAGGTCGGCGACAGCACGCGCCAACAGCTGGATCACATTGCTGCAATTCTTTCCCGCCCAGAGGCCGACGATCCTGCATTGGCGGCTTTGGCCGCAGCGCTGTTGCAGGCGGCTTCGCAGACCCATTCGGCAATGCTGGACCAGCTGCAGGCAAGCGTGGGCCAAATGACCATCGGTCTTTCCGACCTGGTCGAGGGTCATCTTTCCCGGTTCTTCGGCGCCCCGGGGCAGACTGTGGACGCGGGCAAGCTGATCGACGGCAGCGCAAGATTGGCACGCGCCATTGCGGCGCTGCATCCGATGCAGGAACTTACGCGTGCTTTGGGCCAGACCATGGCCGATGAATTCGATGCGTTCCGAAGCCTTATTTCCAAGGGTGAGGGGGTGCAGGACAGCACCCATCTCATCGGGATCAATGCTGTGCTGTCATGCATGCGGCTGGGTCAGGAGGGCGCCGCGCTCAAGGTGGTGGCCGAACAGCTTCAGGTCATTTCGGAAGAGGTAGGAGAACGGTTTGTCACGATCCGGACCGTGCTTGCCGCCATCAGCAAGCTTGGCGACGAGATCACTTCGGGGACGAGCCGGCTCGTCCAGCAATCCATCCATGTGCCCGAGCAGCTGATCGACACCATTGTCCCGATGGTCCGGTCTGTCGTCGGCTACCTGGAACCCGCCCAACTGGCCATCGCAAGGTTGCAAGAAGGGTTGTCCGGGCTGTCGTTTGACTTCGGACCTGCCAACCTTCACCGCCACCAGCTTGAAGCTCTTGCCCAACGTATCCCTCATCCCGACGGAACGCCCACGTCTGCTGCGATTGCCGACGCCACACTGGCCGAGATTCATGCGATGTTCACGATGGAGCGCGAACGGGAGGCCTTCCGCACCATCTTCCCCGATCGATCCGAAGCTGTGTGCCGTGTCGGTTCGTCCGAACCGCAGGCGCCGGTGGAAGATGGTTTCTTCCTTTGATGCCCGATTTTCATCTGGCTCAGGATTTCGCTTTCCGGTGCTATGAGACGGTGTTGTCAGACCTATGCGAACCAGTCGCCGGTTTGCGTACCCAGTCGGGGGTCGGGCGGCGAAGAGACCGCTCCACTCGGCGAGGAGCTGCGGTGCGACGAGCCTTGAGGTTGTCCCGACTGTGTAGGGCGCACTCCTGATTGCGGAGGTTGTGTTCAAAGTACTGGCTTAACAAACGTCTACAAGGTTCGAATGCGCGTGAAGCGTTTTCGCACCTTCGAAACGGAAGGTGGGAACTTTCCACCCGATTGGTCTGGCGATGGCTACTCGAGAAAGCATCGCTGCAATCCGAAGAGATGGCTATGAGTTCTCCATCGATGACTTCGGAACTGGGCACTCCTCGCTCAGCCGTTTGCAAGAGCTCCCCTTGGAAGAGATCAAGGTTGATCGGAGCTTCATCGCAAGACTTGGTAAGCTCGAAAATCCCTCTGACACCGTAGTGAGAGCAATCCTGGCCTTGGCGAGGGAACTTGGACTACGAACGGTGGGTGAAGGTGTCGAAACCAGAGCACAAGCGCAGTGGCTCGCGAACCACGGCTGTGACATGGTTCAGGGATACTCTTTTTCCCGACCGACAGAGGCTGAGACTTTCTTCAGACGGCTGCGGCGTCACAGTCGGCTTGCTGGGCCTGAAGGGAAGGTCATTTCCATACGCGCTTAGGAGCAAGAGAGTGTTTCTCTTGCCTTGCCCTCAGGATGCTCTAGTTGCTAATACATGCAAATATTGAAATACATCCAATCTGGGCAGAAAGGATAGTCGTTGGCATACCGGTTCAGTGTTGTGCCCCACAAGAGCGTCACTTACTTCAAGTTTTGGGATGATGTCACTGTCGCATCAGCAAAAGAAGCCTTCGTTCAGTATACTAGGGATCCCAACTTCAACCCGAAGTACCTCATGGTCACAGACGCACGCGAAGTGACTGAAATTCATGCGACGTTTCAAGGTGTTCTGTTTGGAGTTGAAGGTCTCCGCGATTTACTGGCCAAGTTTGATCGGGGGACGATCAGCGCCATTCTGGTCAGCGACAGTACCCAGTTCGGCTACGTTCGAATGCTGGAGCAAGTTCTGGACTTTCTGAGCTACCCCCCGAAAATCGGACAGTGACGGAAGCTACGATCTGACGTCTGCTGGTCTCCAAGAACGAGGAGATCAGGACATGAAGAAACGCAGGAACCATGACGCTGGGTTCAAGGCCCGCGTGGCGCTGGAGGCCGTGAAGGGCGAGCGCACCGTGTCGGAGCTGGCCGCGGAATACGGCGTGCATCCGACGATGATCCATCAGTGGAAGAAAGCGCTGCTTGAGGGGGCGCCTGACATCTTCGAGCGCGGCGGCAGAACGCAGGCTGCCGAGGTCGATGAGGAGACGGTCCGGTCCTTGCACGCGAAGATCGGGGAACTGGCAGTCGCCAACGATTTTTTGTCACGAAAGCTCAAGCCCTGGACCGGCAAGTGAGGCGCGGGATGATCGAACGCTCTCACCCCGCGCTGTCGGTCGGTGCGCAATGCCGCCTTCTGTCGATCTCGCGATCTTCGTTTTACTACGCGCCGCAGGGCGAGACCGAGATGAACCTGGCATTGATGCAGGTGATCGACCGGCAATTCCTGGAAACCCCGTTCTACGGCGTCCAGCAGATGACCTGGCATCTGCAGAACGAGGGCCACGCCGTGAATGTGAAGCGCATCCGGCGGCTGATGCGGCTCATGCGCCTGATGCCGATTTACCAGAAGCCCGACACCAGCAAGCCCGCGAAGGGGCACAAGATCTACCCCTACCTGCTGGGTGGCCTGCGGGTCGAACGGCCCAACCAGGTCTGGTGCGCCGACATCACCTATCTGCCGATGCGACGAGGCTTCCTCTATCTGGTCGCCATAATGGACTGGTATACCCGGAAGGTGTTGGCCTGGCGGATATCGAACACGCTGGAGGCCGACTTCTGCGTCGAGGCGCTGAACGAAGCCGTCCACCGCTTCGGCCCGCCCGAGATCATGAACACCGATCAGGGGTCGCAGTTCACATCATTCGCCTGGACCGACCGGCTGAAACGGGTCGGCAGCCGGATCTCGATGGACGGTAAAGGGCGCTGCCTCGACAACATCTTCATCGAACGCCTCTGGCGGTCCCTGAAGTATGAGTGCGTCTATCTGCACGCTTGGGAGACCGGCTCTCAGGCCAAGGCTGGCGTCAGTCGCTGGATCACCTTCTACAACCACCATCGCCCACACACTGCCCATGGCGGTCAACCGCCCGCCGTGGTCTACTTCAACACCATCGAAATCGATCAGCAGGTGCAGGCAGTAGCTTAACTCAGCCGGAAATCTGTCCAAGTGTTGGGGAGTAGCTCATTCTTTCACCGATCAAAGTGCGCGTAGCTTACAATGAACACGAGCTTTTTCAGCTTGCAGCAAGGCCAGAGCTCAGTTTGGCGGAGCTGGCCGGCACTTGATCCCCCGGCACCTGCCTATGGTCAGGAGTCGTTCTCGCATCTATAGCCAGAACTTGACAGTTGCTGCGAGTGCAACGGCGGAGAGCATATTTTGGGCATCTGACATAGCGGGTGGCGACCCTGCGCCAATCTTTCATCCAGCCAAACATGATTTTGATGCTGTTCAGAAGCGCAACCGTTCCCGTGTAGCCGCCAACCCGGCCTGTGGTCGTTAAGATGTGGATCGGGCGCCTCTCAGCGTCTGAGACGGCGTACAGTTTGCCGCCCTTTGTGCGGCCGATCCAACGGCCCATTTGGTCGCCCTCCTTTTCCGACTGCAGCCTGATTGCCGTTCGGTACGCCTTCAGATAGGTCCGCAGAACATCATCATCTTCGGGGTGGCGGCCTCACCAAACTTAACTTGAGGTGTTGCGGGTAAAATTTGCGATCCCACTGTTACTTCAAATCCCAATGCCGGCCTACGCGACGTGGCTTCACCCGGAGGCACCACAACATGTTGAGAAACTCTCGCCCTAGGGTCAGGACTCGTTATCCGGTCATAGCCAGAATATGACGGTTGCGGCGAGGGCTATGGCGGAGAGGAAGACGTTCGGGCACCTGTCGTAGCGGGTTGCGACGCGTCGCCAATCCTTCAGCCGTCCGAACATGATCTC
>NZ_JAXMMF010000030.1:0-73365 GCF_034366665.1 Tabrizicola sp. | reverse complement strand
CCAGGTGCTAAGCCAGGTCGCGGGGGACCCGGACTGAACCTTCTTCCAGCTTTTCGCCCACTCGTCGGGGATGTCTCACGAGGAGTGCATGAAATGCTCGACGAGTGGTCCGGTCA
Source organism: Tabrizicola sp. (assembly GCF_034366665.1). Lineage (GTDB taxonomy): Bacteria > Pseudomonadota > Alphaproteobacteria > Rhodobacterales > Rhodobacteraceae > Tabrizicola. The sequence goes on along the minus strand of NZ_JAXMMF010000030.1, from coordinate 73,249 downwards.
GATCGTGATCTTTGCGAACCCTTCGCGCAGCGCGGTGGACCAGGCGTCGGACATGGCGCGGAACTGGGGGTCGCCGGCCTCGATCCGCCGGCGGAGCGTGACTTTCAGCGCGTCGCGTTCGATCACCGCAAGATCCAGCGGCATCCCGACCGAAAGGTTGGAGCGGAGCGTGGAATCCATCGACAGAAGCACCGCCTTCTGCGCGTCCGAGAGGCTGGTCGAGGGCTTGACGACCCGGTCGAGGATCGGCTTGCCATACTTGTGCTCGCCGATCTGCAGGAAGGGGGCGTCTTCGGTCGCCTCGATGAAATTGCCTTCCGGGTAGATCAGGAACATCCGCATCGCGCCGCCCTTGCGCTGACCCGCGACGATCATGCTGGCGCTCGCCCCCTGTGCGGCGGAAAGCTTGTGGTCAATCTCGGCGCGGACAGAGGCCAGCTGGTTGCCGACGATCTCGGCCACCTTCAGCAGGGTCGGTGCCAGCAGGATCGAGGTGTCGGGCGTGGCCTCGGCGTCCTCGATGGCTTCGCGCAGCTGGGCTATGGTGGTCTGGGTGACCGACAGACTGCCCGCGGTCATGATGACGATGACGCGCTCGCCCGGCTCTTCGAAGGTGAACATCTTGCGGTAGGTCGAGATATTGTCGAGCCCGGCATTGGTCCGGGTGTCCGACAGCATCACCATGCCCTCGTTCAGCAAGAGCCCCACGCAGTACGTCATTCCTCGTCCCTCGATTCAAGGTCCCTTCCGGACCCCTGGTTTGAGGTGCAGCCTATTGGGCCGCCTGCTGGATCGCAACCGTCACATCCATCTCTTCATGCCCGCCACCGCGGGCAATGCCGCGGATCGGGGCTGCGTCCTGGGCGTCCAGACCCGAGCCAAGGCGGATGTAGCGCGCGTCCGGGCAGCAACGGTTTGCGGGATCGAAGCCGACCCAGCCAAGGCCGGGAATGTGCAACTCGGCCCAGGCATGGGCGGCCTCGTGCGGCGATCCGTCGTCGGTGACCGAGAGGTAGCCCGAGACATAGCGCGCCGGGATGCCGCGATGTCGTGCGCAGGCGATCAGCGCGTGGGCGTGGTCCTGGCAGACGCCTTCGCCCAGGGCCAGCGCCTCGGCAGCGGTGGTATGGGCATGGGTCACGCCGGGGCGATAGGCGATGGCATCCGACACGGCGGCGGACAGCGCATGGGCAAGCGCCAGAGCGTCAGGCGCAGCGGCGCTGTCGGCCAGCGCGATCAGCGCCACGTCCAGCCGCGTGGGCAAGGTGTCGCACAGATAGCAGTCGGGCGGCACGGTTTCGCGGTGACCGCGCAGGACCCCGGCAAGATCCTCGGTCTCGACCGTGCCGCGGACATGGACCACCACCTCGGCCACCGGACCAGCGATGGTCCAGGCCTGGATCTGGTCCCCCGCCCCATCGCGGTGCCGCGCGCCCTTGCGCCCGCCCGAGACGGTCACCTCCCAGTCGATGACCTTCTGGCCGGAATAGCTGGAGGGCATCAGCCTGTGGCTTTGCACCACCGAGCGGACCGGGTGGCCATAGCTGTAGCGGGTCACATGGTCGACGGTCAGGCGCATCAACGCATCTCTCCGCTGAGGTAGGCGTCATGGACCGCATTGGCCAGCCCTGCGGCTTCGGCGATGTAGCGGGTCAGGAAATCATGCAGGCCTTCGTCGAAGATCGCCTCGACAGTGGCGCTTTCGATCCCGGCGTGAAGCTTCTGCGCGGCGACCTGCGCCTCGGTTTCGCGGCCATAGGCCTTGGACAGGCGGCCAAGGTGGTTGACAAGGCCCGCCGAGCAGGTGGCAAGCGACCGGGGTGACTGCGGGTTGCGGATCAGGAAGTCGGCGATCTTCACCGCCGTGATATCGCCGCCGTAAGCCCAGTGGAACGCCCGCTGCGCCCCCATCGCGCGCAACAGCGTGGACCACTGATAGTTGTCGAGACCGGAACCGACGAAGTCGACGCGGGGAAGGAGGACGTAGTATTTCACATCCATCAAACGCGCGGTGTTGTCGCCGCGTTCCAGGTAGTAGCCGATATTCAGGAAGTTGAACCCGTCGTCGCGCAGAAGCGTGGCGTCGATGGCACCGCGCAGCATCGCTGCGTGGCGCATGGTCCAGTCGGTCAGGCGCGACAGCTCCAGTTTTGAGCGTTCCTCGCGTTCCAGCTGGCGCAGTTCCTGGAAGGCGGTGTTCAGCGCGTCCCAGACCTGGGTGGTCAGCGCAGTGCGGACAATGCGGCCATTTTCGCGCGCCGACGTGATGCAGCTGGCGATGGAGGACGGGTTGTCGTGGTCGAAGAAGAGGAAGCTTTCGATGTTGCGCTGCACCGGGTCGCCGTATTTCTGCGCGAAGGATTCCGCCATTCCTGTCGCATGCAGCAGACTGTCCCATTCGCTGCGATACCCTTGCGCGCTGGGAAGCAGGCTGATGCGCGAGCCGACCTCAAGCAGGCGCGCGACGGTATCGGCCCGTTCCATGTAGCGGGCGATCCAGTAAAGGTTGTCGGCGGTGCGGCTTAGCATGGGCGGCCTCCCCTCACCCCGGCCCTCTCCCCCGGGGGGAGAGGGTGACCCCGGCCCGACGCGTCCGCGAAAGCCACGCCCGTCGCCTGGTCCAGACCTGCCCGCCCGCGCTTCCCTCTCCCCTTCGGGGAGAGGGTGAGGGTGAGGGGGAAACGGTTGGCAAGGGAACCGAAAGTTGTCATCCGCGCTCCCTTCATTCCGCCAGCACCCAGGTGTCCTTGACCCCGCCGCCCTGCGACGAGTTCACCACAAGTGAGCCTTCCTTCAACGCCACGCGGGTCAGGCCGCCTGGGACAAGTTCGATCCGCTCACCGACCAGGCAATAGGGGCGCAGGTCGACGTGGCGGGGGGCGACGCCTTCCTCGACGAAGGTGGGGACGGTGGACAGCGCCAGCGTCGGCTGGGCGATGTAGTTGCCGGGGTCCTCGACGATCTTGGCGCGGAAAGCCTCGACTTCGGCCTTGGTACATTTCGGCCCGACCAGCATTCCGTAACCGCCCGAGCCGTGAACCTCTTTCACGACCAGTTCCGGCAGCTTGTCCAGCACGTAGGTCAGATCGTCCGGCTTGCCGCATTGCCAGGTGGGGACGTTCTGGAGGATGGGTTCCTCGCCCAGATAGAAGCGCACCATGTCGGGGACATAGGTGTAGACCGCCTTGTCGTCGGCCACCCCTGCCCCGGGCGCCGAGCAGATCGACACCCCGCCCGATCGGTAGACGTCCATCAGGCCGGGGATGCCCAGCATGCTGTCCGGGCGGAAGCACAGGGGGTCAAGGTAGGCGTCGTCGATGCGGCGGTAGATCACGTCCACCCGCTGCGGCCCTTCGGTCGTGCGCATGTAGACGTATTCGCCGTCGACGAAGAGGTCCTGGCCTTCCACCAGTTCCACGCCCATCAGGTCGGCCAGCAGGGAGTGTTCGTAGTAGGCGCTGTTGAAGTGGCCGGGGGTCAGGATCACCACCGTCGGCTCACCCTTGCACTTGGCGGGGGCCACGCTGGACAGCGTCCGTCGCAACTTGTCGGAATAGGTGTCGACGGGTTCGATCCGGTTCTCGCGGAACAGGTCGGGGAACATCCGCATCATGATCTCGCGGGATTCCAGCATGTAGCTGACGCCCGAGGGGGTGCGGCAGTTGTCTTCCAGCACGTAGAAGTCTTCCGGCCCGGTGCGGACGATGTCGACACCGACAATGTGGGAATAGACCCCCTTCGGCGGCACGAACCCGGCCACGGCCTTTTCGTAGGCCTCGTTCTGGTAGACCAGCCGCGCCGGGATGCGACCGGCGCGGATGATCTCGCCCCGCCCGTAGACATCGACAAGAAATGCGTTCAGGGCGCGCGCGCGCTGCTTGATGCCGCGTTCCAGTTTCGCCCATTCCGACCCCGAGAACACCCGCGGGAACATGTCGAAGGGGATCAGCCGGTCGGGATCACCCCCCTCGCCGTAGACCGCGAAGGTGATGCCGATGCGACGAAACAGTGCCTCGGCCTCGGCCTGCTTGAGACTGCGGAGTTCCTGGGGCATCTGCCCGACCCAGTCGCGAAGGCGGGCATAGGGCGGGCGGACGTCGACGCCCTGATACATCTCGTTGAACTGCGTCACGCGTGGCCCCCGCACTGCCTTTGGCCTGACTAGAGCAGAGCCCCGCCGCGTCGGAAAGGCCTGCGATGCGAAATCCGCAAGCGCCGTAACCATGTGCCCAAGATTTGTGCAAAACCCCGGCGCGGATCAAAGCCGGATGCGCACGCGCCCGCGGCCCAGCACCCGGTCCTTGACCCTGCCCTTCAGCGACCGCGGCGGCTGATGCTCACGGTCCCGCAGAAACACGCGCCCGTTGATCTCGGGCTGCCGCATGAGGGCAAGAGTGGCGCCCCATTCGGCGGCAAGGGCAGGATCGACGCCATCGGGGATGCCCTTGCGGGGCTGGTGGGTGCCCGGAACCCAGTCGGTGACGACGATGCCGGGGAAACGGTCGCCCAGATCGGCGACCAGCGCCCGCGTCAGGATGCGGAGCGCGCCTTTCGAGACGGAATAGCCCGCAGCCAGCGGGGCGGGGCTGACGTCGGCAAAGGTGACGACGTTGATGATCCGGCCGGTTCCGTTTGCCACCATCGCAGGCAGAACCTCGTGGCAGCAGTTGAAGGCGCCCCCAAGGTTCAGGTGCACGGTGTCCATGAACGTGGCCGGGGTTTCGTCCAGGATGTCGCGGTCGGGATAGGTTTCCGCGTTGTTGACCAGGATCGTGGGCGCACCAAGCCTTTCGCGGATCTCGCCGAAAGCGCGGGCAACCTCTTCGGGCTGGCGGACGTCGGCGATGATGGGCAGGACACCCTCGATCTGGAACGGTGCGCGCGCGATGCCGGCCACCGCGATGCCGCGTCGGACCAGAGCCAGCGCCAGTTCCTTGCCGATGCCCCAGCTTGCCTCGGTGATCACGGCGATTTCGACAAGTTCCTGCATTGACTGTCCGTTCCGCATCAACTGGCTTTGCGACGGGTGGCAGAAAGACGCGCCGCGACGATATCGCCGACCCGCAGCGCATTGGCGGCGATGGTCAGACTTGGGTTCACCCCCCTCGAGGTGGGCATGAACGAGGCGTCGGCAACGTAGAGGTTGTCAAGGTCATGAGCCTTGCAATCAGCGTCCAGAACCGAGGTCGCCGGATCAGACCCGAAGCGCAAGGTGCCGCTCGGGTGACCGAAGTTCAGCGTCAGGCCGAAGTTCAGGAACATCAGGCGGTGCTGGCTCAGTTTCTGGCGCAAGGCCTGCCGAAAGAGGGCGCGGCGGGCCTTCAACTCGTCGGCGATACGGTAACGCACCAGGGGAACCTCGGGATCTTCCGGGTGCGGCTCGACGCGGTTCTCGGCATAGGGCAGGTCCTCCAGCAGCCCGACAAGCACGGTCGCGGACCCGAAGACATCGGCGCCGATCCTGGCGGCGATGGTCGCCAGGCGCGACGCCCCCGGAAGCCCGCGAAGCCTGCTGCGCGACAGGATACCCTTGAGATGCCCTGCAATCTGCCCGGCATCGGCCGCTACCCCCATCGACTGCACCAGGCCCAGACGCTGGCCCTCGTGCGCGTAAAGATCGCGGAACGACAAGGTCCTGGTGGCCCCGACCGCCGGACTGCCACGACGTGGCCAGAAGGCCACCATCTCGGAGACGTGGAACATCAGCCCGCGACCGACCCAGCCGCTGGAATTCGCGCAGCCCGACGCATGGCTGCCGGTCGAGCGCAAAAGGAGGTTCGGCGAATTCAGCGCGCCCGCCGCAAGGACGAAGACATCGGCCTGCAAAAGGTAGTCGCGCCCGTCGGCCCGGACCCGCACGGCGCCGATGCGGCCCTGCGCTTCGATCAGTTCCTCGACCGCGCAGTTCGGCAGAAGCGTCGCGTTGCCAGTTTCCAGCGCAGGTTCGACCCCGGCCGAGCGGCCATCCATCTTGCAGGCGCGCGGGCATTTGCGGCCCAGACAGTCGGAGCAGCCGGGCAGACGACGCAGCGCCTCATGCGCGCGGTAGGGGTGCAGGCCGGCAGCGCGCAGGTCGTCGAACATCTGCGCCTCGGCCTCGGTCAGGGGCGGGGCGGGCAATTGCGGGCCGGGCAGGTCGGACAGGGGGTCCTTTTCGCCACGGATCGACAAGGCCTCTTCGGCCTGGGTGAAATAGGGGCGGAAGGTGTCGAACCCCACCGGCCAGCCGCCCGTCGGATGCGGCATGGCATTGGTCGCCTCGACGTCATGGCGTTCGGGGCGCTCTGCCGCGGCGGCGTAAAAGACCGACGAGCCCCCGACCCCGCTGCCCAGCGGCGCGAAGAAGCGGTGCGGCCGCTCTGCATCGATGTGGGTCTCGATCGGGGTGGGCCAGAAGCCGCGTGCCTGGCGCGCCGTGTAGTCCGACAGATCGGTCCGCAGGTCCTGGCCTTCGGTCCGGTGGCCGACGGGGCCCTTTTCGACGAAGAGCACCGAAAGCCCACGCTCGGCCAGGCGGCGACCGACAAGGCCACCCCCGACGCCGGTGCCGATGACGATGACATCCCAATGCCGGGCCGCAGCCTTGGCGGCCAGCCCCTGTCCGACAGTGGCAGGTATGGAAGCAGCGGCCGGCATCATCAGCAAAGGTCCATACTATACCAACCTGCATGCCTTGCGGCCATGTCATCCAACCCTGCCGCCCCGGCCAGGATTGATCTGTCGTTTCACTGTTGGTTCCGGCGAGGCCGGAACTTTGCTGCCTGTTCAGGTGCGGAGCAGCCCGGCCCGGTGGATCATGTCGCGCGAAACGTCGCTTTCGCGCAGCCGGTCCGAGACGTGTTCCCGTCGCTCTGCATCACGGGCGGAACCTTGCTTGTTTTCATCGGCCCGGCAAGTGTTTTGTCGGTCAAATCCACGGTTCAGGCGCCGATCCGCGACCCGGTGCCATGACTTGCGGCACGGCACGCCGTCTGCCTTGGCAGCGGGTCACGACTTTGCCGACGCGATGTCCCGCAGGCGTCCTATTGACACTGCGGGCCGCTGCCGCAACATCTGCAGCATGGGGATCGCGCGCTCCCCACGAGGCGTCAGCCGAAGGTCGCGTTTCACAAATATGAAGCACACCCAACCTAAGGACTGCAGATGCCTGCACCTGATGCCATTTCCTGTGACAAGCTTGCAAAGCTGATCGGCACGCCCCGGGCCCCGGTCATCCTGGACGTCCGGCGCGCAGCGCTGCGCACAGACGACCCACGCGCCCTTCCGGGGGCACGGCTGCTGACCGAGGCGGACTTGCCCGGCGCCCATGCCCTGCTGCCAGAGCTGCGGGGCCAGTCGGTCGTCGTCGTCTGCGTCGCAGGCCACGCGCGCAGTCAGGGGTTGGCCGCCGCTCTGCGGGCCGAAGGGATCGCGGCCGAGTATCTGGAGGGCGGGCAAGAGGCCTGGGTGGCGGCAGACCTGCCGACCATCGACACAACCAGGCTGGGCAGCAGCGATGCGGCGGGACGCAGTCTGTGGGTCACCCGGTCGCGGCCGAAGATCGACCGTATCGCCTGCCCCTGGCTGATCCGGCGCTTCATCGATCCGCGGGCGGTCTTCCTGTTCGTCGCTCCGCCCGAGGTTCCTGCCGTGGCCCAGGTGATGGGCGCCACAGCCTTCGACATCGAGGACACGGTCTACAGTCACCGGGGCGATCTGTGCACCTTCGATACGCTGATTGCCGAATTCGGGCTGCGCCTGCCCGCGCTGGACCGGCTGGCGACCATCGTCCGGGGGGCCGACACGGCGCGGCCAGAGCTTGCGCCGGAATGTGCGGGGTTGCTGGCGGCCTCGCTGGGCCTGTCGCGGATGTACAGCGATGATCAGGCGCAGCTTGACGCGGGCCTGCTCCTTTACGATGCCTTCTTCCGCTGGGCGCGCGATGCAACCGACGAAACCCATGATTGGCCGAAGGGCGGGAAAACGAAATGACGGCACGACCCGACCATCCGACCTTGGCCGAGGCGACCCGCGTCTGGGCCAGGATCGCGGCCCTGTCCTTTGGCGGACCGGCCGGCCAGATCGCGGTGATGCACCGCGTCCTGGTCGAAGAGAAACGCTGGCTGGGCGACGGGCGGTTCCTGCATGCGCTGAACTTCTGCATGCTTCTGCCCGGCCCCGAGGCGCAGCAACTGGCGACCTACATCGGCTGGCTGATGCATGGGGTAAAGGGCGCGCTGGTGGCGGGCCTTTTGTTCATCCTGCCGGGTGTCGTGGCGATCATGGGATTGTCGTGGATCTACGCCGCCTATGGGCAGGTCGGTGTCGTCTCGGCGCTGTTCTTCGGGCTGAAGGCCGCCGTCCTGGCCATCGTGCTGCAGGCGGTGGTGCGGGTCGGCAAGCGCGCGCTGCGCAATGGGGTGATGCGGGGCATCGCCGCGGCCTCGTTCCTGGCGATCTTTGCACTGCAGGTGCCTTTTCCCCTGATCATCGCGGTTGCGGCACTTGTCGGCTGGGCGGGGGCGAAGGCCGGTCTGGCCGCCTTCCGGGCCGGAGGCGGGCACTCTGCCCTTGGCACAGCCCATGTCCACGATGCCGAAACCCTCTTGGGCGAAGAGGCGGCCTTGCCCGCCTTTGCCCGCCGTGATGCCTTGCGCGCAGGGCTTGCGGCGCTTGCCCTGTGGTTTTTGCCGGTCGCGGTCATTCTGATCCTTGCCCCCGGCAGCGTCTTTGCCGACATCGCCACCTATTTCTCCAAGCTTGCCGTCCTGACCTTTGGCGGGGCCTACGCGGTCCTGGCCTGGGTCGCGCAGGCGGCTGTCGGGACCTATGGCTGGCTGGAACCGGGCGAGATGCTGGACGGCCTTGGCATGGCCGAGACGACTCCGGGGCCGCTGATCATGGTGCTGCAGTTCGTCGGCTTCATGGGGGCCTTGCGCGAGGCGGGCTGGGCGCAGCCCTACCTGGCCGGGACGCTGGGCGGGTTGCTGACGACCTGGGTGACCTTCGCGCCCTGCTTTGCCTGGATCTTCCTTGGCGCCCCCTACATGGAGGGGCTGCGGCGCAACATGGCCCTGTCCGCGGCCCTGTCTGCGGTCACCGCCGCGGTGGTGGGCGTGATCCTGAACCTGGCCCTGTGGTTCGCGGTCCACGTGATCTGGCGCGAGGTCGCCCAGGTCAGCTTTGGCCCGCTGACGATGGAACTGCCGATGCCGGGGTCGATCAACTGGGTGGCGGCGGGCCTGTCCGCGCTGGCCATCCTGGCAGTGTTCCGGCTGAAGCTGGGCATGGCGACAGTGCTGGCGGGCGCAGCGGGGCTGGGCCTGGCGCTGCATCTGGCGGGGTTGGTCTAAGCCAAGGTGCCGGGGTCAGCCCGCGACCAGCACCCGCGCTTCATGCGCCTTGAGCGAGATGCGCGCACTTGGGAAGGCCGTCTGACTGGCAAGCTCGGGGAACAGTTCCAGCACTTCGGCCCGCGCCGCGTGATCCAGTGCCCCGACCGTCCGTTCTGCTGGCTGGAAGCTTTCGGTCCAGGAGCCGTTGGATAGAAGAAGCTCGTGCCGGTCAAAAAGGAGGTGGACATAGGTCACACCCGCCTCGGGGCAGTCGCGCGTCACCCCGGGCAGGCCCAGAAGATGCTTGGCGGGAACCAGAACCTCGTCCTCGGCGAAGTAAAGCTCCGCCGTGGCGCCTTCGATCAGAACGCGGTGCTGGGGCGAGACCAGGAGGGGCTGGTCCGGACCGGTGCCGAACAGCGCGCCCGTGGCGATGCGGATCGGTTGCAGGGCGGGTCGGGCCAACAGGTCCTGCCGTGACAGGTGACGCTGCCCGATCCAGCGCAGGGGTTGCAGACCGTGATCCCGGGTCTGGACCAGATCGCCAGGCTGCAGAGCCTCGACCCGCACCTCGCCCCGGTCGGTCAGGATCTGCGTGCCGGAGGTGAAGCAGACGATGACCAGGTTTTCGATGTCCGAGAAGGACAAGGTGCCCAGAACCGTGATCCCGTCGGGCGCGAAGAAGGTGATGATCCCGTTTTCGGCGTTCAGCGGGTCGTAGGCGATGTCCAACCGAGCCCATCCGAAGCCGGTGATGTCGATCGTCTGGCTGTCGTTGTCCGAGCCGCCCAGACCGCCGTCGACGGTCTCGGCCCCCACGACATCCGAGAAAGCGAAGAAGAACTGGTCCTCGTCGTCACCGCCGAACAGCCGGTCGGTGCCGGCCCCGCCATAGATGATGTCCTGTCCGGCCCCGCCAGAGATGCTGTCGTCGCCCTCGCCGCCCGACAGCCGGTCCCGTCCTGCGCCGCCGTCGACCGTGTCGTTGCCACCGTCTCCGGAGATCGTGTCGTTGTCCGCCCCGCCGAACAGGCTGTCGCCGCCGCCAAGGCCCGAGATGCTGTCGTTGCCCAGACCGCCGTAGAAGACGTTGGTGTAGGCATCCAGGGTATCCGCACTGGCGCCATCGAAGCCGATCAGCGTGTCGTTGAACGCCGTCCCGATGATGCCATCGACGCCAGAGCCGGTGTCTCCGGTCGCAAAGCCGCCGCTGAAGCTTCCGGTGGCCAGATTGATGGACACAGCCGCGTTGGAATCGCTGTAGTCAATAACGTCATTGCCAGTGCCGCCGACCAGCGTGTCGGCTCCGTCCCCGCCACGCAGCGTGTCGTCACCGAAGCTGCCGATCAGGCTGTCGCCACCCTCATCGCCCAGCAGGAAATCATTGCCGTCGCCACCGTCCAGCGTATCGACGCCAGCCCCGCCATAAAGCGTGTCGCGGCCACCGTCGCCGAACAGGTTGTCGCCCTCGGCGCCACCGTAGATCAGGTCGTCGTTGTCCCCCCCGCGCAGGGAATCGACACCGGCACCGCCATAAAGGGTGTCCAGCCCGGTCCCACCAAAGAGGGTGTCCGCCTCGGTCCCGCCGTCAAGAAGGTCGTCCCCGGCATCGCCGTAAAGCGTATCAGAGCCTGCCTCGCCATAAAGGGCGTCAAGGCCGTCGTTGCCGTAGATCAGGTCGCCGTCACTGCCGCCGTAAAGCGTGTCGGCATCGTTGCCCCCGTACAGCGTGTCGATGCCGGCCTCGCCGAAGAGGCTGTCGGTTCCGGCGTCGCCCCAGAGAAGATCGCCGTCTCCGCCGCCGAAAAGCTGGTCGGCATCGTTGCCGCCGTAAAGCCGGTCCAGACCGGCTTCGCCATAGAGGGTGTCGATGCCGTCGTTCCCGGCAAGGATGTCGGCTTCGATGCCGCCGAACAGGATGTCGGCGTCAGCCCCGCCATAAAGGATATCCAGCCCCGCCCCGCCGTAAAGGCTATCCAGGCCCCCCGCGCCCGAAATCAGGTCACTGCCACCTTCGCCCTGCAGGTTGTTGCCAAGGCTGTCGCCGGTAATCGTGTCGGCATTGGTGCCGCCGATGACGCCCTCGATCCCCGACAGGACATCGCTGCCATCGCCCGTCGCCGAGCTGGTTCCAAGGTTCACGGTGACCGAGGAGCCAAAGCCCAGATAGCTGGCAAAGTCGAACCCGTCGCCGCCGATCAGGTTGTCGTCGCCGGACCCGCCGAAAAGCGTGTCATTGCCAGGCCCGCCATCGATCAGGTCGGAACCGGACCCTCCGTAAAGAATGTCGTTGGCGGAAAGACCGCGCAGCGTGTCAGAGCCGCCGCCACCATAGATGATGTCGTTGAAGTTCGTGTCGTTGTCACCGACCAGGCTGTTGTTGCCCGGACCGCCGTAGATCGTCGCCATGCACGCTCCGGTCCTGCCACCACACTGGCGAACCTTCAGGTCCGCAGGAGGCTAAGGCGCGAGATTAACGGAAGATGAACGCAATGTTAACGGGAAAGCGGTTACACACCCCTTCCCGTAGCACCAATTTGCCGTCGGGTCACTACATCTATGCAAATAGGCCACAGACTGGTGAATTTTCGGGCGGGGCGGCGTTTGACCGACGTGGCCTTGGCCGACCGAGCGGACACTGGCCCCAGCGTCCGGTCAGTCAGCCTCGACGAATACCTCGGCACGTTTCTTGCGTATGGCGGGCATAAGCATCACCACCAGCACCGCAACCGTCAGAAGGAGGAGCGTCAGGCTGATCGGCCGGGTCACGAAGGTCGACGGATCGCCCCGCCCCAGGATCATCGCCCGGCGCAGGTTTTCCTCCAGCATCGGGCCCAGGACAAAGCCCAGCAGCAAAGGCGCGGGTTCACACCGCAGCTTGAGCAGCGCATACCCCATGAGACCGAAGAAGGCGACGGCGTAAAGGTCGTAGACGTTCGAGTTCACCGAGTAGACCCCGATGGAACAGAAGGCCATGATGACGGGAAAAAGGACGTGGTAGGGCACTTTCAGAAGCTTCACCCAAAGCCCGATCAGGGGCAGGTTCAGGATCACCAGCATCAGGTTGCCGATCCACATGCTGGCGATGATGCCCCAGAAAAGCTCGGGCTGTTCCGAGGCGACGTTTGGTCCGGGCACGATGCCCTGGATGATCATCGCGCCGACCATCAGCGCCATCACCGGGTTTGCCGGGATGCCAAGCGTCAGAAGCGGAATGAAGCTGGTCTGCGCCCCCGCATTGTTGGCGGATTCCGGCCCCGCAACCCCGGCGATGGCGCCCTGGCCAAATTCCTCGGGATGGTCGGACAGGCGCTTTTCCACGGTATAGGACGCGAAAGAGGCCAGGACCGCCCCGCCCCCCGGCAGGATACCGAGGATCGAGCCGATGGCCGTGCCGCGCAGCATGGGTGCCACCATGCGCCGAAGATCCTCGCGCGAGGGGAACAGGCCGCCCAGTTTCGTCCCAAGGACGCTGCGATCCTGTTCGCCTTCCAGATTGCGCAGGATCTCGGCGATGCCGAAGACACCGACGGCCAGGGCGACAAAGCTAAGCCCGTCCGCGTATTCCGTGATTCCGAAGGTAAAGCGCGGCGCGCCGGTGTAGATGTCGGTGCCGACCAGGCCAAGGATCAGGCCCAGGACCACCATCGCCAGCGCCTTCAGGATCGAGCCATGCGCCAGCGCGATGGCGGACACCAGCCCCAGCACCATCAGGCTGAAATATTCCGCCGCGCCGAATTTCAGCGCGATGGCGGTCAGGGGTGGGGCGAAGAGGGCGACAAGCAGCGTCGCCACGGTGCCTGCGAAGAACGACCCCAGCGCCGCCACGGCCAGCGCGGTCCCCGCCTTGCCCTTCCGCGCCATCTGATAGCCGTCGATGGCGGTCACGGCCGACGAGCTTTCGCCCGGCATGTTGATCAGGATCGCCGTCGTGGACCCGCCATACTGCGCGCCATAGTAGATGCCTGCCAGCATGATGAGAGAGGAGACGGGCTCCAGCTGGAAGGTGATTGGCAGCAGCATCGCGATGGTCGCAGTCGCCCCGATCCCCGGCAGGACGCCGATCAGTGTGCCAAGGATCACGCCGATCAGGCAGAAGAACAGGTTTTCCGGCGAGGCGGCGGTGGCGAAGCCAAGCGAGAGGTTCGAGATCAGGTCCATGTCAGCCTCAGAACGGAAGCCAGGGGCCAAAGCGCCGGAACGGCAGGCCAAGCCCGTAGGAAAAGACCAGGGTCGCAAAGACGGTGACACCAGCAGCCAGCAGCAGCGCCCAGTGCAGGCGCATCTTGAACGAGGCAAGGGCGGCGATCAGCGTGGTCAGGAAGATGGCGGGCACGAAGCCAAGGCCGCGGACCGTCAGGCCGAAAAAGATCGGGGCGGGCAGGATGAAGAACACGCCGCGCCAGGCAAGAGTGCCGATGCCCTCGCTGCCCCGGTCATGGACCGACTTCGCGACGATGCCCAGGCCCAGCAGGATCAGGATGCCGGACAGGACCAGCGGGAAATAGCCCGGACCCATCCGGAAGGCGGTCCCGATCTCCAGCCCAAGCGATTGGACGCCAAAGAGAAGTCCGAACAGGATGAAGATCAGGCCCGCCAAGGCGTCGGTCCAGTCGATGGTGATGTTCTTCATGTGAAGGCGCCCTCCCCGTCGCCAGGTGGAAGGGGGCGCGGGAGGCGCCCCCTTTGACAGGTCAGTCGGCGTAGACGCCTGCCGTCTCGATGATCGGCTTCCAGCGGGCGATCTCGGCTTCCAGCTTGGCCTTCAGCGCCTCGGGCGTCGCATCAGATGCAGGCGAAGGGGCGGTGCCGAGTTCCGCGAGTTTCGCCGCGATCTCGGGATCGGCCAGCGCGGACTGCAGCGAAACGCTCAGCCGGTCGACGATCTCGGCCGGGGTGCCTTTCGGCGCGTAAAGCCCGTGCCAGACCGAAACCTCCATGCCGGGGAAGCCGCCTTCGGCGACGGTCGGCAGGTCGGGGAAGATGTCAAGGCGCGCGGGCGTCGTCACTGCGTAGGCCTTGATGGTGCCGCCCTTGATCTGTTCTGCGGTGTTGGTGGTCTGGTCGCACATGATGTCGATCTGGCCGCCCAGAAGTTCGGTCATCGCCGGGCCGGTGCCCTTGTAGGGAACCGTCACGATGGGCGCTTCGACCGCCTGCATGAACAGCATCCCGCACAGATGCGAGGCCGCGCCGATCCCGGCGTTGGCCATGGTGATCGTGTCGGCGTTTTCCTTTACGTAGGTGACAAGCGAGGCGAAGTCGGCGGGTTCAAGGTCCTTGCGGGCGACGATGGTCATCGGGACTTCGGTGACAAGGCCGACGTACTCGAAGGCCTCGGTCGGGTTGTAGGCCAGGCTGCGGTAAAGGGTGGCGCTGGTCGCCATGCCGATATGGTGCAAAAGGATGGTGTAGCCGTCCGCTTCCGCCGAGGCGACGTTGCCAGCCCCCAGCGTGCCGCCTGCCCCGCCGACGTTTTCGACGATGATCTGCTGGCCAAGGTCGGCCGACATGCGTTCGGCGATCAGGCGGCCCACGGTATCGGTGGGGCCTCCGGCCGCGAACGGCACGACCATCGTGATCTGGCGGTCGGGATAGGTCTGCGCAAGAGCGGTAGATGCGGCCAGGGCCGCGCCGACGGCAAGGCCGGCGAGTTTCAGGTTCAGGGCCATGATGTCCTCCCAGACGTGGCTTGGTGTCCCCGGGCGGCTTCCTCCTCCGCGCCGGGCTGTCGCCAGCGGGCGACGGATCGGGACCTGGAGCAAAGGAAAGCGCGAGGGCGTCCGGTGATTTCGGGGGGTGGAGGGCCGGCGTTGGGTGGAAATGGCCCCAAGCGGCGGTGGGCCTTGGGTGGATTTCCACCCATCGGGTCGCGATCAGGTGTCGCTCTCGTCCCCGTCGACGATCAGGCGGCGGTCAAGCCCGTGCTTCTGCATCTTTTCGTACAGGGTCTTGCGGCTGATCCCGAGCGATTCGTAGACCTTGCGCAGATGCCCCCGATGGGCCGCGATGGCCCCGGCGATGACGCTGCGCTCGAACCCCGCCACGCGGTCGGCCAGGCGCGGGGCCTCGGGTCCCGCCGCTTGCATCCAGTCCAGGCCCAGGACGAAGCGGTCAGCGGCGTTGCGCAGTTCGCGGACGTTGCCGGGCCAGTCGCGGGCGGACAGATCGGCCAGAAGTTCCGGGTCGGGTGCCCGGTCGGGAACACCGTGGCGCGCCGCAGCCTCGCGGACGAGTTGCAGGAAAAGAAGCGGGATATCTTCGCGCCGGTCCGACAGCGGGGCCACGCGCAGGGTCGCGACGGCAAGGCGGTACAAGAGATCTTCGCGGAACGTGCCCGCGGCAACCGCCGCCGCAAGGTCAGCCTTGGAGGTCGCCAGGAAGCGGACGTCCAGCGGGATGGGGTCGTTCGAGCCTAGCCGCGTGATCACCCGGTCCTGCAACACCCGCAGCAGACGGGCCTGCAAATCAAGCGGCATCGAACCGATCTCGTCCAGAAGGATCGTGCCACCGCGCGCGTGTTCGAACCGGCCGAAGCGGGCACGAAGCGCGCCCGGAAAGGCGCCGGCCTCGTGGCCGAAGAGTTCGGATTCGATCAGTTGGGCGGGTAATGCGGCGCAGTTGATCGCGATCAGCGGACGGCCCGCGCGGGGCGACAGGTCATGCATGGCCTGGGCCACGACCTCTTTGCCCACGCCCGTCGGCCCGGTGATCAGGGCATCGGCCTCGGCTGGGCCAAGGCTGCGGATGAAGCGGCGCAGGTCAATGACGGCGGGGCTGCGGCCGGGAAGCCGCGCCTCCAGATCGTCACGCTGGCCCGCGACGGCGCGCAGGCGGCGGTTCTCGATCACCAGCGCGCGGCGGTCCAGGGCGCGGCGCAAGGTGGCGGCAAGGCGCTGAGTCGAGAAGGGCTTTTCGATGAAGTCATAGGCCCCGCGCCGCATCGCCTCGACAGCAAGGCTGACCTCGGCATGGCCGGTGATCAGGATGACGGGCAGGTCGCGGTCCGACAGGGTCAGGCGTTCCAGAAGCGTCATCCCGTCCATGCCGGGCATCCGGATGTCCGAGATCACCGCGCCGGTGAAACCGGGGCCGATCAGGGGCAGGGCAGCCTCGGCGCTGGGGAAGGACTGGACGGTGAAATCGGCCAGCTCCAGCGCCTGTTCGGTCGACCGGCGCATCGCCTCGTCATCGTCGATAAGAAGGACCGTCTGTTTCATTCGGCGGCCAAGGCCCTGTGGCTGGCGCGGCGCAGGACCAGGGTGAAGACCGCGCCGCCTTCGGGGTGATTGGCGACGCGCAGATCGCCCTCGAAGTCCTTCATGATGTTGTAGCTGATCGACAGACCCAGACCCAGGCCAGAGCCGACCTGTTTCGTCGTGAAGAACGGGTCGAAAATCCGGTCGGCGATGGCCGGGGCGACGCCCGGCCCGTGGTCGCGGATGGCCAGGGTCACTTCGTCCCCGTCGGCCCGGCCCGTCACCTGAATCCGGCGGTCCGCAAGGCCCTCCACCGCGTCGGCGGCGTTCGAGAGCACGTTGACGATCACCTGCTGCAGACGCACCGGGCCGCCCTGAACGAAGGGAAGATCGGCGGGCAGGTCCAGCACCAGCTCGGCCCCCGCAGCAGTCAGGCGGGTCCGGGCTATGGCAAGCGCGTCCTGAAGCACTGCGGCAAGGTCCACGGTCTTCAGCGGTTCGTTCGGCTTCCGCGCCACGTTGCGCAGATGGCGGGCGATGGCGGCCATGCGGTCAATAAGGCCAAGGATCAGGCCGATGTTTTCGCGCGCACGGGGAAGGTCGCCCCGTTCGATGAGAAGGCCCGCGCTGTCTGCATAGTTCCGGGCGGCGGCGAGGGGCTGGTTGATCTCGTGGCTAAGGGCCGCCGACATCCGCCCCAGGGCCGCCAGCTTGCCCGCCTGCACCAGGTCGGCCTGCATCCGGTGCAGGTCGTCATTCGCACGGGTCAGGTCGGCGGTCCGCTCGGCCACCTGGCGTTCAAGGTCGGCCTGCGCCGCGGCCTGAATCGCCAGCCGTTCAGCCAGCCGCGCGCGGCGCTGCACCAGAGTCCAGGCCAGCAGAAGACCCACCAGCAGCAGAAGGGCAAAGGCGAGGACCGCCAGCCGCGCCTGCGCCCGGATCGGGGCGGTGTCCAACAGGACCCGGACCGTCCAGCCCGCCCGCGGCATCGGCGTGGCGGCCAGGATGTATTCGTGCGGCAGCCCAGCCCCATCAGCCAACCGCATCAGCGCCACGCCGCCACTGGTCGTCTCGGCGACCTGCAACGCGCCCAGGTCGGCATCGGCATAGCGCCGCGTCGCTGCCAGACGCTCCACCCGGTCGGGGGTCAGCGGCAGGAAGCCCCGGTACAGCCAGCCGGGGTCGGTGGACATGAAGACGACGCCCTCGGGGTCGGTCACCAGGATGCGGTAGTCGCGGGCGCGCCAGCCGGCCTCGATCTCGTCGACGCCGATCTTCAGCGCAAGGACGCCCTGCACCCGCCCGGACCCGTCGCGCACCGGCGAGGCGAAGTAGTAGCCGCGCACGCCCGAGGTGGTGCCAAGCGCGAAGTACCGGCCCGAGCCGCCGTCGCGGGCGGCGGTGAAATAGGGGCGATACGAGAAGTTCTGGCCGATAAAGCTGTCCGCCCGCGCGTGGTTCGAGGCGGCGAGGGTGTCCCCGGCCAGGTCGATCATATAAAGGTCCGAGGCTTCGATCAGCGCGTTCGTCTCGGCCAGCCAGCGGTTCATCGCCTGGATGCGCGGCGGGTCGTTGGGACTGGCAAGCAGCGCACGGACATCGTCGTCCTGCGCCAGAAGTGCGGGCAGCGCCTCGAACCGGCGAAGGTGGCTGTCCAGCGCATTCACGGTCTGCCGCAAGGTCGTCTCGGCGCGGACCTGTCCGTCGCCCAGGGCAGTGCGGCTGGCCATCCGCTCGACACCCAGGACCAGCAGGACCGCGCCCGCGGCAAGAAGCCAGAAAACGGTTTTCAGCCTGGCCTCCTTCATCGTCGCGTGCTCCCCCAGCCCCGGTCCCGCCTTACCATGCCGAGGCGGGCGTGTGGGAGCCGAAATTCGCACCGGTCAGGCCTGCCGGCAGATGCATCGTTGCCCGCGTCGCGCTTGAAACCGCTTGCAAAGCCGGGCGATGCGGTCTTGGCTTTGGTCAAGGCCCGGGCTTTATCCTGCGCGGGCAAGGCTATGCAGGCAGGGCGATGGGCGTGACGTTGAAAGAGGTGGCAGAGCGGGCCGGGGTTTCCCGGTCGGCGGTGTCACGTACCTTTACCGATGGGGCGTCGGTCTCGGCCAAGACCCGGACCAAGGTGGAAAAGGCGGCAAGCGAGCTGGGCTATGCGCCGAATGCGCTTGCCTCCAGCCTGACGACGGGGCGCACCAAGCTGATCGGGCTTGTGGCCAACAACTTCCACAACCCGCTGATCCTGGAGGTGTTCGACCTTTTCACCCGCGGCCTGCAGGACCGGGGGCTGCGGCCGCTTCTGGTCAACCTGAGCGACGCGACCGACCCTGCGGCCTCGGTCCGGATGTTGCGGCAGTATTCGGTGGACGGGGTGATCGTTGCATCCTCGACCCTGCCCTCCAGCTTTGCGCTGGCGTTCAAGGCGGCGGGCTTGCCGGTCGTGCATGCCTTCGGGCGCTATGCCACGGCGCCGGACGTTCCGGTGGTGGGGATCGACAACGTGGCCTGCGGGCGAATGGCGGCGGATGCGCTGGTCCAACGCGGCTACCGGCGCGTGGGGTTTCTGGGGGGGCCGCGGACGGCCACCTCGACCCAGGACCGCGTGGCGGGGTTTCTAGGCGCGCTGGCCGTCCATCCCGAGGTCAGCGTGACGGCAAGCTATGCCGCCGACTATACGTTCGACGCCGGGCGGGCCGAGATGCAGCGGCTGTTGGCCGACACCCCGGCCGAGGCCTATTTCTGTGGCGACGACCTTCTTGCCGTCGGGGCGCTAAGCGCCATTCAGGATGCGGGGCTGTCGGTCCCCGCCGACATCGGCCTTATCGGGCTGAACGACATGGAAATGGCGCGCTGGCAGGTGATCGGGCTGACGACCATCCGCCAGCCCGTCGCCCAGATCATCGACGCGGCCATCGAGCTGGTGGTTTCCACCATCGAGGACCCCGAGCGCCAGCCCGAGACCCGCCTGTTCCCCTGCCGTGTGGTCGAGCGGCAGACCCTGCGCGCCCTGCCCTAGCGGAACATCGGCGGGCGGGCGTCCATCCAGGCGCCACCGGCCTTGGCCGAGGCGACGGCGGTGTGGACCGCCGCCATCGACCGAAGTCCGCTGGGGGCCGTCGGCAACCCGTCGCGATGCTCGCCGCGGATGGCATCGGCCAGGTCGCAGTAGATGTTGGCCACGGCCAGCGGGAAGCCTTCGGGGTGGGCGATGGCGACGCGGCTTAACCGCGTGGCGTCGTCGTAAAGCCCGCCCTCGCCCTTTTCAATGATCTGGGTGCGCCCGCCGACCGGGGTGTAGATCAGCTGGTTGGGCTGTTCCGAGGCCCAGCGGAAGCCGCCGGTTTCACCGAAGACCTGAATGTCGAACCCATGCTGCCGCCCGATGGCGACGGACGAGGTCCAGAGGCGGCCCACGGTGCCCTTCGACATCCGGAAGTTGACCATCGCGTCGTCTTCCAACTGGCGGGAGGCGATGGTCGAGGCGAAGTCGGCGCTCAGCTTTTCCACCTCGTCGTCGCAGATGAAGCTGGCCATGTGGAGGGCATGGATGCCGCAGTCGGCGAACTGGCCGGACACACCCGCCATTGCCGGGTCATAGCGCCAGCGGACGCGGGGGTTGTCGGCGTCCGTCGCATCGCCGTGGTGGCCGTGGCTGAAGTTGGTGACGACAAGGCGGACCTTGCCGATGTCGCCGTTCCTCACCATCGCTCGGGCCTGGCGGACCATCGGATAGGCCGAATAGCAGTAGTTCACCGCGCAGATCTTTCCGGTCCTGGCGGCGATGCGGACGATCTCTTCGCCCTCTTCCACGGTCACGGTCATGGGCTTTTCGCACAGGACGTTGAAGCCAGCCTCAAGGAAAGCCTTGGTGATCTGGAAATGGGTGGAGTTCGGGGTGGCCACGGTCACCAGGTCGCAGCGGTCGGGGCGGTTCTTCTCGCCCGCCAGCATCTCTTCCCAGTCGCCATAGGCGCGGTCGGCGGCGACGCCGAGGCGCTGCGCATAGTCGCGGCCCACGTCGGCCCGGTGATCCAGCGCGCCTGCCACAAGGTTGAAGTGTCCGTCTGCCAAAGCGCCCAGACGGTGGGCCGGGCCGATCTGGCTGCCTTCGCCCCCGCCGATCATGCCCCAGTTCAGTTTTGCCATGATACCCTCAGAAGCCGATGGATTGCAGATAGGCGCGGTTCTTGCGCGCGTCGTCGATGGGATGTACGTCCAGCGTCGGGTCGCAGTCCTGCTCGACGGTGCACCAGCCTTGGAAGCCTGCGTCAAGCAGGATCTGGCGGACAGCCGGAAAGTCGACGTCTCCGGTCCCAAGGTTGCAGAAGATGCCCTGGCCGCAAGCGTCGTAGAAGCCGGTGGATTTGGCGATCACGTCAGCTTTGACTTTCGGGTCGATGTCCTTGAAATGCATGTATGAAATCCGACCGATGTGGCGGCGCATGAAAGCCACCGGGTCGAAGCCCGCATAGGAATGGTGGCCGGTGTCGAAGCAGATCTTCAGGATCTTTTCATCGACCTCGTCCAAGAGACGCTCCAGCTCTGGCTCAAAGTCGATGAAGCCTGCGGCATGGGCGTGGATGCCGACGGTCAGGCCATACTCTTCGGCCCCCAGCTTCGCCACGGTGGCGATGCGGTCGCGGAAGGCGGTCCATTCGGCGCGGTCCATCTGTTCGGCCGCGTCGGCCCGGCCCGCAGTCGGCGCGCGGCGGGGCGAGATGCTGTCGATCAGCACCAGATGCTGCGCCCCGTGCGCGGTCAGCGCCTTGCAGGTGCGGATTGAGGCATCCCAGACCTCGTCCCATTTCGCCGGGTCGTGGAAGGGGCGGAAGACCACGCCGCCGATCAGCTCCAGCCCGTTTTCGGCCAGGGCCGCGCCCAGGATCGCGGGGTCTTCGGGCATGAAGCCGATGGGGCCAAGCTCGATCCCCTTGTAGCCCGCCGCTGCGCAGTCAGAGAGGACCGACTGCCAGGTCGGGTTGCGCGGGTCGCCCGCGAATTCCACGCCCCAGGAGCAGGGCGCATTGCCGATACGGATGGTCATGAGGTCCTCACGTCTGGGGGACGGCGTGCCAGCGGCCGTCGTCCGATGCCTGGAAGGCGGTGTCGATGATCTGACTGACGGAAAGGCCGTCGCGGAATGTGGGCCAGACCGGTTGGCCGGTGGCGATGGCGGTCAGGAAGTCCTTCGCCTCGATGATGATCTGATCCTGGTAGCCGGTGCCGTGGCCCGGACCCTGGCAGAAGGCCAGATAGTCGGGATGCTGCGGCCCGGTCAGGATGCGGGTGAAGCCGCGCGTCGCCTCTGGCCCCTCGGCGCGATAAAGGTGGACGGCGTTCTGGTCTTCCTGGTCAAAGCGGATGGACCCCTTTGTGCCATGAATTTCATAGGCATAGCCCATCTTCCGGCCCGTGGCGACGCGGCTGATGAAGAGATGCCCCATGACCCCACTGGCAAATCGCAACATCAGTTGCGCCTGGTCGTCATTTGTCACCGCCACCGGGCCGTTCGGGCCGGGGCGGGTGGCATGGACCGTCTCGATCCGGGCGGAAAGCTCGGCCACCGGGCCCATCAGTGCCAGCATGCAGTTGACCGGATGCGGGGCAAGGTCGCCCATGCAGCCATTGGCCCGCCCTTCGGTGCGCCAGGTCGCAGGCATCGCGGGGTCGGCCAGGAAATCCTCGGTATGTTCGCCGCGGAACCAGGTGATCTGGCCGATGGCACCCTCGGCCAGAAGCTGTCGCACGAACTGGGTGGCCGGCGTGCGCACATAGTTGAAGCCGATCATGTTCGGCAGACCCGACGCCTCGGCCGCCGCGACCATCGCCCGGGCGTCCTGCAACGAAGCCCCCAGCGGCTTTTCGCAGAAGACCGGCTTTCCGGCCGCAAAGGCCGCTTCGGCAATCGCGCGGTGGGTGGACTGGGGCGAGGCGATGACCACTGCCTGCACCTTCGGATCGGCCACCAGATCGCGCCAGTCGGCTGTCCCCCGGGCAAAGCCGTAGGCCTTGCGGTAGCGTTCCGCACTGTCAGGATTGGTGGCCGCAATGACCTCCAATCGGGGCCGCAGGGGCGTGTCGAAGACGGCGCCGACAGCCGACAGGGCCACGGCATGCGCCTTGCCCATGTAGCCACCCCCGACCAGCCCGATCCCGATGTCCGTCACGCTGCACCCTCCCCCGTTCACCAGTATTGCAACCGGTTGCAAAAGTTGTATCCTCACTGCAATAGCCGCGCAAGTCCCGTTTGGATACCTGCGGAGGAGGAGACACAGGATGACGCACTCTGGTAGCGGGCTGGGCGAGACGATCCGGCTGACCGTGGCACAGGCGATCGTACGCTGGTTGATGGCGCAATACACCCTGATCGACGGGGTTGAGACGCGGATCTGCGGCGGCGGCTTCGGCATCTTTGGCCACGGCAACGTGCCCTGCCTGGGTGAGGCGCTGTATCCCGTCCACCAAGAGCTGCCGCTTTACCGGGGCCAGAACGAACAAAGCATGGGCTTTGCCGCGGCGGCCTATGCCAAATACCACCTGCGCCGCCGCTTCATGTTCTGCACCGCCAGCGCCGGGCCGGGGACGGCAAACCTTTTGACGGCTGCCGCGCTGGCCCACGCCAACCGGCTGCCGATGCTGCTGCTGTGTGGTGACACCTTCCTGACCCGCCTGCCCGATCCGGTGCTGCAACAGCTGGAGCATTTCGGCAATCCGACCCTTGGGGTGAACGACGCCTTCAAGGCCGTCAGCCGCTTCTGGGACCGGATCACCCACCCAGCGCAGATCCTGCAATCGCTGCCCGCGGCATTGGCGACCCTGCTGGACCCCGCCGACTGCGGACCGGCCTTCCTGGGCCTGCCGCAGGATGTGCAAGGCTGGGCCTACGACTATCCGGTGGCGTTCTTCGCCAAACGCATCCACCGCATCCGCCGCCAGTCGCCTGACGTGCTGGAGATCGCCGAGGCCGCCGCCCTGTTGCGCGCTGCCCAGCGCCCGGTGATCGTTGCGGGCGGAGGTGTCCAATACTCTGGCGCGGTCGCCGAACTGACCGCCTTTGCCGAGGCGCATGGGATTCCCGTCGTGGAAACCATCGCCGGGCGGGCGAACCTCTTGGCCGACCATCCGCTGAACATCGGCCCCCTTGGTATCACCGGATCGGACAGCGCCAACACCATCGCGGGGGCGGCGGATGTCGTGCTGGCCGTCGGCACGCGGCTACAGGATTTCACCACCGGGTCCTGGACGGTGTTTGCCCCTGACGCGCGGCTGATCGGGCTGAACGCCGGGCGGCATGACGCGGCCAAGCACCTGTCGCTGCCCGTGGTCGGCGACGCAAAGCTGGGGCTGCTGGCGCTCGGGGCAGAGCTGGCGGGCCATAGCGCCCCGTCCGACTGGGTCAGCCGCGCGCAAGGGGAGCGGAAGGCCTGGGACGCTTATGTCGCCGGGAACGTCGCGCATGGGAACCGTCCGAACTCTTATGCCCAGGCCATCGGCGTGGTGAATGCGCTGTGCCACCCCCGCGACCGGGTTGTGACGGCGGCGGGGGGCCTGCCCGCCGAAGTCACGGCCAACTGGCGCACCCTTGGGATCGGCACGGTGGACGTGGAGTTCGGGTTTTCCTGCATGGGGTATGAGATCGCCGGGGGCTGGGGCGCCCGGATCGCTCAGTCCGAGGGCGAGGCGGACCGCGATACCATCGTGTTCGTCGGCGACGGCAGCTATCTTCTGATGAACTCCGACATCTATTCTTCTGTTCTGACAGGGAAAAAGCTGATCGTCCTTGTGCTGGACAACGGGGGTTTTGCGGTGATCAACAAGCTGCAGAACAACACCGGGCAGGCCAGTTTCAACAACCTGATCGCCGATTGCCCCACGGTGGCCGATCCCTTCGCCGTGGATTTCGAGGCCCATGCCCGCGCGATGGGCGCGAATGCCGAGACGGTCGCCAACCCTGCCGCACTGGCCGAGGCGTTCCAGCGCGCCAAGGCGGCGACGAAGACCAGCGTCATCGTCATGCAGGTCGACCCCTATGAGGGCTGGACCACGCAAGGTCACGCCTGGTGGGAGATCGGCACCGCCGAGGTCTCGGCCAGCGACACCGTCCGCGCCAAGCATGCCGAGGTGGAAGTGGGCCGCTCTGGTCAAAGGCGGGGCGTCTGATGGCCGATCTTGCGCGCCTGCAGGGGCGGACCTTTCTGGTGATCGGGCGGGCGGGCATGGACCTTTACGCCGATCCCCCCGGCACGCGGATCGAGGAGGCCACCCGCTTCACCACCGCGCTTGGCGGGTCGTCGGCCAACATCGCCGTCGCGCTGACCCGACAGGACTGCCGCGCGGCGCTGCTGACCTGTGTCTCCGACGACGCCGTGGGGCGCTTCTGCCTGGCGCAGCTGGACGCCTACGGCATCGACCGCACCCATGTCCGCGCCGTTGCGGGCGAGCCGCGCAATTCGCTGGCCGTGGTCGAGACGCGGGTTCAGGACTGCCAATCCGTCATCTACCGCAACAACGCCGCCGACTTTGCCATGACGGTCCAGGATGTCGAAGCGGTGGAGTACTCGGCCTTCTCGGCGCTGATCACCACTGGCACGGTGTTGGCGGCGGAACCCTCGCGCAGTGCGGCGTTCCGCGCCTTCGACCTGGCCCGCGCCGCCGGGCTGCCGCTGATCTTTGACGTCGATTACCGCCCCTATTCCTGGCCCTCTGCCGCCGTCGCGTCCGAGGTTTACTCGCGGGCTGGTGCAGTGTGTGACATCATCGTCGGCAATGATGTCGAGTTCGGCTTCATGGCGGGCAGGTCCGACCTTGGCCTCGACAAGGCGCGCAGCCTGATCGCGGACGGCGCGCAGATCGTCGTCTACAAGATGGGCGAAA
Source organism: Tabrizicola sp. (assembly GCF_034366665.1). Classification (GTDB taxonomy): domain Bacteria; phylum Pseudomonadota; class Alphaproteobacteria; order Rhodobacterales; family Rhodobacteraceae; genus Tabrizicola. The sequence continues at coordinate 47,865 of NZ_JAXMMF010000030.1, read as the reverse complement.
AGGGCGCGGTCACGATCACCCGCGAAGCCGAGTTCTCCACCGGCATCTACCCTACGCAGGCGCTGAAACCCACTGGCGCGGGCGACAGTTTTCTGGGAAGCTTCATCGCGGGCTTGGGCCAGGGTCTGCCGGTCCGGGATGCGGTCCTGCGCGGCTCGGCCGCCGCGGCGATGGTCGTGGCCCGCGTCGGCTGCGCCCCGGCCATGCCGACCCATGCCGAGCTTGACGCCTTCCTTGGCCAACACCCCGGCCCGACCGCATAAAGGGACCCCCATGCACATCGCCCCCCATGACAACCGGAACCAGCCCATCGTCGACATGGAGCACCCGCTGGTGCCTTACGTCTACTTCAACATCGTCCACCTCAAGGCGGGCGCGACCTTCGACTATCGCACCCCCGGCTACGAGACCTGCGTCGTCCCCGCCACCGGCACGGTGACGGTGGAAACCGCGGGTGAGACCTTTGCGGGCATTGGCAACCGGGGGGTTGACGTCTGGGACGGCGAGCCTGAGGGCGTCTATGTCCCGCAGGACACCGGCGCGCGGATCACCGCGCTGACCGATACCGAGGTCTTCATCGCAGGCGCAAAGTTCGCCGAAACGCTGAAGCCCTTTGCCGTGCGCGCGGACCAGATCGACAAGGTGCAATACGGCTCTGACGACACCAAGACCCATCGGAAGATCAAGCATATCCTGGGGGCGGCCTATCACGACCGGGTCGGGCGCCTGCTGGTCAGCGAGCTTTACACCGTCGGCGCGGGGGGCTGGTCGGGCTTTCCCAGCCACAAGCACGACACCGACCGCCTGCCCGACGAAACCCGGCACGACGAATGCTACAACTTCCGCTTCCGGCCCGATTATGGGTCCGGCCTGCAGATGCTGCAGCGGGTCGATAACGAGCCGGGGGATGCCTATCACATCATGAACCGCTCTACCGTGCTGATCGACAAGGGTTATCATCCCTGCTGCGTGCTGCCGGGGTACGAGATGTATTACTTCACCATCCTGGGCGGCCAAAGCCAGCGCAGCCTGAAGCAGTATTTCCAGCCGACGCACGCAGCGCAGCTGCACACGATCCCGGGGATCATGGACATGGTGGCCAAGTTCAAATGACGCTTGCGACCCTGGCCGAGGTCCTGCACCCGGCGCTGCGGGACGGCTATGCGGTCCCCGGCCTTGTCTGCCTGGGATGGGAGGACATGCGCGCCTATGTCGCCGCCGCCGAGGCGGAACGCGCGCCGATCATCCTGCAGGCCGGGCCGGGCTGCCGCGCGCACACACCGCTGCCGATCCTGGGCAAGATGTTCCGCCATCTGGCCGAAGCGGCCAGCGTGCCCGTGGTGGCGCATCTGGACCACGGCACCTCGCTGGACGACTGCCGCGCGGCGCTGGACGCGGGGTTTACCTCGCTGATGTTCGACGGCTCGCGTCTGCCCTTGCAGGAAAACATCGACCTGACCGCTGCGGTCGCCGAGCTGGCCCATGCCGCGGGTGTCAGCTGCGAGGGCGAGATCGGCTTTGTCGGTTATGCCGGGGGGGCGGCCTCGGCCGGGACCGATCCGGCCGAGGCGGCGCGCTTTGCCCGGGAAACCGGGGTGGATGCGATGGCCGTGTCGGTCGGCAACCTGCATCTGCAAGAGACACCCGGTGGCGGGCTGGACCTGCCCCGCCTGCGCGCGATCGAAGCGCTGACCGATGTGGCGCTGGTGATCCACGGCGGGTCTGGCGTGCCCGCGGCCGACCGCGCGCGCTTGGCCGCGACCAGCCGCGTTGCCAAGTTCAACATCGGCACCGAGCTGCGGATGGCCTTCGGCGCGGCCCTGCACGAGGCGGTCCTGCGCGATCCCGCGCGCTTTGACCGGATCGCGATCCTGCAGGAAACCGAGGCCCCGGTGACTCTGGCCTGCCGCGCGGCGATCCGCAGCCTCGGGGCCTCGGGACGGGTCGGCGGCTGACCTGCCCGGCCCCGTGCTTCGGCGCGGTCGGTGGACGGGGCGATGCCGGTGACACGACGTTTGACGCTTGCATCTGGCAAGGCGCAGGCGTTGCATGGGGGGCAAACAGCACAGAGGGTCAGGCGATGCAACGCAAGCAAGTCGGTCGGTCGGGCCTCTGGGTCAGCGAGATCTGCATCGGCTGCATGACCTTCGGCGAACCCCAGCGGGGCGGTCACCCCTGGACCCTGCCGCCCGATGAATCACGCCCGCTGATCGCGCAGGCGGTCGAGGCGGGCGTCGATTTCTTCGACACGGCCAATGTCTACTCCGACGGCTCGTCCGAAGAGATCCTGGGCGAGACGCTCTGGTCCCTTGTCCCGCGCGACCGGATCGTCCTTGCGACAAAGGTCTTTGGCGACGTCGATCCTTATCATCAGGGCCTGTCCCGGCGGGCGATCATGCGGCAGATCGACCTGTCCCTTGGGCGCCTGAAGACCGACTATGTCGACCTTTACCAGATCCATCGCTTCGACCCAACCACCCCGATCGAAGAGACGATGCAGGCGCTGGATGACCTGATCCGGCTGGGAAAGGTCCGCTATATCGGCGCGTCCACCATGTCCGCCTGGCAGTTCGCCAAGATGCAAGCTGCGGCACGAACCAACGGCTGGACGCCCTTCATCAGCATGCAGAACCAGATCAGCCTGATCTACCGGGAAGAAGACCGCGAGATGATCCCGCTTTGCCTGGATCAGGGCGTGGGATTGATCCCCTGGTCGCCCATCGGTCGCGGTCGGCTGGCGCGGCCCGCGGGCGTTGCCACGGCGCGGACCCAGACGGATGCCTATGGTCAGATGCTTTTCGCCCGGTCCGAGGCCGCAGACGCTGCGGTGATCGGCGTGGTGCAGGACGTCGCCAAGGAGGTCGGGCGCCCGATGGCCCAGGTTGCCCTGGCCTGGGTCCGGCAGAAAGCGGGCGTCGTGGCCCCCATCGTCGGATATTCGCGGCCCGAGCAGTTTGCCGACATCCTGGCAGGGCTGGACCTGGTGCTGACCGAAGACCAGATTGCCCGGCTGGAGGCGCCCTACGTCCCGCGCCTTCCTGTCAGCCAGTAGACGATACCGCTCCGCTTTGCAGAAAGCCCACTCTGTCAGAAAGGCAGTCCCATGACCCATCCCGCCATCGCCAAAGGCCGTACCGCCGTGATCACCGGGGCCGCATCGGGCATCGGTCTTGCCGCGGCCAGGGCGCTTGCCGCCCAAGGCATGACCCTTGCCCTGATCGACCTGCCCGGCCCCGCGCTTGAGAACGCCGCGGCGGCCCTGCCCGGCTCACGGGCCTTTCCCGCCGATGTCGCAAACCCGCAGGCCGTTGCCGCCGCCGCTGCGACCATCGCGGCCGAGATGCCTCCTTTGACCTTTCTCTTCAACAACGCCGGTCTTGGCATTCCGTCGACGGCGCTTGGCGACCGCGCGGCCTGGGACCGCACGCTTGCCGTCAACTTCGGCGGCATCCTGACAGTGGCGCAGGCCCTTGTTCCGGCGATGCTGGCGCATGGGCTGCCATCGGTCGTGATCAACACGGGGTCCAAGCAGGGCATCACCCTGCCGCCCGGCAATCCGGCCTACAACGTCTCGAAAGCGGCGGTGAAGGCCTATACCGAGCTTCTGGCCCATGAATTGCGCAACGTGCCGGGGTCGCAGGTGTCTGCCCATCTGATGATCCCCGGCTGGGTGCACACCGGGATGACCGCGGCCTCTGGTGCGCCAAAGCCTGCGGGGGCCTGGATGCCGGACGAGGCCGTTGGCTTCATGCTGGACAGCCTTGCCCGCGGGGACTTCTACATCCTGTGCCCGGACAACGACGTCAGCCGTCCGCTGGATGAACGCCGCATCGCCTGGGCCGCAGGGGATGTCATCGAGAACCGCCCTGCCCTGTCGCGCTGGCATCCGGACTGGGCAGAGGCCTTCAAGCGCAGCATCGACACGGTCTGAGGGCTGCGTTTGCGGTTCAGGCCGACTGCCCTTGTCTTCAGGCCGCGCGCTGGTGCCAACGGCCGGTTTTCCAGGGACAAGCAGGACCGAGCCCCCCGGTCAGCCCGGACCCGCTGCTGATCGGCTCTGGACGCTTCGCGCGAAAAGCGAAGCATTTTCCGATCAGATCGGGCACCGAATCGGGATTGGCAGGTTACCTTTCGGCGACAGGCAAAGGTTGTCCCCCAGCGGGCTGCCGAATTCCGGGACTCGCGCAAGCGTTCCAATCACTGACGGCCTGGGCCGTCCAGGAAAGGCAGACAGGATGAACGACGATTTCATGGCGGCGATGCGCCGGACACTTGGTGCCGTGCGCGACGGCAATCCGGCCAAGGCGACGCGGATTATCCAGGCGGCCCTTTCCAATACAGTCCCGCCCGAAGCGCAGGCAAATGCCAGGAAGCCAGACCACCCAGGCGGACCGGCACGGCCCCCGTGGCGCCCCCCGTCGCGCCCCCCGTCGCGCCCCCTGTCGCAAGTCCTTGCAGACCTTGCCGCACGGAGGCAGGCGGGCGGAGCAAATCTGCGCGGCGCCCACGCCCCGGATCTGCCCGAAGGTGCGGTCTTCGAGCGTCGTCGGCATGACGGCCCGCATGGCGCACGAGATTATCTTGTCTTCCGCCCATCCGGCCGGACCGGACCTGCCCGCGGCGTCGTGATGATGCTGCACGGCTGCACCCAGACGCCAGAAGACTTCGCGGCCGGAACCGGGATGAACCGGCATGCCGAAGACCACGGATTGATCGTCGTCTACCCCGAGCAGAGCCGCACCGACAACCTGCAGCTTTGCTGGAACTGGTTCCGTCCGGGCGACCAGCGCCGTGACGGCGGAGAGACCGCACTTCTGGCAGGTCTTGGCGCTGCGGTCATGGCCGAGCATGGCCTGGAAAGTGCGGGCCTCTGTGTCGCCGGTCTGTCGGCGGGAGGTGCGATGGCAGCCCTGCTGGCCAACACCCACCCCGACCTGGTGACCGCCACCGCCGTCCACTCGGGTCTTGCTGCAGGCTCGGCGCAGGACGTGGTCTCGGCTTTTGCGGCGATGCGTGGCGATGCGGCTGGTCGGGCCGAAGCGCTAAAGGTGCCGTCGATCATCTTCCACGGCTCGGCCGATGCGACGGTTGCTCCGGTGAATGCCGGACGTCTGGCGGGACCGCTCACTGCAGCGGTCGAACGGACCGGGAGGGGCCCCTCGCGCCGCTTCGACGTGCTCTCCGGCCTGAATGCGTCCGGCCACCGGGTCGAGGTCTGGCGGATCGACGGGGCCGGCCATGCCTGGTCTGGCGGCAAGGTCGAGGGCAGCTATACCGACCCGGCGGGGCCCGACGCATCGGCAGAGCTGCTGCGGTTCTTCCTGGCCATTCTGGACCAAAAGCCGGGTTGAGGCGCGGCGGGACCGCGGACGAAGACCCGGAAGCGGCGGCGTTGGGCAACCAAGTGGCGGATGCCCATCCCATCGCACAGCGCAACACAAGTTGCGCTGTGCCCGCCCGCTACCTGCCTTGACGCTTAATGATCCCCTATGCAGCCACGCGTGCAGCCAAACGCCATGCGATGACCGACAGGAGGTATGTCCCTGCGCACGGCCCACCAGATCGCCCGCCCCGCCCCAACGACGCTGCAACGGTGGAAACAGAGGACCGAGGCACAAGACAGGGTCTACCGGCAAGGCACCCGGATCTGCCCGGAAAATCCGGGCCAACCGGGGAAAGGTCTATGGAAACGGGAAGAGAGCGATGCCGGAGGCTCGGCACAAAAGAGTGCGGCTGGTGCTGACGATGGGCGCAAAATCGCTCTGGTGCACCGCTCCGCCATGGCAGGTCACCGCAAGCGTGTTGGGACGGCCTGATCGACGCAGGCCAGGCTTACCGGACACTTCGCCTAGAAGAGATCGACATCACCCACGCCGTCTGTCGTGGCTCCTGTTCTGCAAGAGTGCCCTGCCAAGGCCTCGGCCAAAGAGCGCAAGCCGATCGAATGAATGTGCGTAGAAACAGGCAGGATGATCCCCGGATCAACCGAACGGGAAAGGGAATCGATGAACGTCGCCAGTTCATTTGCCGTCTGCGCCAGATGATCCAGCCCCTGGAGTGGCACCAGAAGCCGCTCTCCGCCGGATACGCCTTCAGAAATCACTGCGCCAACCTCGTCTTCGATTTTAATGGCCGCAGAGGCAAGGACCAGCAATTCCGCTGACAGGTTTTCAAGCAGGCTTTGAAGTGCGACTTGATCTGGAAGGCCTGGAATCATCATGTTTACAGTTGCCCGACGACGGCTTGAATGCAGGCCTTCAGTTGCAAGGTGCTGAAGGGCTTCTGGATATAATTGTTCATCCCGCGCGCCTTGCCCGCGTCCAGAATCTCTGGGGTCATTCTGCCGCTCACCAGAATGAACCCGATCCGGGAAGTCATTCGATTTTCCCTAAGCGACTTGAGAAGTGCCAGTCCGTCCATGCCAGGCATATTGTAATCGGAAATGACCAGATGGACCGGTTTCGCAACAAGGGATTGAAGAGCCTCGCCGCCATCCTTGCGAAAGTCGATCTTCTTGATTCCCATTTCTTCCAGCGACATGATAATCAAGCCCCGGCTTGTCGCCATGTCGTCCACGACCATGACTGATAGGCTTTCCTTCAGAGACATTTTTCCTCCTACACTTCCATTCGGCGCTTGTGCAAAGTTGGGTTTTCTTATGGTTCGCGACGGTAGATCGTGTTGCCGACAGCGGTAAAACTTGACCGAAGGGACTGCGACATCCGCTCGGAATGGCCGATGAACAGGTGTCCGCCGGGGTGCAAGGCGCCACAGAAGCCGGTCCAGATCTGCTCTTGCGTTTCAGCATCCATGTAGATCGCGACATTCCGGCAGAAAATGACATCGAAGAGCCCGCGGAACGGCCAGTCGCCGATCAGGTTCAACTGGCGATAGGTCACAAGGGATCGGACAGTTGGTTTTGGCGTATACTGTTCAGTCGTCTGAACGTGGTCGAAAAACCTGTCCAGAAACGGCTTTGGTATTTCGCGAATGCTGTTGGCGCCATAGGTCGCAGCCGTTGCGCGCGCCAGAGCGTCCCGGTCGATGTCGGTCGCAAGAATCTTCAGATCATGGTTCCCCACATCGGGAAAGGCATTCAGAAGACACATCGCCAGACTGTAGGGTTCTTCGCCCGTTGAACAGCCAGCTGACCAGATCCTGATCCGCTCACCACTCCTTGCCCGTTGGATGAGACCCGGAAGGACCTCTGTCTCCAGAAAATCGAAATGATAGCTTTCGCGGTAGAAATGGGTGGTGTTCGTGGTCAGGGCCGAAACCAGGCGGTCTCGCTCCTCGATCGCCGCCGGACCCAGCGCCTGGTCGATATAGGCCGCGAAGCTGTCCAGACCAAGGTCAATGACCCTTGCGGCAAGGCGCGCATAGACCATCCGGTCATTCTCCTTGGTCAGAAGAATGCCGGTTGACCGGTGCAGAAACGCAGAGATCCTGTCGAAATCGGCGGTCGTATACGCCAATTTCATGTCGTGACGCCGGTCACGCGTGACGAGACTTGACAGAGTGGTCATGCGCGATCTTCCCGAAATCCGACACGCGGCAGGACGGCGCTTATTTCGACCAGCCGCAGCATCCGCTGGTCAATGGCGATGACTCCTTCGAAGAAGGCGCATGTCAGGTCCGAGGACACAGAGGGGGTCGGCTGAATAAGCGAGCGATCAACGCCCAGGATATCCGATACGGCATCGACCAGAAAACCGACGGTCTGGTTTTCGATCACACAGATGACGATGACATGGCGGGCGTCGGGCTTGGTGGGCTTCAGCCCCATCCGCGCCGCAAAGTCGACGATCGGGACAACCGCACCGCGCAGGTTGATCACGCCCAGAATATAGGGCGGCGCGTGGGGCAGGACCGTAGCCGCCGTCCAGCCGCGGATTTCGCGCACCGACATGATATCGACACAGAAGTCCTGGCCATCCACTCGAAAGCTGACCAGTTCGCGTTTTTCAGCCTCGAATGCTCCCGCTGCCGCAGATGACATGTTAAACCTCCTCGGTAACTTGGGTTGTCGCAGCGGCGGGCTGTCTTAGTCTGCGCTGTGCGATTTCGTCAGGGTCGATGATGAGGGCAATCTTGCCGTCGCCCAGGATCGTGGCCGCGGCCACGCCCGGCACATGGCCATAGTTCGCTTCCAGGCCCTTGATCACGACTTGCCGCTGGTCATGAATCCGGTCAACGGCCAGCGCCCAGCGTTCGTTCTCGGCGGACTCCACAAGCAAAAGGACCATTTTCGAATAATCGTTCGCCCCCGTTCGATGACCGAAGGCTTCCGCAAGATCTATGATCGGCACGAAGGTCTGCCGCACGGCCACCACCACCCCGGTCGCGGCGAAGCGATGGATGTCCGCCGACGATGGCCGCAAGGTCTCGATGATTGCGGTGATCGGGACGACCATTGTCTGGCCGGCCACATCGACGACCATTCCGTCAAGAACCGCCAGCGTAAGCGGCAAGCTGATCGACAGCGTGGTGCCCTTCCCGGGCACGGACGAGATGGTCACCCGCCCCCCAAGCCCCTGGACTGCCGACCGCACCACGTCCATGCCGACGCCCCGGCCCGACAGATCCGTGACCTTGTCCGCTGTGGAGAAGCCCGGCAGGAACAGAAGATTGTCGATCGCGCCATCGTCGAGGACCGCATCCTCGGGAATCAGCCCCTTGTTGATGGCAATCTGTTTCACCCGGGGACGGTTGATTCCCGCCCCATCGTCCGAGACTTCGATCAGCACACGACCCGAGCGGTGCGCCGCAGACAGGCGCACGCGGCCGGTTTCCGACTTTCCTGCCGCAAGACGCGCCTCGCGCGCTTCCTGGCCGTGGTCCACCGCATTGCGGATGATGTGCGTCAAAGGATCGACAAGGCGTTCGATCACGGTCTTGTCCACCTCGACCGCGTCACCTTCGGTTTCAAACGAGACAGATTTTCCTGCAATATCAGAGGCCTCGCGCACGATGCGCGCCATCCGCTGGAAGAGCTGCTTCACCGGCTGCGCACGAATAGCCATGACGTTTTCCTGCAACTCGCGCGCAAGATTGCGGAATTCGTCAAGGCCGACGCCGACGTCGCTTTGACCGCCAAGACCGGCGTCCTGGGCGCATTGCGCCAGCACCGCCTGGTTGATCACCAGCTCTCCCACGATATTGATCAGCCGGTCCACCAGTTCGAGGTCGACCCTGACCGAGCCCTTCTGACTGCCGCCTTGCGCGGACGTGGCCTTGCGCGACTGGACCATGCGGTCGTCCGCGGGCGGGCTGGCCGGGGCGGCATCGGTTGGCCGAACGGCTGGCACGACGGTTGGAACAGCGACTGGGGCCGGTGCCGACGGCTCGGCAGGCGGGACGATGTCGTTCTGGACGACCGTGATCTCCAGCGAGCAAAGACCGTCAACAAATTCAAAGACCTCCTGGACTGCGTGCAGCGGCTCTGTCGACGCAAGGGTGATGTCCCAGGTCAGATAGGGTTCCGACCAGTCCATGTCCTCAAGCCCGGGAAGGGTCGACGCATCGGCTTGAGCCGACACGTCCCCCAGCGCCTCAAGCGCACGGAACAAGAGATTGGGGTCGTTTCCGACCGCGTAGAACTGCCGATTGGGGGCAAAGCTGATCCGGTAGGTGTTGGCGGCACTGGTTTCGAAATCGAAATCAAGGGCGATGGGAAGGGGCAGGAAGCCAAGTTCGCCCTCCCCCGTTTCCGGCGCGGGTGGGGCGGCAGCAGGCTGCGGTTTCGCCGCGGCGGGCGAGGCAAGCTGCTCCAGCCGATGAATAAGGTCCGGTCCGGCCCCGCTTTTCGGCTCGACCGAGTCGCGCGCCGAGGCGATCAGGTCCGCCAGATAGTCGGCTGACCGCAGAAAGACCCGAACGATTTCCGCAGTCGGCCCAAGTCGCCCCGAGCGAACCTCGTCGAGGACCGTTTCGAACTGATGGGCAAACCGGACCAGCGTTTCAAGACCGAAGGCAGCGGCGCCACCCTTGATGGAATGGACGGCCCGGAACACCGCATTGACGACCTCGGCATCGGCGGTGTCGTCCTCGGCCGCCGAGGCCAGTTCGGCCAGCCCGTCGTCCAGCGTTTCAAGCAGCTCTTCGCATTCCTGAAAGAAGGTTTGGCGAATGTCGATCGAATTGCTCATCATTGCCTCAATGCGCAGTGATGCGCCGAATGGCGGACACGAGTTTCAGATCGTCGAAGGGCTTGACGATCCAGCCCGTCGCGCCGCTTTTTCTGGCCCGTTCCTTCAGGTCCGGGGCACTTTCCGTCGTCAGAACCAGGATCGGCAAGGCCGAGAAGGTAGAGCCCGCGCGAACCGCTTCGATCACGCCGAAACCATCAAGCCGAGGCATGTTGATATCGGTTATGATCACATGCGGCCGAATGGTTGGCATCTTTTCCAACCCATCCACACCGTCGACCGCAAGATGCACCTCGAAGCCGGCGTTGCTTAATGTTTCGCGCAGCATTTCGCGAATGGTCCGGGAATCATCAATTGCAAGTACTGTCAGCATTCCGCCACCTCGACCAATTGCGGGAACTCTCCAAGGACGCCCAAGCGTACCAAATCACTGTGCATTGCGCTTGAAACGGTCAGCGCCAATGTCTCGCCCACCGCCTTCCAATCGCGCGAGGTCGCAAGCAGGACCTGAGCGGCCAGCGCGCCGGAAAAGACGACGGCGGTTCCGTCGACCAGGACGGGAACGCCCCGAAGCTCGACCAGGTCGGCATGAAGATCACGCGCGGCCGCAAAATCCAGGCGATCGGGAAGCCTGATGATTGCGCGCTGGGGTTCAGGGCAGATTGAGCCGTCGCTGGAGGCAGGCGTCTCAACCGCGCGGTCTGCCGCGCTAGAAGAAGGTGACATCGGTTTCGCTCCTTGATGATGCGCGCGCGGGCGGCACGGTCTTCAGTTCATCCTGCTGGACGATCAGTTGCTGGGCGTATCCGGTTGTTGGCGTGAAACGAATTCGTCGGGCGTTTGTCCCGCCCAGGCTTTGGGCAATGCAGGGGATGCCTTCGTTGGCCAGGAAGTCGACGGCGAACTTGCCATTTGCCTCGCCGATCCGGCCGAAGCCGTCGCTCATTGAGGCCCCGCCGAAAAGCTTGGCCGCCAGGCGGTTCTTGCTGGCGCCCATCTTCAGCAAACCGTTGATCAGTAGCTCCATCGCGTAAAGGCCGTAGCGGATGGATTGAGTGTCCCCCGATCCATTGCCGGGCAGAAGGAAGTGATTCATCCCTCCCACCCGGGCGATCGGGTCGCTGATGCAGGTCGACACGCAGGAACCAAGGATCGTGGTGAGAATGGTATTCTCACGATCCGAGACTGCATAATCACCCTGCACGACGTGGATGTAGGTCACCGCGTCACGTGCATAGATATCCATCTTGCCTATCACGATAGGGTCCAATCTCGCGTTGCAGCATCTTGATTAGGAAAGGGGGGGGCGAGGCGCCCCCGCCTTGCCTGGCTCAGAAATCCTCCCAGCCGGCGACGTCGGGCTTTACGGCCAAGGCGACGTTGCTGCGGCTGAAGGCAAGCTTCGCAGCCGGGCGGTCTTGTGCACGCGAAGGGCCACCAGAACCAGACCGGAACGCGAGGACTGGCTCCTGGGTCGCGGGTGCGGCAACCTTGAAGTGTGAGACCGTGCCAACCAGCGCGACGGCGTCTTTCGTCAACCCCTCGCTTGCGGCGGTGGCCTCTTCCAGCCGAGCCGCATTCTGCTGGGTGGACTGGTCAAGCTGCGTCACAGCGCTGTTGATCTCGACAAGGTTTGCCGATTGCTGGCGAGACGCGACCGCGATGTCCGATACAAGTTCGGCGATCTCCGAGACGGAGTCCGCGATCTGTTTCAACGCGTCGCCGGTTTTGTCGACCAGGGCCACGCCGCGCCGCACCTGTCCGGCGCTGTTGGCGATCAGGTCGTTGATCTCCCGTGCCGCATCCGAAGATCTTTGGGCCAGCGCCCGCACTTCCGAGGCGACCACCGCAAAGCCACGACCTGCATCCCCGGCCCGAGCGGCCTCGACACCGGCATTCAGCGCCAGCAGGTTGGTCTGGAACGCGATGTCATCGATGACCTTGATGATCGAGGTGATCCGTTCCGAGGAGCTGGAGATCTGATCCATCGCCGAAACCGTTTCGATAACGACCTTGCTGCTGCTTTCGGCGTTGGCCTTGGCGTTTGACACGGCCTGATCCGCCCGTTCCGCCCCGTCCGCGGTTGCCTTGACCGAATTGGTCAAGAGGTCCAGCGCAGCGGCGGTCTGCTCCAGCGTCGCGGCCGTGTTTTCGGTCCGCCTGGAAAGACCATCAGCAGTCGAGCTGATGTCACGCGCCTCGTTGCTGATGTTTTCCGCGTTCTTCAGGATGGCGTGCATCGCATTGGACATGTTCTGCACGGTGTTGTTGAAGTCCTGCCGCAGGTCTTCGTAGGCCCCGGCGAACGGCTCTTCGATCCGGGCGGTCAGGTCGCCGCCGTTCAGTTTGCGAAGGCCATGCCGCAAGGCTTCCACAACGGCCGACTGCTCTTTTTCAGATTCCGTGCGCTGGCGGCGGGCCTCTGCGATTTCCGCCTCGGACTTCGTGACATCCTTGCCCAGAAGCAGATGGCGGATCGGCCGGCCTTCATGGTCTTTCACGCAGCCCAGGCTTCCGTCAATCATGGCCACCTCGCTGGACCCGCGCGCAATGCCCAGCATACCGATGTAGGTTTCGTTTTCCCGGACAAGCTTCAGAATGGCCTCGGCCCCCGGGGTCTGGGCGGTGCCTGCGGTCAGAAGCTCCGACAACGACTTGCGCTTCATGGCTTCGATCGACTGGCCCATCATGGCAAGGAATGGTGCATTCGCGGACAGAAGAGAGCCGTCCAGAGCGAACTCGGCCTTGATCTGGCTGGACTCGATTGCGTTGATGACGGCGGCGTTCAGCCAGCTTTGCGTCACATCGGCCCATTCCATGACGTAGCCCACGTCCTTGCCCTGGGCATTGCGAATGGCAGAGGCGGACAGCGACACCCGTGCCTCGCCCAGCTTGATGACCGTGCTGAAGCCACCGCTTCCCGCCGACTGCATCTCCCGCGCCGCGCGACTGTGTTGCGAGGGGGAATGGAAGCGCGCCACCGACAGTCCCACCAGTTTGTCCGGATCGAACTCGGGCACGCGCTGTTTCAGGGCTTCGGCATGGGTGCGGAAAAGCTCGACCATCTTGGAGTTGAAGTGGGTCACGACCATGTCCAGGTCCACCAGCAGCATTGCGGCGGAAGACCCCATGAAAGCCGCGCTCTTGACCGTATTTTCAAGCTCGCTGACCTGCGCATGGATCAGCGTCTCGCGAAGGCCCCCCAGCGATGTGGCGATAGATCCAAGTTCATCCTTGCGCGACTGCATCGGCACTTCGACCGAATAGTCGCGGCGACCGAAGGTATGGATGACCGACTGCAGGCGCTTCAGCGGGCTGGTGATCGTGCGGTTGAGAAAGAACATGCTCGCCAGGACCGCAAGGATGAAGACGACCGTTGCAACGCCGACGGCCTTCAGTCGGCCGTCGACCAGTTGCGCGACGAGCGGCTCTTTGGACCAGCGTGTGGCAACGGCGCCTACAAGTTCGCCGGATTCACCGAACGTTGACGGGGACGCGACTGTGTAGCCATCCGCGCTGTAGGCGTCCTGGCCCGTCGCCAGAGCGCGACGCGCAAGATCGACCAGCGCGCTGTCTGGCGCGACGGATGCGGCCGGGTTCGGCAGGGGCGTACCATCAAGGCCGACTGCGATGGCGTCTTGCGCGGTTCCGCTGGAATGCTGCATCAGGCCATCGAAAAGTTCATAGACCTTGTCGGCACGACCAAACCGTATGCTGGCCGCAACTTCGGAAGAAAGGGCCTTGGTCTCGGACGCCGCGCGGTCGCGCACGATGCCGGCCAGCGTTGCTTCGGTCGACCTCCAGTTCATGACAGTCAGCGCAACGGCAACGATGGCCGTAACCAGAACTGCGATGACTGTCTGCTTCACGAAGATCGAGTTCAGGCGTGAAAGACGATGAGTAGGTTGCATGGTGTTTTCCCGTGGAGGTGCTGCTGGCGCTGGGTGCAGATCAGAAGGATTCGGCGTTCACACCGATGGTCGCAGCACCGATGCTGAGACCGGTTGCCGGGTCGGTGATCGTGAAAGACACCTGTGCCTGGTAGGTTTGGGTGGATTCGTCGAACTCGACTTCCGAGACGTGGAAAGCGTCCGGCCCGACGCCATAGGTCAGCTGGTACTTTTCTTCATCGCCCTGCCAGTAGTCCGAGGTCACATCGCTGACCGCGACGTTCAGGCCTTTTGCGTCCATCAGGATCACCTCGGTGATCTTGCCGGCGGAGGAGAAGACATAGTCGCGCAGGACGGCCGAGGTGGCGTTCTCGGCCACGCCCTTGATGAGAGCACTGCCCTTGCCGACTTCTGCCTTCCACTGACCATCAAGCGTCTGGATGTCGTTCGGCGTCAGCGCCATGCTTGCCGCATTGGCCCCGATGATCGCGGCGGTGATCATCGGGTCGGCAAGCTTGCTGCGGACTTCCGTGTCGACGAAGGCCTTCATGTTATCTTCAAGCGAACCCGCTGCCGCCACGCCCGGCGAAAGGGACACAATCAGTGCAAGGCTTAGTGCTTTCATCGTTGCCTCCAAAGCAGCGGAAACGGACAGGTTGAAGCTGCACTGTCGCCAACGAATCTTAAGAATCTCATTCTCCGCGCGCCAAAAGTTCGGTGGCCCCCACAAGGGCGACGTCAGCGGCGATGTGTTTTTTTGTTTGTTTTCAAGCGCTGGCTACGCCCTGAGCCAGGCAGTCGTGCAAATTTGACCGAAATGCGGGATATCATGCGGGGTCCAGCCCCGGTCTGCCTGAAGGATCAAACCGCCTTGTCTGTCAGGGGCTGCGCCACGTGTTGCCCTCGACAGCCTCCACAGAACCATGAAATACTGGCAGTATGACAGCCTTCGAAAACGCTTCCGGTGATGGCCCTGCTACCCAGGCATCCGTGACGCGTTTCGAGCGGCAGGTTCCCTGGCAGATCAGCCGACATTCCGAGTTTCACCACGCGCTCTGGCAGTTCCTTGCGACCTGCAGCCTGATCTTCGGTGCCTGGTATCTCTGGTGGCGCTGGACGGAGTCGCTGAATTTCTCGGCAGTGTGGTTCTCGCTGCCGCTGGTCCTGGCCGAGACGCTGGCCTACATCGGGCTGATCCTTTTCACGATCAACATCTGGACCGACCGGTCGCCCCGGCCCGGTGCGCTACCGCTCTCGCTGCGTGACATCACGGGCGACCCGCTGGCGCCCGAGCGGCCGATCGTGATCGACGTGTTCTTCGCCACCTACAACGAAGACCCCGAGATCGTCCGCAAGGGCCTGCAGGCGGCGAAGCGGCTGGACTATCCCCATCCCATCGAGGTCAGGGTCCATGTGCTGGATGACGGCCGCCGCCCGCCAATGGGTGATGTCGCGCGCGAGGAGGGGGTGAACTACATCACCCGCACGGACAATGTCGGCTACAAGGCCGGGAACCTGCGCAATGCGATGAACCATACCTCGGGCGACCTGATCGTGATCTGCGACGCCGACACGATCCCGCTGCCGCACCTTCTGACCGAGACGCTGGGCTACTTCCGCGATCCGCGCATGGCCTGGGTGCAGACCCCGCAATGGTTCTGGGATGTGCCACCGGGCGTGCCGCTGCCGGTCATGCTGGCGCGCAGGTTTGGCGGCGTCGGACGCCGGATCGGCGGGGCCGTCGAGGCGCTGATCGGCCCCGTGCGCCTGGGCGAGGACCCTTTCGGCAACGATCCCCAGCTTTTCTACGACTTCATCCTGCGCCGCCGGAACTGGGCGAACGCAGCCTTCTGCTGCGGGGCCGGGTCGGTTCACCGGCGCGAGGCCGTGATGGAAGTCGCGATCCGGACCTGGGCCACCGATGTCGACGTGTCGTTCCAACGCCAGATGGAGGAGATCCGTCAGCTGACCGGGGAAGCCAGGGTCGACACCCGGCTGGCCGCAGTCACCCGGGTCAGCGCCGCGCAGGAGGTCGATTTCACCCCCTTCATGCTGCATGTTTCCGAAGACATCTACACCTCGATCCGGCTGCACAAGGACCGCGAGCGGGGCTGGAAATCGGTCCAGCATCCGGTGGTGGTGTCGCGCATGGTGTCGCCGAACGACCTGCTCAGCTGGACGACCCAGCGCTTCAAGTATGCCGGGGGGACGCTGGACATCCTGCGCACCGACAATCCGCTCTTTGCGAAAGGCATGACCCTGCCGCAACGCATCATGTACGGGGTGACGTTCTATTCGTACCTCTCGCCGCTGTGGAACGTGGTCTTCCTGCTGTGGCCGGTGATCTTCCTCTTCACCGGGATCGTGCCGGTCGCCACCTATTCCATCGACTTCCTTCTTCACATCGTTCCCTTCCTGCTCTTGAACGAGCTGGCGCAACTGGCCGGCCTCTGGGGGGCCAAGACCATGTCGGGGCGGCGCTGGTATCTGGCGATGTTCCCGCTGAACATCCAGGCGCTCTGGGCGGTGGCACGCAAGCGCAAGATCTCGTTCCCCGTCACTCCGAAGCAGCGCAGCGAGGGGCGGTTCCTGTCGCTGGTCAAATGGCAACTTCTGATGGTGGGCCTGACGATTGCCGGGCTGGTCTGGGCCTGGACGCTGCATCTGGGCGGCGGGGGCGACTACTCCATCGGCGGGCTGGTGGCCAACACGCTTTGGGGTGTAAACAACGTCCTGTCGCTGATGCCCATCATCCTGGCCGCCGTGTGGAAGCCAGACCCGGAGTTCGACCTGCCCATCATGGAACGGTTCCAGCATGAAGTTCAGTGAAGCCCTGATCGGCGCGCGGAGCCAGATTGCCTGGATTGCGGCCTTGGCTTTGTCGACGGCGGCGATCGTCCATCTGGAGCGGCTGGACATCGGGGCCGAGGACGCGGCCGAAAAGGCCAAGGCTGCGGCCACAGACGCCCGCCTGGCCATCGAGGCGACAGGGGCCCTTGCAGAAGCCGAGGCGCGACTGGCGGCCTCTCCCACCGATGCCGAGGCGGCGGCTTCGCTTCTTGTGGCCCTGTCGGCCGCAATGCAGGCCGGCGTGCTGGACATCGACGCTGCGCGCAGCCGGGCCGACGAACTTTGGGACATCGCGGGCAAGGCGGACCCGGCCTGGCGACCAGGCATCGTCATCGCCGCCCTCAGCTTTGCCCGTTAGGGGCGGTGGCGCACCAGACGCAGGCGCACCTGATCGCCGACTGTTCGGAAGCCGACCTCGTCCATTGACACCACCATCAGCGACAAGCCGCGTCCGCTTTCAGGGATGCCTTGCCGGTCGGACGGGTCGAAATCCAGGCGCTCCGGCCCCGCGCCTTCGAACAGGCCGGGGTCAGGCTGCGTTTCGTCCCCGATCTCGACGACGACATCGCGTTCGGTGATCTCGACGAAAAGATCGATGGGCTTTCCGGTTGCAGAAGAGCCGAAAACGACAGCATTTGTCAGGGCTTCCACAACAGCCAGTTCGACGCAGGCCAGGCCATCCTCGTCCAGGCAGCCGCTCAGGGTATCGCGAAGGGCGTCGGCGGCGGGTCCGATCGCCTCCAGGTCACGATTGACAGCCCGGAAGCGCGTTTCCGCCATTCAATCACTCACTTCATGCGGCCAGGCGCTGGATCGCCTCATCGACCGTTGCCGTGATCGGAAATACCCGATCCATCTTCGTTATCGAAAACAACCGTGCCACAGGATAGCTTGCAGAGGCTACAGAAATCGTCCCCAGCGGACCCAGTTTCTTGACCGCAGTGATCAGCGCACTCATCGCGGCGCTGTCCATGAATTCAACCATTTCAAGGTCCAGCACAATCGACTGCTGACCATCCGCGATGAGATCGACCAGAACCTCGCGCAGCGCCGCTGCCTTGCTGGCATCCAGCCGGGGGGCCTCGATCCGTAGGACCGCATGGTCGCCGTTGGTCTCATCTAGGTGCATCGGTCGGTCGTCCCTGACATGACAATCGTTAATCGCAGAGGTCAAGCGTGCTTAACCCTGCGTTAGTCATTCACCGCAGAACATGGCGAAAGCGTGTTTGGTCCCGGACAATTTAAGTGAAAATCGGGGGAATAGTTACGACACACGGGTGTCGGATGAGCGCACTACAACCGCAAGGCACGGCGCGCAGATGCCGCCTCCTGCAGTGGGGGTGGCGAAAGGGGGGACGGTTCATCCGCAGGACCGGCAGCGCACCAACCCTGGCAGAAAGCCTCGCCGCACCTGCCTTGCGTCGCCCCGGAATTACCCCGATCCGAAAAACCCCCTAGCCTTCGGCCGCGTTTCCGGCCTTACTTCGCCAGTGGGACAGGAGCGGCAAACCATTGGACGTGGAAGACTTTATTGCGCCGTGGAAGGCGTCCGGGGGAAGCGAAAGCGCCAACTTTCATTCCTTCGCCCATGATCTGACCGACCTTCTGGGCGTGCCCCGGCCCGATCCGGCCACGGGCGACCTCAAGCGCGACTCCTACCGGTTCGAGCATCCGGTGACCTTCCGTCACACCGGCAGCAAATCCCACGGCCGGATCGACCTTTACCGCGCCGGGCATTTCGTGATGGAAGCCAAACAGGGCACCGAGGGCGCGCAGCCCGACCTGACCCAACCTGACCTCTTGCCCGACCTTCCGGCCAAAGTAAGCAAGGGTCATGGCGTGCGGGGCACCCGGCGCTGGGACGACACCATGCTGCGCGCCCGGACCCAAGCCGACGAATACGCCCGCGCCGTGTCCCGCGACGACGGCTGGCCGCCCTTTCTGCTGATCGTGGACGTCGGCCACGTCATCGAAGTCTATGCCGACTTCTCGGGCCAGGGCCAAGGCTACACCCAGTTCCCCGATGGCAACCGTTACCGCATCCGCATGGACGACCTTCGCGACGACAAGGTCCGCGACCGCCTGCGCCAGATCTGGACCGAACCACATTCCCTCAACCCCGCGAAGGTCAGCGCCCAGGTCACCCGCGAAGTCGCCGACCGGCTGGCTGCCCTTGGCCGGTCCTTCGAAGGCCAGGGCCACAAGCCCGAAGATGTGGCCCGCTTCCTGATGCGCTGCCTTTTCACCATGTTCGCCGAGGATGTGGCGCTGATCCCCGCCAAAAGCTTCTCGGACCTTCTGCACAAGCTGCGCGGCCACCCCGAACGCGCGGCCCCGGCGCTGAAATCGCTGTGGGAGACGATGAACGCGGGCGGCTTTTCGACTGTCCTGCTGACCGACCTCCTGCGCTTCAACGGCGGGCTTTTCCGCGAGGCCGACGCCCTGCCCCTGAACGAAATCCAGCTTTCCCTGCTGATCGAGGCCGCTTCCCGCGACTGGCGCGAAGTGGAACCGGCGATCTTCGGCACGCTTCTGGAACGCGCCCTGTCCGCCCGCGACCGCCACAAGCTTGGCGCGCATTACACCCCCCGCGCCTATGTGGAACGGCTGGTCAACCCGACGCTCATCGAACCCTTGCGCGCCGAATGGGGCGGGGTCTCCCGAACGGCAGGAGAGTTGGCCGCGGCGGGCAACCTCAAGGACGCCTGCGACACCGTCCGCGCCTTTCATCGCAAGCTTTGCGACATCCGCGTGCTGGACCCGGCCTGCGGATCGGGCAACTTCCTGTATGTCGCGCTTGAACTGATGAAGCGGCTGGAGGGCGAGGTGACCGCGCTTCTTCACGATCTCGGCGACGATCAGGCCGCCCTGTCGCTGGCCGGCTATACGGTGGACCCGCACCAGTTTCTGGGGATCGAGCTGAACCCCTGGGCCGCCGCCGTGGCCGAGCTGGTCCTGTGGATCGGCTACCTGCAATGGCACTTCCGCACCCACGGCAAGGCCAGCCCCGCCGAGCCCGTGCTGCGCGACTTCAAGAACATCGAGAACCGCGACGCCCTGCTGGACTGGGCCAGCCGAACCCCCCGGCTGGACGATCAGGGCCGCCCGGTGACCCGCTGGGATGGTCAGACGACGGTCCTTCACCCGGTCACGGGCGAGCAGGTCCCCGATCCCCAGGCGCGGGTGCAGGTCTACGACTATGCCAGCCCCCGCCCCGCCACCTGGCCCGAGGCAGAGTTCATCGTCGGCAACCCGCCCTTCATCGGCGCCAGCCGGTTGCGCGACGCCTTGGGCGACGGCTATGCCGAGGCGCTCTGGGCCGCCTACCCCCGGATGCCGCAAAGTGCCGATTTCGTCATGTTCTGGTGGGAAAAGGCCGCCCTTGCCGCGCGCGGCTGGAAACCTGCGAGTGACAAGACCAAGGCGAAAGGCACGCGGCGCTTTGGCTTCATCACCACGAACTCTCTGCGCCAGACCTTCAACCGAAGGGTGCTGGAGCCGCACCTGAACGACGACAAAGCCCCCCTGTCGCTGGTCTTTGCCATTCCCGACCATCCTTGGGTGGACGCAGGCGACGGCGCGGCCGTGCGGATCGCGATGACCGTGGCCGAGGCCGGGCGGGCTTCGGGTCGGCTGATGTCGATCACCGAGGAACGGAAAGGAGAGACCGAGGCCGAGGGGCGGCCCGTGACCTTCTCGATCGAGAAGGGCAAGGTTTTCGCCGATCTGCGCATCGGGGCGGATGTGGCGGGGGCCGTGCCGTTGAAGGCGAATCTTGATATTGCTGGAATGGGCGTGAAGCTTCATGGGTCCGGCTTCATCCTTTCCAAGACAGAAGCCGCTGCCTTTGTAGCGGATAACAAAGACCTCGGAATGAAGCATATTCGCCCGTTCGTTAACGGAAGGGACTTGGTTCAGTCGCCCAGAATGAGTTACGTTATTGACCTTTTTGGCCTAACCGCGGAGCAAGCCCGTCTGGCGCTACCTCAAGCATATCAGAGGGTGTTGGACACGGTTAAGCCAGAGCGTGATTTGAATCAGCGTGAATCTAGACGGCTTAAGTGGTGGCTCTTTGGGGAAACGATAAGCACCTTTCGACCGGCGTTTGAAGGCCTAAGCCGTTACATTGCCACGACGCGAACTGCAAAGCACCGAACCTTCCAGTTTGTTGACACTTCGGTTCTGCATGAAAGCAAAGTGGTGGCATTCGCCATTGACGACGCAGCGGAACTTTCCGTGCTATCGTCTCGCACTCACCAATGTTGGGCGCTAGCCGCCGGTGCAATGTTAGGCGTGGGCAACGATCCAACTTATAATCATTCAGATTGCTTCTACCCCTTCCCCTTTCCCACCCCCACCGAGGCTCAGAAAACCCGCCTGCGCTCTCTGGGCGAACAGCTGGACGCCCACCGCAAGGCGCAGCAGGCGGCGCATCCGAAGCTGACGCTGACGGCGATGTACAACGTGCTGGAAAAGCTGCGGGCCGGGCAGCGGATCGAGGGGAAGGACAAGGAGATCTACGATCAGGGCCTGATCGGCATCCTGCGCGACCTGCATGACCAGATCGACGCAAGCGTCGCCGAGGCCTATGGCTGGCCCGCCACCCTTTCCGATGACGAAATCCTGCACCGGCTGGTGGACCTGAACCGGACCCGCGCGGCCGAAGAAGCGCGCGGGCTGGTCCGCTGGCTGCGCCCCGACTACCAGAACCCCCAGGGCCGCGCCGTCGCCGCCAGGGCCGACCAGGGCGCGCTGGACATCGGTCCGACCGACACCTCTGCCAAGACGCCCTGGCCCAAGGCCCGCCCCGATCAGAACAACGCCGTCCTGGCCCGCCTGCGTGACCTTGGCGACGCCACCCCCGCCGAAATCGCCCGCACCTTCGCCGGCACCCGCCCCGCGACGGTGGAAGCCCACCTGGCAAACCTGGTCCGCTACGGACTGGCCCACGCCCTGGACCAGGGCCGCTTTGCGTCCTGACCTGTCAAGCCGGGCTCCCGGGACATGGCTGACCCTTGCCCGCCAAGGCAAAGCGCCTTGCCCATTTCCGGGGGCTTGCGAAAGTCTGCGCGGGATTTCGGGGCGGCGGCGAAGCCGGGTTCCGCTTACAATCCAATAGCCTGACTGGAAGAATATGGCGGACAGTGAGGGATTCGAACCCTCGAGACGGTTCCCCGCCTACACACTTTCCAGGCGTGCGCCTTCGACCACTCGGCCAACTGTCCGTCGCAGGGCTGATACTCCGGCTTTGCGGGGCTGTTCAAGGGGATATCTGGCCTGCGCGCCAAAAAGCGAAACGGTGTGGTCAGGCAAGCGTGATCGTCACCCGGCGGTTCTGGCGGCCCTTGTTCTCGATGCGGCCGATCTCGACCCGGCCGATCTCGGAGGTGCGACGAACATGGGTGCCGCCACAGGGTTGCAGGTCCACCAGAGTGTCGCCATCGGTGATCCGCACCAGCCGCACCCTGCCCTGCCCCGTCGGTGGACGGACGGACATGGTCTTCACCAGGCCCGGATTGGCCAGAAGGTCGTCGTCGGTGATCCAGTCGTCGCTGACCGTCAGATCGCGGGCGATGAGGCTGTTCAGCGCCTCGTCCAGCGCGGCCACGTCACCGGGCGGTTCCGGCATGTCGAAGTCCAGCCGCCCACGGTCCGCCCCGATCTGGCCGCCCGTCACCGGTAGCGGGATCACCACGGACAGAAGGTGCAGCGCAGTGTGGATGCGCATGTGGCGGTGGCGGCGGGTCCAGTCGATCAGCTGGCGGGCCGCAGCACCGACGGGTGGCATGGCGACCGGTTCGGCCGGAACCAGAGCGATCCCGCCCTCGACCTTCAGCGCCGTGGCGATCGGAACCAGCGCGCCGCCCCAGTCCAGAACACCGCTGTCACCCGGCTGACCCCCGCCCGTGGCATAGAAGATCGACCGGTCGATCACGATGCCGCCTTCGGGCGTATGGCCGATCACCCGGCAATCGGCAGCGGTCTGGTAGGCATCGTCTCGGAAGAGCAGCTCGGTCACCGTTCGGCCCCTTTCACTTCGGCCGCAGGCGTCTGCGGCGTGGATTTCCCGGCCCTGGACGCAGGCCGCTCATGCTCGACCAGTTCGGCCAGCGCCAGCACTGCATCGGCGGCCTTCATCGGGTCAGCCGGCGCCGGGGGGGCCGGAGGCGGGACGATATGGATGTCCTCTTCGGCCAGCCGCTGCAGAAGCCGGTGGTTGATGTCGCTGCGCACCTGCACGCCGAAGTTCACGTCGCGCAGGATCACCCGGATCTCGAAGGTCAGCTGGGTGGCGGTATAACCGGTGAAGGCGATGACGGGCGGCGGGTTCAGGATGGCAAGGGGCTGCTCTTCGGCGATTTCGCGCAAAAGCTTTTCGACCTTCCGGGTATCCGACCCCAAAGCCACCGCCACCGGCACGATGATCCGGCCCGACAGGTTGAACCGTGTCCAGTTGGTGACGCGTCCGGTGATCAGGTCGGCGTTCGGGACGATGACGTCGTTGCGGTCGAAGGTCTCGATCCGCGTCGACCGGACGCTGATCGACCGGACCTTGCCCTGCACGGTGCCGACCTCGATCCAGTCGCCCTCGCTGACCGGGCGTTCGACAAGCAGGATGATCCCCGAGATGAAGTTCGACACGATGTTCTGCAGGCCGAAACCGATACCGACCGACAGGGCACCGGCGACGATGGCAAGGCCGGAGAGGTCCAGCCCGGCCGCGTTGATCGCGATCAGGGCGGCCAGGAAGACACCGACATACCCCACGCCCGCGACCAGCGCGGTCTGCCCACCAGGCTCCATCCGGGTCTTCGGCAGGATCGTGGTGCGCAGCGCGCCCTGGAAAAGACGCGTCAGCATGTAGCCGATCACGAAGACCGCCGCGAAGATCATGAAATTCGATGGCGAAATCGTCGTGCCGCCGATCTGGAAGCCTTCGGTGAAGCGGTTCCAGATCTCGGTCAGGTCCGAGAAGCGCGCGCCCCAGATCAGCGCCAGCACGGGCAGCGCGGCGATGGCCAGGAAGAAGCCCGCCAGGACCGGCACCAGCGCGTCCTGAGCGGTTTCCTCGGACCTTGTGATCAGCACCCAGGCGTCACCGATCAGGCGTTGCAGGATGAAGAGGAAGGCAACCAGCGCGAAGGACATCATCGCGGGATAGATCACCGCCTCGGCCGCCTGGACATAGCCGAAGCCCGCCAGCACCGGGCCCAGGATGCCCAGCACCGTCAGGGCGCGCGCCAGAAGCTGGATCAGCCGCAAGGAATAGCTGGAGGATCTGTCCTCTGTCTCGCGCGTCTTGCGCAGCGTCCGGCCCAGGCGCAACAGCACAAGGCCGCCCGTCACCAGGATCGGAAAGGACATGACCGAGGTCGTGGCGTCCGAATAGGCCTGCGCATCCATAGCCGCGCCGCGCAGCATGTCGGCGGCGATCACCAGGCCCATCATGACCGACAGAAAGCGCCCCTCGGCCCGGCGTTCCGGCGGCAAGGGCAGCACGGCGCCCTCGCCCTGGATGCGGGGGAAGGCCCGCGCGCCAAGCCAGGCGGCGGCGAACACGACGAAGCCCGCGACGGGCAGTGTCCCGGCGATCCGGGACCCGACCTCGCCCAGCATGCCGCTGGCCGCCAGGGCCCAGGACAGCAGGACCACTCCGCCTGTCGGCAGGACGATCCCCCCCATCGAGGCGAGAAGCGCCCAGAAATGCCGGCCCCGGACCGAAGCGCCTTCCTGCAGCCGCTCGGCAAAGCGCTCGATCCAGCGGCGGACATAGAACACCAGGGCCAAAGCCACGATGACCAGGATGACGATCAGCGGCAGGTTGTCGAACAGCTCTTCCCGCGCCCTAGGGTCATCCCAGGATTCGATGGTCTCGTCCCAGATCCGCTGCACCGTGTCGGCAAAACCGATGGCCGCCTCGGGCCAGTTTCCGGGGTTCAGGGGCGAGGGCCAAAGCTGCAGCAGCTGGTCGGCCTGGCGTTCGCGCAAGGTGCGGTCGATCTCGTCGATCAACCCGTCGGCGCGGCGATAGGCCTCTTCGGCGGCAATGCCGGGGGCCTGCAGCTTGACCAGCTGGCTGGCCAGTTCCTGTCGGCGGACCGAAATTTCGTCCGCCTCGGTCGCCCCGTCCGCGGGCGCGGGACCCAGCGCGTCGATCTGCTGGCGCACTGTGGCGATCCGCGCCGAGTTGGCGCTTTGCGCGTTCAGAAGGGCCGCGCGCCACTTGGCCAGCTGGGCACGGATTTCCTCCATCCGATCGGACGAGGTGTAGCGGTTGCCGATCTCGGCCTCGGCCCGTTCGGCCATCCGCTCCCACAGGGCATAGTCAAGTTCGGCCCCGTCCGTCGCCGGTTCCTCGGCCGCAACCGGCGTCCCCGTCTGGTCCTGGGCCAGCCCCGGCGCCGCTGCCAGTGCAAGGACCAGGCCCAGCCAGAGAAGAAGCCGCGTCATGCGTCCTCGTAGACCGGCGGGATCGGACGGGCGGGACGGTCCAGCCAATCGGGGACCGGCAGGCCCTTTTCGCGCAGGAAGGTCGGGTTGTAGATCTTGGACTGATAGCGGCTGCCATAGTCGCACAGGATGGTGACGATGGTCTTGCCCGGCCCCATGTCGCGGGCCATCCGCATTGCGCCCGCGATGTTGATGCCGGTCGAGCCGCCCATGCAAAGCCCCTCGTCGGTCAGAAGATCGAAGATGATCGGCAGCGCCTCGTTGTCCGGGATACGGTAGCTGAAATCCGGGGTGAAGCCTTCCAGGTTCGCGGTGATCCGCCCCTGCCCGATGCCTTCGGTGATGGAATTGCCGGGGCTTTCCAGCTTGCCGGTAGTGTAGAAGGAATGCAGCGCCGCGCCCTCGGGGTCGGCCAGACCGATCTTCACGCCCTTGGACTGCAAGGCCTCGGCCACACCGGCCAGGGTGCCGCCCGAGCCCACGGCACAGATGAAGCCATCGACCTTGCCGCCGGTCTGGTCCCAGATTTCCGGGCCGGTGGTTTCGATATGGGCCTGACGGTTCGCCACATTGTCGAACTGGTTGGCCCAGATCGCGCCATTGGGTTCGGTCTTCGCCAGCGCCTCGGCCAGACGGCCCGAATAGCGGACATAGTTGTTCGGGTTGCGGTAGGGGGCGGCCGGGACCTGCACCAGCTCGGCCCCCGCCAGCCGCAGCATGTCCTTCTTTTCCTGGCTTTGCGTTTCCGGGATCACGATCACGGTGCGGAACCCCATCGAGGCCCCCACCAGCGCAAGGCCGATCCCGGTATTGCCTGCCGTCCCCTCGACGATGGTCCCGCCGGGCTTCAGAAGACCCTTGGCCACCGCATCCTTGATGATGTAAAGCGCCGCCCGGTCCTTGACCGACTGGCCGGGGTTCATGAACTCGGCCTTGCCGAGGATGGTGCAGCCGGTCATCTCCGAAGCCTTCTTCAGCTTCAGAAGCGGCGTGTTCCCGATCGTGTCGGCCAGATCCTGATGAATGCGCATGGGCAGGTCCTTCCTTGGTCCCTGCAGGTGTATTGGGGTCGGGGGCCAAACTCAAGCCGCGGTCGTGCCAGCGGGCGGCAAACCTGCCTGCCATCCGCACCGGACCGGGCGTCACACACGGGTATTCAGCACCCGAATGGAGCGGGTTTCGTGCCCGCCCTCTTCACTATCTCAGGCTGGACGGGCTGACCTTGAAGCGGGTCTTGTAGGCCTTCGAGAAGCTGGACCGTGAGTTGAACCCCGTCGCGATGGCGACTTCCAGGATCGAAAGGGTCGTCTCGCTAAGCAGGTTGCGGGCTTCTTGCAGGCGCAAACCAAGGTAATAGCCCTTGGGTGTCTCCTGCATCACCGCCTTGAAGATGCGTTCAAGGTGGCGGGGGGTCCGACCGAAGACCTCGGCAAGCTCTTCCTGACCAAGCGGAGTGGCGATGTTCTCTTTCATCGCGGCGATCACCTTGGCAATCCCGGGGTGTCGGGTCAGCATCGCCTTCGGGTAGATCGCCTTCTGCACGACATCCGCCTCGCGGTGGCGGCCGTGCAGGCACATCTCGGCGACCGCGTCGGCAAGCTTCTTGCCGTGATCTTCCGCGATAAGCGCCAGCATCATGTCGATACCCGCCTCGCCCCCCGCGCAGGAGAAGTGCTTCTTGCCGATGACGTACAGCTGCTGCAGCGGCTCGACATCGAAAAGCTCGCGGAAGGCGGGGCCGTTTTCCCAATGCACGGCGGGCGTATCCTCGCCCAGAAGACCCGCGCGCGCCAGAGTATAGGCCCCGGTGCAGATCGCACCGATCCCGCCCCCCTGCCGGACATGCGCGCGCAGCCAGCTCAGGACGCTGCGGTCGGCTGCCTGCGCATCGGTGCCCGAACAGACGATGACCGTGGTTTCGCGCCGAAGGGGTATCAGACCGTGATCGACCTCGATGCGCACCCCGGCCGAGCTTTCCACGGGTGCGCCATCCATGCTGAACAGACTCCAGCCATAAAGCGGCTGCTGGGTCAGCTGATTGGCGATGCGCAGGGGTTCGATGGCCGATGAAAAGGCCAGCAGCGTGAAGTGCGGCAGAGCCAGGAAAGCAAACTCGCGCGTTGTGACCGGGCCGGTCACCGGAACATAGGCCACGCCGCGCGGGATGATGGCGCGGGCGTCGTGAAAGCGGCGTCCCTCGACGTAAAGCGTCATGGCGCGTCCCTTCTGGTAAGCTGGCGGTCAGTCATGGGTCAGGGTCCGGCGCCGACGTGGGGACAGTCGTGCAAGACCCCATGCAAAGGCCCGTGACAGGGCGCCTTGGCCCAGCGGCACCTGGTTCAGTTGTTGGGGCGACAGGCCACCGCCCTGAAGGAGGACAATGCTCATGCGGCAACGCTCCGTGGCAAGATCGACGGCGCCCGGGCCAAGACGGGCGGCGGGAAACGGACAGGCCCAGGGGTCAGGCTTCGGCGACAAGATGGCCATCCTGCGGGTTCCACCAGGCGTAAAGACCCTGGCCGATGTCGGTGGGAAGATCGGCGATCTCGTCATGACCCTTCTGGACGCGGATTTCCTGGCCCTGAGCGGTTTCAAGGTACAGCGTGGCCGTCGCCCCGACAAATTCCTCGCCGATGACCCGGACCGGGACGACGTTGACCGCGTTTGCGGGTTTCTCGACGCTGAGATGGGTCTTGGTGTCCAGCACCGTGAGGGTCGCCGCCTCGCCCAGCCCGGCTGCGTCCCCCGAAAGGGCGAACTGCCCGGCCGGAGTATCCAGCACCTTGCCCTGCCCGCCCGCCCGGACCTTGCCGCTGAAAAGGTTCGACGACCCCAGGAAGTCGGCCACAAAGCGGGTGCGCGGGGTGCGGTAGATCTCTTGCGGCGTGCCGATCTGCTCGATCACGCCCCGGCTCATGATCACCACGCGGTCGGCCATCGAAAAGGCCTCGGACTGGCTGTGGGTGACATAGACGAAGGTGATCCCCGTCTCGCGCTGGAGGTTCTTCAGCACCGACTGCATCCGCACCTTCAGCGCCGCATCCAGCGCGGACAGCGGTTCGTCGAGCAGCAGGATTTCCGGCTCCACCACCAGCGACCGCGCCAGGGCCACACGCTGCCGCTGGCCGCCGGACAGCTGGCTGATGTTGCGCTCGGCGAACTCGGTGATCTGCATCCGGTCCAGCCACTGTTCGGCACGGCGGCGGCGTTCCGCCTTGCCCACGCCGCGCATCTTCAGCGCGAACTCCACGTTTTCCCGCACGTTCAGGAACGGGAACAACGCGAGGCTCTGCCAGACCATCGGCGTATCGCGGCTCCAGGTCGGCAGGTCGTTGATCGGCTTGCCGGAAAGCTTGATCACCCCTTCCGAAGGGGCTTCCAGCCCCGCCAGCATCCGCAACGTCGTGGTCTTCCCGCAGCCCGACGAGCCCATGATCGCCAGGAACTCGCCCTTCCTGATCTCGAAGTCCAGCTTCTTGACGGCGACGAAGGTGCCGAAACTTTTGACCACGCCCTCGAAGGACACCAGTGTATCGCGGCTCATGGGGTTACTCCTTGGCGGGCTTGGCGCCGCGGCCGGACAGCAGAAGCTGCGCCAGGATCACAAGCGTCATGGAAAGGATGAAGACGAAGGTGCCGATCGCGTTGATCCGCGGGCTGACCTGGCCTTGCAGAAAGCCCAGAACCTTGACCGGCAGGGTTTCATTCAGGCCCGAGACGAACCAGGCCACGGCGAACTCGTCGAAGCTGACGGCCATCGTGATGAAGAGCGCCCCGAAGATCGCGGGCGCGCAGAACGGCACGATGACATGCCGCATCGCCATCCATTCCGAGGCACCCAGGTTCCAGGCCGCAGGCTCCAGCGCCGGGTCCATCTGGGACAGGCGCAACCGGATGATCGCCATCGCGAAGGGCGCGCAGACGACGACGTGAGAGATGATGACCGACAGCGCGTTGCCCGACAGGTTGATGCGGGACAGGTAGGCCAGCATCGCCAGACCCAGGATGATCACTGGGATCGTCGGCGGCAAGAGCGCCAGCGCCAGGTACACCTGCTTGCCCGCGAACTTGTAACGGTAGTCGGTATAGGCCGCCCCGAACCCCAGCGCGGTCGAGACGATGCCGACGATTACGCCGACAAAGAGCGTGTTCCCGGCGCCTTCCCAGACCAGCGGGTCCGTGGCCACAGCGCGGTACCAATCCAGCGAGAACTCTCCCAGCGGGATCGACGGGAAGCGGTCCGAGTTGAAGCTGAAGACGAAGCTGGCCGCAATGGGGGCGAAGACGAAGGCATAGGCCAGGATCACGTAGACGACCAGCGCCCAGTCGACGGCCCGGTTGCGGTTCAGGTCGGCAGAGCCGCTCATTTCGACTTCCCCCCAATCACTTGGACTTCCCCCCAATCACTTGGACTTCCCCTTGTAGGCAAACTTGACGGCGGCGAAGGCGACGACCATCAGCGTGCCGATCATCGTCAGCGCGATCACGGCGGCGCGGGGCCATTGCTGGCCGGACTTGGTGGTGTCGGTGATCAGGATCGACAGCGTCGTCGGCTCCCCCCCGCCCAGGTAGACCGGGCTGACGAAATCGCCGAAGGCCAGGATGAAACAGAACAGCGCCGCGATGACCAACCCGGTGCGGGCCGAGGGGATGATCACCTCGAACACCGTCCGCAGCCGTCCGCAGCGCATGTTGTGTGCGGCCTCGATCAGCGTGCGGTCAATGAAGACCAGGCTGAACAGCTGCAACAGGACCACCAGCGGGAAGGCCAGCGTCAGGTATCCGATCATGGTGGCCCCGACGGTGTTCAGCATCTGGTAGGGGCCTAGGCCGATCCAGCCCAGGATGACGTTGATGATCCCGTTGTCCGACAGGAATATCTGCCAGGAATAGATGCGAACCAGGTAGCTGGTGAAGAACGGGATCACCATCAGGAACACCGCCCAGCGCCGCGCGGTGTCCGACATCTTGAACGCGATGGCGTAAGAGGCCGGGAAGGCGAGGATGCTGGTCAGCACCGCAGCCGCGGCGGCCAGTGCCAGAGTGTTCCCGTAGGCCTGCCAGAACACCGCGCGGCCATACATCGTGGTCCAGTTCACCGTGTCGAAATCCGGCGACATCACGAAGTTCTTCACCGTCCAGAAGGACAGCGCGACCAGGAACAAAAGCGGGAAGACGAAGAACAGGACCTGCCAGACCAGAAGCGGCAACGAGAAGGTCAGACCGTAAAGGGTGATCGGGCGTCGCATCGGCGGGCGCTCTCCTGCAAAGGACTGCGGGCCGGGGGATCGCCCCCCCGGCCCGCATCGTCAAGGCTCAGGCGCCTTTGTATTCCGACCAGAAGTCGTTCCAGGTCTCCAGGTCCTGCTGGACCGGCCACTGGCGGTACTTGATCCGGCCTGCGCGGATCATGTCCATCGCGTTACCGGCATCCTTGGTCATGCCCTGGCGCTTGGCCTCGTCGGGGTTCTCGGCCTGCAGGACCTCCCAGCCCTTGGCGTTCGGCACGATCGCCGGATAGGCCGCCATCTGCGCCGACTTCGCCTGACCCTTGGCCGAGGTGATGTACTGGATCCACTTCTTCGCAAGATCCGCCTTCTGCGACCCCTTGCCGATCGAGAAGCACTCCGACCACTGCAGTCCGCCCTGCTCCGGGATGACCGACTTCACCTTGGCGCCGGACTTCTCCAGAACACCGGTGATCCAGTCGCCGATGCCGCAGAAGGCCAGCATCTGTCCGTCGTTCAAGGACGAGAAGGTCCCGCCATAGTCGAAGAAGCCACCGATCTGCGGCCGCAGCGACATGGTCTTTTCCTTCACGGCCTCCCAGGCCGCTTCGTCGATGTCATAGGGGTTGGCGTTGCCGTTCAGCAGGCTCAGTTGCCCCAGGTTCGGCAGGTGCCAGTCGAAATGCCCGACCTTGCCGGTCAGCTTCGGGTCCCAGAAGACGTTGTAGTTGGCGGCCTCGGCCTCGGTCAGCGCGTCGGTGTTGTAGGCGACACCCAGGAAGCCGAAACGCGTCACCAGCGAGAACAGCTTGCCGTCCTGCCAGTTGCCGGGAAACTGCTGGAACTCGGGGAAATATTCGTCCAGCGCATAGTCGGCGGGGTCCAGCTCCTCGACATATCCGGCGGCGTTCAGCGCCTGGACGTATTCGGCGTCCGACAGGATCACGTCGAAGGTGCCGGGGGGCGACTGCGAGATCAGCCCCAGCATGTTGTCGCCGCCGGTATAGTATTTCGGGATGAACTTGACGTTGTTCTCGGCCTCGAACTCGGCAACCATATCGGGCTCGGCATGACCGTACCAGGCCAGCATGGTCAGCTCGGTCGCCTGCGCGAAGGCGCGGCGCGAGAGCATGGGGGTGGCCAGCGCGGCGGCCCCGGAAGCAAGCAGCGAACGGCGCGTCAGGCCTGTCGCAAGCGGATTGATCCTGGTCATCTTCGCATTCCCTGTTGTCGTTGTGATGGCTTTATTCTTGCCATGACGTTAGGGGAATGTATCAGGCAGACAAAATCGGTTCTTGAAATCCATTGATAAGCGCCCGTTATCCCTGCCTGCGTCTTGATCAGTTTGGTAACGGCGTGATCCCCGATCCGACGCTTTCCAGGCTGGCGACAAGGTCACTCACCAGTTGCAGGCCCGCAGGCGACAGGCGCGGGTGCTTGTAGAACAACCCGACGCGCAGGGGTTCCAGGCTTGGCAGCCCATCCGCCACGGACAGCTCGCGCATTCCCGGCAGCATGGTCGCCCGCGTCAGCGCCGTGATGCAGAAGCTGTTCAGCACCGCGTTCTGCAGGCCCGAGATCCCGGGCCCGGTATAGACGATCCGCCAGCGCCGCCCCGCCGCATCCAGCGCATCGACCATGCGCGAGCGGTAGTCGCAGCCTTCCAGATGCGCGCCCAGGGGGATCGGCCGGTCCGGACGCAGGGCCAGGTCCTCGGCGGCGGCCCAGATCGGCTGTTCGATCCAGGACCGCGACAGGTAAGGCATCCGCGCAGAGGGCATGGTGGCCACGATGATGTCCAGATCGTCCGAGCGCAGGTGCTGATGCAACTCGCGGCTAAGGTCGCAATGGATTTCAAGGTCCACGTCGGGGTGATGCTGCAGAAAGGTCGTCAGCGTGCCTTGCAGGAAGGCCACGGCGTAGTCGGTCGGCAAGCCGATGCGCAGCACCCCGTTCATGTCCGAGCGGTGGAAGTAACGCACCGCCTCGTCGTTCACCCGCACCATCTCGCGCGCATAGGACAACAGCGCCTCGCCCGCCGGGGTCGGGTGGATCGCCCTGCCCTCCTGCATCAGCAAGGGCGTTCGGACCAGCTCTTCCAGCCGCCGGATTTGCAGGGAAATCGCAGGCTGGCTGCGCCCCAGCACCGCCCCGGCCTTGGAATGCCCGCCCAGTTCCACCACCGCGATGAAGGTGCGCAGCAGGTCGGTCGGCAGATTGGTCAGCAGCGCCATTGCATTTGCCTCGTCAATGGAACCATTGAGACAATATATTTTCCTTATGCGGCCCCGGCAACGTAATTTTGGCCATCCCTTACAGGTATCGCCTCATGAAACATTCCACCGCCTTCGCCTCGCACCTGACCTGGCCCGACTACGCCGCCGCCGTGCAGGGCGGGCAGACGCCGATCCTGATCCCCATCGGCTCGATGGAGCAGCACGGCCACCACATGCCGCTGCATGTCGACGTCCTCTTGCCCACCGAATTCGCCCGCCGCGTGGCGCTGGAGATCGGCGCGCTGGTCGCCCCCCCCTTCACCTATGGCTACAAGTCGCACCAGAAGTCGGGCGGCGGGAACCATCTGCCGGGCACCACCAGCCTTGACGGCGCCACGCTGGTCGCGGCGCTGAAGGACGTGGTCAAGGAATTCGCCCGCCACGGCGTGCGCAAGATCTGCCTCGTCAACGGCCATTTCGAAAACTCGTGGTTCATCGTGGAAGGCATCGACCTTGCGCTTCGTGAACTGCGCTGGGACGGGATCACCGACCTCAAGGTCGTGGTCCTGTCCTACTGGGACTTCGTCCACAAGGAGGCCATCGCCAAGCTTTACCCCGGCGGCTTTCCCGGCTGGGACGTGGAACACGGCGGGGTCCTGGAAACCTCGCTGATGCTGGCGCTGCACCCCGAACACGTCCACCTTGACCGCGCCGTGGACCACGCCCCCGCCACCTTCCCGCCCTATGACGTCTATCCGGTCAAGCCGGAATGGACGCCCTGTTCCGGCACGCTCTCCTCGCCCAAGGAGGCCTCGGTCGAGAAGGGCCATATCCTGCTGGAGGTCTGCACAACGGGCATCATCGGTGCCCTGCGGGCCGAGTTCGGCTGACCTTGTCTTCTTCCTGGTGACCTTGGGGGGCTTCGGCCCCCCGTTTCTTTTGTCCTGCGGGCCGCACAGGCAAAAGGGGCCGGTCGCTTCGCCCCCTTCAGTCTTTGAGGGATCAGTTCCGGATGATGTTGTGCTCGGGTCCGAACGGAAAGCCGGTGATGTTCTCGGCCCCGGTTTCGGTCACGATCAGGATGTCGTGCTCGCGGTAGCCACCTGCCCCAGGGACACCTGCGGGCAGCATCACCATCGGCTCCATCGAGACCACCATGCCGGGCTTCAACTCTGTCGCGATATCCTCGCGCAGCTCCACCCCGGCCTCGCGGCCATAGTAGTGCGACAACACGCCGAAGGAATGGCCGTAACCGAAGGACCGGTACTTCAAGAGGTCCCACTGGCGGTACATCTCGTTCAGCTCCAGCGCGATCTCGTTGCACTTCGCACCGGGCTTGATCAGCTCCAGCCCGCGACGGTGGACGGCGACGTTCTTTTCCCAGATGTCCAGACTGGCGTCATCGACATGGTCGCAAAAGAGCGTGCGTTCCAGCGCGGTGTAGTAGCCGAAGATCATCGGGAAAGTGTTCAGCGACAGGATATCCCCGGACTGGACCTTCCGGTTCGTCACCGGGTTGTGCGCCCCGTCGGTGTTGATGCCGGACTGGAACCAGGTCCAGGTGTCCATCAGTTCGACGAAGGGAAAGGACGCCGCGATCTCGCGGATCATCGCGTTGGTGCCCGCGATTGCGACCTCGTGCTCGGGCACGCCCGCCTTGACCGCCCCCGCCACGGCCCAGCCGCCCACATCGCAGATGCGCGCGCCGGTGCGGATCAGCGCGTGTTCTTCCGCCGACTTGATCGACCGCATCCACATCGAGGCTTGCGCGATGTCCACGAACTCCACCCCCGGCAGCGCCGCTTCCAGCGCCTTGCGGTAGTCCAGGTTCACATGGTCGAACTCGATCCCCAGCCGACGCACCCCCGGCGTCAGCTGCCGCACCGCGCGGTAGAAGTTGTCGCGCCGCCAGTCGGTGTAGGTGACGTTGCTGCCGAAACTGCGCCGCCAGGGTTGGCCGCCGTCGATCCCGGCGGAAATGGTGGTCGCGGCCTTTGGGGTGACCACCATGCCGTACTTGCGGCCGAAAGCGCAGTACAGCCAGCCCGAGTAATAGTTGATGCAGTGGTAGCTGGTGAACAGCGCCGCATCGACATCATTGGCCGCCATCCAGCCCCGCACGTCATCCTGACGGCGCTTCATCTCGGCGTCGGAGAAGGGGGAATAGTCCTTGTCCCCGTTGTGCCACTCCATCACATGCAGCATGTCATCAAGCATGACTTCCCCCTTGTCGGCAGTTCGACAGCGTTGTGGGAAGTTTACCGCGCGGCCCGGTGGGCCAGAAATTTGTTCTGGAAATCCGTCCATTTGCGCCGTGTCACCCATTCCCGGCACGGCAGGATCACAGGATATCGGCGGCCCTGATGTCTTCGGCAGCAAAGTCGATCAGCGCCCGCACCTTGCGCGGCAGGACGCGGCCCTCCAGGTAGACCGCGCTAAGGGGGCCGTCCTCACCCGGCTGGTCGGGCAAGAGCCGGACCACCTGCCCCGCCGCCAGCGCCCCCCCCAGCACGAAGCGCGGCGCATAGGCGATGCCCAGCCCCTTGGCGGCCAGGTCGACCGCTGCCCGGGCCGAGTTCACCTGGAACCGGCCCTGAACCGTCACCGCCTCTGCCGCGCTTTCGGGTCCCAGAACCCAGCGCCGCGGCGTGCGGCGGTTGGTGTCGATGATACAGTCATGCAGGGCAAGGTCGGCCGGTACCTGCGGCGTTCCCCGGCGCGCCAGATAGTCCGGGCTGGCGACCAGCACGGACCGGAAACTGCCCAGCTTCCGCGCCTTCAGCGACTGTGTCTCGGTCCGGCCCAACCGGAACGCCACGTCGATCCCCTCGGCGGCCAGGTCCACATGCCGGTCGTTCAGCCGCAGATCGAAGGACAGCGCCGGATGGGCCCGCCCGAACCGCTCCAGCATCCCCGCCACCCAGATTTCGCCAAAGGTGACCGAGGCCGAGACCCGGATCACCCCGGCGAACCCCCGACTGCCTTCGGACACATCGCCAATCAGCGCATCCAGATCGTCCAAGAGCGCCGGGGCGCGGGCCAGAAGGTCCTCGCCCGCCGGGGTCAGCCCGACCTTCCGCGTCGTCCGCTGCAACAGGCGCACGCCCAGCCGCGCCTCCAACTCGGCCACGTATTTCGAGGTCAGCCGGTTCGACACCCCCAACTGCCCCGCCGCCACCGTGAAAGACCCGGTCTGCGCGGTGGCCACGAAGGCCTTGAGTTCGTCGATCAGGTCCATTCAGAACATCCTGTGGATAGTCATTCCACAACGTCTCCATTTCATGCCAAGGCGTCAAGCCTTACCTACGGGCCATCGAAACCCGCCGCGACAGTGCGGCCCCGAAAGGAACCCCTGCCATGTCGTCCAATACCGACTACGCCGCTCTGATCCTTCGCGTTTCCAGTGGCGCGCTCTTCGTCGCCCACGGCCTCATGAAGGTCTTCGTCTTCACCATTCCCGGCACTGTCGGCTACTTCGAAAGCCTCGGCCTGCCCGGCGTCCTGGCCTACCTGACCATCGCCGCCGAAGTCGCCGGAGGCCTTGCGCTGATCCTGGGGGTCGCAACCCGCGCCGTGGCGCTGGCGCTGATCCCGGTCCTCCTCGGCGCAACCTGGGTCCACTCGGGCAACGGCTGGGTCTTCTCCAGCGAGGGCGGCGGCTGGGAATTCCCGCTGTTCTGGGCCGTCATCCAGGGCGTCATCGCGCTTCTGGGCAGCGGCGCCTATGCGGTGAAGCCCTCGGCGCATAAGCTGGCGACGGCCTGACCCGTTCCGGGCCGCCCCCGCCTCCGGGCGGCCCCCTTTTCCACAGGAGATACCCATGAGCGCGATCACCGACCTTCATGCCCTGCGCGACCGGCTGGCCCCTTCGGCCCGGATGCCGGTGGTGTTCCTGGGCCACGGCAGCCCGATGAACGCGCTGGAGGACACGCCCTACAGCCGCTCCTGGACCGCTTTGGGCCAAAGCCTGCCGGAACCGGCGGCGATCCTTGTCGTCTCGGCCCACTGGATGACCCGGGGGACCACGCTGGTCGATGTCTCGAACCTGCCGAAGACGATCCACGATTTCTATGGCTTTCCCGACGCGCTTTACGCGATGGACTACCCCGCCCCCGGCAACCCGACCCTCGCGCGCGAGGTGGTCAGCCTACTGGCCAGCCACCACGCCGCCGAGGATGATACCTGGGGCCTCGACCACGGGGCCTGGACCGTGCTGCGCTTCCTGTATCCACAGGCCAGGGTGCCGGTGTTCCAGGTCTCCATCGACATGGGCCGCGGGCTGGAGCATCAGCTTGAGGTCGGCCGCACGCTGTCGCAGCTTCGCGACCGGGGCGTGCTGATCCTGGGGTCGGGCAACGTCGTCCACAACCTGCGCGCCATGCGCTTCGGCGGTGCCCCGCAGGACTTCGCGGTCGAATTCGACCGGATGTTCGCCGACCGGCTGGAAGCGCGCGATCTGAAACCGCTCGCCGACCGCGAGGGGCTTGGCTCCCTTCTGCGGATGGCGCATCCGACTGTGGACCACTACATGCCCGCGCTGACCATCGCCGGGGCGTCGGACGCCAGGGACCAGCTTACCTTCATGACCGACGCGATCGACCTTGGGTCGGTCTCGATGCGGTCCTTCGTCTTTCATCAGGGGACTTGAGATGCTTGTCGACGGGAAATGGACGGAAGATTGGCAGCCGGTGCAGAAGGCCGACGAGAAGGGCCGCTTCGTGCGCCAGACCTCCAGCTTCCGCAACTGGATCACCCCGGACGGCAGCCCCGGCCCCACCGGCGAAGGCGGCTTCAAGGCCGAGGCCGGGCGCTACCGGCTTTACGTCGCGCTGATCTGCCCCTGGGCCTCGCGCACCCTGATCGGACGCAGCCTGAAGGGGCTTGCCGACCTGATCCCGGTCACCGTGCTGAACCCGGTCCTGACAACGCAAGGCTGGCAGTTCGGCGGCCATCCCGGGGCCGACCAGGACCCCCTCTTCGCCGCCAGCTACATGCACCAGATCTATACCCGCGCCGATGACCACTTCACCGGCCGCGCCACCGTCCCGGTCCTGTGGGACATGGCCCGCAATGTGATGGTCTCGAACGAAAGCGCCGACATCCTGCGGATGTTCGACACCGCGTTCGAGCATCTGGCCCCGTCCGACCTGCGCCTCTACCCCGCCGATCTGGCCGCCGACATCGACGCCCTCAACCCCCGCATCTATGATGCCTTGAACAACGGCGTCTACAAGGCCGGTTTCGCCAGCACCCAGGCCGCCTATGACGAGGCCGTCGCCGGCGTCTTCGCCATGCTGGACGAGCTGGAATCCCGCCTGACCGGGGATTTCCTCTTCGGTGACCGGCTGACCGAAACGGACATCCGCACTTTCGTCACCCTGATCCGCTTCGACCCCGCCTACCACGGGCTTTTCAAGACCAACCGCCGCCAGATCGCCGACTACCCCCGCCTGCAGACCTATATGGAGCGGATTCTGCGCCTGCCAGGGGTCGCCGCGACCGTCGACCTCGACCACATCAAGGCCGGCTACTACTCGATCAAGGCGCTGAACCCCACGGGCATCGTGCCCGCCGGGCCGGACCATGTGGCGGCTCTCCTGCAGGCCGCCGCATGACCCGGGTCGTCCTTCTGCACGGCGTCGGCAGCAGTGGTGCCGGCATGCGCCCCCTCGCCGAGGCGCTTGGCCTCAAGGCTGACGTCCCCGACGGCCCGCAGCCCTTCGACATGGGGCCGGGGCGGCAATGGTTCTCGGTCAAGGGCATCACCGAGGACAACCGCCCCGCCCGCATCGCCGCCGCCCTGCCCGGCTTCCGCGCGATGATGAAGGCGCTGGGAGACCCCGCCCAGACCGTGCTGATCGGCTTCTCGCAAGGTGCCATCATGGCGCTGCACGCCGTGGCTGACGGGATGCCCGCCCGTGCGGTCTTCGCGCTCTCCGGTCGCCTTGCCGGGCCGGTGCCCAACCGCACGGACTGGCCCGACATCACGCTTCTGCACGGAACCGCCGACCCCGTCCTCCCCGCCGCCCTGGCCCAGGCCACGGCGGGCTGGCTGACGACCGCCGGGGCCGCGCCCACGCTTCGGCTGTTCGACGGGCTTGGGCACAGCGTGGATGATCGCGGCCTCAGCCATCTGCGCGACGCATTGGGTGCACTTGCGGCCTAGGACGCTGGCCGCGCCGCCTGCCATCAAGTGCATTGACGCAGCGCGCCTGACTGTGGTTCCATTCCCTTAGGAAAACGTTTTCCGACTCACCCGCCACCGCACCCCGCCCTGCAAGGCTCAGCCTCGGGCGGGGTCCGCGTCGATGTCGGAAAAGCTTTTCCGAACCCCGGGGAGAGGAGCCCCGCCAGGTCACCGTGCCGCAACGGCACCCAAGGGAGGATGGACGATGATCAGACCCAGAACCCGGTTTACCGGGCCTCTGACTGCTGGCCTCTTCGCGGTTCTGGCCGCGATGCCAGTTCATGCCGAAGATCTGACGATGTGGGTCCGCGAAAGCGCGGCCGACCCCGGCAAGCTTATGGTGGACCTGTGGAATTCCACCAGCGAGAACAAGATCACCCTGACCGCCATTCCCGACAACCAGATGGTGACCAAGCTTGCCACCTCGGCCCAGTCCGGCGACTCGCCCGATCTGGTGTCCTTCGACCTGATCTACATGCCCGATTTCATGAAGGCGGGCCTCTTGACCGACCTGACCGACCAGCTGACCGCCGATCCGAACTACGCGACCCACGTCCAAGCCTACAAGGACATCGCGACCTATGAGGACAAGATCTATGGCGTGGGCTTCACGCCCGACGTCTCGGTCCTGGCCTGGAACAAGGACCTCTACAAGGCGGCTGGCCTTGATCCCGAAAAGGGGCCCACGACCATCGCCGAAGTCGTCGACCACGCCCGCAAGATCCGCGCCTTGGGCGGGGATACCTACGGCTTCTGGTTCTCCGGCTCGTGCCCCGGCTGCAACATCTTCGTCACCTCGCCGATGATGGTCGCCGCCGGGTCCAAGATGCTGCCCCGCAACGGCGAGGACGAGGCGCTGACCGGCGACGGCGTCAAGATGGTGCTGGAGGCCTACAAGACCATGTGGGACGAAGGGATGATCCCCGAGAACGCGGAAATCGATACCGGGGCGAACTTCGTGTCCGCCTTTGCCTCGGGCAAGATCGGCATCGCGGGGACCGGCGGCTTCCTCATCAGCCTGATGAAGCGCGAAAACCCCGACTTCAACTACGGCCTGACGCTTCTGCCAGGTGCTGAACCGGGGCAAGTTTCGGCCTTCGTCGGCGGCGACGTCGTGGCGATCCCGGCCAATGGCAAGAACGAGGCCGCGGCACGAGAATTCGTGACCTGGGTCCTGTCGGACGAAGCGCAGCTTCAGGGCCTCGCCAAGAACTCGATCCTGACCACCCGGACCGACCTTGCCGACAACGAGTTCACCAAGGGCAACGAAAAGGTGCTGACCACCGCCCAGGCTTTGTCGGTCGGCTATGTGCCGTGGGTCTTCCACTTCGCCGACATGGTGAACTCGGATTCCTCGCCCTGGATCACGATGGTGCAGACCGCGATCTTCGACGGTGACGTCGACGGCGCCATCGAGACCGCACGGGCCGAAATGCTGGCCATCGCCGCCAAATAGCCCTCAAGGGGGCCGGTCCGCCCGGCCCCCGCCAACCCCGGGAACGCCAAGATGTCCACCCGCAGGAACGCCCTTGTCGGCCTTGCCTGGCTGGCCCCCACGCTGGCCTTCGTCGGCGTCTTCGTCCTCTGGCCGATGGTGCACCTTGTCTGGCTGTCCTTCACCTCGACCTCGCTTCTGGGCGGGGGGGAGTGGGTCGGGCTGGAAAACTACAGCACTGCCTTTGGCGATCCGAAATTCTGGGCGGCCTTCAAGTTCACGCTTCTCTACACCGCCGTCATCACGCCAATCCTCATGGGCCTCGGCTTCGCGCTGGCGCTTCTCGTGTCCCCCAACACGCCCTTGCGCCGCCTGACGCGCTCGGTCGTCTTCCTGCCCGTGGTGATCGGCCTCGCCTCTTCCTCGCTCCTCTGGTTCTGGCTCTTTGACCAGCAGGTCGGCCTCTTCAACCAGCTCCTCGTCGACCTCGGGGCCATCGACGAACCCGTCGTCTGGTTCCGCCGTGCCGAGACCGGCCTCGCCGCCGTCATCATCTCGGTCACCTGGAAGGTCGTGGGCTTCGGCATGATCCTCATCATGGCCGGCATTCAGTCGATCAGCGCCGACCTGTTCGAGGCCGCCCGCATCGACGGCGCGTCCCGCACATTGCAGGTCCGCCGCATCATCCTGCCCCTGGCCGCCCGGTCGCTGATGATGGCCACGGTGATCTCGATCATCGGCTCCATGCTCGCCTTCGACCAGTTCTACCTGATGACCGGCGGGGGCCCACGCGGCAAAACCTTCACTTCGGTCTACTGGATCTACCAGTCCGGTTTCGTCCGCTTTGACCTTGGCTATTCGGCCGCCCTCTCGGTGATCCTGATGGTCGTCATCATGGCGATGACCGTCCTCCAGTTGCGCCTGCAACGGGGGCGGCGATGAGCACGGCATCCCTTGCCCTTCCCCCAAAACCCCTCGCCCGCCGGGCCAAGGGCTGGCTGATGGCCGCGATCTGCATCGCCGTCATCACCCTGATGCTGATGCCGCTGGTCATGTCCTTCCTTGCGTCCTTCCGACCCTTGGCCGAGACCTCGGCGGTGCCGCCGACTTACCTGCCCTCGTCCCTCAGCACCGAGAACTACCAGAAGGTCGCGAACTACCAGCAGGGCATCTGGACCTATGTCCGCAACTCGACCCTCGTCGCGGGGATGACCATCGTCCTCTGCCTCGCCCTGTCGGTCCCCGCCGGCTTTGCCCTGGCTCGCTTCCCGGTCCCGGGGAAAGAGATCTGGTTCGTCCTGATCCTGGCGTCGATGATGGTGCCCTATCAGGCGCTTCTGGTGCCGATCTACCTGATGTTCGCCAAGCTTGGCCTGACCGGGAACCACTTCGGCCTCGCGATCCTGCACACGATCCTGCAGCTGCCGTTTTCCGTCTACCTGATGCGCAACAGCTTCGAGGCCGTCCCGAAGGAACTCGAGGAAGCCGCCCGCGTCGACGGCGCCTCGACCGCCTTCCAGCTGCGCAGGGTCTTCATCCCGCTGGCGCTGCCGGGGATGGTCACCGTGGCGCTGTTCGCCTTCATCACCTCGTGGAACGAGTTCATCGGCGCGCTGATCCTGATGAACACCGAAAGCGCCTTCACCGTGCCGATCATGCTGACCGGCGTCGTCTCGGGCGATTTCGGGTCGGTGGACTGGGGCGCCCTGCAGGCCTCGGTCGTCGTCTCGATGCTGCCCTGCCTCCTCGTCTACCTCGCCTTGCAGCGCTACTACGTCTCCGGACTATTGGCGGGGGCCGTGAAATGAGTGCAGACGACAAGCCGCGCGGCAGCGCCACGATCCACGATGTCGCCCGCGAGGCTGGCGTCTCCATCGGCACGGTGTCTAAGGCGCTGAACGGAACTGGCTCCCTGTCGGACGACACCCGCAAGCGCGTGATGGAGACCGTCCGCGCCCTGCACTTCCGCCCCAACACTCTGGCCCGCAGCCTGCACACCGGGCTGTCGGGGTCGGTGGGCGTGATCTCGAACGACAGCTTCGGCCGCTTTACCATGCCGATAATGGAGGGGTTGGAGGGTGTCCTGTCCGGGTCCGGCATCGGGGTCTTCATGGTCAACGCCACCGACGACGCCGAGCGTGAACGGGCGCATCTTGACCAGTTGCTCGCCAAGCAGATCGACGGCCTGATCGTCACCGCCCGCCGTGCCGACCGTCGCCCGTCGGTCGACCTCAGCGGCCTTGGCGTGCCTGTGATCTACGTCTTCAGCCAGGGCGATGCGCCCGGCGCGCTGACCCTGCTGCCCGACGACCAGGGCGGCGCGCGGCTCGCGACCGACCACCTGATCCAGCGCGGCCGCCGCCGCATCGCCCACGTCACCGGCCCCGAGGATTTCGAGGCCGTCCGCCTCCGCGCGGCCGGCTGGCGCGAGGGCGTCACGGCGGCAGGTCTGGAACCCGGCCCCCTCATGCACGGCTCCTGGACCGAGGCCTGGGGTCGCGCTGCCGTGGCGCAACTCCTCAACGGCCCGCGCCCCGACGCCATCGTCTGCGGCAACGACCTCATCGCCCGGGGCTGCGCCGATGCCCTGCGTGAGGCGGGCATCGCCTGCCCCACCGACATCGCCCTGACCGGCTTCGACAACTGGACCGTCATGGCCGAGGCCTGCCGCCCGGCCCTCACCTCGGTCGACATGAACCTGATCCAGCTTGGCGCCCATGCCGGGCATAAGATGACCGAAATGATCAAGGGCGAGGATGCCTCTGGCACCCTGCGCCTGCCCTGCACGCTGGTCGTGCGCGACAGCACCTGAGGAGGACCCCATGCGCCGCTACTCATCCATCCCCTTTGCCGATGTGAAGATCACCGGCGCCTTCTGGTCCGAACGGCTGGAGACGGTCCTGACCACCACGATCCCCAGCCAGCACGCCCAGCTGGCGAAGTACAACGTGCTGGAAAGCCTGAAACTTCCGAAACCCGTCCCGCCCCTGACCTTCAAGCCCCACGCCGACGGCTTCTCCACCCAGATCTTCTGGGACAGCGACGTCGGCAAGTGGATCGAGGCCGCGTCCTACGCCCTCTCCCACCGCCGCGACGCGGGTGTAGAGGCGCAGATCGAGGCGATCATCGACGATCTGGAAAAGGCGCAGGAACCCGACGGCTACGTCAACTGCTGGTATCTGGAGCGTGAGCCGCAGAACCGCTGGACCAACCTGCGCGACAACCATGAACTCTACAACCTTGGCCACATCCTGGAAGGCGCGGTCGCCTACCTGCGTGCCACCGGCAAGGACCGGCTGATGCAGGTGATGGAGCGCGCCTTCGACCATGTCGCCACCGTCTTCGGTCGCGGCCCGGGCCAGAAACGCGGCTACTGTGGCCACCCCGAGGTGGAACTGGCGCTCATCAAGGCCTGGCACGCGACGGGCAAGCGCAAATATCTGGACCTTGCCACCTACTTCGTCGACGAACGCGGCCAGCAGCCGCACTACTTCGACCAGGAACGCGATGCGCGGGGCGAGCCTGCCGGGAAATACGGCCAGGGCACCTACGAATACAGCCAGTCCCATCTGCCCGTGCGCCAGCAGACCAAGGTCGTCGGCCACGCCGTCCGCGCGATGTATCTTTACACCGCGATGGCCGACCTTGCCGCCGAACATGACGATACCGAACTGAAACAGGTCTGTGAGACCTTGTGGAAAGACGTCACCTCGACCCGGATGTATGTCACCGGTGGCTTCGGCCCCTCGGCCCGGAACGAGGGCTTCACCCAGGACTACGACCTGCCGAACGACACCGCCTATGCCGAGACCTGTGCGTCCTGCGCGATGATCTTCTGGGCGGCGCGGATGCTGAACCTGGACCTTGACGGCCAGTATGCCGACCTTCTGGAACTCGCGCTTTACAACAATGCTCTGGCGGGCCTGTCGCGGGAGGGGGACACATATTTCTACGACAACAAGCTGGACAGCGACGGCAGCCACCGCCGCTGGGACTGGCACCCCTGCCCCTGCTGCACGATGAACGTCGCCCGTCTTGTCGCGTCCATCGGTGGCTACGTCTACGGCGTGGGCGACAACGAAG
Source organism: Tabrizicola sp. (assembly GCF_034366665.1). Classification (GTDB taxonomy): domain Bacteria; phylum Pseudomonadota; class Alphaproteobacteria; order Rhodobacterales; family Rhodobacteraceae; genus Tabrizicola. The sequence goes on along the minus strand of NZ_JAXMMF010000030.1, from coordinate 3,377 downwards.
TGGCTGTCCACCTCTATGGCGGATCCGAGACCGAAGTGACCCTCGGCGACGGCAAGGTCCGCATCGCGGAAAGCTCATCCTACCCCTGGACCGGAGCCATCCGCATCGCGGTGACCCCCGACGCCCCACGAGACTTCGCCGTCTCGCTCCGCATCCCCGCCTGGTGCACGGCCCCGAAGGTCCGCGTCGCCGGGGCGGACGTCCCGGTCAAGGCCGATCGCGGCTACCTGCGGCTGACCCGCACCTGGAAACCCGGCGACGTGGTGGAACTCGACCTCCCCATGCCCGGCGAACGCCTCTGGCCGCACCCCGAGATCAAGGCCGACGTCGGTCGCGTGGCGCTGCGTCGTGGCCCGCTGGTCTACTGCTTCGAGGCGCAGGATCAGAAGTCCCCCCTCCACCGCCTGCGCCTGCCGCGCGGCAATGCGGTGACGGACGAATTCCGCTCCGACCTCCTCGGCGGGATCAGTGTCCTTCGGGCCGAAGGCCAGGCCATCACCGACCAGGACCCTGCGCTTTACCGCACCCACCCGCCCGCCGAGGGGCCGTCCCCCCTCATGGCCGTGCCCTATTACATCTGGTGCAACCGGGGTCCGAACCCGATGCAGGTCTGGATGCGGGAGTAGCCGATGCCCGACGAGCAACTGCGCCTGACCAGCTTGCGGAAAAGCTTCGGCGGGTTCGAGGCGATCAAGGGAGTCGACCTGACCGTCGAGAAGGGCGAATTCTGCGCCCTTCTCGGCCCCTCGGGCTGCGGCAAGTCCACGCTTCTGCGCCTGATCGCCGGACTGGAGGAACCCTCCAGCGGACGGATCGAGATTGCCGGGCGCGACGTGACGATGGAGGAACCCTCGGCCCGCCAGATCGCGATGGTCTTCCAGTCTTACGCGCTTTACCCGCACATGACAGTGGCCGAGAACATCGCCTTCTCGCTGGAGGCCGCCGGGGTCGCCAAACCCACCCGCCTCGCCCGCGCGGCCGAGGTGGCAAAGCAGCTGCAGCTTGACGCCCTCATGACCCGCCGCCCGGCCGAACTCTCTGGCGGCCAGCGCCAGCGCGTCGCCATCGGCCGGGCGCTGGTGCGCAACCCGCAGGTGTTTCTTTTCGACGAACCCCTCTCGAATCTGGACGCCCTTTTGCGCGTCCAGATGCGGCTGGAACTGTCGACCCTCCACCGCGAGCTTGGTGCCACGATGGTCTATGTCACCCATGACCAGGTCGAGGCGATGACGATGGCCGACAAGATCGTCGTGATGAACGGCGGCGAGGTGCAGCAGATCGGCGGCCCGATGGACCTGTACGAAACACCCGCCAACCGCTTCGTGGCGGGCTTCATCGGCAATCCGGCGATCAACTTTCTGCCCGGAGCCGCTCTTGGCCTGTCAGCCCACGAAGTCGGCTTGCGGCCCGAGCATATCCGGCTGGTCCCCGATCACGGCGCGGCGCTGGCGGGGACCATCCGGCTGGTCGAGCGGCTTGGCAACCAGACGCTGGTGCATGTGGCAACTCCGACAGGACTGGTCTGCGTGCAGGGCCCTGGTCGGCTGTCCGCCACGGTCGGCGACAGCGTCGGGCTGGCCTGCGACGCGGATCAAGCGCTTGTCTTCGACGCCAATGGCCGCCGCCATTAGCCTGCCGGCGCTGTTGAGACCTGCCTTCAGTCGACCAAAGCGCCTCGGTTGCGCGCCCATTTGATCAAGAGATGGTCGGCAAGGATTCCCATGAAGGCCACGGCAAAGCCAAGGACCAGCCCCTTGCCCACGTCGGTCGAGGACAGCGCACGCTGCATCTCTTGCCCCAGGTCCTGCGTGCCGATGAAGGCCGCGATGATCACCATGAACAGCGCGAACATGATCGACTGGTTCGCGCCCACGACGAGGGTGGGGATAGCCAGCGGCACCTTGACGTGCCGCAGAAGCTGGCCGGGGCTTGCCCCCGACATCTGCGCCGACTCCACGATCTCGGGCGGGATGCTGCGCAGGCCCTCGATCGTGTAGCGAATGATGGGCACGGTCGCGAAAACCGTGACCGCGGCCACGACGGCAACGTCGTTCACCCCGAACAGCATGACGACCGGGATCAGGTAGATGAAGCTGGGGAAGGTCTGGGCCGTATCGCAGACCAATAGGAACCGCTGTGCGCGGGTCTCGTTCGCGGCCCCGATCAGGCCCAGGGGCACGCCGATGATCAGCGCCAGGGCGACCGAGACGAAGACGGTGTAGGCCGTGATCATTGCCCGGTCCCACCAGCCCGACAGAGCGATGGGCAGCGAAAGGGCCAGGCAGACCAGCGCCGAGCGCCAGCCCCCGATCCGCCAGCCGATCCCGGCCAGCGCCACCAGCACGGCCGAGGTCGGCAGCCACAGGAAAGCGTCGCGCAAGGGGATCAGGACCCAGGTGATCAGGAACCATCGCAGCCAGTCGGTCACAGGGTCGATCAGGTCGATGAAGCCGCCGACCACCGCGTCGATCGGCCCGGCCATGCTGAGCGCCTGCTTGCGTTCGACCTCGGCGAAGTAGGGGTGCGCCCAGGCGGCGAGGAAACCCAGGGCAACAAGGCCCAGCCAGATCGCCAGCAGACGGTGGCGCTGGAGCCAGGTTGCGCCCTCGACATGTTCGGGTTGCTTCATCGCCCAGGCCTTCGACGTCCGGTCCAGAACGATGGCCAGAAGGACGATGGTGATGCCGATCTCGACCGAGAGCCCGATCTTCAGTGCCTGCAAAAGCTGCAGCAGCTTCTGTCCCAGCCCCGGCATCCCGATGAAGCTGGCCAGAACGACCATCGCCAGGCTTTGCATGATGACCTGGTTGACGCCGATCAGGATCTGGGTCCGCGCGGCGGGCAGGCGGACGCGGGTCATCAGCTGCCAGCGGGTCGTCCCGCTCATCTTGCCGCTTTCGATGATCTCAGGCGACACCGCGCGCAGACCCAGAAGCGACATGCGGATCATCGGCGGGACCGAGAAGATGATGGTGACGATGGCGCCAGCCTTGGGGCCCACTCCGATGAAGACCACCACCGGGATCATGTAGGCAAAATGCGGCAGGGACTGCGCGATGTTCAGGATCGGGTTCAGGATGCGTTCGGCCAGGCGGTAGCGCCAGGCCAGGACGCCCATCAGCAGGCCGAAGACCACCGAGAACGGCACCGCGACGACGATGACCGACAGGGTCTCCATCGCCCATTTCCACTGGCCCATGACGGCGATCCAGACGAAAGTGCCGCCCGCCAGCACGGCCAGCCGCCAGCCGCCCAGCGCATAGCCCGCCATCCCGGCGGTGGCGGCGATCACCACCCAGGGGATCGGGCCAAGATGCGGCCAGCGCGATTTGCCGTAAAGCAGGTTCGCCGTAACATCCAGGCAGAACTCCACCACG
>NZ_JAXMMF010000029.1:0-35563 GCF_034366665.1 Tabrizicola sp. | reverse complement strand
TGGACACTATACACTGACCAAATGACACAACATCCTCGGTCCGGGCAGGTCGATATGCTGCCCTCTGCACTGGACGGCTGCGGCTTGACGGTGGCGCGGGTCAGGGCGGCGATGGGGCCGTTATGGGACCGGGCGTCGGTGGTGTCGGTCAGGGGGTTCACTCCGGCCCAGCTGCCCCGGGCGGAGAAGGGGGCGAGGAACACCGTCCAGTTTTCGGCCGCATGGTTACGCCAGCGGGTGATGACCGGGTGGTTGGCGATATGGTCGCGCGCGCGGGCCTCATCCGGCCAGACGGCGAAGATGGCCCAGACCGCCCAGTTTGGCCTGGGCGTGAAGCCGACGCCGGTGCCGGACCCGCATAGTTTGACGAATTGCGCCCCGGACCAAAGCCGCCGCGGCCGCGCAAGCGCCATCTGCGCGATCACCCAGAGCCGGTTGGCGGGAGTCGCGAAACGGAAGAGGCTGAGCGTGGCAACGGAAATGAGTCGATCCTCCGGCCCAAGTGTCAGGACAGAATTACACTTAATGCAGCCGCAGGGAAGTCAAATCAGCCTGTTTTGCGGGATGAAAAAGCAAAGTTGTAAATCTAGGTGGACACTATACACTGACCAAATGACACAACATCCTCGGTCCGGGCAGGTCGATATGCTGCCCTCTGCACTGGACGGCCGCGGTAGGGCCATCGTGATTGGCGCGGGTCTGGGGGGACTTGCCTCGGCGATGCGGTTGGGTGCCAAGGGTTGGCAGGTCACGGTCGTGGACCGGCTTGACCGGCCTGGCGGGCGCGGCTCGTCGATCACCCAAGGCGGGCATCGCTTTGATCTGGGGCCAACGATCGTGACGGTGCCGCAGGGATTGCGCGAGTTGTGGGCGACCTGCGGGCGGGACTTTGACCGGGACGTGACCCTGGTGCCGATGGACCCGTACTACAAGATCCTGTGGGAAGACGGCTCCAGCTTCACCGCGCGGTCCGGGGATGCGGCGATGGAGGTCGAGGTGGCCCGCCTTTCGCCGGGCGATCTGCCGGGGTTCCGCAAGTTCCTGAAGGACGCCGAGGCGCGCTATTGGTTCGGGTTCGAGGATCTGGGGCGTCGTTCGATGCACAAGCTGGTGGACCTGATCAAGGTGCTGCCGAAGTTCGCGATGATGCGGGCGGATCGGTCGGTCTACGCCCATGCCGCGCGGCGGGTGAAGGATGAACGGCTGAGATTCGCGCTGTCGTTCCATCCGCTGTTCATCGGCGGCGATCCGTTCCATGTGACCAGCATGTATGCGCTGGTCAGCCACCTTGAGCGGGCCTTCGGGGTCCACTACGCGATGGGCGGCGTGCAGGCGATTGCCGAGGCGATGTCCCGCGTCGTCAAGGACCAGGGCGGCCGTGTGGTCCAGGACGCCGAGGTCGACGAGATCCTGGTCGCCAAGGGCCGCGCCTCGGGCGTGCGGCTGGCGGATGGGCGGGTGCTGGCGGCGGATGTCGTGGTGTCGAACGCCGATCCGGGGACGACCTACACGCGGCTGATGCGCAACCAGCCGGTCAAACGCTGGACCGCGCCCAAGCTGATGCGCTCACGCTGGTCGATGAGTCTCTTCGTCTGGTATTTCGGCACCAAGGGAACCAAGGGGATGTGGCCGGAGGTTGGCCATCATTCGATCGTCGTGGGCCCGCGCTACCGTGAGCATATCCGCGAGATCTTCCAGACCGGCAAGCTGTCCGAGGACATGAGTCTGTATGTCCACCGGCCCTCGGTCACCGACCCGTCGGTCGCGCCAGAGGGGGATGACACGTTCTATGTCCTGTCGCCGGTGCCGCATCTGGGGCACAAGGACCCGGTGGACTGGACCGCGATGGAGGAGACCTATCGCCTGAAGATGCTGAAAATCCTGGAAGATCGGCTGCTGCCGGGTCTGACGGGCCGGGTGACGGAAAGCCTGGTCTTCACGCCCGACACCTTCCGCGACCGGTATCTGTCGCCGCATGGCGCCGGGTTCTCGTTGGAGCCGCGCATCCTGCAATCGGCCTGGTTCCGGCCGCACAATGTGTCGGAGGAGTTGCCGGGGCTGTATCTGGCGGGTGCGGGCACGCATCCTGGTGCCGGGGTCCCGGGGGTGATCGGGACGGCGGAAGTGCTGGCGACGCTGGTGCCGGATGCTCCAGTCCGGGCGGCGGCCCCGCTCAGGATGGCGGCGGAATGATCGCGGCGCAGGATATGGACGCCTGCCGGGCGATGATTCGCACGGGCAGTTTGTCGTTTCATGCCGCGTCGAAGTTGTTGCCGGCGCGCGTGCGTGACCCGGCGCTGGCCTTGTATGCGTTCTGCCGGGTGGCGGATGATGACGTGGACGAGGTGCAGGACAAGGCCCGCGCGGTCTTGCGGCTGCGCGAACGGCTGGACCTGATCTATGCGGGCAGGCCCGAGGCGCGGCCTTCGGACCGGGCCTTTGCAGCGGTGGTCGAGGACTTCGACATGCCGCGCGCCTTGCCGGATGCGCTGCTGGAGGGCCTGGCCTGGGATGCGATGGGGCGGCGCTATGCAAGCCTAGCTGATCTGAATGCCTACAGTGCCCGTGTCGCGTCCAGCGTCGGGGTGATGATGTGCGTGCTGATGCGGGTGCGTGATCCCGATGCGCTGTCGCGGGCGGCGGACCTGGGCCTGGCGATGCAGCTGACCAACATCGCGCGGGATGTGGGCGAAGATGCCCGCGCCGGGCGGTTGTTCCTGCCGCTGGACTGGCTGGACGAGGCGGGGATCGACGTTGAGCGGTTCCTGGCGGACCCCCGGCCCTCGGTCGCGCTGGCCCGGGTGGTGCAGCGGCTTCTGGCGGTGGCGGATGAGCTTTACCGGCGGGCGGGGGCGGGGATCTCCTCGCTGCCGGCGGATTGTCGGCTGGGGATCGCGGCGGCGCGTCATATCTACGCGGCCATCGGGACCGAGGTCTCGCGGGCAGGGCATGACAGCGTGACCCGGCGGGCGCGGACCAGCCGGGGGCAGAAGCTGGTCCTGATGGGCCGGGCGATGGGGTCGGCGGCGCTGACCCAGGTCATGCCGCGTCCCGCGCTGCTGCATGCCCGGGCGGAACCCGAGGTGGCCTTCCTGGTCGAGGCGGCAGGCCAACGTTCGCCCCGGTCGCAACGGTCCGAGACTTTGCTGGATATCCTGGCCCAGTTGGAAGCACGCGACAGGCGCGGCGCGGCAGGCTAAGGAACCAAGGCGCGAGTGCTGGCGTTTCCCGGCACAACCTTCAACGGATCGGCGTCATGGATATCTGGGTGTTTCTTGTGTTCCTTCTGGCCTGCGGGCCCTCTGCCGCCACGGGCGCGATGTTTTCGCCGGGCGAATGGTATCGCAGCCTTGCGAAACCCAGCTGGACGCCGCCCGACTGGCTGTTTCCGGTGGCCTGGACCACGCTCTACATCTGCATCGCGCTGGCCGGTGAGCGGGTTGCGCGGCAGGCGGGCGTGAACCCGGCGGTGGGGATCGCGCTGGCGCTGTTTGCCGTGCAGATGGGGTTGAACGTGTTGTGGACGCCGGTCTTTTTCGGGCTGAAGCGGCTGCGCGGCGGGATGGTGGTGCTGTCGCTTCTTTGGCTGGGCGTGGCCGCGACGCTGGTCGCGTTCTGGCGTGTGGACTGGGTCGCGGGGGCGCTGTTCGTACCCTATCTGACCTGGGTCACGATTGCCGGGGCGCTGAACTGGTCGGTCATGACCCTGAACCCCGATGTGGCCAAGAACCCCGACGCGGCGCGCGCCTAGGGCCAGCGGGCGCGGCGCGGGACCCGGACGGCAAGCATCGGCTTGATCAGCGGCGACCGGAAGCGGGTCAGGTCCAGCGCCTCATGCATGCCGATGGTCGTCTCGCCGTCGATGCGGGTCTCGACCAGCGCGCGCGAGTAGAACGGGGCCTCCAGCAGCGACAGGTGCGGGCGTGGTTTCGTCCCGGGATCGGCGCGGGTTTCGCGGCGGACGGCCCAGGGGTTGCGGGCAAAGCGGGTCCGGGGCGGAGCCGTCGTCTCGCGGACCTGGCCGTCGGGGGTGATCTCGACGGCAAGGTCGAAGTGGCGTCCGTCGCGCAGTTCCGCGTCGTAAAAGCACATCGCCCGGTCTTTCAGCGGATAGCGGCCCCAGGTCCAGAAGGCAAAGTCGGCCTCCAGCGCGCGGGTCCCGAAATTCGCGTCGAAATAGCCGTGGCCGCGCCAGCTGTGGCCTTGGGTCAGTTGCACCTCGATATCCGCGATGGGGGCGAAGGGGCGCCAGAGATGCGCGCCGTCGGGGGTCAGAAGAACCTCGGTCTGCGTGACCGCCCGGGGAGTCAGGACGATGCGGCCCCGGACGGGCGTCACCATCGGCAGGGCACCCCATTCGTCGACCTCGATCACCAGTTCCTGCCCGGTCCAGGTGACCGAGGACGGACCGATGTCCAGCCGGTCGGGTGACTGCCGCAGCGCCTGCCGTCCCCGGTCGGTCATGGTGAAGCGCCCGTTCAGGCCCGAGGTGACGACGTTCAGGCAGCAATGGTTCTGCGGCTGACGCCTGCCGGACCATTTGTACCAGGGTGAAAAGACCGACCCGATGAAGGCGATCAGCGAGACGGCTTTTGTCCCGTCGTCAGAGATCCCGTCGACATACCACCAGGCATAGCCGTCCGGCCCGACGTCAAGGCTGAAGTCAGGTCGCTCAGCGCCTGTAAGGCGGCCTGCTTGCCGGAGAGAAGCGCCATCGGCACCCCCGCCCCCGGATGCACTCCGCCCCCCGCCAGGTAAAGCCCCGGCAGGCTGGTCCGTGCCACTGGACGCTGGAACGCCGCCAGCGCCCCCTCGGGCGAAGCGCCGTAGATCGAGCCCAGCGAGGCCGGGAACCGCGCCGCGAGGTCCTTTGGACGGGTCAGCGCCTGCGGTCCCGGCGTGGGAGAGAAGGACAGACCCATCTGTGCCAGGGGCGGGAAAGTGCGGTCGTGACATGTGCGGTCCTCGTCGGTGTGGTCCGGGGAATTGGCCGGGGCGTTCATGATGATCTGGAAGCGCTCAAGCGCAGGGGTGGTTCCCAGCTCACGGTCCTGGGCGTTGACGTAGAGCGTCGGGCGTTCGGGCATACGGCCCAAGCCGATCGGGCCGAATTCGGCAGCGGGATCGGCAGTGAAGAAGAGGTTGTGGTGGATCAGGTCCTTGGCGCGGGGTCCTTCGGGCGTGGCGGCAAAGGACCAGACCCAGGCCGAAAGGCTGGGTTTGCCGGGGGGTTTGAGGGCGGTCTGCGCGGCCTCGCCCAGAAGCCCGTCGGTCAGCGCGCGGGGATCGCCGTTGAAGACGACGATGTCGGCGGGGTGGTGGCCCTGATCGGTCTCGACATGGGCGACGCGGCCGGCTTGGCGGGTGATGCGGCGGGCCTGCGTGGCGTAGTGGAAGCGGACGCCGAAGGTTTCAGCGGCGCGGGCAAGGGCTTGGGCAAGGGCCTGGATGCCCTCGGTCACCGCCCATACGCCCTGTGCTTCGGCCTGCCAGACCAGGGACAGGACAGCGGGAGTATGGGCGGGGCGGCCGCCGACGTAAGTCGAGTAGCGCCCGAAAAGCTGGCGCAGGCGCGGGTCGCGGAAGAATTGCGCCAGCCAACGGTCAAGGGTCATGCCGGGCAAAAGTGCGGGCCAGAGGTTTGGCTGGCGCAGCGTGGTCCGGGCGATTGCGCCAAGGTCGGGCTTTGCAGCGCGCATCACGGGCTGTTCGAAGGCGTCGTAAAGTGCGCGGGCACGGGTGTCGAAGCGGGCGAAGCCCTCGGCCTCGCGGTTCCCGGCAAAGGCGCGAATCGCGTCGATGTTGGCGTCGCGGTCCGCAAACAGGTCCAGCGGGCCCGAGCCGGGCCACCAGTGCCGGGCAAGGCGGGGCAGGCGGGTCAGGGAGATCTCAGCCTCGGTCGTGGTGCCAGCCAGCGCGAAAAGCGCGTCGACTTCGGCCTTTAGGGTCAGGACGGTGGGTCCCATCGCCGCGGGACCTGCCTGGGTTGGGCGGGCACGGGCCTTGCCGCCGGGGGTGTCCGCGCTTTCCACGACGGTCACGCGGCAACCGCTTGCCGCCAGCCGGATCGCGGCCGCAAGCCCGGCCATTCCCGCGCCGATCACGACCGCGCGGGGTCGGCCTGTGCTGTCGGGGGAGGGCATCGGTTCGGGCCTCGTGTCAGATGGGAATGACAGTATAGTGTAAATTCAAGTTTACACATGGCGACCGCAATGCCAAACTGAATCGACGGACCACCAGGTCCCTGGGCAAAGGAGTCCCCCCGTGCCATTTGCCGACCGTATCGAAAAAGCGCTTCACGAAAGCCTTGTCGTCCTGAACCGCAAGGACGCGCCGCCGAAACTGTCGGCCGCGATTCCTTATGCCGTCTTTCCCGGCGGGGCGCGCATTCGCCCGACGATTCTGCTGGCGGTGGCCGCAGCCTGCGGTGACGATCGGCCAGAACTGTCGACGGCCGCCGCCGTGGCGCTGGAGATGATGCACTGCGCCAGCCTGGTGCATGACGATCTGCCCGCATTCGATGATTCGGACCTTCGGCGCGGCAAGCCGACCCTGCACCGCGCGTTCAGCGAGCCCCTCGCCGTCCTGTCCGGCGACAGCCTGATCATCCTTTCCTTCGAGGTGCTGGCCAAGGCGGGTGGCGCAGCCCCTGACCGGGCGCTGGCGCTGACAGCCGTCCTGGCACGCCACGCGGGCGCTCCGTTCGGGATCTGCGCGGGGCAGGCCTGGGAGAGCGAGCCGAAGGTGGATTTGCTGGCCTATCACCGGGCCAAGACGGCGGCGCTGTTCGTGGCGGCGACCCAGATGGGGGCCGTGGCGGCGGGGCAGGAGGCCGAGCCCTGGGCCGACCTTGGCGACCGGATCGGCGCGGCCTTCCAGGTGGCGGATGATCTTAAGGATGCGCTGCTGACCTCGGACCAGACCGGCAAGCCTGCAGGGCAGGACGCCGCGCATTTCCGGCCCAATGCCGTGCAGTCGATGGGGGTCGAAGGCGCGTTGGCGCATATGAAGGACATTCTGGGCGGTGCGATTGCGTCCATCCCGTCCTGCCCGGGCGAGGCGATGCTGGCCAATCTGGTCACGGCCTATGCCCGCAAGATGACCGTCCTCCCCGAAGCTGCAGCAAGATGAACGCCGAACCGCGCCCGCCGCCCGCGCGGCCCGAGGCGCTGGGTTTCCTGACCCGTCTGGCGCTGTCGCCACGCTTTCACAAGCTTGCGGCGAAGGTTCCCGGCCTGCGCTGGAAGGCCCGGCGTGAGGGGGAGGAGCTCTTCAGCATCCTGTCGGGCTTTGTCCAAAGTCAGGCCCTCGTGGCGCTGGTCGAGGCGCGGGTGCTGCATTTCCTGGCTGCAGGGCCGATGGAGACCGACGACCTGTCACGCCGCTGCGCGATCCAGCCGGCGCCCTTGGCCGTCCTGCTGAAGGCGGGGGCGGCGTTGAAGCTTCTGCGCCAGGATCGTCGCGGGCGCTGGCATCTTGCCCCACGCGGTGCGGCCTTTCTGGCCGTCCCTGGGCTGGAGCCGATGGTGCGGCATCACCACGTGCTGTACGGCGACCTTGCCGACCCGCTGGCCTTCTTCCGCGGGCAGACCGAGACCCAGCTGGCGGGCTTCTGGCCCTATGTGTTCGGACCCCTGGCGCAGGAAGATGCGGGGTTGGCCGCGCGCTACAGTCGACTGATGGCGGAAAGCCAGGTGCTGGTCGCCGAGGACACGATGCGTCTCGTCAACCTGACACCTCGCCGGCACCTTCTGGACGTGGGCGGCGGCACCGGGGCATTCCTGGCCGAAGTCGGCAAGGTGCATCCGGGGCTGACCCTGTCACTGTTCGACATGCCCGCGGTGCTGGCCGCCGTCCCGCCGTCATTGCGCGACCGGCTGCGACTGTGCCCCGGCGATTTCCGAGCCGATCCCTTCCCCGAGGGCTCCGACACGATCAGCCTGATCCGCGTGCTTTATGACCACTCGGACGCGAGCGTGATCTCTCTGATTGCCAAAGTTTTCAATGCCTTGCCATCGGGCGGGATGATCCTTGTTTCCGAACCGATGTCGGGGGGCAATCACCCGGATCGGGCCACCGACGTCTACTTTGCGATCTACACGCTGGCGATGCGAACCGGGCGCACAAGGTCGCCCGCGGAAATCGCGGCAGTGCTGGCGGCGGCCGGGTTTCACGGCATCCGGGTCCGGCCCGGCGACCGCCCGTTCGTGACCTCGGCCGTCACGGCGCTGAAGCCCTGAACCGTGTCCAGCGGATTCTTTGCCACCGATACACAGAATAGTGTCCAATTAGTTTGACATCCTAAACTGTCAGGCTAGACTGACACTAAGCGCAAACAGCGTGCGATTCAGGAAAGTCCCAACCACGTGGATACCCATGCCGTCATCCTCTCTGGCCCCCAATCCCTGAAACTGGGCCGGGTTGGACTGAAGGCTCCGCTTGACGGGGACGTGGTGGTCAGGGTGCTGCACTCCGGGATTTCCACAGGCACGGAAAAGCTGTTCTGGCAGGGCACGATGCCCGCCTTTCCGGGGATGGGTTATCCGCTGGTGCCGGGCTATGAGAGCTTCGGCGAAGTGGTGGAGACGTGCGGCCAGACCGGGCTTTCGGTTGGCGACCATGTCTTCGTGCCGGGTGCCAACTGCTATGAAAACGGTGTGCGCGGGTTGTTTGGCGGGGCTTCGGCGCTGCTGGTGACTCCGGCGGCACGGGTGGCAAAGCTGGACGCAGGCTATGGCGCGCAGGGCGCGCTCTTGGCTTTGGCCGCGACGGCGCATCACGCGCTGGCCGGTGGGCCGCTGCCCGATCTGATCATCGGACATGGGGTGCTGGGGCGTCTTCTGGCTCGCATCGCCGTGACGATGGGCGCAGAGCCGACGGTCTGGGAGATTGATGCTGCGCGCCGCCAAGGTGCCGAAGGTTATCAGGTCATCGCGCCGGAAGACGATTCGCGCCGCGATTACCGGGTGATCCTGGATGCCTCGGGCGCTGCGGGTCTTCTGGACACGCTGGTTCCCCGCCTGGCCAAGGGTGGAGAGGTCGTCCTGTGCGGCTTCTACACCGCGCCCATCAGTTTCGCCTTCCCGCCCGCCTTCATGAAAGAGCTGCGGCTGCGGGTCGCCAGTGAATGGCAGCCCGCCGACCTGGAGGCGACGCGTCGCCTGATGGACGAAGGCCGCCTGTCGCTGGACGGTCTTATTACCCACCGCGCCGCCGCTGCTGACGCAAGCACGGCCTACGATACTGCCTTCACTGACCCGAACTGCCTGAAAATGATCCTCGATTGGAGTGCTGCTGCATGACCGAAGTTCCCAATCTGAAGGATTTCGACGCCCGACTGCGCGCTGAAGCCAGTGAAGAGCCTTCGCTGGAAGTGCCGCATGCCGCGCCGACGAAAAAGACGCAGATCATCGCGATCTACGGCAAGGGCGGGATCGGCAAGTCGTTCACGCTGGCGAACCTCAGCCACATGATGGCCGAGATGGGCAAGCGCGTGCTCTTGATCGGCTGCGACCCGAAGTCGGATACGACCTCGCTTTTGTTCGGTGGCAAGGCCTGCCCGACGATCATCGAAACCTCGACCCGCAAGAAGCTGGCCGGTGAGGAAGTGAAGATCGGCGACGTCTGCTTCAAGCGCGGCGGCGTCTTCGCGATGGAACTTGGTGGCCCGGAGGTCGGTCGCGGGTGCGGCGGGCGCGGGATCATCCACGGGTTTGAGCTTCTGGAAAAGCTGGGGTTCCACGACTGGGACTTTGACTATGTGCTCCTGGACTTCCTGGGCGACGTGGTCTGCGGCGGGTTCGGCCTGCCGATCGCCCGCGACATGGCGCAGAAGGTGATCCTTGTCGCCTCCAACGACCTGCAGTCGCTGTATGTGGCCAACAACGTGTGTTCCGCGGTGGAATACTTCCGCAAGCTGGGCGGCAACGTCGGCATCGCGGGTCTGGTGATCAACAAGGACGACGGGTCGGGCGAGGCAGCTGCCTTTGCCGAGGCCGTGGGTATCCCAGTTCTGTCGGCGATCCCGCAGGACGATGATCTGCGGAAGAAATCGGCGAATTATCAGATCGTCGGCAGCTACGAATCCCAGTGGGGCCCGATGTTCGAGGCGCTTGGGATCGCGGTGGCCGAAGCGCCCCCGGTGAAGCCGAAGCCCTTGTCGCAGGACGGCCTCCTCGGCCTGTTCAGCGCCGAGGCGACGGGGGCGGATTTCGTGCTGACCCCGGCAAGCGACGCGGACATGCGCGGCAAGAATGCAGTCATCAAACCCAGCCTGGAAGTGGTCTACGACAATGTTTGACCTCGAAGCACTCGCCATTATCGAACAGGCGCTGAAGGCGCTGGACGGGGGCGCCAAGTGAACGACCTGACCGCCACCCCTTCGGTCGACGGACTGGGCTGCCACGCGGGTGCGGGGCAGATGGCGGAGGCTGCTCGGGCGGCGGGCAATTCTGAAATCCTGGACCAATATGCAGCGGACTATCCGCAAGGTCCGCATGACAAGCCGCAATCCATGTGCCCGGCTTTTGGTAGCTTGCGCGTCGGTCTGCGGATGCGGCGGGTGGCGACGGTGCTGTCTGGCTCGGCCTGCTGTGTCTACGGGCTGACCTTCGTGTCGCACTTCTACGGCGCGCGGCGGTCGGTGGGCTATGTGCCCTTCAACTCGGAATCGCTGGTTACCGGGAAACTCTTCGAAGACATCCGCGATGCGGTGCATGAGCTGGCGGACCCGGATCGCTATGATGCGGTGGTGGTGACGAACCTGTGCGTGCCGACAGCAAGCGGCGTTCCGCTGCGGTTGTTGCCCAAGGAAATCAACGGCGTGCGGATCATCGGCATCGACGTGCCGGGCTTTGGTGTCCCGACCCATGCCGAGGCGAAGGACGTGCTGGCTGGTGCCATGCTGGCCTATGCGCGGGCGGAAATTCAGGCGGGTCCCGTTGTGCCCCCGGCGCAAGGGCGGTCCGACCGTCCGACCGTGACCCTGCTGGGTGAGATGTTCCCCGCCGACCCGATGATGATCGGCGCGATGCTGGCCCCGATGGGCCTGGCCGCCGGTCCCGTGGTTCCCTGCCGCGAATGGCGTGAGCTTTATGCGGCGCTGGATAGTGGTGTCGTGGCGGCGATTCATCCGTTCTACACGGCCTCGATCCGTGAGTTCCAGGCGGCGGGGCGGACGGTCGTCGGCTCGGCCCCCGTGGGGCATGACGGCACGATGGAGTGGCTGGCGGCGATTGGGGCGGCTTACAACGTTGCCCCCGAGCTGATTGCAGCGGCGCAGAATGCGTTTGGCCCGGCGATCAAGGCGGCCCTTGCGGCCAACCCGATCAAGGGGCGGATCACGCTGTCGGGCTATGAAGGGTCCGAACTCTTGGTCGCCCGCCTGCTGATCGAAAGCGGCGCGGATGTGCCTTATGTCGGCACTGCCTGCCCGAAGAACGAATGGTCGGCTGCCGACCGCGCCTGGCTGGAAGCCAAGGGCACCGTGGTGAAATACCGCGCGAGCCTGGAGGATGACCTGGCCGCGATGGAGGCGTTCAAGCCGGACCTCGCCGTCGGGACGACTCCGGTGGTGCAGAAGGCCAAGGAAAAGGCGATCCCCTCGCTTTACTTCACAAATCTGATCTCTGCGCGGCCTCTGATGGGACCGGCGGGGGCGGGGTCGTTGGCTCAGGTGGTGAACGCCGCGATGGGCAACAAGACCCGGATGGAGGGCATGAAAGCCTTCTTCGAAGGGGTTGGCACCGGCGATACCTCGGGCATCTGGGAAGGCGCGCCGAACCTGCGTCCCGATTTCCGCGCGATCCACCAGAAGAAACTCGACAAGGCCGCGAAAGCCGCCAAAGCCGAGGAGATGATCTGATGCTGGTGCAGGATCATGACCGGGCGGGCGGCTACTGGGGGGCGATCTATGCCTTCTGCGCCGTGAAGGGCCTGCAGGTCGTCATCGACGGCCCGGTGGGGTGTGAGAACCTGCCGGTGACGTCGGTCCTGCACTATACCGACGCCTTGCCGCCGCATGAGTTGCCCATCGTGGTGACCGGACTTGGTGAGGGCGAGATGACTTCGGGCACCGAAGCCTCAATGGCGCGGGCCTGGAAGACTTTGGACCCGGCTTTGCCCGCGGTCGTCGTGACCGGGTCGATTGCCGAGATGATCGGGGGCGGGGTGACTCCGGCTGGCACGAACATCCAGCGCTTCCTGCCCAGGACCATCGACGAAGACCAGTGGCAGTGCGCCGACCGGGCGATGACCTGGATCTTCACCGAATTCGGGATGACCAAGGGGCGGATGCCGCCCGAGACGGCTCGTCCGGAAGGTTCCAAGCCGCGGGTCAATATCCTGGGGCCGATGTACGGCACCTTCAACATGCCCTCGGACCTGGCCGAGATCCGTCGCCTGGTCGAAGGCATCGGGGCCGAGATCAACATGGTGATGCCGCTTGGTGCCCACATCGCCGAGATGCGGAACCTGGTGAACGCCGACGCCAACGTGGTGATGTACCGCGAGTTTGGCCGGGGCCTCGCTGAGTGCCTGGGCAAGCCCTACCTGCAGGCGCCGATGGGGCTGGAGTCGACGACCCTGTTCCTGCGGACCCTGGGCGAGATGCTGGGGCTGGACCCGGAACCGTTCATTGAACGCGAAAAGCATTCGACGCTGAAGCCGCTGTGGGATCTGTGGCGGTCCGTCACCCAGGATTTCTTCGCGACGGCCAGCTTCGCCATCGTCGCGAACGAGACCTACACGCGCGGCATCCGGAAGTTTCTGGAAGACGACCTGGGTCTGCCTTGCGCCTTCGCGGTGCCGAGGCTGGCGGGCAAGAAGACCAACAACGAAGGTGTCCGCGCGCTGATGAAACAGCACCGGCCGCTGATCGTGATGGGGTCGATCAACGAGAAGATGTATCTGGCGGAACTGAAGGGTGGGCATGGCCCGGCCCCCAGTTTCATCCCGGCAAGCTTCCCCGGCGCTGCGATCCGCCGCGCCACGGGGACGCCGTTCATGGGCTACGCCGGCGCGGTCTACTTGCTGCAGGAGGTCTGCAACGGGCTCTTCGACGCCCTGTTCCACATACTGCCCTTGGGCAGCGAAATGGACAGCGCCTCGGCCACGCCCACGACGCTGCGCCGTGACATGCCCTGGGACACCGACGCGCAGCTCGCGCTGGACCGCATCCTGCAGCAGCACCCGGTGCTGACCCGTATTTCCGCTGCCCGCACCTTGCGGGATGCGGCTGAAAAGACCGCGCTCGACCACGGGGCCGAGCGGGTCATCCTGGAATTCGTCGAAACCCTGTCGGGCGCGCCAAGTGCAAACCCTGCCGGTACCGCAAGGGGAGAGAGACCATGAGCGACCAGAGCTACATCAGCCACGTTCACCTGAAGGCGTCCACAAAGCGCACGCCGAAGGCCGAGTACGCCACCTACTTCACGCTGATCCTGATCCTTGCGCTGCCGGTGCAGTGCCTGGTCTGGGTGGGCTCGGCTCTCCGCCACATGCACATTCCGGCGCAAGGTCCCCTGGCGCGCGCACTGCGCGACGCCGAGGAGATCACGCCCTCGATCTTCCGCCCCTGAAAAGGCGGTTCTTATGACCGACGTGGTGCGCCCGCCCGTCCGGTAAAGCCTTCGGGGAGGGCGGGGGGAACCCCGGCCTTTCCGGACCAGACGGAGCAGCAGTCCGCTGTCCCGTGAACCCAGCCGCAGGGTATGCGGCGTCAGTCACCCCTTTCGGAGGACACTATGGCTGATAAATCCGACCTGAGCTTCACAGGTCTTACCGACGAGCAGGCGCAAGAACTGCATTCCGTTTATATGAGCGGGCTTTGGCTGTTCACAGTCATCGCCGTGGTTGCTCACTTGGCGGTCTACATCTGGCGTCCGTGGTTCTGAGGAGGAACGAAAAATGTCCAAGTTCTACAAAATCTGGCTGATCTTCGATCCTCGTCGCGTCTTCGTGGCACAGGGCGTGTTCCTGTTCCTCCTGGCGGCAATGATCCACCTCGTGCTGCTCAGCACGCCGGCCTACAACTGGTTCGACATCGCGAATGCCAAGTATGGCTACACCGCGGCTGCTCCTGCCAGCGAATAAGGTCCTACATATCGTCGGGGGCGGCGCAGCAATCTGCCCGCCGCCCCTGGCAACCTGACGTCTGACACACATCCGGCACGCCGACCGCCTGCGCCCGACGGCAGCATTGACCGGTAAAAAAAGCGAGAGGGAAGCATGGCACTGCTCAGCTTCGAACGGAAATACCGCGTGCCTGGCGGCACGCTGATCGGGGGCAACCTATTCGACTTCTGGGTCGGTCCCTTCTATGTCGGGTTCTTCGGGGTCCTGACCTTCTTCTTCGCAGCGCTTGGCACCATGCTGATCTTCTATGGCGCCGTGCTGCAGGGAACCTGGAACCCCTGGCTGATCTCGATCAATCCGCCGCCCGTGGAAATGGGCATGGCGATGGCGCCGCTGCGCGAAGGCGGGCTGTGGCAGATCATCACGATCTGCGCGACCGGAGCTTTCGTCGCCTGGGCGCTGCGCGAAGTCGAGATCTGCCGCAAGCTTGGCATCGGGTATCATGTGCCCTTCGCCTTTGGCGTCGCGATCTTCGCCTATATCACTCTGGTGGTGATCCGCCCGGCGCTGATGGGCTCGTGGGGGTATGCGTTCCCCTACGGGATCTGGACGCACCTCGATTGGGTGTCCAACACCGGCTACACCTACGGCAACTTCCACTACAACCCGGCGCACATGATCGCGGTGAGCTTCTTCTTCACCAACGCGCTGGCACTTGCCCTGCACGGGGCGCTGATCCTGTCGGCAGCCAACCCTGAAAAGGGCAAGGAAATGCGGACGCCGGATCACGAGGACACCTACTTCCGTGACCTCATCGGCTATTCGGTCGGCACCTTGGGCATCCACCGCCTGGGTCTCTTGCTGGCGCTGAACGCGGGCTTCTGGTCGGCGGTCTGCATCGTGATCTCGGGCACGATCTGGTTCGACCAGTGGGTTGTCTGGTGGGACTGGTGGCTGCAGCTGCCGTGGTGGGCCGATATCGCGGGAGGCGTAAATGGCTGAGTATCAGAACATCTTCACGCAAGTGCAGGTTCGTGGCGCCCCCGAAATGGGGCTGACCGAAGAGGTCGAGCTGTCGAACCGCACCACCGGGGCCGGCTTCTCAAACCTGGCTGGCTGGTTCGGAAATGCCCAGCTGGGGCCCGTCTACCTGGGCACGATGGGGGTGATCTCGCTGGCCGCAGGGGCAGCCTGGTTCTTCACCGTCGGCATCTGGTACTGGTACCAGGCGGGCTTCAACCCGGCTGTGTTCCTGCGCGACCTCTTCTGGTTCAGCCTGGAGCCACCGGCCGAGGAATACGGCCTGGGCTTCGCGCCTCTGGCCGAGGGGGGCGTCTGGATCATCGCCAGCTTCTTCCTTCTGGTCAGCGTCTGTGCCTGGTGGGTTCGCACCTATCTGCGGGCTGCCGCACTTGGGATGGGCAAGCACGTCAGCTGGGCCTTCGCTTCGGCGATCTGGCTGTTCCTGGTGCTGGGCCTGTTCCGTCCGATCCTGATGGGCAGCTGGAGCCACGCCGTGCCTTACGGCATCTTCAGTCACCTCGACTGGACCAACAACTTCTCGCTGCAATACGGCAACCTGTTCTACAACCCGTTCCACGCGCTGAGCATCGTCTTCCTTTACGGATCGGCGCTTCTCTTCGCGATGCACGGGGCGACCATCCTGGCCGTCTCCCGCTTTGGTGGCGACCGGGAACTTGAACAGATCGCCGACCGTGGCACCGCGTCCGAACGGGCGGCTCTTTTCTGGCGCTGGACCATGGGGTTCAACGCGACGATGGAAGGGATCCACCGCTGGGCCTGGTGGTTTGCCGTGCTGGTCACGCTGACCGGCGGCATCGGCATCCTGCTGACCGGCACGGTCGTCGACAACTGGTACGTCTGGGCACAGGAGCACGGCTACGCGCCGTTGCAATAAGGAGAGGTCGAGATGCCGAACGACTATTTCAACGAGACCAAGCAGACCAACCTTGTCTTCTGGAGCCTTGGGCAGATGCTGAAAGGCGCCGGTTACGCCGCCGCCTTCGTCATCGCCATCTCGCTGGCGCTGTGGGCGATCTACCTGGTCGGTCTGCTGCTGCCGGAAGAAAGCCGCCAGACTCCGTCGCCCTATGGGGCGCTGGAAGCCCCCTATGTGGCCGAAGGTCACGATCTGGCCTGAGACAGCCAGGCCCGAGGCAGCGCTTCGGGCCCAGCATGCCGATCCTGACCCTCCCACGGGTCCGGATGTCGGGACCTCCGGGCCCCGGTTCCCTTCCTGTCTGACGACAGGCACTTGTGCCGTGTGGCATCGAACCCACACGGCACCCTTTGCCCGAAAGGAGCAAACCATGACCGCGCCCGGTTCCAATCCCGACTTTGCCGAAAAACCGATGCTTGACCGTGTCGCCAGTCCCGCCGACCTGCGGGCGCTTGCGGACCACGACTTGCCCCAATTGGCAGACGAGCTCCGCCGCGAGGTGATCGAGGTGGTCAGCCAGACGGGCGGGCATCTGGGGTCCTCGCTGGGGGTGGTCGAGCTGACCGTGGCGCTGCATGCGGTCTTCGACACGCCGCGCGACAAGCTGATCTGGGATGTTGGCCACCAGTGCTATCCGCACAAGATCCTGACCGGTCGCCGTCACCGGATGCTGACTCTGCGTCAGGCCGATGGCATCAGCGGGTTCACCAAGCGGTCGGAAAGTGACTTCGACCCGTTCGGGGCGGCGCATTCCTCGACGTCGATCAGTGCGGCTCTGGGCTTTGCGATGGCGCGCGAGCTGGGTCAGCCGGTGGGTGACACCGTGGCCGTGATCGGCGACGGCGCGATCACTGCGGGCATGGCCTATGAGGCGATGAACCACGCGGGCCATCTGGGCAAGCGGCTGTTCGTGATCCTGAACGACAACGACATGTCCATCGCCCCGCCCGTCGGCGCGATGCAGACCTATCTGAATTCCATCGCCGGCAAGGGGCCGCTGGCGACCCTGAAGGCGATTGCCGAGGGGCTGGAGGATCATCTTCCCGGCCCCTTGCGCGAAGGCGCGCGCCGCGCGCGGGAAATGGTCAGCGACCGCCCGGGCGGTGTGACCCTGTTTGAAAAGCTTGGCTTTTCCTACTTTGGCCCGGTCAATGGCCATGACGTGCCGATGCTGCTGCACGCGCTGCGGTCGATGCGCGCCCATGCCGACGGCCCGGTCCTGCTGCATGTGGTGACCAGGAAGGGCAACGGATACGGCCCCGCGGAAGGTTCGGACGACAAGTATCACGGAGTGGCGAAGTTCGACATCGCCACTGGCAAGCAGCACAAGACTCCGGCCAATGCTCCGAACTACACGGCAGTCTTCGGCCAGACCTTGACCGATGAGGCCGCGCGCG
Source organism: Tabrizicola sp. (assembly GCF_034366665.1). Lineage (GTDB taxonomy): Bacteria > Pseudomonadota > Alphaproteobacteria > Rhodobacterales > Rhodobacteraceae > Tabrizicola. Next base: position 18,133 of record NZ_JAXMMF010000029.1, on the reverse strand, counting down.
ACCCGCGCATCGTGGCGATCACGGCAGCAATGCCGGGGGGCACCGGGCTGGACGTCATGCAGAAGCGCTTTCCGGCGCGGGTGTTTGACGTCGGCATCGCCGAACAGCACGGCGTGACCTTTGCGGCAGGTCTTGCGGCGGGGGGGATGCGTCCGTTCTGCGCGATCTATTCCAGCTTCCTGCAACGCGGCTACGATCAGATCATCCACGATGTCGCCCTGCAGAACCTGCCGGTGCGCTTTGCCATCGACCGGGCGGGCCTGGTCGGGCAGGACGGCGCGACCCATGCCGGGGCCTACGACGTGATGTTCCTGGCAAACCTGCCGAACATGACGGTGATGGCGGCGGGCGACGAAGCCGACCTCGTCCACATGATCGCCACCGCTGCCGTCCACGACCACGGCCCCATCGCGCTGCGCTATCCGCGGGGCGAGGGGATGGGCGTGCCGATGCCCGAACGGGGCGTCCCGCTGGAGATCGGCAAGGGCCGGGTGCTGCGCGAGGGCACCGATGTCGCGATCCTGTCCTTTGGCGCGCAGCTGTCCGAAGCGCTGGCCGCCGCCACGATCCTGGAGGCGGAGGGGATTTCGGTCACCGTGGCGGACGCGCGCTTTGCCAAGCCGCTGGACACCGCGCTGATCGACCGGCTTTACCGCGAACATGGCAGCCTGATCACGGTTGAGCAGGGGTCGACTGGCGGTTTCGGGGCGATGGTCCTGCATCATCTGGCGATGAGCGGGCAGCTGGATCGCGGCGCGCCGGTGCGGACGATGACGCTGCCGGACCGCTTCATCGACCAGGCCAGCCCGACGCAGATGTATGCCTGGGCCGGTCTTGCCGCAGCCGATATTGCCGCTATGTCCCGGGGCACCCTGGCGAAATCGGCCACGGCACAGGTTGTCAGGTTGCGCTGACAGTCGATCTCAGGCTGGTCCAAAAAAGCTGCAGAAGTGTAAACTTCTCGCACCATTCCGTGCAGACCGTGTTATGGTCGCGATCGGAATGCGTTCGGGAGGACGGCAGCAGCGAAGTTCCAGCAGGTCTACGCCGTTGTAGACAGCGAGTTCCGACTGCTTTGGGTGGGCGGAGAATGGGATGAGTTCGCTCTGCAGAACGCGGCTCAGCATGCGCTTGCGAACCATGTCCTTTCCACCTCGCTTCTTGCGCATATCGCCGGAGATGACACGCGCAGGTTGACAGCGCGGCTGATCGAGACGGTGCTGCAGACCAAACGCCCGGTTCGCGTTCAGTATCGCTGCGATTCGCCCAGCATGGCGCGGTCCTATCAGCTGACGATCCAGCCGATGAAGGACGAACGCGCCCTGATGGTGCACGATCTGAAGGACGCCTGGCACTTCTCGCCGCCGCTGAACATCTGGCACTACGATCCCAATGCGGCGGACTGCAAGTGCAGCTTCTGCGGCGACATCCGCTTTGGCGGCGCGCCGGACTGGACCAGTTGCGACGATATCGGCGATCGTCACCCCACCCATGTGGTCTATGAGGTCTGCACCAGATGTCAGGACACTGTGGCCGAAGCGGTCAGGCAGGTCCTTGCCGAAGACGCCCTCACGCCGGAACTGGACAGCGAGGGTGTCCCCGCCCCCGGTCAGGCCAGAGACCAAAGGGAATAAAGGTCGGGTCCCAGCACCAAGGCTTCGCGCAGGGTCGGGCGCAACGCATCGGCAAGTGCCGCAAGGCCCAAAGCCCCCAAGGCGGGATGGCCGTCAGCGCCGATCAGGACGCCCCCGGTGAAAAGCGCAAGCTCGTCCGCCAGGCCTGCCTTCAGCAATCCGGCCGCAAGGGTGCTGCCGCCTTCGCTCAAGACACGGGTGATGCCTTTTTGCGCCAGGGCGGACAGGGCTGCAGTCAGATCTAGCCCGCCTTCCGCCTCGGCCACCTCGATCAGCGTCGCGCCGGTCGCTGACCAGGCGGCCCGGCGCGCATCGGAGGCCGCGTGGCCATGCAGAAGCCAGACCGGACTGGCACTGGCGGTTCGGCCAAGGCGGCTGTCAGGATCGTGGCGCAGAAGCCGGTCCAGCACCACACGAACCGGTTGCCGGAGCGCGCCCAGATCACGCACCGTCAGGTCCGGGTCGTCGGCCAGTGCCGTGCCCGAGCCGACCATGACCGCATCATGCGACATGCGAAGGGCGTGAACCTTGCGCCGGGATTGTGGCCCGGTGATCCAGCGGGATGCGCCCGTTGCCGTGGCGATGCGGCCGTCCAGCGTGGCGGCAAGCTTCAGCGTGACAAAGGGCAGGCCGCGGGTCACCCGCTTCAGGAACCCGGCATTCAGACCTGTGGCCTCGGCGGTCAGGACACCCTCGGTCACCGCAATCCCGGCGGCGCGCAGCATCTGATGCCCCTTGCCGCAGACGCGGGGGTCGGGATCAGTCAGCGCGGTGACAACGCGGGCCACCCCGGCCGCGATCAGCGCCTCGGCACAAGGGGGGGTGTGGCCGTGGTGGGCGCAGGGCTCCAGCGTGACATAGGCGGTCGCCCCCGAGGCCGCGGACCCGGCCTGCTGCAGGGCGCGAACCTCGGCATGGGGACGTCCGCCGGGCTGGGTCCAGCCGCGCCCGACCACCAGACCATCCTTTACCAGCACGCAGCCCACCGCAGGGTTCGGCCAGACATTGCCAAGGCCCCGCGCCGCAAGGCGCAGGGCGTGGGCCATGTGACTGTCGTCGCTCACTCTTCGCCGGTCGCGCCGGGCCGCAGCTCGCTGACGAAGCCGTCGAAGTCGTCGGCAGTCTGGAAGTTCTTGTAGACGCTGGCAAATCGCACATATGCCACGGTGTCGATCCGCGCCAGGCTTTCCATCACGATCTCGCCAATGACTTTGGACGAGATGTCGGTATCGCCCAGGCTTTCCAGCCGCCGCACGATGCCCGAGATCATCTGGTCGATGCGTTCGGGGTCGATCGGGCGCTTCTGCATCGCGATACGGATCGAGCGTTCCAGTTTGGACCGGTCGAAATCCTCGCGCTTGCCGGATGACTTGATGACGACCAGGTCGCGCAGCTGAACGCGTTCATAGGTGGTGAAGCGACCGCCGCAAGCCGGACAGAAGCGGCGGCGGCGGATCGAGACGTGATCCTCCGCAGGCCGCGAGTCCTTCACTTGCGTGTCGATGTTGCCGCAGAATGGGCAGCGCATCGGCCCCCTCCTTGCATTTGTGTTATACCTGCCTCAAGGTCCGGGTGTTTCCCACGGTTCCACCACAGACTATAGGTGAACGACTTGTATCTGGGGAAGTCCCAACTTTCCGGCCCAGAATATGGGGGAGATACTGTGGCGAGAGAGACTCAGGCAGCTCAGGTCCGGGCCGGGGCCGGTGCGGATGGCTGAGACCAGCGTGGCGCTTTGCGGGATCGTCCGCAATGAGGTGAAGTCGATCCTGGAGTGGCTGGCGCATTACAAGGCGCTTGGGGTCGGTGAATTCCTGATCTACGACAACGACAGCAACGACGGCACCGAAGTGATCCTGCAGGCGCTGGATGAGGCGGGTGAAGTGATTTACCTGGATTGGCCGCACGCGGTTGCCCTTTGGCCGCAGCGTCGGGCCTATGAACATGCGCGCAAATGGGCGCAGTCCGAGTGGCTGGCCTTCTTCGACGCGGACGAGTTTCTGGTGCTGCACCAGCACGACAGCATCGGGGCCTTTCTGCAGCGGTTCGACGATGACGTGGCAGCGGTCGCGGTGAACTGGGTGATCTTCGGCAGTGACGGTCAGGCCCGGTATCGGCCACAGCCGGTGACCCAGCGTTTCGGCGATGCTCTGCCCCAGGGGGCGACCTGGAACCGGGTGGTGAAGTCGATCGGACGGCGGCGGATGCTGACCTGGACGGGCATCCATCGGGTGGACCCGGGGCAGGGCCGCTATGTCACCGCCTCGGGCGCGGTGGCCGAGTTTGACGGTCGGATCCGGACACGGACAGCGGATACAGGGATTGCAACGCTGAACCACTACATCATCAAGTCACTGGAAGAGTTCGAGGAAAAGCTTCAGCGGGGGAATGCAAACTCGCAGCAGTCCGTCGGTCGGCGGACCCGGCTGGAGCGGCGATTTCCGGCGCTTGACGCGGGCGGGGCGCGAAACACCGACATTGCGGCCTGGACCGGCCGGATGCGCCAGGAAGCGATGCGATTGCGCGACGTGCTTCTGGATCGCGGCATCAGCTACCCGGTCTGGCCCTTCGTCGAGGCGGAGTAGGTTCGGATGGCCGACTTCAGCATAGCACTTTGCGGGATTGTGAAGAACGAGCTTCGGTCCGTGGTCGAATGGCTGGCCCATTACAAGGCGCTGGGGTTCACCGACTTTGTGATCTACGACAACGAAAGCACCGACGGGACCGGCGAGATCCTTCAGGCGCTTGACGACGCCGGAGAACTGATCCGGATCGAATGGCCGCATGCGGTCGGCTTGCACCCGCAGCGCCTAGCCTACGAGCACATGCGCAAGGGCTCGGTCGTGGACTGGATCGCCTATTTCGATGTCGACGAGTTCCTGCTGCTGCGTCAGGACGCGACCATTACCGACTTTCTGCGACGGTTCGACGATGATGTGGGCGCGATCGCGATCAACTGGGTGGCGTTCAACAGCGGCGGGCAAGAGCGGTATCGTGCGCTTCCGGTCATCGAGCGCTTCACCGAAAGCCTGCCGCGCCGGGCCCGATACAATCGCAGCATGAAGGCCATCGGCCGCCGGGAAAAGCTGTCCGGCACGGGTATCCACCGCGTGGCGGTGCAAGAGGGTCGCTATGTCACACCGTCCGGGCAGGACGCGCAGTTCGTGACCGGCCAGATCATGCGGGGGCTCGACGTCGAGGTGGCGGTGCTGCACCATTATCTGGTCAAGTCGATGGAAGAGTTCGAGGAAAAGCGCAACCGCGGGCACGCGAATTCGCAGGACCCCGAACGCAAGCGCACCAAGCTTGATACCCGTCTGGCCGAGGCCAACGCACCCGGTCGGCGCAACACCGACATGGTGGCCTGCTCAGGCCGGATGCGGGCCGAGGCGATGCGCCTGCGCGCGATCCTGTTGGAGGCGGGTCTGTTCTATCCGGTCTGGCCTTTTGTCGAGGACACCGAGTAGCGGGAAATCCCGCATGAAAATCGTCACGCTCGTGTTACGATTCCATGCATGTGGCGGCGACTCATCCCTTTCCTGGTCCTTGCGACCCCTGCAGCGGGGCAAAGCCCGATTGCCGAAGTGATCTGCGTGCCCCGGGCCGAGCTTGTCCAGCGGCTGTCAGGCGCCAAGCTGACGGGGTCGGGCCTGCGCGACGCCGAGACGGTGATGGAGGTCTGGACCCGGGCCTCGGGCGACTGGACGCTGGTGCAAAGCCATGCCAATGGCACCGCCTGCATCCTGGCGATGGGTGAGGCGTGGGAGGCGGTGATCCCGCCGCCCGCCTAGTTGCAAAGGCCCCAGGTCTGGTTTTCCAGGTCCCAGCACTGGCCGATCCCGGCCTTCAGGTCGTAAAGCCCGTCCATCGACGTGGCTGTGCCCCGATCGCAGGTCAGTTCGGCCACCGTTGCATCCCCCTGCAGGACCCGCACCCCGCCGGACCGCGGCTCGGTCGCCTCGGGGTCGCGTTCGACGCTGGTCCAGACTTCGTAGGTATAGCCGACGTTCTGGAAGGCGACCGTCTCCCACAGACTCGAACCGATGCCGGGCCAGGGGGTGAAGGCGACGGTTTCCAGGCGTTCGTTCAGGAAAAGCTCGGGCTTGCCCTCGGGTCCGTAGGCGTAGGTGAGCATGCCCTTCCAGTAGCAGACCTCCAGCGTCTTGGCGCCGATCTGGCAGGAGAAGGCCTCGTCACCCTGGCAGGCAGCGTGCGCCGGGGTGGCAGCGAGAAGGGCAAGGAAAAGGGTTGCGCGCATGGGGGCCTCCGGATTTGCAGGGAGTGTGCGGCGGAGGTGTCGCCGGCACAAGGTCAGGTTTTCGGCCAATTGCGGTCGGGGGACTTGCGTGTCGGCTTTCGCGCGTTGCCGTTGGCAGAGAGCAACGTGGAAGGGTTATCAGCCTTCGCCAACATCGGCCGATTTGACTAACTGAAGCCAACGAAGGGCTGTCGCCGCATCCGCGATGCGCAAGGTGATTTCGCCACTGCTGGTCAGACGGGCATCCGGGAAGGTCGTCATCACCATGTCCGGCGTGATCTTGCCCCGGCGTAGCTCGGGCTTGCGAATGTAGGTAAGCACCCACTCGTCCGCGGGAGCCACGGCAAAGCAGAACTCTTCACCGCGCTTGATCCGCAGGCTGTTAAGAAAGCCCTGCTCGTGCGCCACGACAGAGAAATCCCCTGCCGACGAAAACCCCTCGACGATCACGTCAAAAGCGGCTTTCGCGTCGGCAGAGGCGATTTCGTCGCGCAGATCGGCGATGTTCAAGACCTGCTCACTCACTGATCCAGGAAGCTGCGCAACTTGCGGCTTCGCGACGGGTGCTTCAGCTTGCGCAACGCCTTCGCCTCGATCTGACGGATGCGTTCGCGGGTAACCGAGAACTGCTGGCCGACCTCTTCCAGCGTGTGGTCGGTGTTCATGCCGATGCCAAAGCGCATCCGCAACACGCGTTCTTCCCGGGGCGTCAGGGACGCCAGGACGCGGGTCGTGGTTTCCTTCAGGTTCTCCTGAATGGCGCTGTCCAAGGGCAGGATGGCGTTCTTGTCTTCGATGAAGTCGCCAAGCTGGCTGTCTTCCTCGTCGCCGATCGGCGTCTCCAGCGAGATGGGTTCCTTGGCGATCTTCATCACCTTGCGGACCTTTTCCAGCGGCATCTGCAGCTTTTCGGCCAGCTCCTCGGGCGTCGGTTCACGGCCGATCTCGAGCAGCATCTGGCGCCCGGTGCGCACGAGCTTGTTGATCGTCTCGATCATATGGACCGGAATACGGATCGTGCGGGCCTGGTCGGCGATGGAGCGGGTGATCGCCTGACGGATCCACCAGGTCGCGTAGGTGCTGAACTTGTAGCCGCGGCGGTATTCGAACTTGTCCACGGCCTTCATCAGGCCGATGTTGCCTTCCTGAATAAGATCAAGGAATTGCAGGCCCCGGTTGGTGTATTTCTTGGCGATCGAGATCACCAGACGCAGGTTCGCCTCGACCATTTCCTTCTTGGCCTGACGCGCCTCTTTCTCGCCCTTCTGGACCTGGTTCACGATCCGGCGGAATTCGCTGATGTCGACGCCGATATACTGGCCGACCTGCGCCATTTCGTTGCGCAGTTCCTCGACCTTCTCGCGCGACCGTTCGATCAGCGCCTGCCAGCCGCGCCCGGCCTTCTTGGCCATACGGTCCAGCCACGAGGGGTCAAGCTCGTACCCCTGATATTCCTGGATGAATTCCTGCCGGTTGATCCGCGCGGCGTCGGCCAGCTTCACCATGCCCGAGTTGATCGACATGATCCGCTTGTTGATGCCGTAAAGCTGGTCGATCAGCGCTTCGATGCGGGAGTTGTTCAGGTGCAACTCGTTGACCAGAAGCACGATTTCCGACCGCAGCTTCTGATAGGCAGCCTCGTCGGTGGTCGAGAAGCGGTGCGTGGAAGACAGCGTCGCATCCATCCGCAGCTGCTGCATCTCGGCCAGCTTGTCATAGTCGCGGGCGATCAGGTCCAGCGTTTCAAGGACGCGTGGCTTCAGCGCGGCCTCCATCGCGGCCAGCGACATGTTCGAGGCCTCGTCATCCTCGTCCTCGTCCATCTCGGCCATGATGGGGTTGCCGTCGGCGTCCAGTTCCGGCTCGGCGCTGGCGGACCTGCGAGGGGCCGCTTCTCCCACGCCCACTTCGTCCAGGGCCGCACCGTCCAGTTCACCTTCCTCGCCGTCCAGCGACCGCCCGAAGGTGGCTTCCAGGTCGATGACGTCGCGCAGCAGGATCTCTTCGGACAGAAGTTCGTCGCGCCAGATGATGATGGCCTGGAAGGTCAGCGGGCTTTCGCAAAGCCCGGCGATCATCGTGTTGCGGCCGGCCTCGATCCGCTTGGCGATGGCGATCTCGCCTTCGCGGCTGAGAAGTTCGACGCTGCCCATTTCGCGCAGGTACATCCGCACCGGGTCGTCGGTGCGGTCCAGCGTTTCCGTCGTGGTGCCCGCAACGGCGATCTCGCGGCTGGTGGAGGTTTCGACAAGCTCGCCCGCTGGCGCTTCGCCTTCCTCGACCTCTTCGTCCTCGATGATGTTGATGCCCATCTCGGAAAGCATCGACATCACGTCTTCGATCTGCTCGGACGACACCTGTTCGGGCGGCAGAACCGTGTTCAGCTGGTCATAAGTGATGTAGCCACGCTCTTTCGCGTCGGCGATCATCTTCTTGACCGCCGCCTGGCTCATGTCGAGCGAGACGTCCGCGTCGTCGGTGTCCGGCTTGGCGTCGTCGGTGTCCTTGAGGGCCATGGGGTCTCCATAAGGCGAATCAGGTCGTAAAAAGCGAATCGAGGCGGGGCTGGTCGAATCAATAACGCGAATCAGGCCGGGGGAAAGGCCGAATCAGCGGTTTTTCTTGACCCAGACCTGGCTATCGATCAGGGATTGCAGATGTCTTGACAGTGCGGTGCGGTCTTCGCCCAGGTCCGAACTGTCTTTGGCGCCGCCCTTTTCCGACCGGTGGCGGGCTTCGGCGGCCTGGGACAGCCGCCAGGTCAGGCCTTCGTCAGGCAGGCCCTCCATATCCTCCATTGCGTCTTCGATTTCCCGGCGCGCGCCGCGGCGGGCTTCCAGCTTGGCCAATTCCTCGGCCAGGCAGAGGGCGGCAAGCTCGTCATCGTCGCGGTTGCGCACCGGGGGGGCGATGGCGACATGGGGACGCGCCAGTAGCGCGTCAAGGGCCGCGGGCGCCGATTGTGCGATACGGTGGTGCAGGTCGGGCCAGTCTGCCCCGGCGAGGATCATCTGGCGCAGGGTGTCATGATCCTCGCCGGTGAGGTCCAGGCGTTCCAGCGCGGATTCGAACCGGTGGATCAGCGTCGGGTGCAGGATGCAGGTCGCCAGGATCACCGCTTCCCGCAGGATCTCGTCGACCGGGCCAGAACCCTGGGCCAGAAGCGACGACCGGGTCGAGGCAAGCGCCCCGCCGGGAGGCGCATACTTGCCGCGACCACGGAAGGGACCGGGCTGGAACGGGCGGGCCTGGCCGGTGCCGAACAGCTCCAGCCGCAGACGCTTCATTTCCTCGGCATAGTGGCTGCGGATTGACTGGTCGGCGATGCGTGCCAGGTGGCCACGCAGGATCTTGTCCAGCGCGGCGCGGCGTTCGGGGCTGTCGAAGACGCGGCCTTCGGTTTCGCGCTGCCACAGAAGCTGGACCATCGGTTTGGCCTGATCCAGCACCGCCTGCATGGCGGGCACGCCTTGTGCCTTCAGAAGGTCGTCCGGGTCCATCCCGCCGGGCAGCACCGCAAAGCGCAACGCCTTGCCCGCCTCCAGCAACGGCAAGGCCAGGTCTATCACCCGCTGCGCGGCCTTCAGGCCTGCGTTGTCGCCGTCCAGCGCCACGATGGGTTCGTCCGCGATGCGCCAGATCATGCGGAGCTGCTCTTCCGTGACAGCGGTGCCAAGGGGCGCGATGGCGGCGGTGAAGCCAGCCTCAGAGAGGGCGATCACGTCCATGTAGCCTTCGGCCACGATCAGGGGCTTGCCCTTGCCCGCCGCCTCGCGCGCGGGGGAGTGGTTGAAGAGGTTGCGGCCCTTGTCGAACAGCTCGGTCTCGGGGCCGTTGAGGTATTTCGCCTGGACATTGGGGTCCAGGGTCCGGCCGCCCAGGCTGATCGGGCGGCCGCGGGTGTCGTTGATCGGAAAGATGATGCGCCCGCGGAAACGGTCGTAGAGCGAACCGTCGTCGGCCTTGGCGACCAGGCCCGAGGCGACCATCAGGTCCGGCGAAATGCTCTTCGAGGCGAGATGGCCCATCAGCGCGGTGCGGCTGTTCGGGGCCCAGCCGATGTCCCAGCGGTCCCAGGCGGCCTCGGACAGGCGGCGCTTCTGGGCAAGGTAGGTCCGCGCCTCGGCCCCGGCATTGGTCTTCAACTGCAGGCGGTAGAACTTGATCGCCTCGTCCATCACCTGTTGGAGGAGGGTCCGCCGATCCGCCCGTTCGGCGGCCTTGGGGTCGCGGGCGGGCATCTGCATGCCCCCTTCGCGGGCCAGAACCTCGACCGCTTCCATGAAGCCGAGGTTTTCGGACTCTTTCACGAAGGTGACGGCATCGCCCTTCGCGTGGCAGCCGAAGCAGTAGTAGAACCCCTTGCGGTCATCGACGTGGAAGCTGGCCGATTTCTCCTGGTGGAACGGGCAGGGCGCCCAGAAATCGCCCTTTGCCATGTTCGACTTTCGCATGTCCCAGGTGACTTTCCTGCCGACGACGGAGGAAAGCGTGACACGGGTGCGAAGCTCGTCGAGGAATCCGTTCGGCAGGGACATGGGACAGATATGGCGCTTAGCGCCCGGCGAGTCGAGGGTGGAAGCCCCGGGGGCCGGCCCCCGGACCCCCGGGATATTTTCGGACAGATGAAGGGCGGTCGGATCAGAGGCCCAGGCGGTCGCGCATTGCGTACCAGGTCATTGCGGTGACGAGGAGCGGCCAGCGCAAGGCCGCGCCTCCGGGGAAGCGGTGCTGGGGCAGCGAGGCCATCAGGTCGAAGCGCTCCATCTGGCCAGCTGTCGCTTCGGCCATCAGCTTGCCTGCCAGGGTTGCCATCGCAACACCGTGGCCGGAGTAGCCAGAGGCGGAGAGAATATTCTGGCCGGGACGGGTGAAGCAGGGCATCCGGTTTACCGTGATTGCCAGTGTGCCGCCCCAGGCGTAATCGATCCGGGTCTTGGCCAATTGCGGGTAGACCTGCAACATGGGCTTCGAGACGGTCCTGATGATGTCCGGAAAGCGGTAGCCGTAGGATTCGCCCCCGCCGAAGAGGAGGCGGTTGTCTTCCGACAGGCGCCAGTAGTTGACGACAAAGCGGGTGTCGGCGACGGCGACGGGTTCGGACAGAAGGTCGCGCGCTGCTTCACCCAAAGGTTCCGTTGCGACGATGAAGTTGTTGATCGGCATGACCTTTGCCGAAACTTTGGGGGAAAGCTGACCAAGGTAGCCGTTGCCTGCTAAAACCACCGTCGCGCAGTCGACATGGCCCGAGGACGTACGGACCACGGGCCTTTGCCCCGGCTCGACCCGGTGAACTTCGCTTTGCTCATGGATGCGCACGCCGGCCTTTGCCGCCGCCTGCGCCAGACCGATGACATAGTTCAAGGGATGCAGGTGGCCCGCGTCGCGGTCGATCTCGCCGCCGACATATTCGGTCGACCCGATCAGGCGGCGGATTCCGGATCTATCAAGCGATTCAAGGTGCTGGTAGCCGTAGTCGCGCCGCAGCTTTTCGGCGTAAGCGTGAGTCTCGCGCACCTCGGCCTCGGACCGGCAGGCATGGGCGATGCCGGGGTGGAAGGTGACTGGCATGGCGTGGTCGCGGATCAGGGTCTTGACCAGGGTCTTGGCCTCTTCCGCCATGTCCCAAAGCCGATGGGCGTTCTCGCGGCCCACTGTCTTTTCCACCCAGACCTGGTCCTGCCGCTGGCCGCTGCCGACCTGCCCGCCGTTGCGCCCCGATGCACCAAAGCCCACCCGATGCGCCTCCAGCACCACGACGTCAAAGCCCTTTTGCGCCAGGTGCAGCGCCGCAGACAGCCCGGTATAGCCGCCGCCCACCACGCAGACATCGGCTTTCGTCGTGCCTTTCAGGATCGGAAACCGGTCCAGCGGAGTCGCCGTGGCAGCATAATAACTGGCGGGGTATTCGCCCCGCCGGTCGTTCACATGCAAGAGGTTCATCAGACGTTCAGCAGGAGATGCTCCCGCTCCCAGGGGCTGATGACCTGCAGGAACTCCTTGTATTCGTTGCGCTTGACCGAGTCGTAGACCTTGACGAAGTCGTGGCCCATCACGCCTTTCAGCGCCTCGTCCTCGTCCAGCAGGTCCAGCGCGTCGCCCAGGTTGACCGGGATATCCTCGCTGTCGATGTAGGCCGAGCCGGTAAATTCCGGCCGCGGCTGGGTCTTGTTCATCAGGCCAAGATAGCCGCAGGCCAGGGTCGAGGCGATGCCGAGGTAGGGGTTGCAGTCCATCCCCGGCAGGCGGTTTTCCACCCTGCGCCCGGCGGCGCTGCTGATCGGGATCCGAAGGCCCGTCGTGCGGTTGTCGCGGCCCCATTCCAGGTTGATGGGCGCGGCGAAGTCGGGGACGTAGCGGCGGTAGCTGTTTACGTAAGGCGCAAACAGGGCGACCGCGCCCGACAGGTGCTTCTGCAAGCCGCCAATGAAATGCATGAAGGCTTCGGTCTCGACCCCCTTCGATCCGGCGAAGATGTTCTTGCCGGTCCGGGTGTCCACCACGGAAGTGTGGATGTGCATCGCCGATCCGGGTTCGCCCGCGATGGGCTTGGCCATGAAGGTCGCAAAGCAGTCGTGCCGCAGTGCCGCCTCGCGGATCATGCGCTTGAAGAAGAAGACGTCGTCGGCCAGACGGACGGGGTCGCCGTGGGCGAGGTTCAGTTCGATCTGTCCTGCGCCGCCTTCCTGCAGGATGCCGTCGATCTCCAGCCCCTGGGCTTCGGCATAGTCGTAGATGTCGTCGATCACCTTGCCGTATTCGTCTACGGCGGACATCGAATAGGCCTGCTTGCCCGCCGCGCGCCGACCTGACCGGCCCATCGGAGGGATGACCGGCATGTTGGGGTCGATGTTCCGGGCGGTCAGGAAGAATTCCATCTCGGGCGCGACGACGGGCCGCCAGCCTTGCGCGGCATAGAGGTCCACGATCCGGCGCAGCACGTTGCGCGGGCTGAAAGCGATCAGGTTCCCCTGCTGGTCCTTCGCGTCATGGATCACCTGCAGCGTCACATCCGCCGTCCAGGGAGCGGCGGTCGCGGTGGACCAGTCGGGCTCCAGCACCATGTCGGGTTCGGTGAAGGCGTCAAAGGGGTTGTCGGCCCATTCGCCCGTGATGGTCTGCAGGAAGATCGAGTTCGGCAGGAAGTAGTTGGTCTGCTTGCCGAATTTTGCGGCGGGCATCGCTTTGCCCCGCGCCACCCCGGCGATGTCGCCGATGATGCATTCCACTTCGTCTACCCGGCGGTTGCCGATGTAGTCACGCGCTGCCTCGGGCAGCTGGTCGGTCCATTTGGACATGAGTCACACTGGTTGGGGGTGGCCCCCGCGGCCGAACGGGTCAGGCGCGGAGCTTCTCGGCCCCAGTTTTCTCTTGGTGGGTCAGAAAGAATTCCGCGATCCGGTCGGCCATCGACGGGCTGTCGAGGGCTGTGTCGAGCCGTTGGGTGGCATCGGCAAGAAGCGCGTCGGGGACCAGACCCGGCCCCCGGTGCTGGATCAGCCCCGCCATGAACTCCTTGCGGAATTCCGGGTGGGGCTGGACGGTGAACATGCGGTCGTCATAGAGGAGCGCCGCATTCTGGCAGAACGCGGTGGAGCCGAGGACCTTGGCCATTTCGGGCTTTTGCACCACCTGGTCCTGGTGCCAGGCGTTCAGAGTGTAGGTCTGGTCGCCGAAGTCGTATTCGGTCGGACCGACCGACCAGCCGCCCGCGTATTTCTCGACCTTGCCACCCATCGCCTGGGCGATGATCTGGTGGCCGAAACAGATGCCCACCACTGGCACATGCTGGGCATAGGCGCGGCGGATGAAGTTCTCCAAGGGGGGAATCCAGGCGTGCGGCTCATAGGCCCCGTGGCGCGAGCCGGTGATCAGCCAGCCGTCGCAGTCGTGCACGTCTGCGGGAAACTCGTTGTGCAGAACGGCCCAGCGGCGGAAGGTCAGGCCGCGGCCCGCCAGCAGTGTCTCGAAGAAATCCGGATAGTCGCCCTGGTCGCGCAGCGCGTCGGGGCTTTCGCCAGTCTGAAGGATGCCGATCCGCATCTTGGTCCCTCTGGTTTTACTCAAGGTGGGTGCGAAGGGTGGGGGCGGTCAAGGGGGTTGTCCGGGCTGCTCGTCGTGCGGCTTCGCCTTCTCCTCGCCGCGGGGCTTGCGACGAGGAGACGAAGTCGAACGAGGAGCGGTCAGACCGTATCGAGGTAAAGTTCCAGCCGCTCTTCCGCCGAAAGCTCGGCGATGTAGTGCAGCTCCTGCCGCTTGGTCTGCACCAGGTTGCGGATCAGTTCCTTGGGCAGGAAGCGATAGAGGATGTCCGAATGTTCGAACGCCTCGATCGCGGATTCCCAGTTGGCGGGGATCTGTGGCAGGTCCATCGCGTAGGCGTTGCCGGTGACGGCGGGCGGCGGTTCCACCTCGTCCTCGATGCCGCTGAGCGCAGCACCCAGGATCGCGGCCAGCATGAGGTAAGGGTTCACGTCGCCGCCGGCCACACGATGCTCGATCCGCCGGGCGGCAGGGTTGCCGGCCGGGATGCGGATTGCGGCGGTGCGGTTCTCATACCCCCACGAGATCGCGGTGGGCGCGTGCTTGTCCGGGACCAGGCGTTCGTAGCTGTTGAAATGGGGCGCGAAAAGCAGGGTGGAATCGTGCATCGCCGCCAGGCAGCCAGCGACGGCATGACGCAGCTGCGCGGTGCCTTTCGGGCCGCCGGAATCGAAGATGTTGTCGCCTTTCTGGTCAAGAACCGAGAAATGCGTGTGCAGGCCGGACCCGGAGTATTCCGAATAGGGCTTGGCCATGAAGCTGGCGGCAAAGCCGTGGCGCCGGGCCAGACCCTTGACCAGCATCTTGAACAGCCAGGCATCGTCGGCGGCGCGCAGGGCGTCGTCGCAATGCATCAGGTTCACCTCGAACTGGCCAAGGCCGGTTTCCGACGTGGTGGTGTCGGCCGGGATGTCCATTGCTTCGCAGGCGTCATAAAGATCGGTGAAGAAAGTGTCGAAGGCGTCAAGCGCGCGGATCGACAGCGTCTCGGCGGCCTTGCGGCGCTTGCCCGAGCGTGGGGAGGCCGGGACCTGCATGGTCTTGCCGCTGTCGTCGATCAGGAAGAACTCCAGCTCCATCGCGCAGACCGGGGTCAGGCCCTTGGCCTTGTAGCGCTGGACGACAGCGTTCAGCGCGTGGCGGGGGTCCCCCTCGTAGGGGGTGCCGTTTTCGCGGAACATCCAGATCGGCAGCAGCGCGGTCGGAGCCTCCAGCCAGGGCATCGGCATGAAACCGCGTTCGGTGGGTTTCAACACGCCGTCGGCGTCGCCCTGTTCAAAGACCAGCGGGCTGTCGTCGATATCCTCACCCCAGATGTCGAGGTTGAGGACCGAGAAGGGAAAGCGGGTTCCGCTTTTCACCACATTCTCGGCAAATCGGGCAGGGACGCGCTTGCCGCGGGCCTGCCCGTTCAGGTCGACGGCGGCCACACGAATGGTCCGCACGTCAGGGTGCTTTCTCAGCCAATCCTTCATCATGTCGTCACGAGGTAAAGGCACGACCCCCGCGCCCGCGACCCGAAAGCCGCCCTCTGCGCAGGATGGGACCATGCCCTTGGTCCTTCCCCTGTTTCGATCTCCTCTCCCACGCGGGCCATGTTTTCGGCGTTTCCACGGGGTCCGGGCGGGTGCCCGAATAATTTGATCAAAAGTAGCCTACTACCGGATCAACTGTGGACGCAAGCGGATTCTGCTGCGCACGTTCGACGGCAGGTGTCGGTTCAAGTGCCGGTTGACCCTTCCGTAGAAGAAAGTGACGGCCAGGGTCAGCAGGATGAAATAGAAGGCAACGATGGGGTAGGGGACGAAGGGGTTGAAGGTCGTGTCGGCGAAATAGTTCGCGTAATACAGCGCGTCGCCCTTTTGCCCGAAGGCCGGGAAGCCGCTGAAGAAGACCAGCGTCGTGGCATGAAAGAGGAAGATCGCTTCGTTGGTATAGGCCGGCCAGCCCAGCCGCAGCATGGTCGGCCACTCGATCCGGATGAACTTCTTCCAGCCGGTCAGGCCGTAAGCTTCTGCCGCCTCAAGGTCGCCCTTCGGGATCGACTTCAGCGCTCCGTGGAAGATTTCGGCGGAATAGGCGGCGGTGTTCAGGAACAGGACCAGAAGCGCCCCGGCCCAGGCCCGGGTGGTCCAGGCGGTGTTGAGGTGGATGCCCAGGATATCGACGCCACCTTTGGGCAGCATCACCAGCGCCTCATAGGCCAGGAAGAACTGGATGAAGAGAGGCGAGCCGCGGAAGATGAAGACATACCATTCGGCGGGCTTGCGGATGAGCGGGTTGCGGGCGTTCTTCGCCAGCGCGATGGCATTGGCCAGAAAGAACCCCGCCACCAGCGCCAGCACTCCGAAGTAGATGTTCCACAGCATCCCCGACCCGATCAGGGTGAACTGCTGGCACAGCGTGAAGTCCGACCGCGGCAACAGGTTCTCGCCGATCCCGATGGACCGCAGGCCGTAAGCCTGGATGGTTTCCCAGCAGGTCATGCGCCCGCCCTCCGCAGGGCTTCGCCGCCCGCTGTGGCCTGGCCGTGGCTCAGGCGGCGGGTGATGCGGGCGATGCCGATCTCGGAGACGCGAGTGAAGGCGAGGTAGAAGACCATCAGCCCAAGGAAGTACCACAGCCGCCAGTCGCCATGCGGATACTCATAGGCCTGGGTCTTGGACCCTCCCAGCTCGCGCGCGTAGTAGACGATGTCCTTGACGCCCAAGAGGAACAGCAGCGGCGTGGCCTTGATCAGGATCATCCACAGGTTGCCAAGCCCCGGCAGCGCATAGACCCACATCTGCGGGATCAGGATGCGGCGGAAGACCTGGGCCCGGCTCATCCCGTAAGCCTCGGCTGTTTCCAGCTGGGCGCGGGGAACGGCGTTCATTGCGCCGAAGATCACGTTCGCGACGAAAGCGCCGAAGACGATGGCGAAGGTCACCACGGCCAGCATGAAGCCGTAAGCCTGGTGCCAGAAGGGCGAGGATTTCGCCAGCGGGACCTTGGCCTCGGGGCAGACGCGGAACTCCAGCCCCTGCCAGGGCCAGGCATGATCCGCGCAGACCGCCAGGCTTTTGGCGTATTCGATGACCTGGTCCAGCGCGATGACGAAGAAGAGGAAGAAGATGATGTCGGGCACGCCCCGCACCATCCAGATGTAGATCTTGCCCAGCCAACTGACTGGCGCAATGTGGGACCGGGCTGCAGTCGCGCCCAAAAAGCCCATGCCAAGTGCGGCAGGCGCGGTGATCGCAAGCAGCAGAAGGACGGTCAGGAAGGACCAGTAGAAGTCGATATGCTTGCCCGAGGTCAAATAGCAGGCGGCCCAGGTCAGGCCCTCGATGGCTTTCGGATCGGCGCAGGCTTCGAACATTCGTGGGTCCCGTCAGGAAAGGGGCGGGCCCGAAGGCCCGCCCGGTCAAGGCTTAGCAGCCTTCCTTGCCGGCGTCGCCCCAGGTCTTTGCCTCGGGCCCGAAGTATTCGGCCTTGGTGATCATCGCATCCAGCGTGCCGTCGCACTTCATCGACTTGATCGCCGCGTCGAACTTTTCGCGCAGGGCGTCGTCGCTGTCGCGGAAGCCCAGACCCACGCCGCCACCGATCGCTTCCTCACGCTCCAGCAGCACCAGCGCGCCGCCGGATTCGTTGGCCATCGGCACCAGGTAGTCCTTGTCGGCCAGCACTGCCACCGCCTCGCCGTTCTTGACGGCGGCCACGGTTTCTTCGGGCGTCGCGTATTCGACCAGCTGCATCCCGTTCTCGGCGATGAACGAGGCCTGGATCGTGCCGGTCTGCGCCGCCACCGGGCCGGACATCAGGTCGGTGTCCGCCGACAGCGCCAGATAGGACGACGAGGCCGGAGGCAGGTAGCCCGCGCTGAAGTCGATCACTTCCTCACGCTCGTCGGTGATGCTCATCCCCGCGATGATCACATCATAGTTGCCCGACTGCAGGTTCGGGATGATCGAATCCCACTCGTTCGTGACCCACTCGCAGGTCAGGCCCGCACGTTTGCACAGCTCGTCGCCGAACTCGCGCTCGAAGCCCGCGACTTCGCCGGCGTCGTTGATGAAGTTGTAGGGCGGGTAGGCGCCCTCGGTCCCCAGGCGCACGATGTCCTGGGCAGAAGCCGCGCCGGCGATGGTGGCCAGAGCGGTCGCGATCAGCAGTCTTTTCATCCTTGTGTCTCCCTTAACGTCGGATGGAGGAA